>NZ_BASE01000040.1 GCF_000813125.1 Mesobacillus selenatarsenatis SF-1
TTCTGATTTTGCCCGAACCTAGTGCGACTGCGGACAAAAGGAGAATCTCCGGCTGGATTCTTATCCGAACCTGAGGCAACTTATAAGCACAGACTTGTCAGAATCTAAGATTTTTACAAAAAGGTGCTTCTTAAACAAAAAAAACAGAGGAGGGACTCATCCGCCCACTTCCTCTGTTTCTTCATTTTCTTCTTCAGTTTTCAATGATTTCTCAAATTGCTGCAGCGGGGTTTCCAGCTCGACAATCAAATTTTCGCCTTCATTGATTGGCAACCCTGGCTTAAGGCTTTGTTTTGTGACATAACCGCTGCCGGCTTTGTTTAGCTTAATCCCTGTAATTTGCGCTAGCTTCATGACGTCCCTGAGTGACCAGTCTGTCATGTCTGGGTATGTCATGACTCCCGAAGCCTTGATAAAGACTTTTTCTCCCTCGAGAGCCATTATCTCTGCCTTTGGCAACTGCTCCTCAACCTGGTTTCCGTCTCCTATAATCACTGTTTCAAACCCTTTGGATTCAAGCAACTTCTTTGCTTCTGCTGAATTCATACCCGTTACATCGGGAACCGGTATGGAATCGGCTTTCTCCATTGAAGCAGGTTTGATATTCAAATACTGTAGACTGCTCTTCATGACAGATTTAAAGATCATAGACGTTGGAATAGAACCTTTAAAATAATGGTCGATTTCCGGCTGTTGAACGGCGACATAAACGATTAGTTTAGGATCATCTTTTGGAGCCATCCCAAGGAATGAAAACAGATAATCACTCGCTCCATCTAAATAACTGCCATTGGCTGTTAAGTTCGCAGTACCTGTTTTACCAGCTACCTCGTACCCATCGATGGCGTATGATTTCCCTGTACCATGCTCACCAGTTACAACTGTACCTAAAACATCTCGCACCTGCTTTGCTGTTTCAGCTGATATAGGCTGACCAACGGACTTTGGATCTTCCTGTGTGATCACTTCACCAGTGTTCGGATTGACTATCTTATCGATCACTCGCGGTTTCATCATCTTCCCATCATTTGCTACCGCTGTTGCTGCCTGGATCATCTGGATTGGTGTCACAGTTGTTCCCTGGCCGTATGATGTCGTAATTTTCTCAATCGGCCATCTATAGACAATAGTTCCAGCTGCTTCGTTTGGAAGGTCAATGCCTGTGGGCTGGTCAAAGCCAAAATCAGTTAAGTACTCCCTGAATTTTTCCGTACCGATTTTTTCATTTACCAGCTTTGCCACTGCTACGTTCGAGGAGCGCTGGATTCCTTCAAGATAGGTAATTGGGCCCCAGCCGCTGCCGTTATGATCGCGAATCGGCTTGGAGTTTTCGGTAACTTTATAGGAACCAGATTTATACCACTCATTCGGATTCCATTTGTTCTCCTCAATTGCCGCTGCAAGCGTGAAAATTTTCATCGTCGAACCTGGCTCGATCGGTGTCTCTACCACCTCGTTATGCCAGCTATTATCCAGCCCGTCTCTAGTCGTCGGGTGGAAGCTCGGACGCTGTGCCATCGCAAGGATATCCCCTGTCTTCGGATCAGCGACGACTGCAATGATTTTCTTTGGCTTGTATTCTTTGTCTACACGATCGACCGCATCCTCTACGAACGTTTGGATTTTTTTATCAATCGTTAAAAACACATTGCTGCCATCTTGTGCAGGAGTGATTTTTCTCTCCCCATTGGGTAAAAGGAAGCCCCATAAATCACTTTCGAATGAAAGGGAGCCATTTTTACCAGTCAATTCATTATTAAGTGTTTTTTCTATCCCCAGCTGTCCGGCAGTAACAGTTTTATTGTCCTCTGTTTCTTCCTTTTCCACAAAACCGACTAAGTGGGATGAAAATACACCGTTCGGATAGAACCTCTTTGAATCTCGTAAAAAAGTAACCCCTGGCAGATTCTCCTCTTCAATTTCACGTTTAGCCTGATGGGAAATGTCGCGGCCGGCTTTTCCGAATTCAACCTGCCATGCGCCTTTTTTCGTCAGTCTTTTATAGATATCCGACTCACTCATATCAATATACTTCGCAAGGACTGCTGCTGTCTTAGCAGGATCGTTCACATGCTTTGGTTTCTTTTTATTCGTTGTCACCGATTCATTAAGGATAGCGACAAGCGTGTAGGCAGTTGTATCCTCAGCAACAACTTCGCCTTTTCGGTCAAAAATCGTTCCTCTTGTCGCCTCGATTATTTTTTCATTCGAGTACTTTTGCTGCGCCCTTGCAGCAAGGGCTTGTCCATGCACTTCCCCGGTGACCTGGATTGTAATGAACCTGAAAATCAAGATAAAAAAGAGCAGGCTGAATATTACGAATAATACCGCTGCTCCTGCATTCATATTTGGCTGTTTCTTGATCATCAGTTTTCCACACCTTTAACATTGTCTTCGTTCAATGTTAAACCGAGCTTTTCTGTTACCTTCTTGATTCTTTCATAGGTACTTAATTCGCTAATCTGGATTTCAAGGTCACTGTTAACCTTTTGCTGCTCCTGAATGCTACCTTCAATGATTTGTATTTCTTTGTTGACTTCGTAAATAGCTGCCTGTTTCGAAACCATGAATGTTGCGCCGAAGCAAACAATTGCCCCGAAAACAAACAACAGGATTTTTTCGCCGGGCGTCAGTATCGAATTGCGTTTTGCCGGCGCTTTTGCCGGTGCCTGAACAGTGCGCTGCTGTTGTTCTTGCTGCAATTTTCTAGCCAGATTGCTCATCATTTTCCCTCCTGAAATTATATTTTATATTTTTATTTTTTAACTTTTTCAGCGATACGCAGTTTTGCAGATCTTGCCCTGTTATTGAACTCAAGCTCTTCCTCTGAAGGGAGAATTGGCTTTCGTGTGACCAGCTTCAACTTCGGCTGGTATTCTTCCGGAATGATTGGCAACCCTGGCGGCAGCGGTGGTGTTTCGCTCGCTTTTTTCAAGGTAACCTTACAAATCCTGTCCTCAAGTGAGTGGAAGGTGATGACACTGATTCTTCCGCCTACAGCAAGCAAGTCAATAGCCTGCTCAAGTGATTTTTCAAACACACCTAGTTCATCATTAACAGCAATTCTCACCGCCTGGAAAACCCTCTTTGCAGGATGACCGCCTTTTCTCCTTGCAGGTGCAGGAATCGCATCCTTGATCAACTCGACAAGTTCACCTGTGGTTTCAATCGGTTTACCTTCCCTTGCCGCCTCGATCTTTCTGGCAATCTGCTTTGAAAATTTCTCTTCCCCATACCGGAAAAAGATTTTGACCAATTTCTCGTATGGCCATTCATTAATTACATCGTAAGCGGACAATGGTGCCTCCTGGTCCATCCGCATATCAAGCGGAGCATCATGATGGTAGCTGAAGCCTCGTTCAGGCGTGTCCAGCTGTGGAGATGAAACTCCAAGGTCATATAGCACACCGTCAACCTCAGTTACACCATGTTTTTCAAGCTCTTCCTTCAGATGAAGAAAGTTGCTTTTAATGATTGTCAGCCTGTCGCCATAAGCAGCAAGCTTCTCTTTTGCATTCGCAATTGCGATATCATCCTGGTCAAACGCGTATAGCTTTCCTTTTTCCGAAAGCTTGGACAAAATCAATTCACTGTGGCCTGCGCCACCGAGAGTGCAATCCACATATGTACCGTCAGGCTTGATATCGAGCCCGTCTACTGTTTCTTCCAGTAAAACTGTTGTATGTTTGAACATTATGATCCACCTTTCCAATCGAGGAGCAGGTAATATTATATCAAAATAATGTTACCCTTAAATATCAAATCCAATCATATTTTCCGCAATTTCAGCAAAAGATTCCTCAGATTCTGCGAAATAATCTTCCCAGATGGCTTTGCTCCAAATTTCAATTCGATTGGAAACACCTAAAATCACACATTCTTTCTCAAGCTTGGCGTACTGCATCAACGGGGAAGGAATATTGACTCTCCCCTGTTTGTCAATTTCACTCTCGGTAGCACCCGAAAAGAAAAAACGGGTAAATGCTCGTGCATCTTTTTTAGTCAGCGGAAGTCCTTTTAGCTTTTCTTCGATCACTGACCATTCAGAAACGGGATAACCAAATAAACACTGGTCAAGTCCACGGGTAAGAATGAACATTTCTCCCAGGTTTTCACGGACCTTGGCAGGGATGATCAATCGGCCTTTGCTATCAACATTATGATGGTATTCACCCATGAACATGCCACTACCCCCACTTTCTAAATACAATGTACCACATTCCCCCACTTTTCACCACCTTATTTTAAATATTCTCCCCCCGCCCATGAAATCCTCCCAGAAATAATCATTTCCATCAATTTCTTTCATTTCAAAAAAGTTACTTTTACCTTATCTCGACCTTTCTCTTCCTTTCGGGTAATGGAAATCTGCTGCTTTTACCCTAAAACATCTTCTCCCTTCATTTCGGGCAAAGCAGAGGCGCTGCTTTTACCGTTATTCATCTTTTCCCTGCACTTCGGGCAAAGCAGAGCCGTTGCTTTTACCGTAAATCATCTTCCGCCTTCTTTTCGGGCAATACAGAGGTGTGACAATAATTTCCCAAAGAAAAAAGCTCCATCCTCGTAGGATGAAGCTGGATGTTACATTTTAATAATTTTGTGGGTTCCATCGAATTCATAATGAAGCTTCAGTAATCCTGGTATTAAATCCAGTCCATACTTATTTAAATAGTAGAATGGGTTCCAGACTCGTTCCTGCGGTGACCCGCCTGGTCTTAATGCGTTTTCTACTCTGGTGAATTTTCTCAGGATATGGTCATGCTTACGGCAGATTGCCTCTACGATTTTATCTTCCATAAAACCAACCTGCTTTATCAGGATGGATTCATTCTTCTGCAGCATGGGCATCAGTACCGGGTCGATTCCGTTAGATTTTTCTCGGATGACTTTATATTGATCTGCCAGCATTGTTTTTACATTCTCGAAAAGTTCTTCCACTTCACGATCCTTTAATGAGTCGATAAATTTAAGTTCATGCCCGCTTGTACCTGAAATTAAAACTTCTTTCAAATCCAGGTTCAGCTCTTCAAGGTCAGACTCAATCGACCTTTCAAGCAGTGTGATATTGAGTCTCGGAACGAGTGGAGGCATCTTGAGACCGAAATGTTCAAAAGCGAGTTTCAGCTCGGCCCAATAAGCAATTTCTCCCGGACCTCCAATGAAAGCAAGCGTTGGGAACAGCCACTCCTGCATTAGCGGACGTGTGACGACATTATTGCTAAGCTTCTCAGGATATTCGTTCGCAATCTCCACCAACTCATCATATGTGAAGCTGACTTCTCCACTCTTACCTGAAAATCCGCCACTTTGTGGGTCAAATTGAAGCAAAATCCGCTCATTTAATTTTTCATCGTAAAAGAAAAGGTTCGCAGCATTCACGTTAATATCAATCATATTCGCAAAGCCTGCGGAGATTGTCTGTTCTTGTTGGCCATGAACAGCAGTTGTAACTTCACGGTGGTTTTTAATTTGATTGATGAAATATTCTTTTTCCAGCCTGCGCAGTTCTTTATTTCCGGAATCCACAATCAGCAAGCCTGAGTCCTTGAAAAGCTCCATGATAATCATCGCAAAAAAATCAACGAAGGATTCCGCTTTCTCCAAAGATTCTAAAGCAAATGCCAATACTTCTTTCGTGTGCTTTGTTTCTCCGTATGTTTCCATGATTTCTTCAACCCAGGAATAGCATAAATCCCTGTTGATACACACCTCTGAAATCATTTTTTTCTCTAGATTCCTTTCAGGATAAACCCACTTTTCCTGCTTATTGTCCTTCATGACGTACACATGGTTAACTTCCTGGTAATCATGGTCTTCTCCGGCAATCCAAAATACGGGTACGACCGGGACGCCCAGCTCCGCCTCTTTTTGTTCAGCAAGCTTGATAATCGAAATCACTTTATGAATTGTATATAGCGGTCCAGTCAGAATCCCTGCCTGCTGTCCTCCGATGACTGCAACGCTATTTTCTTTTCTGAGCTTATCAATATTATCAGTGATTTTGTCCGACTTGGCATAACGAGACATGAAGAACTGGATATGGTCTGCAAGCTCATTCCTCATAAAGCTTCTATTTTTCAATTCATCAAGGCGATGAATATAAGAATTTTCGTCTGTAAAATTATAATGAAAGAAGCTCTGCAATTCAGGGCTTCCAGCCAGGTAATCTGTCGCAAACCGGTTCGCTGCCGGAAGAGAGAGATTCAACATCTCCATTAACTTGTACTTCCTTTCTCGTAAGCAATTTTCACTGTTATGAGTATAGCATTGTTTGAAATGAAAAGAAAAAAACTTTGCTTTACGAAATTTCTAAAATCAAGATTCTTTTATTATAAATGTATGTATTTTCCGGACTGTCGTCTATAAAGGATAGCAGGGATAAACTTAAATAAAAAATGCTGGACCTTCTAAAGGACGGTCCAACACTAGATTAAGCAAACAAAAAAGTCAGGCGCTTAACCAAACCATACAACACAAGGACGATGTAGGCAGAAAAGAAAAGCAGAAAATTGAAGCGCCAAAAACCCTTAAATACCTTCGGCAACATTATTTCCTCTTTAAATTTCCAGTGAATCCAGACAAATATAGCCGCAAGTCCAAACAAAATGATCAAAATCAGCCACAGTAAAGACTTTTCCCAGATGGTGATGATCAAGAAATGGACAGACAGTACCAGCAAAAAGGTGCTGAAATCAATTGCCAGATTGACCGAACGCCGATGGTTGCCTGTGATTTGCTTACTGATGATGAACACAGCGAGGTAGCCAATCATTGGAACTGTAATCAATGCGGCAACAAGTGCGGAGAAGAATCCCGGCATCATGTTCCCTCCCTTTCGTGCTCCTTCCCCTTGATGCAATGATAATAATTATGTATTAATGGAGCTTTTATATTTTTGCTTCTAGATAATTCGAGCAAATACCCGAGTATGGCGTCAATTTCAGTTTGTCGGCCATTTTCAATATCTTTATACATGGATGAATGGTTATTTGCCGTTTTTTCGCAAACTGTCATAAGATTTTCGAAGTACTTTTCCCGATTAGGCAAATCAAGTACTTGAGCACACTCATAAAACATTTGCTTAAAAATTTCAAAGTAAAATGGATTGTAGATCAGTTCACCGTTTTTAACTTTAAGAATTGCTGTCAATGGATTGATAACCGAATTGACCACCAACTTTTTGATTAGCATCTCCTTGAAATCCGGTTCAAGGATGAACGGAAAACCCGAAGGAGCTATAGTAGATAATTCTCTAAGAAGGTCATCTTCTCCTTTATATACCGCTGTTCTTGTTACGCCCAACCCATTATGCTGAACTGTAAAGCCGTTCTTTCTTACAGCTCCATGTTCAACGGAGCCGACATAAACTTTGGCTGTTTCCAATTCGGAAAGCAGTTTGATATGGCCATAGCCATTTTGAAGAAAAAGGATGCTCCCTTTGGCTTTATCTTTTATACCAGATATTAACCCGTCCAGCTGGTATTGCTTCACCGCAACAACTGTTAAATCATCGTTCCCCTTCCATTCCTGGATTGGGACAGCAGTTACCTTTGCTGGAGTATGCTCTATTCTATGTTTTACAAGATGAAGACCATGTTCGTTAATTGCGTCTGCTTGTTCCCGTGTCCTTGTGTATATAGAAACATTATTATCCATGCTCAGGTAATAAGAGAATAATAAACCTATTGACCCGCCGCCGATTATTCCTATTTTCATAAAAACCCCTCATTCTGCCCTTTAAAAAAATATTTAAGGACATTCGTGCTTTTATATTGAAAAGTCTATTATATTTGACACCGGCATTACAATGACTTTAGTCATATTTTAGCAGAAACAATGCTTTATTAGGAAGAAGGGATTATGGTTGTTTAAATTTATTTTGATAGAACATTATCTTTTTTTTCGCAAAAGTAAAAAACGGAGACCCAAAAGGATCTCCGATTTGTTCTTATACCGGATATACGGGATGTTTCCTTACACTGAATTCCATATCTTTTGTTTCGTATAGCTTGAAACGGTCTATCAGTGCATTCCTCAGGTCGTTGGCTGCAACGATGTCATCAACGATCAGTTCGGAAGCGAGCTTGTAGATGTCGATGCTTTCTTTATATTCCTGGTGCTTCTCCTGGACAAAAGCAATTTTCTCTTTAGGGTCTTCAATTTGATTGATTTTGTTGGAGTATACCGCATTGACAGCAGCTTCCGGACCCATTACTGCGATCTGGGCAGTTGGCAGGGCGATGCAGCAATCTGGTTCGAATGCCGGTCCTGCCATAGCGTATAAACCAGCTCCGTATGCCTTACGGACTATTACAGAGATTTTCGGCACAGTAGCTGAGCTCATCGCAGCTATCAGCTTCGCACCATGACGGATGATACCAGCTCTCTCCACCTTCGTACCAATCATGAATCCCGGTACGTCAGCAAGGAACAGCAATGGAATATGGAAGGCATCACAGAGCGTAATGAATTTAGCAGCCTTATCCGCAGAGTCCACGAACAATACTCCGCCTTTCACTTTAGGCTGATTGGCAATGATTCCAACTGCCCTTCCATCTATGCGCGCAAGCCCAGTAATGATTTCAGGAGCGAACAATTTTTTGATTTCAAAGAAACTTCCCTCGTCTATTAGCGCATCAATACCTTCATACATATCAAAAGGCGCGTTTTGGTTCAATGGAACAATCTCTTCAAGACTTCTTCCAGCCTTAGGTGCTACTCCTTCGACCACTTCTGTCTTCGCTTGGAAATTTGCAGGGAAATAGCTCAAATAGCGCTTCGCTGATTCAATGGCTTCTTCCTCGCTGTAAACGAGCATGTCGCCTACACCACTGACAGAACAATGCATACGCGCTCCGCCCATTTCCTCAAGAGATACTTTCTCACCGATTACCTTTTCCGCCATCCTTGGTGACCCCAGATACATCGATGCATTCTGGTCAACCATGATCACGATATCGCAGAAAGCAGGGATATATGCTCCTCCAGCTGCAGAAGGTCCGAAAAGAAGGCAGATTTGCGGGATTACTCCAGACAATTTCACCTGATTGTAAAAGATCTTGCCTGCTCCCCTTCTGTTAGGGAACATATCAAGCTGGTCTGTAATCCTGGCTCCAGCAGAATCCACGAGGTACAATAATGGCACTTTCAGCTTTTCGGCTGTTTCCTGGATCCTGATGATTTTCTCAACCGTCCTGGCTCCCCAGGAACCCGCTTTTACTGTTGAATCATTCGCCATGACACATACTGTCTGGCCGCCGATTTTACCAATCGCTGTTACGACACCGTCTGCCGGAAGGTCGCCAGCCTGGAAGTTGGCAAATTTGCCATCTTCCTCATAGACTCCATCGTCAAATAATAGATTTAAGCGCTCACGTACAAACAATTTATTTTGTTCAACCAGCTTGTCATGATATTTCTGTTGTCCGCCAGCTTCGATTTGTTGAACTTTTTCCTGTAATGTATCAGTTAAAGTCTTTGCGGTAGTCATTCTACTCCTCCTTAAAATCTATTATTCTAAAACAAGCAGGACATCGCCTTCGTTTACAAAGTCTCCAATATTAACCTTCACTTCAGCAACATTTCCAGCACCCTGGCTTTCAACAGGGATTTCCATCTTCATTGATTCAAGCATTAGGACTTCCTGCCCCTCTGATACCGTGTCTCCCGCTGCTACCATCACATTAAGTACTGTACCTGCCATATTTGCTGTAATTTCTTTCATGTTCTCTTCCTCCTCTATTTAGATGCCATTTTTCTTTCTGTTAAATAGGCTGTCGTGTAGCTGCCCGATTTGAAGCCCTCTTCACTTAAAATTTCCGCAAACAACGGGGCATTGGATTTAATGCCTTCGACTTTCAGGTTCGCGAAAAATTCCTGTGCAAGCTGAATTGCTTCTTCCCGGGTATTGCCCCCTACAATGCACTTGGCCACCATTGGGTCATAAAAAGGGGTTACAGTCGAACCGGATTCATAACCGAAATCCACCCGAACGCCTTCTGCATCCATCCATGAAAATTCACTGATCTTACCAGGTGAAGGCAGGAACCTTACTGGGTCTTCCGCATACAAACGGAATTCAATGGCCCAACCCTTCTTTTCAATTTCATCCTGGAGCAACGGCAGTTTTTCCCCACGGGCGACGAGAATCTGCCACTTAACAAGATCCAGGCCTGTAATGGTTTCTGTGACTGGATGTTCAACCTGCAGTCTTGTGTTCATTTCAAGGAAATAGAAGTTTTCGTTCTCATCAACAATGAATTCCACAGTTCCTGCGTTCACATAGTCCACTGCTTTAGCGGCTTTTACAGCCGTATCATACATATTCTGCCGTGCTTCTTCCTTCAGGAATGGCGAAGGGGCCTCTTCAATCACTTTTTGGTGGCGACGCTGGATGGAGCAATCACGTTCGAACATATGTACATGGTTGCCATGAGTATCGCCAAAAATCTGTACTTCGACATGCCGGGCATTTTTGATGTATTTTTCAATGAATACTTCATCAGAACCAAAGTAAGCCTTTGCCCTGCCCTTCGTAGAATCAAAATTCTTAGCGAGCGCTTGCTCATTTTCACAAAGCACCATGCCAATGCCTCCGCCGCCCCCGCTCGCCTTTAGCATGACAGGGTAGCCTATTTCATCTGCAAGCTTGACAGCATCCTCCAGCGTCTTTAATCCCTGGTCACTGCCCGGGACGACAGGAACACCTGCTTCTTCCATCGTTGTTCTTGCGACGATCTTATCACCCATTTTTTCAATCGTATCCGGAGCAGGACCAATGAAAGTCAAACCTGCTGCCTTCACTTTACGGGCAAACTCTGCGTTTTCTGATAAAAAGCCATAACCAGGATGGATGCCATCCACCTTTTCTTCCTTTGCGATTCTTAAAATTTCATCTGCATTAAGATATGATTTTTGAACAGGTGGCTCGCCAATTCGGTAAGCACTGTCAGCTTCTTTTACAAAAGGCAGCTCTTTATCCGCATCAGAATAGACAGCTACTGTTTTAACCCCAAGTTTGCGGCAAGTTCGGATAATACGAAGCGCAATTTCCCCTCTGTTCGCAATTAATATTTTTCGCACGTTATTTCCCCTTTCCCGTAAAAAAATACGCTCACTATATAAAATTCTACAATATTCTGTATCTTTCCTGCAAAAATTGGAACCGCTTTCTAAAATTCAAATGCAGAATTTTTCATGTTTTTATAATATAATAAAAATAGGCTATAAAAAACAAATATATTCAGCTGCCTTTAAATATTCCATATTTCGGGTAAATGTACAATGGATTATTGGCGGCTTGATCGGGGGATTGTTTTATGGTGAATAAAGTGGAGAAACTGAAAATCAATTATAAGACATTAGAAGAATTCAAGAAATTCAAAGAGTATGGCCACCAGGAACTTTCGATGCTTGAGGACTTGGAAGCGAACATTGTTGAAAATGATAGCGATTCACCGTTCTACGGACTCTATTTCGGCGACAAGCTTGTTGCCCGTATGAGCCTTTACCAGGTCAAGAAGCAATTTGACCGCTATTTCGAACCTCCCCAGGATTATCTTGAGCTTTGGAAGTTAGAAGTACTTCCAAATTACCAGGGCAAGGGCTATGGAAAAGCACTTGTTGAATTCGCGAAAAGTTATGGCCTGCCAATCAAAACAAATCCTAGAGTGAAATCCCAGGACTTCTGGGATAAAATGGGCTTCACGCCAGTTCATTATGATGTAGAGAGAGACCGTGGCGAGAATCCGCTTGTCTGGTATCCAGCAGGTGTAACTGAACAGGTTCAATAATAAAAGCGCAAGCGCCTTGGCTAGCCCCGACAAGCGTTGCCCGCCTATAACGCCACGTCCTCCCAAAAGCTACCACTTTCGGTCGTGCGATGAATCGCTTCGAAGCTTTCCTTATCCTGTGGCTGGCGGGTCTAGCACCTCGTGTGCCACGGAGGGCCGACCAGTGAAGTCGTTCTTTGACTTCACCTGAGCAGACCGAAACGTCTCGAGGGGCTAGGCGCTGGAGCTAGACAATAATCGAACTGAAATTTCACACTTTCCTATCATGTAAAACAATAGCGCCTGCCATGTCCGGCAGGCGCTTCTTATTACCTATTTTTCGACCTTCTCCAGACTTCCTTTTCCTTCAACCTGGAAGTTCATTTTTTGATGCTGGTCCTCGCCTTTAGGGCCTACTCTTTTTTTCGCACGCTCCATGATATCAATAAGGGCACGATAGTCTTCCTCCATGGAACGCAACTGTGTTTCTAATTTTTCATTTTCGGCAGACAAGTAATAGATTTGCTTTTCCAGCCCGCGGATTTTTTCTTTATTAACATCCTGACTGTCTGCAACGCCCGCTTTTTCATAGAGATCGTCAAGATATTGCTTTACTGCTTCTATGCTAAGGTTTGAACGCTTCTCCTCTTGTTCTGAAGGCTTACTTGGCGCTTCGCTCACTGGTGCCGCAGCCACTTCTTCCTTCTCTTGTGTCTTTGCCTGTTTTTTTGCTTCCTTCCGCTGCTTTTTCGCCAGCTCAATACCAGATTTATATTGTTTTCTTACATAGGAATTCCAGCGAAAACCACAAGCTGCTCCTGTCCTCGAAAGCTGCTTTCCTACTTCTTCAAAAGCTTTCAGTTGCGTACCGCCTTCTCTGATATTTCGTAGTACAACTTCAGCAAGCAATAAATCTTCATCCTGTGACCAGGCATCCTGACGGGTTAATGGCATCAATAAATCCCTCCTATTGTTTTTTATTCATTCATATGCATCTAATAGGAAAGATAGACTGATAACACCTAATACCCTGCTAATTATTTTTATTTTTTTTGTTCATGAATTCGTCCACTTTTTTGTGGTGAGCATCGTCCTCCCAAAGGACAGCACATCTTGCAGCCTCTTCTTCCATCCTTTCTCTCATTGATAAAAGCTTCCATTTTTTATTCAACATTGTTTTATATGCTTCTAATACAGTTGTCTCTTTATCCAAGCTCCCACTCATAAATGAGAGACAGGCATCTATCGGATCATCTTTATAAATTTGGTGGATGAACCCAAAATCCCTGAGTTCTTCAGCAGTGTGAATTTTTGCATCAAGGAGCATTTTCATCGCAATATTCTGTGGAAGTTTCTCTAATAGGATCGATCCTCCTCCCCAGCCGGTGGTAATGGCAAGGTTCCCCTGGACAAATCCCGCTTTCATTCCTTCTCTTCCTATCCGGAAGTCGCAGGCAGAAGCAATTTCACAACCTCCACCTACAGCAGAACCATTCAGAATGGCAATCGTCGGTTTCGGGAGGACTAGAAGCTTATATAAAATACCCGCCATCCTTGAGAGCATCCCATACGCCTGTGTCTCTGTTTTTAAACTGTGGAAGGCGGACAAATCCCCACCAGAACAAAATGCCTGATCACCTGCCCCTGTAATAGCAAAGACTTTAATATCATTTCCTGCAGCCATATCGATTGCTTTTTCAAGTCCGGACATTACTTCATAGTTTATGGCATTTCTTCTATCGGGCCTGTTGATCGTAAAAAGCAGCACTCCATTTTTTTCTTTTGAAATTATGTATGGATCCATTGTTTGCCTCCTATAATTCTCGTCCACTAAATTTTATCAATCTTCTGTACATTTAAAAAGCTCTGGAGCTTCTGAAGTGACTAAAATTAGCGTGTAAAAGAGTTTGCAGGGAAAAACATGAATTTCAGACAAAAGAAAAAAAGCACAGGGATGCGGATGCATCCTGTGCTTTTTTTTGAGAAAATTAGTTGTTTACAACTTCTTTTCCTTTGTATGTTCCGCAAGCTTTGCACACACGGTGAGCAAGTTTCATTTCACCGCAGTTAGGGCATGCTACCATACCCGGAACTTGTAATTTAAAATGAGTACGGCGTTTTCTTTTCGCAGTTTTAGACGTTCTTCTAAATGGTACAGCCATTCTTCCCACCTCCTTAAAAGGAATAAGAAAGTTTATGAAGGCCAGTCCTTTTCTGGACCTCCACGCTCTTTTTTAATCAATTAGTCAGAGGAATCCTTAGAGTCCTCAAAGAATTTTGCAAGTCCGGCAAGTCGGGGATCAAGTTTTTCGGATTTCTCCTGTTCCTCGATTACTTCCCAATCCTTACCTGACTGGGGTGCGCCTTCTTGACCAGCGCTATCATCACTGAATACTTGCATTGGAATTTCCACTAGCAAGATCTCTTTGATGATGGGTTCAAGATCAATGACATCGCCTGTTACTTGATGAACTTCCTCATCAGCCTCATAGTCGTGGCTGTTTAACATGAAAGTTTCAGTTGTTTCCACATCAATTGGATATTTTACATCAACCAGCGTCCGTGAACAAGGGAGAATTAGATGTCCATCAATCCGGATATGGAATGTCACTCGTGTGGCACTGATATCTGCCCTTCCAGTTAGATGGATGGGAGAAACCTCACGGATTGTTGGATCTGTTTCCTTTATCGAGTCCATTCGGACAAACTCGTCGATTAGAAAGTCCTTGTTTCGATGTTTTTGTATCTGACTTATTGTCCATTTCATAGAATCACCCCAAGGCAACAAAGGTAATTATAGCCCTTCGCGTAATCATTTGTCAATATTTTTTCTTTACACTATAATTTACATAAATACTGTAAATTAAACTTCAAGACAATGCAATACCCATCTTAACATGAAGGAGTACAAGAATGAAAGCTGTTGGTGTCGTTGTTGAATATAATCCTTTCCATAATGGCCATTTATTCCACCTGCAACAGGCAAAAAAACAATCTGGGGCAGATATTTCGATTGCGGCTATGAGCGGGAACTTCCTTCAGCGCGGAGAGCCTGCACTTGTCTCAAAATGGGCAAGAACAAAGATGGCTCTCGAAGCAGGAGTAGATATCGTGTTTGAGCTTCCCTACCGTTTTGCGACACAGCATGCGGAAACTTTTGCAGAAGGGGCAGTATCGATTCTTTCTGCTGCTGGTTGCGACACTCTTTGTTTTGGCAGTGAATCAGGTGATTTGAATGCTTTTAATAAAACAATCATCTTTCTTGAAGAAAACAATGAAAAATTCCAGGAGAGAATAAGATTTTACACTGGAGAAGGATATAGTTACCCTAAATCAATCTCCCTAGGCTTTCAATCTCTTGCACCAGACGAAAGCTTTATCGATATTTCAAGGCCGAATAACATCCTCGGACTTCATTACATACAGGCGATCATCAGGCAAAAAAGCTCAATGAGAGCTGAAACGATCACCAGGAAAAGTGCCGGTTACCATGATGAGCATTTTGCTTCCGCCACGATTGCCAGCGCTACGAGCATACGCAAAGCCCTATTCGGAGCGGTAGGAGAAATAGAAAATATTAAGCAGTACGTACCAGAAACGACCTACCAACAGCTTATAAACTACAGAGATCAATATGGCGGTTTTCATTCATGGGAAAATTACTGGCCATTATTGAAATACAAACTGCTCCAAAGCAATGCATCAGAATTAAGGGGCCTCTATGAAGTAGAAGAAGGACTGGAAAACAGATTACTTGCCGCTGCTGCTTCCTCAGAATCATTCCAGCAATTCATGGAATATATCAAAACCAAGCGTTATACATGGACAAGGCTGCAGAGAGTCTGCCTTCATATTTTAACCAATACAAGTAAAAACACGATGAAAACGAGCCAAAAAACGGTGAATTACTTGAGGCTATTGGGTGCAACTGAAAAGGGCCGATCTTACCTGAACTATAAGAAAAAGGATTTCAGTCTGCCCCTCGTTTCAAAGCTCTCCGCTTTTTCTGACCCTGATATCGAACTGGATATCAAAGCATCAAGGATTTATGCTCTCGGGCAAACTGGAAAGGGGCAAGAGCAGCTGCTTGCGGAAGAATTCGCCCGGCCTCCAATCATGTTGAAATCATGAAAAATCGCTGGAGCGTCTTAAAGATTTACCAAATCCGCATAAAAAAAATCAAGCTGGTCTCAGCTTGATTTTTCTTTTAAATTCTCCAGATAGGATACAGCTTCCTCAAAAGTATCTACAGGGACTATTTTCATTTCCGTCTCAATATCTTTAGCGGCGATCAGCGCCTCTTCATAGTTCGAGCCCTTGACACCTTTTTCAAACGGAGCAAGGAAGATTTCTGCACCTGCCTTATCTGCAGCTACTACTTTCTGCTGGATCCCGCCGATTCTTCCCACTGTTCCATCGGAACTCATTGTTCCTGTACCAGCTATTTCATAACCTTTGGTCAAATCTTCCACGATCAATTGATTGTAAATTTCCAGCGAAAACATTAGGCCAGCAGATGGACCACCGATTTCATCAGATTGTACTGTTACATCTGGCTCAACGTCAATTTCTTTGTCATCCACAAGCTGAATTCCTACTACCGGTCGGTCGCTTCCATCATCAAGTGCCATTAGAGGTATTTTAACTGAATTTGACTTCCCATTCCGTTTATAGGAAAGCTCGACTGTATCACCTGGTTTTTTTGAACTGACATATTCAATGAACTCTTCAGATGATTCAAAGTCATTATCATCCACCCGGAAAACTAGATCGCCAGGCATAAGTTTGCCTTCAGCCGGCATCCCTTCCATTATCCTTAACACATAAACTCCCTTATAGGTGTAGTTAACTGGTTTACCTGCTTTTTTATAGGCTACCTCTATTGCCGATGTCTTCGAATTATCCATCATGTGCAGCTGGCGGATATTGTATTCTTCATCAGACTCATTATCCGCCCTGATATCTTCTACAGGATAGATTTCCTGATATTTGCTCAGTTTGGCAATGATATAGGCATATATATTCGCTCTGCCCATCCTGACTGTCGTAAGCATGAAGCTTCCTTTCTCATCGTACCCGTCTTCAACTTCGACAATCGGTTCCAGCTCCTTAGCCATTCCCGGCTTGGTAACATAGTAAGGCAAGTAATAAAGAGCGCTGGCCATTAATAATATAGCTGCCAATATAGACAGAGCTATAGACTTTTTTCTGCTCATTCTGATTGAGGCTCCTTCCATTGTTCAATGCACTTTTTTATCTTATTGATGTGCTTTTTTGCTTCTTCTTCGCCAATCGTAATGATCTCTTCTATATTAGTGAATGCTTTGGAATTAAACATTTCGACCGGAGGCCTGAGCATTACATCGGAAGCGACCTCTCGATTTGAAACCAGCTCCATTTGCATGATATCGATACTCTGCATGATCACATCGAAAATTGAGGTAACATCCTCGTTCTTCTTCACGCTGGATACATCAACTGCGATAACGATATCTGCTCCCATCTCCTTAGCAACAGATACAGGAATCCGGTCAACAACTCCGCCATCGACGAACAACCTTCCATCCAGCTTTTCCGGGACAAAAATACCCGGAATCGCAATGCTAGCTCTTACAGCTTCCGCAACAGGTCCTTTTTTAAAGACGACCTTCTCCCCTGACATCAGGTCTGTGGCAACAATGCCAATCGGGATATCCAGTTCCTCGATCATTTTTCCATGGGTAAAAATTCTGATGAGCTCTTTAACCCTTTTCCCGGCGATAAATCCCATCTTTGGTACCGTAAAATCAAGATAATATTTCCTTTTGAACACACGCGATAGTTTATAGAGACGGTCGACGTCAAGGCCCGCACCGTAAAATGATGCTACCAGTGCACCCATGCTGCTTCCGGCAATCAAATCGATTGGGATGCCTTCATCTCTTAAAACTTTTATGACACCCAGATGGGCAAATCCCCGTGCTCCACCTGACCCTAGAGCTAAACCTATCTTTGGACTTGCCAAAGCTTTTTCCTCCCTTAAAACCATGATTTTTTCGGGTACAGACTAAACTTGGTCTAATTTAAAGTTCAGCGAGTATATTGATTTATATGAGGACAAGGCTGACAACTAATCATTATTTATGTATTTTTCTAAACCAAATAATCAGTTGAATTAAAGTGAAATCATAACAAGTCCTTCCACATATATGGCTGTAAGGAAGGTACATAGAATCGGAAGATAAATGGAAAATAACCCCTCTGGTGAGTTTCCTTCTATTTTACCATTGATTTAAAAAAGTTTCACAGCAAGACCGCAGGAAGGAGGATATTTAGGTGATTAAATCTAGAATAAAAACAATTTTCCTTGCAGCCTCCGTCACTTTTCTGGCTGCTTCACTCATTTCTTTTCCACAGCAATCCTTTGATGCTTCGATTAGAGGCTTGAATATGTGGTGGGAAATTGTCTTTCCCTCACTCCTTCCTTTTTTCATCGTTTCAGAAATGCTGATTGGATTCGGTGTGGTTCGTTTTATTGGTGTATTGTTAGAACCTTTGATGAGGCCATTGTTCAGGGTACCGGGTGTTGGAGGTTTTGTCTGGGCCATGGGCATGGCTTCTGGCTTTCCTGCAGGAGCAAAGCTGACGGCCCGAATGCGCCAGGAAGGGCAGCTGTCAAAAATCGAAGCCGAACGGCTTGTATCGTTTACTAACTCCTCTAACCCGCTATTCATTTTTGGTGCTGTGTCAGTTGGCTTCTTTTATAATGTTCAGCTCGGTGTTATTCTTGCTCTTGCCCATTACCTTGGAAACATCAGCGTTGGATTGATTATGAGGTTCTATGGCAGAAG
The DNA here is from genome assembly GCF_000813125.1 of Mesobacillus selenatarsenatis SF-1. Taxonomy (GTDB): domain Bacteria; phylum Bacillota; class Bacilli; order Bacillales; family Cytobacillaceae; genus Mesobacillus; species Mesobacillus selenatarsenatis. The sequence goes on from NZ_BASE01000040.1 coordinate 18,602, forward strand.
TGAAGAAAAAGCCACAAAGGAAAAGGAACGAAAATTGACGATAAGGGATGCGTTTGCCGCTTTACACAGGACAAGGATAAAAGACAATCGTCCGATAGGAAAGCTGCTGGGCGACGCTGTTATGTCTTCCATCCAGACCTTGTTGATGATTGGCGGGTTCATTATCTTATTCTCAGTTATTAACAAACTATTATTCCATCTTCACATCACCGGATTCCTGGCTGAATTCCTAGAAATTATCCTAGTGATGCTCGGCATGACAGATATGCTTAGCTTACCATTCATTTCAGGCCTTTTCGAAATTACTCTCGGCAGCCAGATGACCAGCCAGATCCAGGAAGCTACCCTGATGCATCAGGCAGTAATAACCAGCTTTATACTCGCTTTCAGCGGTTTTAGTGTCCAGGCTCAGGTTGCCAGCATTCTTGCCCAGACAGACATCCGCTTTCAGCCTTTCTTTTTTGCAAGGATCATTCACGGCATCTTTTCAGCCTTCTATGCTTTCATTTTATGGAAGCCGGTTTATGTACGCTTTTTTGAGGATGGCCAGCCATCCAATGCGCTGCCTGTAATGGAATATCTTACTTCGGAAGGCAACCGCCTCGCAGATGCGCATAACATGCTCACCACAGCCGGGCCACTTATTACAATCGGCAGTTTGCTCATTTATATATGGCTACTTGGAAATCGCATATCGAAAGAAAAATAACGGGCAAATTTCTGCCCGTTATTTTTCTTTTTCGTTATTGAATTTTTCAAGTAAAGCCTTTTCAACCTCTCGCGGAACTAATTCAGAGATATTCCCATCATACTTTGCAACCTCTTTGACAATACTTGAACTCAAGAATGAATACTGGTTGTTTGTCATAATGAAGAAAGTCTCGATTTTATCACTCAACACTCTGTTCATTGATGTGATTTGCATTTCATACTCAAAATCCGAAACAGCCCGCAAGCCCCTGATAATGGCATCGGCGTTAACGCTCTCTGCATAATCAACCAGCAGTCCCTGGAATGAATCCACCTTTACATTCGGGATGCTCTTTGTCACTTGTTCAATAAGTTCAATTCTTTCTTCTACAGAAAACAATGGTTGCTTTGAAGAATTATTCAAAACCACTACATAAAGCTCATCGAATACCTTTGCTGCCCTCGTGATGATATCCAAATGCCCCAATGTAATCGGGTCGAAACTGCCCGGACACACAGCCACTCTTGCCACTTATACTTCCCCCTCATCTACTGCATCTACTTTATAAAGAGTGATTCCTATGATTCCATATTTTTCGTTTCTTGTCTGCACAAGACTTCCTACCTTTTTTGGCAGAGTGATATCAGAAGCATGTTCACAGACAATCAGGCCATCATGATGAACAAGTTTCTCTTTATCAATCGTTTCCAACAGCTTGACCAGCTGTTGTTTTTTATATGGCGGGTCCAGAAATATATAATCGAACGTTAAGTCTCTTTTTTGAATTGCTTTCAACGCCCTGACAGCATCATTTCGATATACTTCTGCCTTTTCTTCCAATCCGCACGATTTAAGGTTTTCATTAATGACATGTATCGCCTTGCCTTCACGGTCGACAAAAATAACTTTATCCAGGCCCCTGCTTAGAGCTTCGATACCAAGGCCTCCGCTTCCAGCAAATAAATCCAAGCCCAATCCTTCTGTAAAATAAGGCCCAATCATATTGAACAGCGATTCCTTCACTTTATCAGTGGTAGGTCTTGTGGACGTTCCCGGTACCGCTTTCAAAACGCGGCCCTTCAAATCACCTGATACAACTCTCATAATATGTACTCCTCAATCATTTAAGCATTTTCATTCTATGTAAATTACTCCCTTATCCTACCACACATATAAAAAATTAACCAAATAAGTGTATATCCCTTCCTAATGTGGAAATAATGATGATTAACAACATCAATTTGAGGATGTTGTTGCCAACCGCGGAGAAGACTTACGTTTCCCCATAAGTTCTTCCTCCGGTTTCTCCTCTCCCTTTGCCTTCTATCCTGTTGACAGGATATAGAAGGACCCTGCAGAAACTGCAGGGCTTTTTTTTTTAGGAAATTTTAAAAATTATTTAGTTGTGGATAAATACATGTAGTATTCTTAATCTAGCTCCAGCGCCTAGCCCCTCGAGTCGCTTGTCTTGTGGCGCCTCCTAGAAACTTCGAAACTTCAACTCCGCCGGCAGAAGCAAAAAGCGCTTCTTTGTCGGAGTCTCCAGTTTCTGCGTTTCTGGACAGTCGGCTATACATTTCGATTTCGGTCCGCCCAATGAAGTCAAAGAACGACTTCACTGGTCGGCCCTCCAGCGCTTGTCGGGGCTGAACAAGGCGCTTACGCTTTTTGTTCTTTGCCTCAATAATGGTCGTGAAAAACTTATAATCCAAGAGTAATCGATTCTTCACTTTCCGAAACCTGCACTTTAAAAATCGCATTTAACCAGTGCTTTTCTAAATACCATTCCCCATTCAGGTTCTGGAATGGGTTTTCAAGGAGGCCGAAGCTTTGGCCATCATGAATGAATGTTTTATTCTTTAAACTGAAGTAATAGGTGTTGTTCGCAGATGTAATTTCAAGTGTTGAAAAATCAGGTCCGAATGTTGTTTTATAGCCTAAAGCATTCATAGTCGGCACTAAAGGAAACAGATATTGATCTCCATTGATGACAACTGCCAGTTCTTTCTTTTCATTTCCATTCACTATGACGCTTCTTGCGTCTGTAAAAAGCAATGGGAAAATCCCTCGCCCTTTTTGGCTGTTCATTGAAAAGAAGTCCGTTTCCATTCCTTTGATTGATAACAAATACCCATCAAGTGAGTTGCCATCAATGTGTCCTTGTTTGGAAAAATAGGTGATAAAAAAAGCTATTTCTTCTGGAGTCAAAGTTTTAACCAACTCATCAACCATCGCCCTGCTCTTTTCATTTTCTGACTTCTGCTTTGTTACCAGTGAAGCCAATGCCTCAAGAATCCACTCTGCTGCTTCCTCGTCTGCCCCAAACTTCGAAGACAAAAATGCCAATGCCAATTCTTGCTCAAACTCCTTATCGGTCAACTCGTTTCCTGCCAGCAGGAGCCCGTTACCGCGGACAGTTCTTTGGCCATCAATGATCACTACAGATAAGTGGTTGTCTGAAAAGGACTCAAGACTGTCAAACTTGTAAATTACCTGTTCCTTTTGAGTGGTATAGTAATCGATTCCCTTTTGCCCTGTTAGTTTGACAAGGGGCTTTTCCTGCCAATATAGCGAAGGAGTTGAATTCGCTCCTTCAAATACATAATAGTGCAGCAACTCCGTTTGCTTATAACCTTTTAACGGGAGTCCGGCAGACCATGTGCCCCTGCTATAATATTGGTCTACTAACTCGATTCTCGTCTTTTTGATCGTCGCACCCTTCAGAGCAATCATCCAATCATTCAAGAGCATCGAAAGCCCGGGGCCAGATTTTATCGTGTATTCAAAATACATCTTATCCCCTTTTGGCTTATGTCCTTCCTTGCATGTATTCCCCTCTGCACCTGTGCACTTGACCTCTATAGCATGTGCTGGTATGACTGCATGATATTGTTGGTTCACATCAAGATGTTCAAAGGTCTGCTTCACTTGAAGCTCGTTCTGTTCAACCTTCACCGTTACAATAAGAGATATATCTCCTTTTGATACAGCAGCTAGCTGGACGTTGTTTTTTTGAAAAGCATTCCATTGCCAAATAAAGGCTCCGCATATAATTATGAATAATCCTGTGGTCAACAGGAAAGACACTTTCTTCATCGAATTACTCTCCAATCTCTACTACTATAAAATAACAAATACAAAGCTCGAGAGTAAGATAAAATTTTAAATTCGCAAGAAAAAATCGAGTCTGACAAACGCTTCAATTTCTCGACCACAAATGGTAAAGTATGATGGAAGATAAGTTGGAAGGGGTAATTTAGATTGATTCAACGTTTTATTGAGCTTGGACAAGGATATTCAGATCTTTACGAATTGATAGAAACCGCCAGGGCAAACCAGCATCGATTGATGCATTTGATGGCAATCCATACAAAAATAAATGAAAAAGATGTAAGCTCCCTTGTCGTTGTGCTAAAGCCAACAGACCCCGGGAAATTCCAGGCACTCTATGTCTGCAGAGAGGGCATCCCAAACCCTCATGTCCTGAAGAACAAACGCTTCGAGATGTTTGTTGAATTAGCTGCTGAACTTGATAAAACCATCATTGAGTTTGATGCTAAACCATCGACGATGTTTGCCGAAAAAGAACTGTACTATCAACATCTCATTGGAATTTTAAGGCTGAACCACTATATACCACCACTTCAGTAACACAAAATAAAAAAGGTGAGGATTCCCTCACCTTTTTTGCTGACATATGCTTCTATTCTATATTCCCATCTTATAATCATATTCTTTTGCCTTATCAGGGGAAGAATTTTCGAATTCCATCTTTAAGAATGGTTTATAGGAAGGTTCCACCTTTTTAACAAACGAATATGAACTGATTTTTTCCATCAGCGACTCTGCCTCATCGAGATTGCAGTATATGACTGCATATTTCAATTTTTTCGAGACAAAATGAACATTTCCAAATCTTCTGAGCATCTTGGCTTGCTTTAATGAATACAGCCAGACGATGATTCCCTGCCTCTGTCCTATCATATTCTTTTCCCCTTCGGTAAACGTTTGCTTTGTACTAGTCTAGCACACAAAAACCAGTTTTTTCAATAATCAATCCCATTTAACCTAGTCTAAAGACAACATTCTTCTCAAACAAAGCTAAAATCAAAAGAAAAAAGCATGGAATCCCCATGCTTTTAGTCGTTAATCTAAGCAGAGCACCCACAGCTTCCTCCGCTGCCACAGCCGCCTCCACAAGAGCTTTCGAAGAATGGATTTCCGGTAGGAACCTTCACGCTCTCTGAAACGGATCTGCCGATGATCACACTAACCTCATCAAGCATGCTCTGTAAGTCATTTTCCGCTTTCTTGAATTCAGCAATAACCTCATCCATGTCCAGCTCTCTTTTTACAATCCGGATCTTGCCCATGACTTCCTTGTAGTCAGGATGGTACTTTCCGAAACGCTGAACCTCTTCATAGCGTTCCTTCATGTCCACGAATTCACGAACCTTCCTTTGTGTCTCCGGATTATTTTTAACATTATATAAACATTCCCGATAATATTCGGCAATATCAGATTGTAAAATCATGCTGACTAACTGTTCAGCTTCTTCCAATAATAGTACTCTTTCTGATGTAACAGCAAGCAATGCTGGCTCACCTCCGAACCTCATTTTACCATGAAACTGCCAGAAAAGCTAAACTTTCCAGCCTGCATCATCTAAAAGGCCTGGCATGCCTGCTTAGTCCACTTCTAAAAGCTAGCAAAGCTTTCCTCATTCAGAAGAAAGCTTTGTCATGATTGGGAATTCATGCTTGAGAACATATGCATCATCATCGATGCCATTTGGACATTGTTGGAGAACTTCTGAACCTTATGCGGGATCGTTTTTTCAAAATGGTGCAACGCGGCGATCTGCGCAGAATAAATGTCCCTTGGGTCCCTGCTCAGCTTCCTGTACCAGTGAGGCTGGGCTCGGACGAACTCTATCAACTCTTTATTCGTTCGTAATTGCTCCATGACATCTTTACGCATTGTTAGCCTCCAATCTAATCCTGCCTGAATGAGAACGGATGTGCAGGTCCTGAACTATTAGATGCCTGCTGTCCGCCTTTGCTTCCCTGGAACTGGGAAAGCACTCCCTGGATCGCCCCGAGTGCCTGGCTTATGTTATGGATTTGTCCTTGAACCTGTTCGGGATCCATATTTTTAACAGCACCCATGATCGTCCCTATCCAATCGGTTTTCTTTTCTTCACTTTTTTCGTCCTTGTCATTATTGCTTTTGTTCGTCCATTTTGGATCATCCTCACCAAGCAAGTACCAATCTTCGTACATTTCCTGCCAGGTTGTATTCCCCTTCCTGACTTCCTGCACGAGCTCAGGGTGGGCTTTCACGAATTCTTTGAACTTTTCAACAGAGGGATGAAGTTTCTTTTTGGCCATAGCTTTCACCTCACAGTGTAACAAATGCCTATAATAGCATATGAAAATGATTATATTTGGTGAGGAATTTTAGAAGTCAACCTTGTGCTGTGAACTACCCACCACTTACCACCCTTACAGGTTGCGTGAAGTGGGGGCTTCTTGGGTAATCGCCACTTTTGGTAGCTGACGAAATGGACCAAGCTAACCCTCTTGTTCCAAGAGTTTATATTTCACTAGGCACTTGCTAATAGCCGAATGCCTTCCTTTTTTATATTGAGTGCTGAATTGTAGTCTCTATCCAGATTTACCCCACACGAACAAGTGTATGTCCTCATTGCCATAGGCATTGGCTGGGTATTTCCACAACTCGAACAAGTTTTGGTGGATGGGAACCATTTATCGATCTTGATCAGCTGTTTTCCCTGCTCTTTTAGTTTGTACTGCAAGAATGATGTGAACATACCCCAACCGTTGTCTGCAACGCTTTTCCCGAATTTTAGTGCTTGTGACATACCTTTCATGTCTAAATCTTCAATCACAACAGCATCATAGTTAGTAACTAATTCTTTTGATTTGTGATGAAGAAAATTTTTGCGTTGATTGGCGACTCTCTCTTGGATTTTAGCTACTCGAATACGCTGTTTATTCCAATTCGAAGAGCCTTTCTTTTTACGGGAAAGTTTACGTTGTTCACTTGCTAATTTTTCCAGCAATCGCCGATAAAACTTTGGGTAATTGGCTTTCTCACCCTCACTATCGACAAACAACCCATCCATCGCAAAATCTAATCCAACAATCTTTTCAATTTCTTTGCTTTTAATCTCCTTCTCGTACTCTGTAAGGATAGAAATATAGTATTTTCCTGATGACGTCGTCGATACGGTACATGATTTGATTTTGTATTTCGCAGGGATCTCTCTATGTTGTCTGATTTTGACCATTTTCAATTTAGGTAATTTGATATGACCATCCAACAATTGAATATTCCCGTTTACAACATTTGTTGTGTAACTTTGTTTGTGGCGTTTACTTTTATATTTTGGGAACTTGGCATTCCCCTTGAAGAATGCTTTATAAGTTTTATCCAAATTTAGTTGGGCGTTCGCCAGCGCTAACGAGTCTACTTCCTTTAGCCATTCATATTCTTTTTTGTACTTGGCAGGCGTTGGATGTTTCACCTGCTTCAATGCTTCTTTATCCTCTTTTAGTAATTCATACGTTTCTTTTCGTTCAGCTAACATTTTGTTGTAGACGAAGCGAACACAACCAAAGGTCCTGCGTATAAAGATCGCCTGTTCATCAGTTGGATACATTCTGAACTTGTATGCTTTATTTTGTTTAGCCATATCAAATCACCCACTAACACGAATGTATGTTCTTATTATACCAAAAAATAACCTTTGAGCTATCACCCAACCGAAATTCATCTCCCCCTTACCGCTGGGCTATGCCCTTCACACGCTTGAAGAGGGAGGCTTCTTTCGGAAGTACGTTAAAAGAGCCAATGTGTTAAAATAAAAAACAGATTATAAGATGGCTTTTTTACAATAATGATATTCATTCGAAATTATAGGAACAGAGCCATTCAGAAAGAGGTAATAGTATAGTGGAAAAAGAATTGCAACAGCTTTTAGACGAATGCATCTCGTTATCAGGCGAGCAGGAACTTGAAGCCCTTAAAACGGTACTATCCGGGGTTAAAAATAAACTAAGCGGGAAAAACAGTACGTACATCGATGGGCTTCTCCATATGGATAGGAGACTCGATCATGAAACTTGTGAAATTGATATTCCGATTACAAATGTACTCGATAATACCCTTGGCATAGTACATGGCGGTTTTACCGCCACGATACTCGACACGGCGATGGGAACACTTGCTAATAAGCTGCTGCCAGAAGGGTATGCAGCTGTCACGTCACAGATTAACATCCATTATCTTGCGCCAGGGATCGGCGACAATCTTCATTGTAAAGCTACGCTGATTCATAAAGGAAGAAGTACAGTTGTCCTTGAAGCTGATGTATTCAGGTCTGATGGCAGAAAGATCGCTCACTCTTCTGGAAGCTTCTTCGTTGTAAAAAAACAGCATAAATAAGGTGATCATGAATGGTTACAGCAATTGCGATTCCGATTGTCCTTGCCTATTTTTATTGGTTGACGAAAAAAGAAATGCAGGCGAATTTTCAGGAATGGATCAGACTGGAGAATATTCCTGAGGAAGCGATCGTGAGCGGAAAAATCATTGAGGCTAATGAATATAGAGAACGGTTTTATTATCATCGTTTTAATCATATAACAGTGTTAAGAATTAACACTGGCTTAAAGGAGATAACCGTAAAAAAAGTGACTCCATTGAGGAAAGGGGCAGTTCCACCTCGATTCAAAGAAGGGGAAATGGTACATCTATACGGCAACTGGAAGCAAGGTTACTTTTCAATCAATAGGACGATCAGAAAAGCTTAAACGCTATTGTCAGCCCGGACAAGCGCTGGAGCTGGACAATTTTCAAAGTAAAATTTATACCTTTCTATCACGAAGGCAGAACGAAGGAGCATGACCTCATGGGCATGCTCCTTCGCTGTACATAATGAATAATGTAAAATAGCAATTACTGTTGTTGCTCCCACATTTTCAAGAAGTTCTGGGTATAATGCATCTGATACACCCCTACTCCTAGATGCGAAAATTCCTCATTCAATAATGCCTCACGGTGGGATTCACTATTCAGCCATCCCTCGACAACTGCAGGTCCATCTGTATAATTAGCTGCGATGTTTTCCCCAGCCACTTGGTATAAGATCTCCGCTGCATTTAGCCTTTCCGATAAATCTCCAAATTTTTCCGACTCATGCGAAAAATAGTCTTCGGTTGCCATATCCTTGCTATGGGCATATGCGACTTCTGCCGTTTTTTCATCCCACTCCAGCGTTGGCAGTTCATGCCTTGATCTGATTGCATTTGTAATATCAAGGATTTGTTTTTCGAGACCAGCCTCAATCCTGACCCAATCCCCTTCAGATAATACAGGCGGTTCTATCAGAGCTCCCCTGTATACCATTTCATATGGACGCTGCTTGACGATCGTTTCCTTGTCCATATATCGGATGCTTGAGACGGAACTAGTGAATTTATCAATATAAAGCTGAACAAAGTATTCACCCATTTTTATAATGGGGCGTGTGTTCATATCCTGCTCGGAAAGCTCGAATTTGTAGGAACTTCCATTATATTCAAACGTAACATCAGGCTCAATCACGTTCATTGAAAAGATTTGTTCGATTGGCTGTCCTATTTTAAATGGTTGTACATTTACCGAAGGGCCAATCCCGTATGCGGTCACAACCTTGCCATTCAGGACACCAGCCTGGATATATTGGTCAAGGTCATTGTTAAAAATCCACCAATGGAAGCCATAGGCTGAAAGGTCAACCCTGGATGGTTCACCTAATGTCGCCTTAAGCGAATCGATATCCTTACCTAATAGGGAACCAACTCCCTGTGCAGGCTGGTCAATGCCCTCACTAATATTCTGTTCATCGATATCCTCGTTGAGAGATTCATCCTCTTTCGGGGCCGACTTCTGTTCAATTACCAATTCGTCAGTATCTTCCTTGTTAAATCCCATGTATAAACCAATAAGTAAAAAGATTGCAGCAAAAATTAAAATCCTAAAAATAGTTCGCAGGTAGATCCCCCCTTCTTTTTAGTATGTCAAGCCACACTGATGTGAGTCAAAAGACACTATTCTCTCTCTATCACTATATGAGTGATTTTTGAAATTATTATATCATTGATAGGGTTCTTTTTAATAGAAGTGTTCTTTCCGACTCAAAAAAATCACAAGTATTAACATGATTGCCATATTTCTTGCGATTTGTTGATTAACTTACTTTTAACATACGGCCTGTTTATTGTAAAATCAAACAACAACAACCCTTACAAAATGTTCGAACAATTGTAGTAAGAATGATAACAAAAAGGCACCCAATATGAGTGCCATAGACTATTGCATGTGGTTTCCAGGCTCTGAGATTTCTGATAGAGCATGTTGTGCTTGTTCGTCTGTCATTTCATTTACAGCAAAGTCACCAAGCGCAACGATTCCTACTAATTTATCACCTTCAACTACTGGCAGCCTTCTTATTTGATGTTCCGCCATAAGCTTGGTTGCATCCTTAGTGGACATTTCCGGTGTCGCTGTAACTAGGTGGTCACTCATTACCGTCTCAACCTTAGAAGACGGTGGATGTTTTTCTGCTATCCCTCTAATGACAATATCCCGGTCGGTGATCATACCTACAAGCTTATCATTGTCAACGATAGGGATTGATCCGACATTCCACTCTTTCATTTTGACCGCAACTTCAAATACATTATCCAACAAAGTACATGTTTCCACATCGCTAGTCATGATATCACGGATTTTACGCACTTTCATTTCCTCCTTATGAATCAAAGCTTGCCTACTCACAGTTAGGGTTGCCCGGATCATGCTAATTATGCCATTTAATTAATTAATTCTGATTTAGTCTTCAGTTTCCCCAAGCAAACAGAAAGAGTGAAAGCAGATAAATTCGTTTTTATATTCATTGCAACTTAAACATATTTTTACTATTATTAAATTTGAGATATAATCTATTTTAGGCGATATTACTGCAGTGTGTTTTAGGAGGGAATAGGATGAAATTCGAAAATACAGGTATTGAAAACCTGAAGGCGGACTTGAACCGTCTTGATGAGGTTATGTTAGAGCATGGCCTAGTCCGTGAGGGTCAATGGGACTATGAGCGAGTAACCTATGACAAAAAGCTTGTGGTTAAAGAAGGCACATTTTATTTGCGTGTCCAGGGCTATGTGCATGAAGGTGACGTCGGTGCACACAAAGCGATCATACAGTTGATGACTCCTTTGTTGGGCAAACACTATTATCCGCATGGCGTTGAATATGGTGAAGGTGAGCAATTCCCGAAAGCACTTGTCAGCCAGTGCGAAAAGCTTTTAAACGATGTGAAAGCAGAAGTAGAGAAATTCGCAATCTAATATCATAATGTAAAAAAGACGCATTCATTGCGTCTTTTTTACATTAATACCCGTTATGATGACATCAATCTCTTTCGGTAAAAATGAAGTTAGCAGCACAATATCCTCTTCTAAGTTTTTCTGAAGCTCCGTGGCATTTAGTAGGATAGAGTACTCTCCTACTATAGTGTCAACGTATACTTTTATTTTTACGTAACCCTGATCAAGTTCAACAATTACTCCATTGTCAGCGAATGCATTTCTTCGCAATCGTGAAATCCTGGTTTTAACCCCCGACTGTTGAAAAAAGACGTTTTCATTTATATTAGCATGAACAATTGCACAGACTGCACGGCATACCTCTCTATTTTGCTTAGGCATGATTTTTCCTGACTTCTTCATTGCCTCACCCCTAAAAGTTAAGGTTCGAAACCTGATGTTCATAAGCATACATAGAGATGGAAGAGCGATCTAACGTTAAAAATTGAATCCGTCCGCATAAAAATCAACAAAGTGTAAAAAAGACGTGGGTAATAGCTGATTTTTGTTGTTTCTTATATTAAATGCGTACTATAATTTAATTGTTAAGGAATTTTTTGCGCTTTTTGAAATATAAGGCTTAAGTGCCCTTAATAAATGTTTTTAGAGGTATATACTCTTCATGAGTATAGAAAGGAGTTTCACTTGTCCGGTATTTTTACTAAACGAACTATCATTATTGCATTAATCATCATCGCCGTCGCAGCAATTCTTTATATTATCCTTCCGGTATCCATCCCGTTGATTGCTGCTTTGATTACCGCCCTTTTTCTCGAGCCTGCAGTGGTTTACTTCCAGAAAAGATTCAAGAGTGGGAGGCGCCTGGCAGTATTAGCAATCTTCCTCCTGTTTGTATTGCTTATAATGGTTGCAGGGTATTTCCTGACTACAACAGCAATCACCGAGGCAATTGACTTGATTGATAATACTCCTGTCTATATAAATGAAATTACGAATGCCTGGTATAAGGCAGAAAATAGTTTTGTTGAAGCTGCCAATGACCTTCCAAGAGAAGTTGTAACCGAAATCAGCAACCGGGCAGAGGACTTTCTCAATAAACTTAAGAATGACATGATTGCATTTATCAATATAGATAATTTGAAGGCATTGCTGACCTACATCCCGAATTTTCTAATCAGCTTCCTTGTCTATTTGATTGCCCTGTTTCTCTTCTTGCTGGAGCTGCCATCTTTAAGGCAAGGTGTTTACAGCCATTTAACAGAAAGAACAGCAGACAAAGTACATTTCATGACATCCCGACTTTCTTATGTTGTATTCGGGTTTTTGAAAGCACAATTTTTGGTGAGTGTGATTATTTTCATCGTAGCCCTGATTGGGTTGCTTTTCATTACTCCGGAATATGCAATTGTCATGTCGGCTATCATCTGGCTGATTGATTTTATCCCGCTGATAGGCTCAATCGTCATATTGGCTCCTTGGTCAATCTTCCATCTGGCAACAGGTAATATAGCCCTTGGAACCCAACTGGCGGTCCTGGCAGTTATTTTGCTTATTATCAGGCGTACAGTCGAGCCTAAGGTAATGGGCAGCCATATAGGCCTATCTCCACTATCTACACTGATTGCCATGTATCTTGGACTGAAATTATTCGGCTTCATGGGCTTTGTCATCGGACCATTGCTCTTGATTGGATTCAATTCAGCCAAAGAAGCTGGAATTATAAAATTGAAATTTAAAATTTAAATCTAGAAAAGCGTATGCGCCTTGTTCAGCCCTGCCAAGCGCTGAGCTAGACAATTCTCGAAGTGTAAAAATTTATACTTTCTAATCTTATAAAGAGAAACCCGGGTGAACAAGCACCCGGGTTTCTCTTTACAAATTTAAAAGAAATCATAGAAGAATGGCTTAAATGCTGGGATTGCATGCTCCAGCTCCTTGACTTCATTGATGTCTCCCTTGAGAAGTTCTAACTCAAATAATTCAAGAGGGCGTTTATAGCCGAATAACATGGCTGTTAAAGTGTTGATGTTCAATTGCAGTCCGCGCTTTGGAGCAGTTACACATGTACTCCCCTCTTTCACAGGGTGAAATGTAACTTCTTCCTGCCCTATTATATATGTCCCTGTATTCCATGGAGCAGCTGCATCATCCAGATGAAGAAACACATTTTTCCCATCAGTGCTCGTGTTAAAAGGATAGCTAGATAATGCTTTCTCAGCATTGACAATTCTGCCCATGAAATATGGATAAATTTCAGTTTTGAGCTTAGGCTCCTTTAAAAAGTACGGGAATGGCTCATGGACTGATAACAGTACTTCCACTCGATCTACCATTGAATCATGCTGGCAAATGAAATTCCACAGTCCTTTTCTCGCTTCATGGGATAGAGAAACGTATTCCTCAACCTTCATAACATTTTCTTTAATCTCGTATAACAGGTAACCTGACGCTTCATTTTTTGAATCATAATAAACAGCTGCTGTTTGTTCACCATATATACTTGTGCTCCACCATTCCGAATCTCTTGCTAACATCGCGCTATGCATTGCTGCATATTGATCATAAACCCTCTCGATATCCAATGAGTGATTCTTCTCTGTATGTCGTTTAATTTTTCCTGATTGCCTATCTACAGGTTTTAGGTCTATTTTATCAATAGTTACCTTCCTATTGTCTGAAATGATCTCCCAGCCAAACCTTCTATAGAAATCAATCTGGAATGGATGAAGGAATGAAACAATATTTCCATTTTGATTCATATCCTCCAGTGCCCTTTTCATCAAGGCGTTTACATGCCCTTTCCGTCTGTGCTCAGGATAGGTAGCAACACCTGCAATACCACCCATTTTCCAATTCTGTTGACCCAGCTTTACATTCAAAGAAAGAATATGCAATTTTGAAGCAAGATCTTCTCCTTCAAAGATCCCAAGCAAGCGATGTTTCTTTAGGGTTTCCAACCGTTTAGGAATATCACTTTCCGGTACTTTATATTGAAAAGCATACATTGATAAATTCATTGACTCCAGATAATGTTCTTCGGATAAAACATTAATATCCAAGCAAATCCAACCCCCTTTATACAACCTAATAAATTCGTCTATAAAAGCGGAAATACCTTCAAGAAATAAAAAAAACATTGCTATAAGCAATGTTTTAAAGTCTGCTATGTGCCGAGTATCGCCTTGATGACCGAAGTTGTTTCTCCGCCTTTGTAGAACACATATAGAAGCAGGTAAACTGCAACCCCCGTGATACCAGTAAAGAACCAGGTAACACTAGTGACAGGTCCAAGTTTACGATGGCGCTCTAATTTGTTCTTATATCCTGTGTAAAGCGAGATAATTCCAAGGACAGCACCAATAGTAGCAAGTGTAATATGGAAAATTAAGAACATCGTATAGTAAATCTTGATATCATCAGGTCCTCCAAATGATGTATTTCCAATGAAAATCGTCCTTGATGCATAAATCACAAAGAATATGATGGCGAATATCCCAGCCAGTGTCATAGTCTTGCGATGCTTATCAATCTTTCTTTGTTTTATTTGGGCCCAGCCAATTGCCACGGTAATCGCACTTAAAACAATAAATGTGGTGCTGATTGTCGGCAGGATCGGTAAATTAGACATATATGTACCTCTCAATCATTATTTATCCATAAAGTTAATTGTAGGTGACCTGTCTCTTTTTTTCAATCTTTGATTGTTGTAAACTAATAATTTTTTTGACGGAGTGAAGACCCATATTAAACAACAATAAAAGCTTCCCAATAAGGAAGCTTTTGCAATTTGTTATTACTTAATTGGCTGTGGCGCGCTCGCAAGATTAATCGCATCCTGTTCAGCCTGATGATCCTCTTCATTACGGAACCATTGGAAGAACGCGTATCCAAGGAAAATGCCATAAACAATTTCCTGAATGACCTTCATGATTACTCCGCCAAGCTGCTGATCATGCAGAAGCGAGATAGAACTGAAGGTTTCCGGACCACTGAGATCCAGGCTCGATAGCATTGTAGGCGGTACACATAACTTCAAAGCCTCACCCCATGCATTAGGGTCGGAGAAAGTTGCGTACATTGGTGTATCGGCAAAGATGATCAATGCGCATGCTGGTGTAATTAGTACACCGTCAGCAAAGATATACCCCATTTTCTTAACTCCGGATAATGTCTGATATTCTTCTAATTTATTGACTAGCGGCCACCACATGAACATCGCTAGTATAAATAGAACCGTTGTGTAGCCTGCATGCAGCCACATGTCAGTTTTTACAAAATCAAAAATCAACGGGATATGGTAAATAGAAAATATACCATTGAACATGATCAAAGCAATAAGCGGCTTTGTGAAAAAGCGGAACAACGGGTCAACTACCGGCAGCGATAAGAACGATCTCCACAGCCAGTCAGGCAAGCCGAAAATCAATAATGGAGGTACGACAAGGTAAAGTACTGCCATTTGAATCATATGCATATAAAAGGTTATATGCGCCATCAGATCCACAGGCGAACCTTTAATGATATACAGCACGATGACAGCAGAAGTAAAATAAACAGCCTGCTTTCGTGTTGCTGGTACACCTTCTTTGAAACGATCATAGTACTTGAAGACAATTAGATAATATGCAACTAATAGAGCTGCCATAACGAGAAAATATACCGGACTCCATAGTGCTCTGAATCCAAATATATCTAGAGTAAGCATCGTATTTCACCCCGTCCTGTTTAAGAACTTTACTTTCATTATACTTCCAAAGGTATGTTACTTCAATAAAACGGTTCTGCCATTAATTGTTAGTATACTCGCTTACATAGAAAAAATCGGCCAAAAGCCGATTTTTTCTTTAGTCATATTACCACCAGATAATTGTTGTGAAAGCCAGGATTGTTACGGCTCCTACAACGACTCCAGAATAAAGGAACAATGCAGGTGCTTCATGTCCTTTGTGGCTCATGTGCATGAAATAGTATAGCTGGAAGATTACCTGAATCACAGCAAGCAGAAGGATGAACGGAACTGTGAACCAGTCTGAGAATCCATCATATCCAACTGCAACGAAAGCAACAAGTGTCAAGAAAATCATCAATGCAAAGGAAACGATTTGGTATCTCATCTCTTCGGCGCTTTTCTTGCGACGATATTCGACGTCCACTCTTGGGTTCCCTGAACTTGGTTGTTGATTAGCCATCAGTTTATCCCACCATTCCCATTAGATATACAACCGTGAAGATGAATACCCATACAACGTCGATGAAGTGCCAGTAAAGGCTGGCCACATAAAATTTAGGAGCGTTGTAAAGGTTCAATCCACGCTTGGAGTTACGGACCATCAGTGTGATGATCCAAGCAAGACCGAATGCAACGTGAGCACCATGGAAGCCTACTAAAGTATAGAAGGCTGATCCAAATGCACTGCTAGTGAATGTGTGCCCGAATGCATGTACATAGTGATTGAACTCGTAAATCTCAAGAGCAAGGAAAGCTCCGCCTAGAGCAACTGTCAATCCAAGCCATAGCTGCATTTTCTTAAAATTAAAGTTCTTCATATGATACATAGCATATACACTTGTCAAAGAACTTGTTAAAAGAAGCATTGTCGCCGCAAAAGCCAGCGGAATTTCAAAGATATCCTTAGCAAGCGCATGGTCAGCACTTGGTACCTTATCCTTCAATGCAAGATAAGTTGCAAACAAAGTCGCAAACAATACTGTCTCTCCGCCAAGGAAGAACCAGAAGCCCAAAAACTTGTTCTTTGCTTCGAGGGTTGCTTTTTCAGGCTCCGCAGGCCATGTTTCATAAGTGAATTTTTCTTCAGCTTGCATTATGCCTTTGCCCCCTTATCATTATCATCGTCCATTAAGTCTTCTTTATGAATATGGAATCCATGATCATCTTTAATAGAACGTACGAACATCGCTCCTAGAGTTACTGCCATACCGAGGATCAAGACTAGCAGTCCCCAGCTTGTATCAGCACGGTACATTGCACCAAATGCTGCGATGAAAAGACCAAGTGAGATAACGAAAGGAACGAAAGAGTTATTCGGCATATGGATATCGCCAAGCGGTTCTGCAGGCGTCATTTCCTTCTTGCCTTCCATTTTCTCCAGCCAGTAAGCATCCAGTCCGCGTACAAGCGGAAGTTGCTTGAAGTTGTAGAATGGCGGCGGAGATGAAATCGCCCACTCTAGTGTACGGCCGTCGCCCCATGGATCATTTCCAACTTTTTCGTTTTTAACTTGTGTCATGATTACGTTAATTAATAGAACGATTGTTGCAATCGCCATAAAGATAGCACCGATTGAGCTGATCAGGTTTCCTGTTGCAAGCCCCTGTCCAGGCAGGAATGTAAAGATACGACGAGGCATCCCCATCAATCCAAGGAAGTGCTGAATGAAGAACGTCAGGTGGAAACCAAACAGGAATAACCAGAACGTGACTTTACCTAGAGTTTCATTTAGCATTGTGCCAAACATTTTTGGCCAGTACAGGTGTGCACCTGCAAATAGTGCGAATACTACTCCACCAACGATAACATAGTGGAAGTGAGCGACTACGAAATAGCTGTCATGGTACTGATAGTCAGCAGCTGCTGATGCCAGCATGACACCTGTTACACCACCGGCAACGAATGACGGAATGAAGGCTACAGCCCAAAGCATCGGAGTCGTAAACTTGATGCTTCCGCCCCACATTGTGAACATCCAGTTAAAGATCTTGATACCTGTTGGTACGGCAATTGCCATTGTCGCTACCGCGAAAATCGCGTTTGCGATCGGTCCAAGACCAGTTGTGAACATATGGTGAGCCCATACCATGAATCCAAGGAAACCGATCAATACAGTCGCGAATACCATGGATGAGTAACCGAAAAGACGTTTTCTAGAAAAAATCGCAAAAATCTCTGAGAAAATACCGAAGGCCGGCAAGATCAAGATGTAAACTTCCGGGTGACCAAAGATCCAGAAAAGGTGCTCCCAGATGATTGTGTTACCGCCATTTGCTACATCAAAGAAATTAGAACCAAACATACGGTCAAAAATCATTAAGAAAAGACCAACAGTCAGTGGAGGGAACGCGAACAGGATAAGAGCTGATGTTACGAATGTTGCCCAAGTGAACATCGGCATTCTCATATAAGTCATTCCCGGGGCACGCATGTTAATGATCGTTACGAGGAAGTTAATCCCCCCGATTAGTGTACCCGCACCCGAAATTTGCAAACCAAGTGCATAAAAGTCGATACCATGTGTTTCAGACGCCATTGCAAGTGATGCGTAAGAAGTCCAACCAGCATCTGGAGCTCCACCCAGGAACCATGAAAGGTTAAGGAATACTCCACCAAAGAAGAATAACCAGAATCCTAATGAGTTCAAGAATGGGAACGCTACGTCACGCGCTCCAATCTGGAGTGGCATAACAGCATTCATGAATGCAAATACGAGCGGCATCGCTGCCAGGAATATCATTGTTGTTCCGTGCATCGTCAGGATTTCATTATAGAAACCTGCGCTTACAAAATCATTATTAGGTACAGCTAGCTGAATACGGATGAACAAAGCTTCAAGTCCGCCTAGGATGAAGAAGAATCCGCCAGCAATTAGATAAAGGATTGCGATTTTTTTATGGTCAACCGTTGTCAGGTAATCCCATAACGTTGCGCCGAATCCCTTTTTCTGAGCATAGGTACTCACAGTTTTACCTCCCTTTCAAACAAATCCCCTGTTATTTCTGGACTTTCAAGCCCATTAGATATTCTGTTAATGCATCAAGTTCTTCAGTAGAAAGCTCAGGATACTTGCCAGTCATCTTGTTTGCTGGCTTGTATGCTTCTGGGTCTTCCAGCCATTTCTTGATATTTTCTTCTGACATATCCAAGACACCAGCAACGCGTGAACGATCGCCGAAGTTTGTTAAGTTAGGACCAACACGAGCCGCTTCAGGAGCCGTGTTTGCCGGAGTTACGGCGTGGCATCCGATACAGCTGTTATTGAAGATTTCCTGGCCTTGCTGAGCAGTTGCAGTTTCTGCCTGAGCAGGTTCTTTAACTCCTTGCATATCTGCTACCCACTGATCGAATTCATCACGTGGCAAAGCTTTTACTTTGAAATCCATCAATGCGTGTGAAGGCCCACAGAGCTCAGCACATTTTCCGTAGAAAAGTCCGCCAGCTTCGTCAGCACCTTTACTGTCAAACTCAAGCCAGAATTTATTGATGTTATCGGTATTAGTATCCATCTTTCCTCCAGCAGAAGGAATCCAGAAAGAATGCTTTACATCAGAAGCCTTAAGATTAAAGTAAACCTTTTCATCAGTAGGGACTACTAAATCCTGGCTAGTGATGATCTCTTCATTTGGATACTCGAATTCCCACCAGTAAAGATTCGCGCGCACGTTAATTACAAGCGCATCAGTCTTTCCTTCAGCGTTTTTCTTTTCCATTGGGGAAACATCCGCCAACTTAAACGTTGCAGCAACTGTAGGAACAGCAAGAATTAGAAGCAATAAGATCGGAATAACAGTCCAAAGGATCTCAAGCTTGTGGCTTCCCTCGACCTGCTTCGGAATTTCGTTGTCATTCTTCCTGCGAAACTTCATTATGACATAAATAAAAATGATTGTGACGACAGCAATTACTCCCACCATAATCGCCGTGCTCAACAACATAAGTTCATACTGGGATTGAGCAACTTCACCTGCAGGTCTTAATGTAGACAGGTATGGCTCACCACAGCCGGACAAGACTAATGCCATCAATGTGAACAATGACAGCAGACGCCATTTAGCAAGCATCTTCATAGCTTAATTAAACCCCTCTTTCGTAAAAAATCTTATAAATTTGGTTGTAAAAAAATATATGGAAAAATCCTCTCTCAACAAAGAGTGGATCTCCTAACGAAGGTTAGATAAGTGTGACAATTACCATAGCGACAAACATGACAGTTAAGTATTGTAAAGAATATACAAACATCAGTTTTGCCCATTTCATATCATCTTTAAGCTTTTCAAGGTAGATTCCCAATACAAGCCATCCAATATTCAGGATCGTTGCAAGAATCATGAATGGTATTCCAAGTTCATGAAGGAAGAATGGCAACGGGAGTAAGGCTGTTATCCATAGGAAAACAGATCTCTTGGTCGCTTTGAATCCTTTCACGACAGGAAGCATTGGTATACCAGCTGCCCGGTATTCCTCTACCCTTCTCATTGCCAGAGCATAGAAGTGAGGTGGCTGCCACACAAAAACGATGGCAAAAAGCATCCATGCCATTACGTCCAGGTTAGCGTCCACTGCAGCCCAGCCGATTAGCGGTGGAACTGCTCCTGAGATACTGCCGACAATTGTATTGGAGACATATTGTCGTTTTGACCACAATGTATAGAGAACCACATAACTAAAAACGCCAAACAACCCGATTACAGCAGCTGTGATGGTAGTTGTTAGCAAAAACGCGGTTCCAATCCCGATCAGCAAGAAGCTCATCAAGGCCACTTTTCCCGGCTGAACTTTTCCAGTTACAGTCGGCCTGTCTTTTGTTCGCTCCATTAAATGATCGATATCCCGATCGATGTAGTTATTCAGGCTGCAAGACCCGGCAACAATCAATGAAGAACCGATCAATGTCGCAAGAATCAAATCAATATTATCCAGAAACCGCGCTCCGCTAAAATGGAGAGCTAGCCATAATCCAGTAAAAGTCGTCATAGCATTGGAATTTACAATCCCTACTTTAATGAGGGCAAGAAAATCTTTCATCATCGTCTTCTCCACGATTGCAGGCTGTCCGTCCTCTAATACAGCTTCTGATAAAGCTTTTGAATTAGACATCCATATCCTCCTTCATCCCTTTTCCTTCAAAATTTCAGAGACGAAATTTTTACAAAAAAAAGAAGAGTATTTGTACTTTATATTCCGGATAGTTTTCACTATTCTCAACGTGTAAAGGCTGTTAAATGTTTGTGTAGAAAAATAAAGCCTACGTTGTATATTAAATCACACTTCACAACTTTTTTGTGAATTTTTTTTGAACAAAATTTGACTAATTTGTGTCTTACCGCCATTATCCATAAAGATTATTTTTATTGCAAGGAATTTTGACTTGATATTAGTAGATTGTTGGATGTCTTCTTTCTTACGAATATACATATTCTTGGATAATATTTTCATGTCTGTAAAATTGCTGGTATGTAAACTCATCATTTTTCACGCCTTATTGCTGCCATGAGCATTTTACCTATAATTCTAGTTATTGTCCAACTATAATAGTAAGTATTGAAATATTAACTATTATTGTGTAGTATCTTAAGTATTGTTTTCTATCCTTTTTCGTCAAAATTCGTTATTATAGGGATAGAATTTTTTCTTTTCTACAAGCTTCTTCCATTATACATGTCAAGTTTATTATTTGACAACTTATCGAACTTTGAATAAGCAGGTGATGATCATGAATCGTTCCCTTAAGTGGATTGCTGTTTTAACCACGATTGGGATGCTTTTTGTTTTGCTCGGAGGAGCGTTGGTTACAAAAACCGATTCCGGAATGGGCTGCGGCAAGTCTTGGCCCCTTTGTAACGGAGAATTCGTTCCTACGGATATTACTCCCGAATTGGTAATAGAGCTTGCCCACAGGTTAGTGTCGGGCAGCGTAGGCATCATGGTACTAATCTTATCTATTTGGACATGGAAGGTTATTGGGCATATACGCGAAACGAAGTTCTTGTCTGTTCTGTCTTTCTTCTTCCTTGTTCTACAGGCATTGATAGGAGCTGCCGCTGTTGTTTGGGGACAATCTGATTTTGTCCTGGCACTTCACTTCGGCATTTCGCTCATCTCTTTTGCTGCTGTACTTTTATTGACCATGCTAATTTTTGAGGTGGATAAAAAATTCCAGGCCGATAAATTAGTGATTGATAAAAGAATGAAGTTCCATATTATCGGACTTTCCATATACAGCTACATTGTAGTTTATACCGGTGCTCTTGTCCGACATATGAATGCCAGCCTGGTCTGTAAAGACTGGCCATTATGTACAAATGGCGGCCCCTTCCTTCCTACCAACATTTATGAATGGGTACAAATGGGACACAGGGCTGCAGCAGGTTTCATTTTTATTTGGATCGCATATGTCACCTACATTGCCGTCAAACACTACAAGCATGAAAGAGTACTATACTGGGGATGGATCATCTCAATGGTTCTCGTGTCACTGCAAGTCATTGCCGGCGCATTTGTCATCTTCACTAGATTGAATTTGTACATTGCCCTAGGGCACGCTTTCTTCATCTCTGTTCTGTTTGGGGTTTTCAGCTACTTTATCCTTCTGGTTTCCAGGAGCAAAAAGAATGCCGCAAAAGTACAAAACACTAAACCCGTTGACCTTTCTCCGGCAACGGTAAAATAAAAAGCTGCAGCAGACGCTGCAGCTTTTTCTCTGTATATGATTACGACCTGAACTTGAACGAATTTTGGTTTACAACAGCTTTTGCAGGCTTAGGCTGGGCTGTCTTGTCCTTCTTATATTTCTCTTCATATTTTACAAACATCGAAACATTCACCAGTATCCCGGTGGCAATCGCGAGCTGCAGCAATGATGAGCCTCCATAACTCACAAAAGGCAATGGAACACCTGTTAGAGGAATAACCCCTGAAGCTCCACCAAGATTGACAAACGACTGAATGCCAATCATACTGGCAATCCCAATTGCAAGCAAACTGCCAAAAGGATCCTTGCACTTAAGCCCGATATGAATTCCTTTTAAGACGATAAATGCCAGACTCAACAACACAAACCCTACACCAAAAATCCCCAACTCCTCAGAGATGACTGCGATGATGAAGTCTGTGTGAGGCTCAGGCAAATACCCAAGCTTCTGGACACTTTCGCCAAGACCCAGACCTTTTAAGCCCCCCGATCCAATAGCATAATAGGAATTGGCTAGATGATAACCTGTATTTTGTTCATCTGTGAAAGGATTGCTGTATGCAGTAAATCTGCCTATCCTTGTTTCAGAAAAGATTTCATCCTGAAGGAACAGAACGAAAGGAGCGAGGAATCCAAGTCCAAATAATATCAGTTTTGCGATATTCTTCAGATTCATTCCTGAAGAAATAATTATTGTTGAAGCAATAGCAAAAATAATTGCTGCTGTACCGAAGTCAGGTTGAATTGCGACTAGCATACATACTAAAATCAAGTAAACAAGAGGTGGTACGACCCCTTTATTAAACTGGTTTATGTAGGTCTGCTTTTTAGCATATACGGCTGATAGATAGATGATTACACTTAACTTTGCAAACTCTGATGGCTGCAGGCTTCTTGCTCCAACCTCAAACCAGCTCAATGCATTGTTCGTCACTTTCCCAAATAAAAACAGCGCACCTAGCCCACCCAGGATAAACACTACCATCGGCAATAAAACCTTAGTGCTTTTCATCGCCTTGTATGGGAAGAATGCCGCTACCACAAACAGGAATGTTGCAAGTAATAAGTTGAACTTCTGTTTTTGAAAGAAGAAATCACTAGGATAATCATACCTCTGGATGGCAGTGACCATGCTGGCACTGTAAACCATGACAAGGCCAAACAAGCACAAGAGCGCAATAGCAATGATCAATGAATAGTCATAGGATTTCAGTATTTTTTTTAACATCGTCTCTTCCCCATCTTCTAAGTTGTTTAATCTATTCTACTATAAGTTGAAATATCCTGCCTTTGTTTAAGGAAAAGTTATGGAATTCTTAATATATTGTCATAGAAGTGTAATGCAGTCTTCGAGGGGACACTTGAATGGATATAAGAATTAAAAAGCTAATGGAAGTAACATTACTTACAAAAGATATACCACAAAAAAACTCAAACAATCGTTTAGGACTGTTTGAGTTTTCAGGATTTATTTTTTTAACGAAGCTTCATGCAATATGGAAAGCTCTTGCTCCAATTGGTCGAGAATTACTTTCCCATCTGATTCTTCGATTAAGCCGAGCCTTACTGCAAAATCTATCTCTCTTGATAATCCAAACATTTGCGTATCTAAAACCTCTTCATAAAGAGGGCATTGAGGCATTGTCAGGTTATCCATTTGCACTTTGATCAGCTTTAAAATTTTATCAGCGTCAGCCTTTAACAAGGCATGGGCTTTTTCCTGATGGTTAATTATCATATCAGACGCCAACTTGATCCCCCCGTTTCCGAGCGATTACCCAATCCTATCTTTAAATTTTACCCTTAAGTGGACAAAAAAGCAAGAATATTAAGGATGCAGATATTAATGATTAGCGTGCTGTAGATGGGTTGAAATGACAACTCATAAAATTATCGCTATACTGAATTAATAATATGTAAAGATTCAGGAGGGAATTATGGAAACAATCATCCCAATCAAAGGAAAAGTCAAATACAAGATCACTTTGGATCCGGGTGTATGGATATTCGACGATCGAAAAGTAGACTTGAATACATATTTCAGCGAAGATCAGGAGCGCGGTAATGCCCTTGAAGAGTATACGAAGTCAATCTCAAAACATTGGGATCGTGAAATTATGGAGGGCGCAGTCTATCCACCAACCCTCAAAACAGAAGTGAAGTTCGAAAAAGAAAAAGTCCTGACTGGCACATTCGGCATACCATTAAAGCCATTTCTTGTTAATGCAGAACCAGAGCAGACGGCGAAGAATGTAGTGATTGAATATGGGGAAAATGACCAGGTATCACTTTCACTCGAAACAGCTTCCGGCCTCATCCTCGGGTTTTCCAAGGACGGCAAACCTTTAAAAGAGGACGGGCCGCTGCATGTATATTACCAGGATGGTTCCAATAAGGAGAACCCAATCAAAAATGTTACCGGTTTTACCATAGAATAATATGTAAGGTACTGCCAACGGGCATCCCAGAAGGGTGCCCGTTATTTTATTGTCTCTCTGCCCGTTTGTCTTTTTTATCTGACATCTCAGATTCCAGTATGAGTAATTAGTTAATTTAAAAGGTCGGCTGCTAGCTGGGCAAGAGATGACCTTTCTCCTTTAACGAGCTGGACATGACCGGCAATATGCTGGTCTTTGAACTTTTCAACCACATAGGTCAACCCATTATTATAGGCATCCAGGTATGGGTGGTCAATCTGGTCAGGGTCACCCATCAAGACAATTTTACTGCGCTCCCCTACCCTGGTCAGAATCGTTTTGATCTCATGCTTTGTCAGGTTCTGTGCTTCATCAATGATTATGAATTGTTCCGGAATGCTCCTGCCCCTTATATACGTTAATGCTTCTACCTCGATTGACCCCATCCCTGCCAGTATGGCATCAAGTTCGCCCGGTTTTTTTGTATTGAAAAGGAATTCAAGATTATCATATATCGGCTGCATCCATGGTCTGAGTTTTTCCTGCTTTTCACCAGGCAAAAAGCCCAGATCTTTACCTACTGGTACAATTGGCCTTGCTACAAGCAGCTTTTTAAAAATTCCCATGTCCTCAGTCTGCAGCAGACCTGATGCCAGAGCGAGCAATGTCTTTCCAGTACCTGCACGCCCTATCAAGGTGATCAAAGGCATGTCTTGTCGTAAAAGCAGCTCCATCGCCATAATCTGCTGAACATTTCTTGGCTTGATTCCCCAAGTGTGCTTACCTTCATGTTCAAAAATAAGCTTTTTCACTTTTTTATTTTTTGTATCAACCATTCCTATCGCGGATGCAGAGCTGCCGAGAATGTCCTTCATGATTACGAACTGATTTGGGTAAAAAAAGTTTTGCCCCTTTAAATCAGAGATGTTAAGTTCTCCACTTTCATAAAAACGATTTAGTTCTTCTATCTGTATATACACTTCTGCATAGCCTGAATACAGATGGTTAATTTCCACAACCCTGTCGCTTAAAAAATCTTCAGCGATCAGACCGATTGCATCAGCTTTTACTCGGACAAGCGCGTCCTTACTGACCAGTATTACCGGACGCCCATCTTCCTTCGTTTCTTCTTCAAGGCTTAAGTTTTTAGCCACCGCCAGTATTCGGTTGTCATTTGTTTTTTCAACAAAGATTTCCTGAAGTTGATGGAAAGATCGATGGTTCAGCTCGATCCTGAGCGTCCCTCCACCTTCAAGGTTGATTTTCTCATGCAGCTTCCCTGTCTCCCTCATTCCGTCTATGAGCCTTGAAACCTGGCGTGCATTGCGCCCAATCTCATCCATATATCTTTTCTTTGAATCCACTTCCTCCAGAACTACAGCAGGTATGACAACTTCATTGTCTTGAAAGGAAAAAATCGCGTGCGGATCCTGTAGTAAGACGTTTGTATCCAGTACGTATATTTTACTCAAATTGATGCCTCCCGCCTTATTGATCTCGACTTTGGCCAACTTGGCAGCCTTGGCCGGGACTTTGGTAAAATATATGACTTTTTGAATAAAGATAGAAGATATTTTGCACAATAACCTTTGAGCATTTCTTTTTTTGTTGCTTTTGTCATCAGCTTTATGCCTGCTGCATTATCCTTCGGAGCTCTCATCCAAAGGGTCTGGATGACATGTGAGATGCAAAGGCAAAAGTTTACCGGAAAGAATACACAATGCGAAATCTGCCTTCTTCATTTACATTTCTAGTTGTTTTAAGAACTTTTTTAAAAGAATAAATAACCGGAGGGGTTCATTGATGATAAGATTGGTTGCTGCAATTTCGTTTGTGTTGTTATTGACTGCGTGCAATGGACAAAACAACGCAAATAAAGCTGACGAAGATCACAAGGTCAAGGTCCAGAATAGTGCGATCAAGGAAGTTGACCGCCAATCTGGCCAGGAGATTTCCCGCCATCTTGTGGACTTGACCACTCACATCCCGAATGTTGATGACGCTGCGGCTGTAGTGGTTGGTCGCTACGCTATTGTGGGTATCGACGTAAATGATAAAATGGAGAGGTCTGAGGTAGACACTGTTAAATATACGGTTGCGGAAGCCTTAAAAAAAGACCCTCACGGTGCACGTGCAGTAGTGGTTGCCGATCCTGATATCACAGCGAGGTTAAGGGAGATATCAGAGGATATACAAAACGGCCAGCCAATCCAGGGAATTATGAACGAACTTTCAGATATAACCGGAAGAGTCATACCCGAGGTTCCCGCAGACATGATTGAACCGCAGACTAATAGCCCGACTGAGGATCCAAAGAAGAAGCTTAACAAAGAAGAACAAAAACAATTAGAGAAGGACCAGGAGGAACAATCTAACTACCATAAGTAACAAGAAAAGCTTAGTCTGTCGACTAAGCTTTTCTCATTGCATCCATAACCTGGTTATCAAGACGCGCTGCTGCATCTTTATCGTAGGTTTTGTCATATTGAGGTTCAGCGACAATTTTTGATCCATAGAACATAACGTCCCTTACTTCACTGACTTTGATTTGTACTAGCGCAAGCTTCAAAGGTACACCTTCAAGTTTTTCTTGATTTACGCTGGCCGTCCCGCTGATTGAATATGTAGATTCATTAGCGATTAGGTTGATTACCGCTTTGTCATTGCTCTTGATATTCTCGACGATTCGAGAGCGGTTATCAACCGCAAAATAAACGGTACCCTCATCCTTTGCAAGCACCCAGGAAATCGCACTGACATTCGGGCCGCCGGTTTCGTGATCCACTGTCGCCAAGGTGACAAAACGTTCTTTTTGCAATTCATCAACCAACGGTTTGATTAGTTTAGGTTCTACTTGATTTGCCATATTCACCCTCCTTAAACTATCATAATAGTACTACGAACTCTTTAAGCAGGGCAAATCAAATGATTTTCCCTGCTAAGACTGTAAACAATGATATACTATAATATAATCAAAACTCAATCAGGCTATGTATGATAATTATTAATAAGAGGTGTAACAATGAGAGTCAAATGTGTACTGTGCGATAAAATCGAGAATATTAACAGCGATACCCTTCAGGCTAAGCGGCTTCGAAACCGGCCGATCCATACATATATGTGCGATCCTTGTAATGAACGAATTGCTGATAAGACGAACAACAGGATTGCCACCGGGAACTTCAAGCTGTACCGTTCCAAGGTTACAAAGGATGATTGGTGATTGTGATTAACCAACTAGGCAGTGCTAGAAACTAACACTCAGGTTGGCTATATTTTGCGAAAATCCGCATAAGGGTACCTTTCTTGGCTAATGATACCCTTATGCAAGCATCTCCTCCTCTATAAGGGTACCTTTCTCGGCTAATGATACCCTTAC
>NZ_BASE01000039.1 GCF_000813125.1 Mesobacillus selenatarsenatis SF-1
ATTGCTGCAGCAATTCGTTTACTCTGTTTACCTTATCCTGCATCTTTCTTTTCACATCACGCCTGTCATCAATCCGGATATTTGTGGCTACCCGCTGGATGCCAGCATTGAACGGTGCTTCGTGAATCGCCTGGATTACCTCAAACAAAACGGGAAGTTCACCTTCAATCAAGGTATTCATCGGTGTAAGTTGATACTGGATTTTGCCTTGTTCTTCATACTGCTTAAGAATTCTTTGGATATCTGCTACATGGGAACTGACACTTGGTGTCTGTGTTCCGATTGGAATCACTGTTACATCTACAATTGCCATCAAAATCTCTCCTTGAAAATTATTAGTGAACGAGATCAATTATCTCGTTTGTCTCGATATTCAAGACTTTATCAAACTGGAAACCGTACAGGCACATTTCTCCGGAGGGAGAGCAGGAAAGGGGCTCGTTGGCCATTTCGGTGAAAATAACTTCCTCGTTACCTGAATCTAAATGATAACGAAGCAAGTCAAATCCACCATCGTAAAGGTCCGCTTCCCCCTGCTCTGTTGCCCGCAGATAAATAAAATTCTTTCCATTATCCATTAAATCATAAAAAGGAACGACCCAGCCAGAAAAAGAAGTTAACAACGGAGCCTCGATACTTCCGACCGATTTGTCACCATTCCTGAAGAAGGCATACAGGCCCGATTCTTCATTTTCTTCTTCATCCACTTTTACTGTCATTAAGTATGGTCCTTGCGAATCAAATTGATATACATCTTCGAGTAAGGTTTCCGTTTTGTTTTCCTTCAAAGAAAAGGTTCGTAACGGAGCATCTAGTGAAATCCCGTCTTCATCCCACTTCTGATAAACGAGGACATCCTCAGAAATCCATCTTACAAAAGGCTCTGGCAGTTTGATTTCTTTCAGATTATTATCCCTTAAATCCAATAAATAACTGCTGAAATCCCAATCTTCTGTAAATGCAGAAACAACTAGCAAATTCTCATCGAATGGATTCCACTCAAAAGTTAGTTCATATGATTGAATGCTTGTAGAATACAATTCTTTCCCTGTCAAATCGATAACAGTGAGGAGGCCCTCCTCTGATGCAGCGCTATGTATCATCACCTTTTTCTTCTCCGGACTTGGTACCGCGGTTATGATTGGCTGCTCACTTCTAAACAGCAATGATGCCTTTCCTGTTCCAAGATTGTATGAATATAATAAAGAAGTGCCTTCCCCGTTATTTGAAATGTAGAGAATTTCCGAATCACTTAGCCAGCCTGCAGACTTATAGAATTCTTCCTGTTCACCAATCTCGATTGGAACAATTTCCGACCCCTAAAAACGAAGGCCCTGGAGATTCCTTTACTCTATTTAAGCCGTGACCAGCTCCCTCATGCAATGAAGCATCAAGCTTCTGGGAGCAGCCGGATAGGCCGAGTGCAGAAGTGATGATGATCAGCAACAACCAGCTAACATAAGGTATACGATATGTACTCTCCTTAATTTGTCTCACCTCTACCCCCCCCATTTTAAACAATGTATATATCTGTACGTTAGAAACTCGTAAATGTTTCAATGAATTCCGAAAAATCCATATATATTTTCAATACAGAATATTACTGACTTCCATCAAACAAAAGTGAAAATCCCACTAAGTAATATCCCATGTATCCAGGCAAATTACCATCCTTATTTTTCTGAAAGAAACAATTTTCATAATAAAAACCTGCACCATTAAGGCACAGGTTTCTCTAAAATTTACTCATTTGATTTCGGGTAACTCTTTTCTTTACTGGCATTTTTATCATCATAAAATCTCAGCAAGTCCCCATAAATAATCTTATCCGAAAACTCGAGCTCGTTCTTTGCTTGATCAAAGAAAGGTTCACAAGCTGTTTTGTCAGTCGGCTCACCAGTTATTTTATCATAGCAAGTTTCTCTTGTGAATACATGATCCTTCGTGATGAAGCTGCCATCGCGCAGAACCGCAAAGTCTAGCCGATCCTTTGAGAATAGGTCTGATCCGAAGTCAATGTTATTCTTAGTATCGATTCCCAACAGATGGAGAATAGTGGGCTTGAGGTCAATCTGTCCGCCTACAGTTGGAATCGTCTTGCCTTCCTGACCAGGGATATGAACAATCAATGGCACCTGCTGTAGCTGCGTGCTTTCAAAAGGTGTAATCTCCTTGCCGAGATACTCACCCATCGCCTTATTATGGTTCTCGGAGATTCCATAATGATCACCGTATAAAATGATGATTGAGTCCTCATAGAGGCCCTCTTCTTTTAATTTTTGTATAAACAGCTTCAAAGCTTCATCCTGATAACGGACAGTCGGGAAATAATTGTTGACTGTCTTATCATTTGAAGTATATGGCTCGACAAAGCGGTCTTCCTCATTCAATTCGAATGGGAAGTGATTCGTCAATGTAATGAACTTTGAATAGAATGGCTTTGGCATAGCCTTCAAATGATCAACAGACTGTTGGAAGAACTCAATATCTTTCATTCCCCAGCCTACTGAATTTTCTTCTTTCACATCATAATCCGGCAACGAGTAGAAGCGCTCGTATCCCAGTGATTGATACATGATATCACGGTTCCAGAAGCTCTTGTTATTCGCATGCAGAGAAGCCGTGAAATAGCCGTTCTCATTCAAGATTTCAGGTGTCGCTGTATATTCATTACCTGAGTGCGTAAAGAAAACTGCACCCCGGCTTAATGGATACAATGAGTTATCAACAAGGAATTCAGAGTCTGAAGTTTTACCCTGGCCGGTCTGATGATAAAAATTATTAAAGTAATAGCTTTCTTTAATGAAATCGTTCAGGAAAGGTGTAATTTCCTGGCCATTCACAGTTTGATTTATGACAAAGTTCTGCGTGGATTCCATTGAAACCAGAATCACGTTCTTGCCTTTGGCAACACCAAACATGTCCTCGTTCGGTGGCAGATAGTTAGCGCGCACATAGTTGTCGATATCAGCCAGTTCACTGCCATCAGCCATAGCTCTCTGTGCCGAAGACTTTGACTGTAAGAAAGCATCATAAAGGTGATAATTGTATGTCCCAATATTCTTGACCAGCATTTCTCTATCGAATGTTCTTGTCAACAGTTGCGGACGCTCAGTTTCAGCCATTCCCAGGTTGAAAAATGAAATCGCGATCGCCACAAGAAAATATGCTCTGCGGTCCACCTTGGTATATTCCCGATATCCTATTAGATTTGGTTTGACTTTTAATAGAAGTGCCAATACGAGGAAATCAGCGAAATATAACAAGTCACTGAAGTTGATCAATTCAGTAACACTGCTTCCCAAGTCGCTCATATTGCTCGTTTGGAAAAGCACAGGTATCGTTAGGAAGTCATTGAAAAAACGGTAGAACACTACATTCGCGAAAAGAATCGCTGAAACTATGAAACTTGTAATCAAAATGTAGCGTTTCTGAGCCTTTTCCTTCATGAACATGCTGATTCCAAAAATGACCATCAGGAAACTTAATGGATTCATGAACAGGATAATCTCCTGTCTCCAGTTCTCAATCTTTATATCAAAGCTAGTTTTATAGGCAATATAAGTCTTTAGCCAAAGCAGGATTGTCGCAATCACAACAATGGATGCTTTAGTCCATTTATTATTCTTCATTTGTTTGTTACCTCCCTGTTAAAAATAACAGATATGGGAAATTTAAGGTGATTTTTTCCAACTGCTTAAGAATCAAAGATAATCTTAATACTTTTTTTTCTAAAAAGCAAACAAAATCAAACCTAAAAAAGCATAGACCAATTACTGTCATTTTCCTCTATTTTAGACGAATCAAACCTAAAAAAGTTTCAGGAATGTCTAAATTCCGAAAATTGAAACTTTTAGCACATAAAAAACAGGGAGTTTTGTCACAAAACTCCCTGAAGCTTATTAGGCTTATGCTATCTTGTTTTTGACCAGCCACGCAGCACCAATCACACCTGCATCATTTCCTAATGTTGCTATACTGATTTCAGTCGATTGCGCTACTCGAGGAAAAGAATTACGTAAAAATTGTTCTTTTATTGGATCGAGCAAAACATTTCCTGCTTTTGAAACTCCGCCGCCAAGGACGATTTTTTCAGGATTAAGCGTATTAGCGATATTCGCAAGAGCAATTCCCAGATGCAAAGCAACTGAATCAATGACTTTCAACGCTAATTGGTCATTTCTCTTTGCAGAATCAAAAACATCTTTTGCCGTAACATGGCCAGTTTCCTTATACACCGCTGCCAGTTCCCCAGTTGGGGTTCCTTCGTTCAATGCTTCAGTGGCAATTCGGACAATTCCAGTTGCTGAAGCAATCGTTTCCAAGCAGCCAGTCTTGCCACAGTTACACGGAGCCCCACCTTCAGCCATAGAAGTAATATGGCCTATTTCACCAGCAGCACCGCTAACACCATGTACAATGTCGCCATTCGTGATAACGCCGCCGCCTACTCCTGTCCCCAGAGTGACACATACAAGATCTTTTGCACCATTTCCAGCACCTTTCCACATCTCACCAAGTGCTGCGCAGTTAGCGTCATTATCGATTACAGCCGGAAGCGAGGTTTCAACTTCAAGCAAGTCTTTTAATGGGTAAGGCTCTCTCCATCCAAGGTTCACTGCTTCATAAATCACGCCAGTGGCAAGGTCAACTGGACCAGGTGCCCCCATGCCAATCCCGATGATTTCACTTTTTGAGTGCCCTAACTCTTCAAGCTTCGCATCAATCGCCTTTGCGATATTGACCGTTATATTTTTCCCTTCGTCTGAAACATCTGTTGGGATCTCCCATTTATGCAGGATTTCTCCATATAAACTTATGAAAGCAAGTTTAGTCGTTGTTCCTCCTAAATCTACACCTACAAGCCACTTTTCAGCCATATTAAGTCACCTTTTCTCATTTGCGTTTTTTTCTTTTTCCATCCGGATTTCTTGTCTTAAGAGTAAAATCGCGGACTGGTAATCTTTTGTCTCAATCAATTGGGAATTATACAGTTCCTTCAGTTCGGCTCCCATGAGCTCTAGATCCGCCACCCTGTCACCTATGTAAATAAATGTCCCGAATTTTTTCAAGAACTGCTGGATATCGTAAATCGTCTTCAACGTAATCCCCTCAATGTTTGTGAAAATAAGAGCATGTTTCCATTACCTAAGTATAAAGGATACTTAATGCCTCCTCAAGTATGCAGGAGAAGATTTTATGACAAATACCAAAGTCTTTCATCACTCAATTGGCTTGCTCATCATGACTACCTTAAGACTTCTTACCAATAAAAAAAAACAGCAAGCGCTGTTTTTAATTCTTATCGATCTGGATCCTGCGGTTTCAAAATCCGCGGCCTTCTGTTCTTTAATGGAATCGGAGACCGAACGAGCACATCGCGGAAGGCCCGCGGGTTGAACGGTATGAATGGCCACAGGTAAGGTACTCCAAAGGAATTCATTCTTGCAAGCAAGATGATGAACAGGACGACCCCAATCAGGAATCCGTATAGCTGGAATGCTGCAGTCAGCACTAGCAGGAAGATCCTTACAAGCCGGTTTGCCAGGCTCATTTCATAACTTGGTGTTGCGAAAGTTCCAATTGCCGCAATCGCAAGGTAAAGGATGACTTCATTTGTCAGCAGGCCCACTTCGACTGCCACTTGCCCAATCATCAAGGCGGCGACAAGTCCAAGCGCGGTTGCCAGGGAGGTCGGCGTATGGATTGCGGCCATCCTGAGCACATCGATTCCTATTTCAATCAAGAAAAACTGAAGAAATAACGGAATTTGCCCCGGATCATTCGGACCGATAAATGCCAGCTTTTCCGGGAGCAGTTCTGGTTTGACCGCGAATAAATACCATAAAGGAAGCATGAATAAGGATGACCATACAGCCATAAAACGCACCATTCTCAGATAAGCCCCGACAAGAGGTTTATTTCGGTATTCCTCGGCATGCTGCAAGTGATGCCAGAAGGTTGTCGGCGTTATAAGGACACTTGGCGATCCGTCAACGATGATGCAGACATGCCCTTCATACAGATGTGTTGCCGCGGTATCTGGCCGCTCTGTGTATCTTACCGTAGGAAAAGGATTCCAATGCTGACCTGAAATGAATTCCTCGATCGTTTTCTCACCCATCGGCAGTCCGTCCGTATCAATTTTACTGATTGAATCCTTTACTTTTTTGACCATCTCGGGATCGGCAATATCTTCTATATAACTGACGACCACATCCGTTTGCGACCTTCTGCCGACTTGCATGTACTCCATCCTCAATGTGCGGTCACGGATTCTCCTTCTTGTTAGCGCAGTATTGAAAACCAATGTTTCCACGAAACCATCTCTCGAACCTCTTACCACCCTTTCGGTATCTGGTTCCTGCGGACCGCGCACTGGATAGGTTCTTGCATCTATCAGGATGACTTCGGCCACTCCATCTACCGCTAACGCCGTAGGGCCGGCCAGAACCATATCTGCTACCTTATCAAGGTCGTCAGTCGTTTCTACCTCAACATAAGGGATGTATGTCTTGACCAGTTTCTTGAGTGTATCAATGTCCAGGGCGCCAGGCTCAAGTTTCGCAAGCAACTGCATGATATAAAGAAGAATATCGTCCTTTACGAATCCATCTACAAGAAACAAAGCCATTTCCCTGCCGGCGTACTCGACATCCAGCTGGATGACATCAAAACTCTTGCCAATTCCAAGTTCTTCTCTTAAATACTCAATATTTTTTTTCAGATTTTCCTGAACGGGATGCTTCGTTTTTTCTGCCATATTCTATCCTAACACCTTTCATTAAGGCTCTTTTATAGATTTTGTTGATGCGGCAATGAATCTTACCGTGGTCTTAGACCAGGTTAAAATTGAAAGAGCACTTACCATGTATTACAGGAACAGCTATTAAGCAATAAGCTGACCAATATTTCCCTGTCCGGTTCCTTCACCATCTTAGACAAAAAATCGCAAATACATACTTAATTGCATGTGTTCCGGACAAGTATCATATAGTGGTTATACCGACCTACCAGACAATCTGAAAAGGATGAGCTTAATGAAAAAGTATGTATTTTTGGGAATTAGCGCTTTAGCCATTGCAGTCTCTGCGTTGATGATTCAACTTCAGAACATTAACAGTTCGGAGGAGACGATCACTTTTTTTCCATTGAATGATTCTGTGCAGTACAAGAGCGCGAGTACTTCATTGACGCTGCAAAAAGATAAAAAGAATGATAAGCACACGATTGATTGGAAGATGCAATCCAGGTTGGACCAGGAGGCATACTTAAGACAGGATATGGGGCTATTATTCGTCAACGGCCTTTTAAAAGGAAAAGCTGCCAAATGGGAGCAGGATACAGCAGATGTATACCAGGAAGACTTCATTTCAAACGGGGAAAGCGCAAGGTATGACGCCATCACTATTCATTATACCGAACTGCATGGTGACGGCGACAGAATCACAAGCGCTCAAAGGATGTCTGATGACATGCTATATGTAATTGATTCTCCTTTCAGCCCACTTCAATCCTTCTCGGTCGCCAAAAGTAAACAGGAGAAGGAATGGAAGAATGTCCTGGATCAGAGTGTAAGCAACACACTGAATAAAAGCTTGAATAAGGCTGAAAAGACGTATGGGTTTAAAGCTTCGAATTATATTGCTGTACCTCTCGATACAATTAGACAATACGAAGACCAGCCTTTAAAAGGTTTTACCCAAAAGGAGACTGCCAATATTGTTGGTAAACTATGGGAGGGGTTATATAAAAATTATTACCTTGGCATAAAAAAAAGCGATGGCACTGTCGTTGATCCGATTGACAGTACCATGCCTTTGATTTTGGTTTCTAATGACAAGAGCCACCTGCTGGTTGTAACACAAACTGACTCTGGTGAGAGCATTGTACTCAAGCAGCTTCTTCAAGGTAGTAATTAATCTGCTCAAGTGTTTTTCGGTAACTATCCTGCCTGGGATTTAACTCTACCGCCTTTTCAGCATAAGTTTGAGCTTTCTTGAGTTCCTTTTCATCGAAATAAATCAATGCCAGATTGTAATATGCTTCATGGAAGTCGGGAGCCATATCAATAACCTTAAGAAGATTCCGTTTAGCTTTCTCAAGCTGACCCAGCTTGATTTCGGTAAATGAAAGCATGAATAATGATTCCGCTGAAAGTGTCTCCAACTGGCGATAATCCGTAAGCAGCTCATTTGCCTGTTCATACTCTTCCGCTTTTATATGCTGTTGCGCAAGCACCAATATTGAGCTTTCATCTACTAAATTTGCTTTGCCGCTAAAACCATACTGCAAGGTTAAAAAAACTGCAGCAACTGAGACAACCAGGAATGCTCCTTGAAGCAGTGGACGTTTCTTTTTAGGAAGGTGCAAAATACCGGCTGATGCAAACCCTCCGACAAGACCTCCTATATGTCCAGCATTATCGATTCCAGGAATGGTAAAGCCAAAAGCAAGGTTGATTCCAAGCACCACAAGTATATTCAGTCCTAATGTCCGCCAAAACAGTCTTGGTTTGGCGACACCAAAATAAAGTAGAGCTCCAAAGCAGCCAAATATCGCGCCGCTCGCTCCTGCTGAAAGATTTGGACTAAAAATGAAGCTGGCCAGTACTCCGATGAAACCTGAGAAAATATAAATAAACAAAAAGCGCAAATTGCCGTAAAGGCGTTCAACCATCGTCCCTAAGTAGTATAAAGCGAGAGTATTCATGAATAGGTGGAGCAGCCCAATATGGATGATAATCGGTGTGAAAAACCGCCACCATTCTCCCTCAAGTATAAGCGGGTTGAATTTTGCACCAAATTTTATCAGCGTTGAAGTATCCGTGCTACCTCCCGCTGCTTCAAGAACCAGAAACATCAGCACCTGTACCGCAATGAATAGATAGGTAAAAAAAGGCTTCCCATAATTAAATATCGATTGTTCTTCCTTAGCACGACTAACCGCGCTGGAAAGAGCATTTTTCTTAATAGACTCTATATTATCGACAGAGATTTCCTCTGCTAAATCAATCTCGATGTTCTCATCTATCCTATTTTCTATTTTCCTTAATGCTTCTGAAGCATTTGCCCGATCCACTGTAATGGACTCAACAGTTACCTTGCCATTTTCAGAAAGGGTCGGTTCGGCGATTCTAAAATCATAATCGTCTACTGGGGGATACGCACTAAAGTAGAGATTAAGAATCTTCAACTCTCCTTTAGCAAGTTTCCTGCGGATTCTGTCTCCATTTTCGGCAGTCATCCCGATATCCCTTTGCAGCCAATTGCTCCAATCAAGATTATAATGCAGCAGGCGAACAACCTGCGTATTCTTGTCTTCTGTCTTTTCCAGCCATAGCTCTCCATGATCCTGCGATAGCTGTAGGATACGATACTCCTTCTTCACAATCAGGAATTCCGTGACCTTCCAAAACAAATACTCTTCCAAAAAAGCCAACATCTCCCCTACTTTCCTGCTCCGGTCCCAGCACTTAATATGTATATATTTTTTCCTCTATAAAATTATTATAAACTAAAGAACCATTAACAAGATAAAAAGAGCACTTAAATCAGAAAAAGACCCGGCAAGGTCTTTTTACTGAGGCTCTTTTCGTAAACTTTGTAGCTTTCTCAACAAGAGTAAAAATCGGCACCTGGGTTTTTACGAGTATGATTGTAAATCCTCTTTAGAATTCTCCTCGAAAAGAGCCCCGATACCTTAATTAATGTGGATACCAGTCTAGGTTCGAAAAACAATAATCAATACGAAAACAGCCTTTACTGAAACTCCGAAGGTCCTGAAAATAATGAATCCATCATTTTGCTTCTAATACCCGGCAGACCCATGATTGAACCTACAGCCACCCGGCGCAAAAACCTGTTGCCAAGAAGCATATTCATGACCCTGTACCTGTTCTCAAAAACAAAATAGCCTGCCAGACCAAGCATGAAAATCGAAATTATTTTCCTTGCCATATAAATCCCTCCCTTTTTATTTTGGGAATAAAACCAATTTTTTATCCCCTTCTTTAAATATCCATTCCATGAGATGTATATAATAGAAGAAAGCGGTTACAAAAAATAGTAAATAAAAAAAAATGGGCTGCAATAATCAGCAGCCCATTTTTATTATCCCTTCAAGACAGGGTCCATTACTTTTCTCAATACTTCTACAGAATGGTCAAATTTCTGTTGTTCTTCTTCATCCAGGGAGAGTTCGACTATTTCTCTGATCCCGTTGCGGTTGACTATTGCTGGAACGCCGATATAGATGTCGTCGTGACCATATTCGCCGTTTAGTTGGGCTGAAACCGTAAGGATAGAATTCTCATTTTGGAGAATCGCTTTAGTCAATCGGACAAGACCCATGGCGATTCCATAATAGGTGGCTCCTTTACGCTGGATGATATGATAGGCAGCATCACGTACATTCGTGAAAATCTCTTCCAGGTCATCGTGCTTATAATGTTCCTGATCTTTCATCATTTTGGCGATCGGCTTTCCGCCTATGTCGGCATGGCTCCATACAGGCAATTCAGTATCACCATGCTCACCTATAATATAGGCATGTACGTTTCGAGTATCTACATTAAAATAATCTCCAAGCAAGAATCGGAATCTTGCAGTATCAAGGATTGTCCCTGAACCAATGACACGTTCCTTTGGCAGACCAGAAAATTTCCAAACAGCATATGTGAGGATATCAACAGGGTTTGTGGCGACAAGAAAAATTCCGTCAAAACCGTTGGCCATAATTTCATCTACAATGCTTTTGAAGATTTTCGTGTTTTTCTCTACAAGATCCAGCCTTGTTTCTCCTGGCTTTTGATTGGCACCAGCACAAAGCACCACCAAATCCGCATCCTTGCAGTCTGCATATGTACCAAACCAAATTTTAGTCTGGGAAGGAGCAAACGCCATTCCGTGATTCAAATCCATAGCGTCCCCTTCTGACTTTTCCTTATTAAGATCAACAAGTACTAATTCTTCAGTTACTCCCTGATTGACCATCGCAAATGCATAACTTGAACCAACGAAGCCTGTTCCAACCAAAACAACACGGTTTACATGATTTTTCATGCGTATACCCCCTTGAATTATTTCTTCTCAATTAGATTGTACTTTTTTTATCGAAATTAATGTATTGCTTTTAATTTAAGGAAACGTTATCATTATAAACATTTTGTTACATTTCGATTCTTATTCTTCGATTGCTGCCATCCTGTTTACTACTGGTACATCTAATTTAATTTTAAAGAATGTTATATAAAGCCATTCCCATAATAGCCGCTGTCAAACATGAGATAAAGTTTACGACGTCGTTGTTAATCCAGGTAAAT
The DNA here is from genome assembly GCF_000813125.1 of Mesobacillus selenatarsenatis SF-1. GTDB lineage: Bacteria > Bacillota > Bacilli > Bacillales > Cytobacillaceae > Mesobacillus > Mesobacillus selenatarsenatis. Next base: position 11,324 of record NZ_BASE01000039.1, read on the forward strand.
CCTGAAACCTGTTTGGTTGGCAGGGTGCAATGGGTTAATTTTTCTGTAAAAAGATTGCAGCGAACGCATTTAAATCCTGCCTGAATATAGGCTCCAAACAACGTATCCAGGAACGACCCTGTCACACCGAAGAGAAATACAGACAATATCCAGCTAGTCCCTTCATCGAATAGATAACCACCGGTTAAAGCAATTAACAAGGATCCTGCTGCTGAAGCGGCTGTACCAAATCCAGATATTGCTCCCGAGGTTCCACGTGGCACCCTTTTGAAGGATTTGATCGATACCGGCTGCTGTCTGCTTAGCACGCCAAGTTCTGACGCCCAGGTATCTGCATTGGCACTGGCAATGGAAATAGCAAGTACAATGATCCAAAGTGGATCAGGAGAAATAAAATGTGCAAGACCCGCAATTGCTGCAGTTCCCCCATTTGCTGCTACCTGGGCCCAGTCCCTTGCTGATCCTTTTTCATGTAACTCTCCCAGGTGTTCCTTCACCTTGCTTTTATACCTGGACAGGAGGCTGGAAGTAAGAAAGAAAACTCCCATTAAAAAAAGTCCCTTTAAACCAAAACCTGCCCATATGGACATCCCGGTCAAAAAAGCTGCTATAGCTCCCGATGGTTTTAAAAGCTGAAAATATCCTGAAGCAGCCGCAAACAAGGCAATAAATCCAATTACCAAGAGCTGGTCAATCTCCAATGACGATAACTCCTTCGCTGGTGATTATTTTTCCAACCGGGATATCATGACTTTCAATAGGAATATCAGAAACAATCTGGTCTTTAAATGCCAAAGAAATCGTTTTTCCATGATAGTTTGCCAGAAAACGATCATAGTATCCTCCTCCGAACCCGAGCCTGTATCCGTTTTTATCAAAAGCGAGTCCAGGGACGACGACTAAATCTATCTCTCCAGCGCTCACAGTATTCGTTTTGGAAACAATTGGCTCGAGCAAACCATAAAAGACTGATTCAAGTTCAGAAAATTTCTTCAGTTCTCTGAAGTCCAGTCTCCGTGTCTTCGGCTCGCATTTTGGAACGACTACTCTTTTTCCCTGCTCCCATCCTTTCCTGATAATTTGGAAAGTATCGACCTCTGGAGCTTTTGATACAGTGATCGCGACTGTTGAAGCTTCCATCCATTCGTCATTTTGGAATAACTGCTGCGCTACCTTGTATGATTGGTCTTCGTATTGTGGCAGGCTAAGCTCTGATAGTTTTGCTTTAATGGACTTTCTAAGGTTTTTTTTGCCATCCATCACTCTTTCCCCCAAACATCCTGAGTATTATATGTATTGTTGTACTTACGGCATGAAGTAACTCTCTATGTATAAACAATACCATTACTTCCAGCAAGCGAGAAATGAATTATATGGTTTTTAGACAAACAAAAAAGCAGCTGGGAAAAATCCCGCTGCTTATTTTGTTTCACGATGTAAAGTTGCGCGCTTTTCTCTTGAGCAGTATTTCTTAAGCTCAAGACGATCTGGGTTGTTACGCTTATTTTTTTTAGAAATATAGTTGCGCTCTCCGCATTCTGTGCAAGCTAATGTAATATTTACACGCATGTAATTTCCCTCCAAACTATTCTAGCTAGGTTCGTGCATACGACTTTTCTATAATATCACTTTTTGTCGGGAATTGCTAGTGTGTTTTTTAAAAGCATTTCATTCAGATGAACAACCACATTTTTTTCATTTCCTTCGATCATCCAGCAGCTGCTTTTTTGTGTTTCACGAGGACCCATTTGCAAATCGAGCGAGAAAAGGCTGGCCGCAGATCCCTTTGCCATTGGCTGATAATTAAGCTTCCCTGATTCCTGGCAATTCCAGAGTCGTTCAGTGCTCACATTCCATAACGGCTGAACTGTACACTGTTTCATCCTGCCATTGCTGTTCAAACCGTTTACAAGGTAGATTCTTTTATCTGCAAAGTGAAAGATGACATCTTCATTCGGTGATACAAAACTGAATTGTTCATTAACACTATCAGCATGACGCTGCATCAGGATTAATTTCGCTTCTTTGCCAACTTTGGAATGGTTCGTCACATAAAGATTGAAAAGTTCTACCCTTGAATGAACATTTGCCTGTTTGATTTTTATCGATAAATCTTCCTGCAGCAAAAGTTTCTCAGTCACATTCCCAAGCCAATACACTTTCCCATTGACCCATATGCCAGGACTAAAAATCAATGGTTTCCTGCTGTATTCAAAGTTCTCTTCATTGTCGATTCTCAGATAAGCATTCGTCTTCATTAATACCCTCCTTATGGCAATAGTTAGATATCGCTCTTATATATAGTGTATCTGTTGACTTTGCATTTCGTTCCCAGCTGAATTTCTCATGAACTGAAATCATTCCATTTCGGCCGATTTCCTCAGCGCGGGCTTCGTTTTCAAGAATCCAATTAATGATATGAACAAGGCTTTCTTCATTTCCTGGCTGCATATAAAACCCGGTTTGAAAATCTTCAATTAATGTTTGCAATCCTCCGGTTTTCGCGACGACTGTCGGGACGCCAGCAGCAAGTGCCTCAGCAGCGGCAAGTCCAAAAGGTTCATAGCTGCTGGAAAAAACAGCCACATCTGCTCTTTTCATTAAATTGGAACGGATTTCATCATTAACGAATCCTATAAAATTGACGAACCCATTCAGTCCCATCTCCACAACCTTTTCCCTATACCCTTCTAATAGCGGCCCATTTCCAGCTACTACAAAACATAGATCCGCAGCTTTATGTTTCAGCAGGACTGCAGCTTCAATCAATGTTTGAAATCCTTTTTCCTTAACGATTCTTCCTATTGAGAAAACCAGTTTCTTGCCGGAAATGGACGGATATAAATCTTCGATATCGAAATCTTGTTCCTCCACTTTTTCCGATAGAGCCCCATTAGGAATCACTGTGATCTTGTTGTTGGGGACTTTAAATAATGAGATGACCTCAGCTTTCATAAAATCGCTGCATACGATGATTTCATCTGCAGAATGGCAAAGTTCATTCTCTTTTCTGGAAATAAATTGCTGAAGCTCGGTAAAAATGCCTTTATTACGGCCGAATTCCGTGCCATGAATCGTTGCAATCAATGGGATATCCAGAGTTCTACTGATGAAATCTGCCGCTGGTCCTGTCATCCAGTCATGGGTATGAACAACATCAAATTCAATATGTTTTGCAATATTCAATGCTTCTTCAATGACAGCAAGATTCAATCCCGCCATCCAGGAAAGGAAATCGGGATCCTGATCATTAATGGGATTTACCCGGTGGATATGGACCGTACCTTGTTTTTCATATTCTTGACTATCATAGGGTTTACTCGTTAAAACATGAATTTGCTGATTACTTTTAGCAAGTTCAGTTGCCAGTGCATGTACATGTCTCGCAAGCCCGCCTATTATATGAGGTGGGTATTCCCATGAGAGCATCAGGATTGTTCTCTCTTTTTGACTCTGGCTGCCTTTCACTTGAGGATGCTCCCTTCAAGATTTTCATAATATGTGTAGGTGCTCACCTTTCCGGCCCACCCAGGTGAAAGTGGTTTGCCCACTTTTAGCTGGTTATCGTTATGCTGGATAGCCGAATTTGACTTTAACAATGGAAAAAATGTCTCTGTGCTTCGTTTAATCCCCAGTTCAACATAGTAATTACCGGTTGGTTTAATCCCCTTGAACAGCCAGCTTGACACATCATGACGAAGAACGACTTCATGGATGACTTTCCTGGAGTCATGATCATATAAGCGCAGGGTTTTAGTGAGCTGTTCTTCCGGTATGTAAAAATATTCGCAAATGAACCGCACCTTTTCATCCTGGAGCTGCCAGTAAACAAATAGCTTGCCAGGTGTAATGATTCTCGCAACTAAATGATCCTGGAGCTTGTTAATATAATGAGTCCTCTCCGCCACGATGCACCCCCAAATTAATCATTATATTAATGGAATTGAAAATATATTCGTTAAATTTATGTTAGCATGTTCCTCTGCCAGCCACAATGAACGCAAATTGTCGTAATTTGCATCTTGCTGGATACTCTACGCAAAAACGTTTATTTATTTTTCAATAGTCTTTTAGGATTACAAATATGGCGGGTATTCGACAGTCTTTACAGCGACTGGAAATCATAATAAGACAAAACTATCATTTTTTTTCAGGAAAAAAATATAAATCGAATTTTCCTACCTTGAATGGTAAACTAATTCTATGTGTTCTAATAACAGCTCGGGAGGAATAACAGATGGGCTACATAATCATCAGTCTTTTTGTCCTGGCCGCGCTTCTTTTCGCAATTTCTTTCTTTTTTGAAAGATCCATATAAAGAATTGCGCGAAGAAATCGACCAGCTGACAATCCAGCAAATCCAGGATCTATACCAGATCAAGAAAAAGCTTAAGGTACTGGAGGAAGAATTGCTCGTAAATGATACAACCCTGGAAAAGCAATCTTCATTCAATACTGGCAAAAACCAAATTCACGATATCATAAAAAATCAGGTATGGTCGCTTGCCCAACAAGGGATGGATATAAACCAAATTGCAAAGCAATCATCACTTACAAACCAGGAAGTCCAGGAAATCATTAATGAATTTGTTGATAAAGGACAGATCGTATGAATAAACGAACAGCGCAAGCATTCGCATTAGGACTTATTTTTGCAGCGATTTTCCTCTGGGCAGGCAGCAGCGTAATCGCTGAAAAAGAACCGGAGAAGAAAGTTGCCGTTTCAGATGCCAAGAAGATTCTCGAAGAAAAAGGCTATAAGGTGTTGAGCAGCGGCGAGTTTGCCAAACTTAACGAGAAAAAAGCAGAAGTTGTAAAAGAAGAAAAACCAAAAGAAGAAGCTCCTGCAGAAAAAGCAGAAGAAGTAAAAGAAGAAAAGAAGTTCACCCTCATAATCGCCAGCGGAATGTCACCCGGTGATGTCGCGACAATGCTGGCAAGTCAGGGGATCATCGACGACGAAACCAAATTCGAGCGATTCCTGATTGATAAGGGTTACCATACAAAGGTACAAATCGGCAAGTACGAACTAAAAAGCGGCCTGGATTATCACCAAATCGCGAAAATCATTACGAAAAATAGGTAACGAATTAAGACCCTCTAACTGGAGGGTCTTTCTCTTTGTACTTTTTAAATAATTTTAAAAAAGGAGCAGGGATCCCCCTGCTCCTTAATTGCTTATTGATTTAAATCGTATCTCTTCCCTTTTACAAGGTAAAAGACGTTTTCGGCGATATTTGTTACGTGGTCTGCTGAGCGTTCAAGGTAACGGCTGATAAATGAGAGCTGGGTGATTTGCGCCAGTTGCTCGGGCATCGTTTGAGCAAGGCTTAAAAGTTCCTTGATTGTCTGTCCATACAGGTCATCCACCTGGTCGTCCATCTGTGCAACCTGTCTTGCTTTACCCAAATCCTCTTCGTTATAGGCTTCTAATGATAATTTAAGCATTTCAAGTGAGATTTGGTGCATCTGCTTGATATGCTCAATCGGCTTTACAAGAGGCTCTTTCCCGATCCTGATCGTTGATTTCGCGATGTTAACTGCAAAATCCGCCATTCTCTCAATGTCAGTCGCAATCTTAATCGCTACAATCAGCCTTCTTAAATCCACAGCTACAGGCTGCTGCTTCGCAATCAAAAGAATAGCAAAATCATTAATTTCTTCTTCGAGAAGGTTAGCGGTCGCGTCATCTTCAAGAATTTTTAAAGCAAGTTCAATATCCTTTTTTTCAAGGGCTTCTAGAGATTGGTTAAGCGCATTTACTGCAAAGTTCCCGAGTTCCAGCAGCTTTTCGTGCAATGTCTTCAGATCTTCATCAAACTTCCCTCTAACTACCATACATCATCATCCTTCCAATGAAATAATTCAATTAACCGAAACGTCCAGTAATATAATCCTCTGTTCTCTTATCAGATGGATTTGAGAAAATTTTATCAGTTTCAGCAAACTCAATGACTTCTCCATTCAGGAAGAATGCAGTCTTGTCAGATATACGGGCAGCCTGCTGCATGTTGTGGGTAACAATGATGATACTGTAATCTTTTTTTAATTCCTGAACCAGTTCCTCTACCTTCAAGGTCGAAATCGGGTCAAGTGCTGATGTAGGTTCGTCCATCAAGATGACATCGGGTTCAATGGCAAGGGCACGGGCGATACAGACTCTCTGCTGCTGACCGCCAGATAATCCGTATGCATTCTGGTTCAATCGGTCTTTTACATCATCCCAGATTGCGGCACCTCTCAAGCTCTTTTCAACAATTTCATCAAGGATCTTTTTATCGCGGATACCATGAATCTTAGGACCATAAGCGATATTATCATATATGGATTTAGGGAATGGATTCGGCTTTTGGAACACCATCCCTACACTTGTCCTTAAATCTTCAACCTGGTACGATTTTTCAAGGATGTTTCGTCCTCTGTATAAAATCTCACCAGAAATCTTCACAGTCGGGACAAGTTCTACCATTCGGTTCAACGTTTTGATATAAGTGGACTTACCACAGCCAGACGGCCCGATGATAGCTGTAACCTCGTTCTCATTGATCGCAAGGTTGATATTTTTTAAAGCATGGCCTTCACCATACCAGAGGTTCAGGTCCTTTGTTTCGTATACAACCTTTTTGGTATCTTCTTTTGCTGAATTCTGTGTATCTTTTACAGAAGCATTCGACTTATCTGTTACTACTGACATAAGTTACCCCTCCCAGACTAATATCTTTTTTGGAATTTATTACGAATCAAGATGGCAATTGAGTTCATCACAAACAAAACGAGTAGCAAAATGACGATTGTTGCAGCTGCCAGATTGGCATATTCAGCTACAAGAGCAGAGTCAATTGTCCAGTAATAAATTTGCACTGGCAAAATCGTGAATTTATCAAAAATTCCGTCTGGAATAGGTATTAACAATGCCGGAATACCAATTACAACAAGTGGTGCTGTTTCCCCAATCGCACGTGATAGAGCAAGGATGACACCAGTTAGGATCCCTGGCAATGCAGCAGGCAATACAACATTCTTGATTGTCTGCCATTTTGTAGCGCCCATCCCATAAGAAGCCTCTCGCAAAAATTGAGGTACAGCACGAATCGCTTCCTGACTTGCCACGACGACAACAGGAAGTACGAGCAATGCCATCGTTAAACCGCCGGCCAGGACAACTGATCCTAAATCAAGTGTCCTTGCAAATACAGTCAGACCAAGGATTCCGAATACGACAGATGGAACCCCAGCCAGGTTTGAAATATTCGTTTTAATAAAGGAAGAAATACGACCTTTAGTTGCATATTCTTCAAGATAAATTGCTGTACCGATACCGAGGAGCATTGTTACTGGTGCCACTACGACCATCAGCCATAAAGTCCCGGTGATTGCGCCCCATATACCTGCTCTTTCTGGGTCAGTGGATAGTCTGTTCATCAGGAAATCAATGTCTATCCATGGTAATCCATCTTTTAAAACTCGGTAAATCAGAACGACCAGAACTAACAGTCCAAATAGTGTTGAAAGGAAGAATAATGTTTTTGCAAGGTTGTTCGCCATTAAACGAGAACCCATCTTTTTTTGTACTTGAGTGGAATCTACATATTTCATCTTAATATTCCTCCCTGAACTTGCGAGAGATATATTGTGCGACCATATTCATAATCAGTGTAAAAACAAACAAAGTCATCGCAACTGCATAAAGGCTGTAATACAATGTAGTTCCCGCAGCAGCTTCCCCTCCGGTAACTTCTACAATATAAGCTGTCATTGTCTGCATAGATTGAGTGACATCAAAAGTGAAGTTTTTGGAACTTCCGCTGGCAATGGTTACAATCATGGTCTCGCCTATTGCTCTGGAAATCCCCAGAACAAAAGATGCGATAATACCAGAGATTGCAGCTGGAATAACAACTTTCCAGGTTACTTCAAGCTTGGTTGCACCCAAAGCCAATGCCCCTTCTCTCATCGAATTTGGCACTGAACTCATCGCGTCCTCCGATAGCGATGCAACCATTGGGATAATCATGATACCCATGACAATCCCTGGACTCAATATATTTGTTGGTTCTAGACCAGGAATAAATGATCTTAATAAAGGGGTTACAAAGGTGAATGCAAAGAAACCATACACGATCGTTGGGATGCCTGCAAGAATTTCAAGTATTGGCTTTAATAGCCTTCGTGTCTTTTCAGAAGCATACTCACTCAGGAATACCGCTGTCATTAGTCCGACCGGAATGGCGACGAGCATGGCAATTGCAGTGGAAATGAGTGTCCCAGTAAGCAGGGGTAATACTCCAAATACAGCATTTTCACCCAACGGCTTCAACTTAGTGCCCGTAAAAAAATCTATGAAAGGAACGTCCTTAAAAAAGGCGATTGTTTCAGTAAGTAATGTAAGTACAATTCCAATTGTCGTAAAAACCGAGATAGCTGCAATTCCAAATAAAATTTTTGGTATGAATTTTTCAGTATAATTATTGAAACTCTTCGTCTTTTTCTTTTCTTGAATTATTTCGCGTACATTTAAGTTTTGGTCGTGTTCATGTACAACACCTTTTGCCACAAAAAAAACCCCTTTCATCCTTCTCATCCAAGGAAGAACTTTCCCTTATATTACCCAAGGAAAAACTATACCATTATCATAAGCAAGAAGATGAGAAGGTCAGACTTCTCATCTTCCGCCGTAAGTTTTTACTTCTTCAATCCATTTAGTGTATCGAGTGATGCTTGTACGTCTTCATCAGATAAGGGAGCGAAACCAGTTTCCTTTGCAACGTCCTGAGCATTGTTCATTGTATAAATAGCATAGTCCAATACTTGCGGCTTTTCTTTCGCGTTATTCACATTCAAATAAGTGAATACTGGACGAGTGAAGGGAGCATAGTCTCCATCTTCTTTGATCGTATCCAAACTAGGCTCTACCGGGCCATTGCCAAAGTCTACTTTTACAGCGGAAAGCTTGTCTTTATTGCTTTCATAGTATCCATAACCGAAGAAGCCAATTGCATTCTTGTCTTTGGAAACAAGGTCAACAAGAGTAGAGTAGTCTTGCTGCAGATTGATATCCTCTGGAAGATCTTGTTCTTCCAAGATAGTTTCAAACATGAACTCATAAGTTCCATGGTTTTCATTAGGTCCATAAGTTTTGATTTCTTCGTTCGGGAAATCAGCGCGGACATCAGACCATTTTTTCTTTCCTGCGCTAGCAAGGAAGATATCTTTTACTTCCTGTTCAGTAAGCTCAGTAGCCCAGTCATTATCTTTATTAATGACGATTGTAATACCGTCAAGTGCAACCTTCATTTCTTGTACTTCTATTCCAAGTTCCTCAGCTTTTGCTTTTTCCTCATCCTTAATCTGACGGGAAGCATCATTGTAGTCAGTTCCGTCTTCAGCAAGGAATTTCTTGAAGCCTGCTGATGTTCCGGAGCGACTTACTTCTACAGAAACATTTTCTTGTTCACCCATATAGTTTTCAGCCATGCGTGCCATGAATGGATATACTGTACCAGAACCGTCAATAACGACGCTGCCTTCCAGTTCTTCACCATTTCCACCTTCGTTATCTCCGCCACCACAAGCCGCAGCGAATACCATGACAGCTGCCAGCATAGAAAACAGGCCCATCTTTTTAAGACTCTTCATTCCTTAATTCCCCCTACGAGATGTGGTTGTTATGTTATGTCCTACAAGACCAAGAATACAGTTCTTCTTTTAAGACTGTTTTAACTGAATGTAAAGGTTTTGTAAATTCGTTGATTCTTGTGTATTCTTGTCGAAAAAAGGTAATACATTAAGTTTGTCCGGTTGGCGTTAGTATACCCATATAAATAGAAAAAAAACTGCCTCATAGAGACAGTTTAATCAGGTTTATTGTTCAATATCTTCAGCAATTTCTTCAAGAAGTTCAGTTCCTTCTTCTTTCTTTTCAATTTCCTGGATTGGCTGTTCGGGATTCATATTTCCCTCAAGGCGTTTCTTTTTCAGTTCGAAATACGTATCCAAGACTCTCCGCCCGATGTCATTATTTGCATGGTGTCCCTGATTGCCTTCATATGCCCAAGGAACCATGACAGCCATCGCAATTTCTGGATTTTCATAGGGAGCATAAGCAACCAGGCTCAAGTTCATCACTTCAGGAGGCTTATCATAATTCTTTCTTTTCGGGCCATCATAAAAAGCTTGCGCTGTACCCGTTTTGCCAGCAGGTTTATAATCAGCGGTATAAAAGGCCCCATAGGCCGTACCGCCTCTCTCCTGCATAACCCTTCTAAAACCTTCCTGAACTCTGTCAAACCATTCCGGTTTGCCGTCAACCTTATTCAGGATGACAGGTTCCAATTCATTCAGCACCGGACCAACCTCATTATTTTTCATGACCGGTTCTCTGATCTCTTTTACAATCCTTGGCTGAAGTCTATTACCGCCATTAGCAATTGTTGAAACATATTGTGCCAATTGAAGTGTCGTGTACGTATCATACTGACCTATCGCAAAGTCAAGCAAGAGACCTGGCCTTGTCTCTGTTCCCTTGAAACCGACCATCTCGTTTGGCAGGTCAATACCTGTCCTTGTACCAAGGCCAAATTGACTGAAATAATTTCTCATCGTATTAAAAGCTTGTGGCTCAAGGTACAATGGCTTATCATATCTGTAATTCCCTTTCCCGATGTTAATCGCAGTCATGAACATGTAAACGTTTGACGACACCTTTAATGCATTTCGATCGTCAAGAGTACCCAATCCTGCTTTCCAGGATTTTTTCGGATTCGTTCCTGCTATCTTAATCGGTGTATCATAAAACTGTGTACCCGGACTGATTGCTCCGGTGTTGAATCCTGTTAAGATTGTTGCTCCTTTTACAGCGGACCCGACATTATAGGAAGTTGTAAAGTTCCCGCTCGCAAAATCTTGCATGACCGTTTTTCCTGTTTCTTCATCCTTAACGATCTGCTTCCCGGCTAGCGACAACACTTCTCCTGTGTTAGGGTCCATTAACACAACAAATGCCCTGTCCAGTAGTCCTGTTCTTGGCTGCTGCTTTGCCTTCGCCAACTCTTCTTCGATAATTTTTTCTACAGCCAGCTGAAGATCCATGTCGATCGTCAGCACAAGGTCCTTGCCACGCTGTCCATCAGTAATCACCTTTGTGTCCAGAACGTTTCCGCCCTTATCGGTAATGTTTTTCACTTTTGCCTTCTGGCCGTGAAGTACATCTTCATATTGTTGTTCAATGTAACTTAAGCCGACTCTATCGTTCCGGCTGTATCCGCGAGCAAGATAATACTCAAGCTTTTCTTTCGGAAGCCCCTTTTCGGAATCACTTACTTTTCCTAGAATCGACCTAAGCGTTTTGTCATAAGAATATTTTCGCTCCCAGTCAGTCGTTGTGTCGACACCTGGCAGCATTTCGAGGTTCTCACTGACAATAGCGAACTCCTCCGGTGTTACCTCTTTTTTGACGATTTGAGGCGATAATGCGTATCCGCTCATCATCTCACGTAAAATAGCGAGTATTTCAAGATCCTCGTCCGTTAATTCATTGAGCTCGTTTTCAGTAATCCGATCCAGCTGGAGATTATAAAGGGCTTTATCATCCAGCTTTTTTTCATCATACTGTGCCCATTCTTTTTCTAGGATTTTTTCTCTGGCACGCTCTTCATTTGTTAAGATCCAATAATCCTTTTTGTCCCGTTCTCTGACTTTCTTTAAATCCTCTTCAGAATCCTTTGATATCAGTTTTGCGAGTCGTTCTGCGACCATGAGCATCTCTTTCGTCTTAGTGCCCTGGCTCTTTGTATATGTTATAGCCTTACTGGGTGTATTATCGACAATCGTTTTCATGTTCCGGTCGTACATTTTCCCTCTCGGAACAGGATTGTTCACGGTAACGTCTTCAGTTCGTTCTATTTCCCTTTTAAAATCCTCACCGTAAACAATTTGAACAATGCCAAGTCTTAAAATTAGCATTGAAAACAAAACAAAAACCGCAAAAAACAACATATTCAGCCTGAATGGCACATGCGTCTTCTTCTTTTTCTTCTTGTTCAAGCCTCTCCCACCTCTTCAGTCTGTATGTCCATGATTATGCACTATCATTTATTTTATCGAAAGTGGCCGTTATTTTCTATCAATAAACTATAGCAGAAAGATTTTCCAATTATATTGAATTATAGAAAAAGGCTGTTTTCGTAAAGATTGTTGTTAAAATCCTAAAGCCGATTTTAACGTAATATATACCCATTTTGTAGGTCGGTATTAAGTTTTCATGCTCTTTTCTCATAAGTAGCGTCAACTTTATGAAGGTATATAGTTAATTCACTCCAATTTTGTATTCAAAGCAACAAAGTTTGAGAAAAGAGCCTAGAAAAAAGACCGGGGAATCATCCCGGTCATGCTGGGGCTTTCAAATTAATTTTCCTGATAAAAAAGTAAATCAATGTATGTCCGCTTCCAAGGATGACAAGTAGGATGGGGATTGCCCGTTCTTCATTGAACATATGGGTTGAAACCAGGAATAATAAAATCGAAGCAATACGGCCAAGGTTCAAAAATAATTCGCGGACAACTATATATTCGATTCTCATTTCAGCAGCTTTCCAGCCACGTCCAATCACATCATAGGTCATTGATGCATACGGAACGAGAAGCAATGGATAAGCGACTGCAATCAGAGCCGCATATAACAACAGACGGAAATAGCTGACCTGGAAAACGATCAGGAAAATCGCTAAGAAAAGAATCACCCCGCCCACGAGAATCGCTTTTTTCCTGTATTCTTTTTTCAGCATTCTTGAGACAAAAAAGTAGGCTAGAAATGAAATCCCTGAATTGATCAGGCCATAGGTACCCAACGCCATTTCGCTATCTGTAGCAATAAATACAAAAACCGAAACAATGAAAACAAATACTCCCTCCCTCAAACCTTGAAAAAAATGAGCATTTGTAACCATTCGCCAATTTTTATCATGCTTCCTTTCAGTGATAATGCGCTGAAACCAGTACTTCCCATGGGCAGGCCTCCGTTTCAGGAAGAAACTTAGCAACACTGCGATTGAAAAAAGACCCAATGAAAGTCCAAATACTACCGTATAGCCAGTCAACTTCTCAAGCCGGGATATAATGAATCCTGCAGCGACAGGACCAATCATTCCACCTACAGAACCAAGGATGCCCAGAAAACCATTAAAGAAATCACGTGTTTCCGGTTCAGTGATTTCAAAAGTGAGAACATTGTAGGCGAGCCAATAAAAACCGTAGCCTATTCCTAAAAGCACACCTAGTAACAGTAAAAAATCGGAAGCTTTTGTTCCTACAAACAAAACTGTTACATAAAACAAGGCCAGAAAGATTACACCGATACGAAGGACAATGACCCTGTCGACTTTTTTTGCCCATCTCCCCGCGAGAATGAATGTAAGCGGCTGCGCAACGACAATCGATAAATTATACATTGCCAGATCGGCAAGTTCACCAGATTGCTTCCATAAATAAATGTTAACAAAGGTATTCGAAAGGGCAATGCTCAATGAGTACAATCCCCCAATAATCAATAGGAGCGCTAAATCCTTTGTCAATTCAATGTCTCCTAATAATTTGTTTACTTTGCTCATGATCGACTCCCCTTTTCTCTAGGGTAGTTTCTAACAAAGTAAAGGGGGTTATTCAGTTTTTCCCGAGGGTCTTTTGAGGATAAATAAAGGAGTACCACAAAAAAAGAGAGACTGCAATCAATTGCAGCCTCTCATGTTATCTTCAATTATTTTGCAGAAGTGTAACGGTTGCTAACTTCTTCCCAGTTAACAACGTTCCAGAATGCACCAATGTATTCCGGTCTTCTGTTTTGATAGTTCAGGTAGTATGCATGCTCCCAAACATCAAGTCCAAGAATTGGAGTCTTGCCTTCCATTAATGGAGAGTCCTGGTTTGGAGTGCTAGTAACTTCAAGCTCACCATTGTTAACAACAAGCCAAGCCCAGCCTGAACCGAAACGAGTAGTTGCTGCCTTAGAGAACTCTTCTTTGAAGCCTTCGAAGCCGCCAAACTTAGAGTTGATTGCATCTGCTAGTTCACCAGTAGGCTCGCCGCCTCCGTTTGGAGAGATAACTTGCCAGAATAAAGAGTGGTTTGCATGTCCGCCACCATTGTTGCGAACTGCTGTGCGTGCTGCTTCTGGAACTGCATCAAGGTTAGAAACTACTTCCTCAACAGTTTTGGAAAGAAGCTCTTCGTTTCCTTCCAAAGCATTGTTAAGATTTGTTACATAAGTGTTGTGGTGCTTCGTGTGATGGATATTCATTGTTTCTTTGTCGATGTGTGGCTCAAGTGCATCATATGCATAAGGTAATTGTGGTAATTCAAATGCCATTTTTAACATCCTCCTATGTATCGTGTTTCACTTCCAGAACAAAACCTTTTACATAATTCTGTTATTAGAATTGTTCTAAAAGTGCTTCTTGTTTAGATTACCAAAGAACGGTAATCGTTTCAAATAAAATGCTTTCATATAACGTGTTTAAAATCCCCTATTCTTCGACGTTATATACATTTTATTTTCATTGGCACTATCTTTAATGAAAATTGAAACAAAATTCTGTTGTGCCAGTCTAACAAGTCAGTTTATAAAAAAAACAGAAATGGAGTCTCTTGATAAAGTTTCAGAAAATCGTCAATATTGCTCAAATGCAGTCCTGTCAACGATATATGTCGCATCTACAACATAATAGTTACATTTATTTCCAATACACCGTTGACACAGTAACAACAATTCTTTTAAATCAAAAGTATAGAAAGGCTTAATAAGGAGACGACCTTGATGGACAAAAATATATCATTATATAGCTTAATTTTGCAAAACTTCATTGATCGGGAAACAATTCAAAAAATCAAGCCGGAAACAATGCTATTCCAGGAAGATGAAAATGTCCAGAATGTTTATGTTATCCTGAGTGGAAGTGTGTCTGTTGGCCGGGTTCATATGAAAGGAAAGGAATTCATCCTGAAAATCTTGAATGGTGAAGAAATGATCATTGAATATGAACTGTTCAAGCATAATCCGCGTTATCATTTTTCAGCTAAGTCTCTAACAGAATGTGAAATTCTAATGATCAAAAGAGAGCAGTTCGAGGAATTCATTATGAATGATAAAACTGCTATGAACGCGATGGTAAACTGGCTAAGTACCAGATACCTAAAAGCACAGATGAAATGTCAGGACCTGATCATGAACGGGAAGAAAGGCGGCTTGTATTCCATTTTGATCAGGCTGTGCAATAGTTACGGCGTCATGACAGACGAAGGCATCCTGATCGATTTGCCCCTCACCCATCAGGAGCTGGCTAATCTAACGTATGGAACACGTGAAGTTATCCAGAGAATGCTGAAAGAATTACGAGAGAAAGACGTCATCACTTATGATCAGCTTAAATTCACGGTAAAGAACCTGGCATATTTAAAGAAAGAAGTCGATTGTCAGAATTGTTCATTTGAGATTTGCGGGCTAAATTAAAGAGCGCCACAATAAAGCGGACGATACCGGCTCATGAGCTCTTAATTGTCA
>NZ_BASE01000038.1 GCF_000813125.1 Mesobacillus selenatarsenatis SF-1
TTCGGACAAAATCACAGCTCTTCCTCTTAGTGTTGTCCGAAGTCACACCAGGTTCGGACAAAATCTCAGCTTTTCCCCTTAGTTTTGTCCGAAGTCTTCTAGGATACGCACACTAACAGCATCAATACAAAACAGAGTCCTGCCAATAATAAACTGGCAGGACACTTATCAATCTATTCTGCTTTCTGGTAGCGCAAGATCGGCTTCCTTGCAGCTGTTGTTTCATCCATTCGGCCTACTACTGTGGAGTGTGGGGCTTCCTGTACGATCTCTGGATTCTCTTCTGCTTCCTTGGCGATCTGGATCATCGCATCGATGAAGGCATCAAGAGTTTCCTTGGATTCTGTTTCTGTTGGCTCGATCATGATTGCCTCTTCCACATTCAATGGGAAGTAGATTGTCGGCGGATGATAGCCGAAATCAAGCAGACGTTTGGCAATATCCAATGTGCGGACGCCAAGCTTCTTCTGGCGCTTGCCGCTGAGGACGAATTCGTGCTTGCAATGCCTGTTGAATGGCAGGTCATAATACTCTGCAAGTCTTCTCATCATATAGTTCGCATTTAGCACAGCATACTCCGTAACAGCTTTCAGGCCATCTGGACCCATAGTGCGAATGTACGTGTAGGCACGTACGTTGATACCGAAGTTGCCGTAGAAAGGCTTAACCCTTCCGATTGACTGCGGTCGGTCGTAATCAAACTTATAAACGCCATCCTGCTTTGTCACGATTGGCTTTGGCAGGAATGGAATCAAGTCTGCTTTTACACCAACTGGACCAGAACCTGGTCCGCCGCCGCCGTGTGGGCCTGTGAATGTCTTATGAAGGTTCAAGTGAACCACATCAAAGCCCATGTCGCCAGGGCGTGCCTTGGACATAACAGCGTTTAGGTTGGCTCCATCATAGTAAAGCTTTCCGCCTGCGCTGTGGACGATTTCAGCCATTTCAAGGATATTTTCTTCGAATAGACCAAGAGTGTTCGGGTTCGTCAGCATTAATGCCGCTGTATCTTCACCGACAACCTTCTTCAAGTCTTCCAAATCAACCAGACCGTTTTCATCTGATTTTACAGTGATCGTTTCAAAACCAGCTACTGTTGCGGATGCTGGGTTTGTTCCGTGAGCGGAGTCAGGAACGATTACCTTCGTACGCTTGTCGTCACCATTTGCTTCGTGAAAAGCACGGATCATCATCAAGCCCGTCCACTCGCCGTGTGCACCGGCTGCCGGCTGAAGAGTCACCTCGTCCATGCCAGTGATTTCAATCAGGTGTTCCTGCAGGTCGTACATCAATTCAAGAGCACCCTGGACAGAACTTTCATCCTGCAATGGATGCAAATGTGCAAAACCATTGAAGCGGGCAACATTTTCATTCATCTTCGGATTGTATTTCATCGTACATGATCCCAGCGGATAGAACCCGGAATCCACGCCGTGGTTGCGCTTTGATAGTGCAGTGTAATGGCGCATGATATCAAGCTCGGAAGCCTCAGGAAGTTCTGGTTCTTCTTCACGAAGGAATCCTTCTGGCAAAAGCTCAGATAAGTCGGCTTCTGGAACATCCATTTCCGGCAGGCTGTAGCCGACACGGCCCGGTGTGCTTAATTCAAAAATGAGTGGCTGATCTTCCTTATGCATTGATATCCCCCATTTCCTTTACAAACGTATCGATTTCTTCTTTTGTTCTTAATTCAGTTATCGCAACAAGCATATGTTTTTCGAGGTTGGAATCATCACGTCCAAGATCATAGCCGCCGATAATGCCTTTCTCAAGAAGCTTTTGGTTCACTTCTTTAACCGGCTTATTCAGCCTGACGACGAACTCATTGAAAGTAGGTCCCTCAAATGCGATTTCGAAGCCATTCTCTTTAAAAGTCTTTTTCGCATAATGAGCTTTTTGGATATTGGCCACAGCCATTTCACGAACGCCTTTTTTGCCAAGAGCGGTCATCGCTACTGAGGCAGCAAGTGCATTCAATGCCTGGTTCGAACAAATGTTGGATGTCGCTTTGTCACGGCGGATATGCTGTTCTCTCGCTTGAAGCGTCAATACAAATCCGCGGCGTCCCTGGTCATCCTTCGTCTGGCCGACTAGTCTGCCAGGAACCTTTCTCATGAGCTTTCCAGATACAGCGAAATATCCACAGTGAGGGCCGCCGAATGCTGTCGGGATTCCGAAAGGCTGAGCGTCTCCAGTAACGATATCAGCACCGAACTTCCCTGGAGGCGTCAAAGCTCCAAGTGCAAGCGGGTTGCTTGATACAACGAACAATGATTTATTTTCATGTGCGATTGCTTCGATTTCCTTCATTGATTCAATGCTGCCGAAGAAGTTTGGATACTGAACGATGACAGCAGCTACTTCTTCACTTGCCATATCCTTCAGTGCTTCAAGGTCAGTTACACCATCCTTGTGGGGTACTTCCACAACGTCAATATATTGACCTTTGGCGTATGATTTTACGACATCCTTGTATTCAGGATGGACAGCACTTGAAATCAAGACTCTCTTACGTCTTGTATGGCCTGCACTAAGCATCGCTGCTTCAGCAAGAGCTGTGCCACCGTCATACATGGATGAATTCGCTACTTCCATGCCAGTCAATTCACAAATCATCGTCTGGAATTCAAAGATTGCCTGAAGTTCACCTTGTGAAATCTCAGGCTGATAAGGTGTATAAGCAGTGTAAAACTCTGAGCGTGAAAGAACATGGTCAACAATTACCGGAATGTAATGATCATATACACCAGCACCGATAAATGAAGTATTCATTTTCAAATCGGCATTTTTCGCAGCCATCTTTGTCAGTTCTTTCATAAGAGCTGTTTCAGACTTGGCTGGTTTGATGTTGTATTCTCCGGCAAAACGGACTTTTTCAGGAATATCGCTGAACAATTCATCGATCGATGAAACGCCGATGCTTTCCAACATTGCGTTTTTATCACTTTCAGTCAGCGGTAGATAGCGATGCTTCATAACTTTTTCCCCTCTCCGGCTTTTACTTTTTATCTCTTTTATAAAAAGGTGTAGCTGAAACAGCAGCTTTTAAGCGTTTTCCGCGGATTTCAACTTCCACTTCATTACCTAACTCAGTTTCTATTGCATCAATTAGTGCAAGCCCGATATTTTTCTTGAGCGTCGGGGATTGCGTGCCAGTCGTGACTTCGCCGATCTGAGTATCACCTTTGAAAACGGGATAACCATGGCGCGGGATTCCCCTGTCGATCATTTCAATACCGACAAGCTTTCTAGGCAGACCATTTTCTTTTTGCTGTTTAAGTGCTTCTTTTCCAATGAAATCAGCTTCCTTATTCAGCTTTACAGCAAAGCCTATTCCAGCTTCAAGCGGGCTGATTTCAGATGAAAGCTCCTGGCCGTACAATGCCAGATTTGCTTCAAAACGGAGTGTATCCCTGGCACCAAGACCACATGGGATGACTCCCTCTTCTTTGCCTGCTTCAAGGACTTCATTCCATAGGCTCACAGCATCCTTTGAATCACAGTAAATTTCGAATCCATCCTCGCCTGTGTATCCTGTGCGTGATACAAGCGCTTTCTTGCCGTTCAGGTCAACTTCCTCACTGAACTTGAAGAAACCGATTGAGCTTAGTTCATGACCTTTCGCAAGCTTTTGAAGGACTCCCTCAGCAAGTGGTCCCTGTAGCGCAAGCTGTGCCATGCCTTCTGAAAGGTTCTCGATTTTTACATTGCCTTCAAGATGGTCCTGCAGCCAATCGAAGTCTTTTTCGATATTGGAAGCATTCACAACAAGAAGATAATGCTCATCCTCGAGTTTATAAATTAACAAATCATCGACAGTGCCGCCGGTCTCGTAACACATTGCTGTATATTGGGCTCCGCCGTTTTTAAGTTTTGAAACATCATTTGTCATCATCTTTTGTAGATAGTCCAGACTATCGGGGCCTTTCACCTCGATCTCTCCCATATGAGAAACATCGAATAGACCAGCTTTTGTCCTAACTGCTTCATGCTCTTCCTTGATGCTTGAAAATTGGACCGGAAGCTCCCAGCCTCCAAAATCAACCGTCTTCCCACCGTATTCCTTGTACACTTCAAATAGCGGTGTTCGTTTTAATTCAGTCATTATGTATCCCCCTTCGTCCTATAGCTAAAAAAAATCAGTTTACAAAACGCGTTTTAGATCAGCCAGAATTGGTTCTGGTCCCCCAACGCCAATGAAGCCATAAAAAAGGACAGAGTACCCCCTCTGATTCTGAGAAGGTCTCTGTCCTTTCACCTGAAAGTTTACCTGTTAAGGCTTTCCCCTTTGGTGGCTCCCACTAATAAAGCGCTCTCCAGAGATGCGTCAAACAAGAGTTCTTTTGCCTGAGAGATTCACAAAGTTTGCTTGCTCCTTCGGCGCTACATAAGTAGTCTCTCCCCTTGTTGTCATCCGCATTTATATTATTTTCACAATTGGGCATGCTAGACGTTATTACACATGTCTGTAAACTGACTATTTAAGACTATAAAATGACAAATTTCAAAACATTCAAAAGCTAACTTCATCCTACCATTAGAGAGCTAATTTCGGCAATATATTTATACTTTAAAAGAGGTGGATAAAATGACCGTTCAAATTAACTTTGATTCTTCCTGGCAGGACGAGATGGCTGAAAGAATTGAGAATGACGGCCCGTGGGGAAATTGGGAGCTCTATAAGCTTGCCGTTGAGATAGAGAAGCATACCATTATCCCGGATTTCGAGGGACTTCAGGCACCGGCACATCTGCCAGAACTCACTCCTTTGCCACATCAGCTGGAGGTAGCGAAGCAGGTCGTTGAGAACATGAACGGAAAAGCAATACTGGCTGATGAAGTTGGTCTGGGGAAAACAATCGAGGCTGGATTGATTTTAAAAGAATACATGATCAGGGGTCTGGTCAAAAAAGTACTAATCCTTGTTCCTGCATCCCTTGTCTCACAGTGGGCCATGGAGCTGAATACTAAATTCCATATCCCCGCCATTGCCCAGAAGAAAAGCTACGTATGGGAGCAGTGTGATGTTGTCGTATCTTCAATCGACACGGCGAAACGGGCGCCACACAAGGATATCATCAACAACTTAAATTATGACCTTATCATTATCGATGAAGCTCACAAGCTAAAAAATAACAAAACAAAAAACTATGAATTTGTCCAAAATCTTAAGAAGAGATTTTGTCTGCTGCTGACAGCTACACCGATACAAAATCGGATTGAAGAAATTTTCAACCTCGTTTCCCTTTTAAAACCAGGACATCTGGGCAGTGAGTCGGTGTTCTATGACAAGTATAAGAAGGATGCCAGGTCTGTTAATGATGATGAACACCTTAGGGAACTGGTCAATAAAGTGATGATCCGCAACAGGCGATCTAACACCGGAATCGAATGGACCAAACGCCATGTAGAGACCATTCCTATCCACTTCTCAGAAGAAGAACGTGCACTTTACGATTCGGTTCAATCCTTAAGGGGTTCTGAAGCCGGTCTAAGCTCCAGCCAATTCTCGTTAATGACACTTCAGCGCGAAGCATGCAGCAGCCGGGAAGCCGTTTTCTATACACTCAAAAATATGCTACAAAGGCAGGAAAACCCCTCTGTCGGTTTCCAGAATACCATAGCCCAGCTGATCAAACGAGTAGAGGCCGTAACGAAGAATTCTAAAGCCGAAAAAGCGCTTGAATTAATAAAGCAAATTGATGACAAAGTGATCATTTTTACCGAATACAGGGCCACACAGCTATACCTTCAATGGTTTTTGAAGCAGCATGGCATCACTTCTGTTCCATTTCGAGGAGGATTCAAACGCGGCAAAAAGGATTGGATGAGGGAGTTATTCCAGAAGAATGTCCAGGTCCTGATTGCAACAGAAGCTGGTGGTGAAGGAATTAACCTGCAATTCTGCAGCCACATCATCAACTTTGACCTTCCCTGGAATCCGATGAGACTTGAACAAAGAATTGGAAGGATTCATCGCCTTGGGCAGGAGAAAGATGTAAAAATATATAATTTCGCGACAAAAGATACGGTTGAAGAACATGTCCTGAAACTGCTATACGAAAAAATCAATCTGTTTGAAAAAGTCATCGGTGAACTTGATGATATTCTCACGAAATTGGAATTTGGCAATATTGAAGATCATTTGACCGATATTTTTGGAAAATCAAATTCCGAAGGTGAAATTCGAATCAAGATGGAAAACCTGACATCAATGATTCAGTTCGCAGAGGAAATGAAGGAGGGAAATCAGCGTGCAGCAACAGGAAATCCATAATTTTCTCGAGAAATATTTTACCGCGAATAACTGTGAATTAATGGACAATGACAAGGGATATATGACAGTCCAGTTAACTGTCGATCTCGATAAGGAATTGATGAACCGCCCTTTTTACTGGCATTACCTCGAGAAAACCGGCGGTGTTCCCAATCCAATGAAGCTGACCTTCATTACCAATAAACAGAAGGCACCAGACGATATTAAAGGTGAGGTCATCCACTTTGGGTCACCTCGTCTTCATCAAATCTTTGCATCGACAAAAAATCTTGCCGGATATATACGGTTATATCAAAATAACCAATATCCTACACAGACACCGCTTATACCCTGGATAGGGTTGAATATGAAAATATCGTATCAATGTGACAGGAAGCGGGATGTTTTCCATTCGATCGGCCTGCAGCTGATCAACGGAATGATGGTAGAAGACTTTCATGACAAAATATTGAAGCTGCCGCTGAATTCAAAAATTCCGGATTATGCTTATACTCTTTCTCCATTAATAAAGCCGAAAAGCGGTGTAAACAGGATCCAGTCTTTTTTGAGAACAAGGGTAGAGCAAGAGGATCACACCTGGGCAGAAGAAGCAAGAAAACGCTGGCAGAAGGACCTGGAATTGCTCCATCACTTTTATGAAGACGAGGAAGAAGAGTCTGATAGCTTTAAAACCGAAAAATCTGCATTACAGGAGCAATATGAACCGAAGGTCAATATCGAAATCGTCAACGGCGGATTATTTTATTTAACAGAAAATGCTTTATGAGTAATTCCTCTGCAAAGAACAAAAAGCGCAAGCGCCTCGTTCAGCCCCGACAAGCGCTGCCCGCCGATAACGCCACGTCCTGTGGCTGGCGGGTCTAGCACATCGTGTGCCTCGGAGGGCCGACCGGTGAAGTCGTTCTTTGACTTCATTGGCAGGATCGAAATCGAAATGTGTAGCCGACTGCCCAGAAACGCAGAAAGTGGAGACTCCGACCCTGCCGGCGGAGTTGAAGTTTCGGAGTTTCTAGGAGGCAAAACTAGCCAAGCGTCTCAAGGGGCTAGGCGCTGGAGCTGGATTAAGACACCCAGATGTTGTTATCCACACAAAAAAACGATTTTATATTTTCCTATATAGCAAAAACAAACCCGGCTATCGCTTTAGCCGGGCTTTCCAATAATTGTTCTTTTTCTTTTTTATGCTCGACATCAACATGAACGGCAGAATACCAAACCACCTGAACAAAAAGGTAGCTTCTGCTTCTTTTTTCGCCTGCTTCATCTTCCGGCGTTCTTCTTTTGGCTGGTCAATATATTTTACAACAGTCTGGGTAAGGTATTTAACATAATCATTTGTTTTCATGGTTACACCATCCTTCATACGTTATCAAGTATAACCATGACTTACTTTTTCATACGCAGAATGATTTCATCGGCGATTATTGAAACTGATTTACCGGATGCATCGACCTCAATATTTGCCGCCTCTCGATATAATGAAAGCCTGAGGTTGTACAGTTTTTCAGCAGCTTCCATATTGTCTTGACTTAATAACGGCCTGGTATCGTCATCTTTCAGCCTCTCCCTAATGGTGCTGAAATCCGCATTCAAGAAGACTACATTCATTTTTCCTTTTAAGAACAACCTGTTCTTTTCAGAGCCAATAATTCCTCCTCCAGTGGAGACAACGGCATCACCTAAAGGCATAGAATGTAAAACTTCAGACTCCAGATCACGGAATTTCTCTTCACCATCAATTGCAAAAATTTCATTTATAGTCTTACCGGCCAACTTGACAATCTCCCGATCTGTGTCGTATACAGCTATTTCCAGCTTTTCGGCCAATTCCTGTGATACGGTAGTCTTGCCAGACCCCATGAATCCAATTAAATATATAGCTTCCATATCTCTTAATCACCCATCAGTTCTTTTCTCTCCATCTTACCATCGCACCAGTAACCTTGTCATATTGGCCAATGCCAAGAGCCTTCTCACCACTGTCAAGCTTAAGATTAAAGGTCACTTCCTCCACACTTCCTGATAGAGCTTGTTTTTGAAATGTAACATTTCCAAACTCATAGTTCATAATTCCGGAATCTGGCAAAAGTCTATCCCGCAGCATGGCCTCAGCCTGTTTGACCGAACAAAGCATATAGTATTCTTGCAGCCGTATCGTTTCTGTTTCTTTCGCGAATCTTTTCCCCGCTAGATAATTCTCTGTCAGTATCAGCAAATAAAATGAAATCAGGAGCAAGAAGATCATTGAGAGCGGATAAACAAACCCTTTTTGATTTATGGCTCCACACCCCCGGTTTGATAAAATTGGTGGATCCTAACCGAATAATCCTTTCCTTGTACATCCTTCGCACTTATCTCTACACCATCAGCTATTTTACCAAAGCTGAAGCTTGATATATTTTGCACCAAGATTTCATGCCCCTGGTAATTCACCCTTCTCCGCATGCTGGCACCATACTTTTCATAAAGGATGAATTGCCCATCAACCTTCATCAAAAGCTTATCAGGCTGGATATTCAACTGTTGTGCAGAACGAATTTCCTTTTTCACCTGGCTGCTGAAGACCTCCCATTCCATCCTCTTCACTACAGTATCAGCAACACGCTGATCTAGAATAATTTTCATGCCTAACGGCAGCATCGAGGCGATCAGCAAAAAGAGCAGAACAGATAAAAGCATCTCAACCATGGTAAAGCCACGTTCACTCTGCGGGAGCACATTTTTCATATTGCTTCTGAGCGATATCATAATGAATACAAACCTTCCATGAAGAATCTTCCTCAATCTTTTTGACCACGACTTCATACTGGTTCCCATTCTGTTCAATAAATCTTCTGCCAGAATCAGTTCCAGTAATTTTTAAATACATCAGTTCGTCATATAATAAATTGATGGCTGTTGCCTTTTTTTCAGACTCCACTGTCTGGTTGATGACATGAATGGCAATCGGTAGCAATATTGCACTACCCATTAAAAACGCAACCAGTGATAGCAGCATTTCACTGAGAAAAAATCCATCATTCCTCCAAAACATAGAACCTGCCCTTTCCAATTTGAATCATCAACTTGTATTTCTTTGAACCCGCAGTGACATATAAAGACCCGAAGCTATCGATATTCCCATCCGGCATGTAGTGAAATAATAGATTCATCGTCCCTTTTTTCAACTTGATTTCGGATGAATAATGTCTCTGAGCCAAATACGGAGCAGCATAATCCGTTCCGCGGATATAGTAATAATTATTTTCCGGCATGATATGGACAGTAATTGTTTCTTGATGGGAAATCGCATATTGCTGGCTGTATAGAAGGTCTGATTTTAATTGTGAAAAGAAAAGATCCTTCTCAAGCATGTCCTTATGCGGTGAAAACAGGAAGGTTGATGTGAGGGAAAGCATCAGGAAGGCTGAAAGCACAATCAGCATTTCGACCATTGTAAAACCGCCAGAGTGGTTCATGAGCCAGAGTCGGTGCTAGCCGACTTCTTCTGCACCACACCATCTACAATTTCTATTAGGGTTCCATCTGGACAAGCGGCATCTGCACTTTTTAAGTATCCACCACTATGAAGCTCGGCGAAGGTAGGAGTAACTTTTTTATCAATTTTGTACGCCTGTACCTGTGCCTCGACCATCTTCATATAAGCCTCACAGCCTTTGGTATTGATATTAGAACTATGTGAAGATATATTGGGGACTGTAATGATAAGAAGAACGGAGATAACGAGCAAAACAATCATCATTTCTATTAAAGTAAAACCCTTTTGATTTTTCATCATGTATTCTCCTTTATTTTTTCGCATTAAGAAAATGATTAAATCCCTTTCATCATTTGGAACATCGGCAGCAAGATGGCTAGATACAGTGAAACGACAAGCAGGCCAATGAAGCTGTACAAAATGGGCTGCACTGTTTTCAGCGCTTTTTCCGTTTTTTCTTCGAGTTCTTTCACACAGTGCCTGCTGTAAAAATAAAGCTCCTGGTCCAACCTGCCATTCTTTTGTCCATGCCTGATGATCCTCGACAGCTCAGCTTCAAAAAACGGGTACTCTCCCACTGCTCTGTCAAAATCCTGCCCAGCAGCCAACTTCGAAATCAAGTCCTTTCCTATTTCCCTTGAAAAAGGTTCATGGAGATTTTGCTCGAACACCTTCAATGCAGCAAGCACTGAAAGGCCACCAGAAAACAAATAGCTTAACTGAACCGAGAAATAGTGTGAGTAAAAAAGCCTGATAAATTTGCCAGCAAACGGCAGCTTTACAAGATTCATTTTTTGTTTGAGCGGGTGAAGGTTCTTAAAGCTAATGATGTAGTATAAGGTAAGAAATGTAGTGAGACTAAGAAGAAAATAGAGTGTGAAAGGAAGGAAATTGGCTGCCGCCGCGATGGTTTCCATAAAGATAGTGGGGGCAAGATTCATGTCTGTAAAAAGTGAATTGAATTTCGGCAGTAAAATCCTATTCACGAAAAAAAATAAAATTAACGTAAGCAATACTAGAAATATTGGATATGCAGCAAGCCTTTTTAATCTCTGGTAGTCGGCTTCCCGCTTAAGGACCATGTCGCTCCCCTCTGTTAAGGTACGGGCCAGACCGCCATGCTGCTCGGCAAAGTAAACATAGCTGACCAGGTCCTTTTTAAATTTCAATTCTGCAAGAATCAAATATAAGGGAAATCCCTCGCGCAGCTTTTCAAGGCTCCTTTTAACTTCCTCTTTCCTTTTCTTTTCCAAATAAAAAGTCATGGATTCAATCGCTTCCGCCAAAGAATAACCTCGCGCCAGCAGTTCCCCACTCCTTTTGAGGAACCGTGCCTGTTCAGCGACAGGCCACTTACTCTCCATCATTGAGAACCCACCTCTGGTATTCTGATTCCTTGATGAACCCCAGGGCGATGCCTTTACGAATTGCATCTTTGAGAGTTTTATAATGATAGCTCTGGAGCTCCCCTCTTGCTTCCTTCAGTACCGCAGATAAATCCTTCCCCGTAAGGATTTCGAAAACATTTCCCCTTTTACTGCTGCCTGATGAAAAGCAAAATGGCGAGCAAGTCCCCTCGCAGTAAGGGCAAGTCAATTCAACGAGTCTCTGTGCCGTTACTGCAATCAGTGTCTGTTCAATCTCAAGCCAATTAATCCCGAATTCAATCAGCCTGTAAATCGCTCCTCTGGCATCCCTCGTATGCATTGTCGTCAGGACCAAGTGCCCTGTCAGCGAGGCTCTTATAGCCGTTTCTGCCGTCTCTTTATCCCGTATTTCCCCAACCATAATAATATCCGGATCGTGCCGGAGGATTGCTTTCAATCCGGCAGAATACGAAATTCCGGCCCGTTCATTGACCTGGACTTGCAGGACTGTGTCACTCGGTTTTTCAATTGGATCTTCTAGCGTAATGACATTACGATTCACCAAATCCGAGGTTTCAGAAAGCATGGAATATAATGTTGTCGTTTTACCGCTCCCTGTTGGACCAGTAAAAATGATCAAGCCATGTGCGTGTTTTAATAAGGAAATCAGTTTTTTTGATGTGGATGGGAATAATGAAATTTGGTATGAAGGAGTTTGGTTTTGTTCGGGAAGGAGACGAATGACCATACTTTCGCTCTGGTAGGCTGGAAGCGTGGAGATTCTTAAGCCTATCTTCATTTCTTGATACTGATAAGTAAAAGCACCACTTTGAGGCCGTCTTTTTTCTCCAATATCCATTGAAGCTGTGAATTTGAAGTGGGAAATGAGCCGCTCACAATCAGACTGTTCAAGAGTGTACCGGGGAAGCAGCTGATTGCCGAGCCTGAACTTTATCAGTGTGTCTTTCTCGCGCGGGATAATATGAATGTCCGACGCGCCACTTCTTAAAGCATCTTTCAGGACATTATCCGCTAGCTGTTCAATTGATTTAACAATAAGGATGCACCACCTTTTTCAGTTATAGAAAGAGATTTCGCCACAATCCTTTTGTTTCCTCCAAAAAATCCGGCTTAAATGTGTATAAAAGGTGACAATTCTATTCATAATAACTACCGTAACGTCAGCAAGTCATATTATTGGGCTATAGCCAAGCGGTAAGGCAACGGACTTTGACTCCGTCATGCGTTGGTTCGAATCCAGCTAGCCCAGCTACTGAAAAAACGGAAGCATCTGCTTCCGTTTTTTCGCTATCTCGAGATCTTTTTCAAAGCATCTGGGTTAAATCCAACAATCAGCTTTTTGCCATCTGTCAAGATCGGCCGTCTAAGCAGTTTCGGTTCCTCAATGACAAGTTTGATTACTTCTGAAAGCGGCAGATCTTCCATATCTAATCCCAAATTTTTATAAGTTTCTCCCCTTGTTGCAAGCAGTTCATCAAAGCCTTCAGTCGTCAGCGATAAAATCTGCAGCAATTCATTTTTTGATGGAGTATCTTTGAACATGTGACGTTCATTGAATTTCACGCTGTTTGAAATCAGCCACTTTTTTGTTTTACGGCATGAAGTACAGCTTGGATATGAATAAAACGTCAGCTCTTCCATTAAGTTAACCTCCTGGCGATCAAAATTATCTTATATACATATTGTATAACTTTTGTATAACATCTGTATACTATTTTGTCATCATTTCGCCATTTAGTTGTGAACATTTTCTAAACATATAGTGTAAACAGTGTAAACCTTATTTTCCTCTGTATTATAATGAAGGCAAATTAGTGGTCTGAGGTGAACTAAGGTGGAGCAAACATTAAAAATTACAAGTGTTTTGTCTGACCCAACGCGTTATTATATTTATCAATACATTACAAAAAGACATAAGGACGTAACCGTACAGGAAATCGCCGACAATTTTGATATCCATCCAAATGTGGCAAGGCTGCATTTATCGAAACTTGAAGATGTGAATATGCTGATTTCAGAAACAAAAAAGACTGGCAAAGGGGGACGTCCAAGCAGACTGTACAGACTGTCCGATGAAGTGATCCAGCTTCACTTCCCATTCCGCGATTATCAGCTATTGTCCAAAATCGCGATGACGACGATGATGTCGCTTGGAGAAGCAGGAAAGACTGCATTGTACTTGACAGGAAAACGTTTCGGGGAAGAACTGATTGAACAAGAAGTATCCCGACACTCACATATGTCAGCTGAAATGACGTTTGAGCATAAACTGAACTCAATCAAGAATGCTGCGACTCTTGCTGGTTTTTATCCTGAATTTGAACCTAACAGCGAAAAGACTAAGATTTACTTCCAGATCTTCAACTGCCCTTTCAAGGAAGTTGCAATGGAACATACAGAAACAGTCTGCAATATGCATTATGAATTCTTGCGCGGTATGTTCGAATCATTGTTTGGTGAGATCGAACTGATTGAAAAAGAGAACATGTTCACAGGCTGTGACTCTTGTTCATATCAAGCTGTTATTGCACAATAATCAATCCTTGTTTACTTTTTACTCCACTTTACTTTATAATATGATAGTGATGGACTTGTAGGGTAAAGGAGGGATATCTTTGGATCGTATGTACAGAGTTTTAGGATTCTGGACGGGAATCTTTGCTGTCATGTTTTTCTTAGGTGACATGTATACGACGTCCTTGATTTTCTTTGGTCAAACTGGATTTTTCTTGCTTTTAAGTTACTTGAAACTGTCTGAGCGTATGTACATTTACGTCTTCGGCGCATACTTAACGATTTTCTTTGCTGGATTTACTTACTGGTCAACATTTATGATGCCACTGGGTGGAACTGGACATTGATCAATTGTTACGCTCAAATAAAAAAAGCGATGGTTTTCCATCGCTTTTTTTATTTGACCGCGTATATTAAAATAATTTTTCAGCCTTTTTATCCAAACCCTTTGCCTGAATGACCACATCAAAGGACTGGCTAATCCCCCCTGGCAGGATCAGGCTTCGTATCGCGCGATTCCTCTTACTTGCTTCAGAAAACGGATTGGGGTCATTGTGTTCTGCGAGCTCTTCTAATATGCCAGCAGCCATAAGGAACTCATCCTGCCTCATTTTTTGTACGAAATTCAGACTGTATTTTTCACCGATTATTTTAATGGCATCAAAATGCACATGACTGGTAATATCCATCTCTCCCGGATGCTGCAATACGTCATGATGCATCTGGTGCTGGTAATATCCCCTTAAGCTTCCACGCCTGCGGGATGGGTGCATCCATTCTTCTTTTGTGTATCCGTAATCTACAGTAATCATGAGACCTTTCGTTAAGGTATCAGAGATAGATTCAATGAACGGTTCAAAAGCAAGCGGGATCTCAATCCTTTGCCCTTCTGCCAGTTCAAGTTCTTGGTCATTTAAAAAAGCGGTAATCCGATCATCCATGACCGGAACCATGATTTCTTTTAATTGTCCATTTTCATGGCCTACGAACACTTCTCTCACAATACCCTCGCTTTTTTCGACGACATGGACAGGGAAAGCATCAAATAATTCATTCGAGAAAACCAGCCCTTCTTTCATGCCTGTATCTGCAAATGTACTACCATAAAGTAACTTTACATCTTCTAGACCGTTCAACTCCACTTCCTGAAGCTTTCGATGATAAGGACTGGCTTCAACGATAAAGTAGCTAAGCCTCTCATCATTCAAGTCATTCCAACCCTGAATGAATGCCCGTGCAAACCGGCCATTTCCAGCTCCTATTTCACAAGCAGCTGGCGGCAGGCCAAGATTTCTTGAGTGTTTCGCAAACCATTTCCCGATTAATTTGCCAAATACATCGGACACATTGCTGGACGTATAAAAGTCCCCTTCCTTCCCTATTTTTTGGCGTTCCTTTATGTAATAACCTTCCTCCGGGTGATAGAGTGCAAGTTCCATATACTCAGCATATGAAATCATTTTTTCCGGGGAGGCGTCAATAATCTGTCTAATAATTTCCTTCATAGATAACTCCTTGAAAAAAAGTTTTCACTATTGACATAGTGTTTTCGATATTATATTGTTTTAGTAGTAGCTTAACTATATCCCCTCCCATGATATGAATAGAACATCCCCCAGGAAAGCCCTTCTCTTTGAGAAGGGCTTTCCTTGTTTTGCTAGCTTTTTAAAATCCGTTTAAAAAAGGATTTGAATCCATTTCTAAACCAATAGAGGTTGTCGGTCCGTGTCCAGGAAGCACCTCTGTTTGTTCTGGCAATACCAGGAGCTTGTCATGGATGCTTCTTATTAGTTGATTATGGTTGCCACCCGGCAAGTCCGTCCTTCCTATGCTGCCATTAAACAGAGCGTCTCCTGCCAGGACAAACTCTGCTTCAGGAAAGTAGATCGATATACTCCCCGGAGAATGCCCCGGTGTTTCAAATACTTCGAACTCAAAACTGCCAATTGACATTGCACCCTCATCTTTAATCAAATGGTCAGCAGGACGCGCTTTGATTGGCTCGTTAAGCATAAAATGCTTTGAACCATTCAAAGAAGGGTCTGGTAGCCAATCCTTTTCTTTTTCATGAATATATACCTTGATTCCGTACTTATCTCTTATTCTATCCACTGCCCCGATATGATCGAAATGAGCATGAGTAAGCACAATTGCTTCTGGCTTCAATTCTAGCTGTTCAAGCACTGTTGCCAGCTTTCTCGGATTATCGCCAGGATCCACAATCAGGCATGATTGGTTTTCATCATAGACAATATAACAATTTGTTTGTAAAGGACCTAGGGGAATCTGTTTCCATTTCATCAAAATAGCCTCCAGCTTCTAGTGGTATTATTAATACATTTATTTTACACTATTGTCAGGCAAGTTTTAAGGATTGCGATTTAAAAGCTCATGTACCCTGATGAGTTTTCAAATCACAATCAATTAATTTTATACATTCCAGCACAAGGAGGCTGCAAAGTGCAAATTTTCATTGGAATTGAGGCCAGCCCTTTACTTTCGGAACTGCCTGACTTTGAAGAGTTTCTTCAATTAGCAGCAACTCCGCTTCTTGTTCATGAAAATATTTATATTTATAACGATCAAAAAATAGCAGATATAGCTTCAGGTTTGCTGTCGGAAGCAGAACTTCATGAAGAAACGCATCATTTGATAAAAACAGAAGGGTCAGCGAGAGAAGATTTTTACGACTATGGATTTCAAGCTGGTGTGGATACTTTTCTATTCGCTTATGATTTATCAGCCTTCAGATTTACAGGTGGCAGCGAAGTTCAGACTGAAATGGCCCTCTTACAGCTAGAAGAACATCTTGTTTTTACGACTGTTGAAGGTATTTATTTTACCATAGACCATTATACTGACCTGGTATTGGGTATAGTAAAGGCATATGAGGTGAAAGTTGAGTTTTTAGACCTCGACAAATGATGTAAAAAAATATAAAATATAAAACGAGTGTATGCTTGTCATTACATAACAGGCTGCCGCCTAATTTTTTTTATCCAACAGGCTGATTATCTGCCTAATATTATAAGGGGGCTTTTTCATGGGTTTTGCGATTATTTGCGCTTTAATTACACTGCTTGCCGGCTATGCAACATTTTCGGCACTTAAAAACAAAAACATTCTTGGAATCGTGTTTGGTGGAGGAACTTTCTTGGTTCTTGGCTGGTTCACAGTCATGACAATCCTTACCTCCGGATTCCCAACACCTCATTAATACGAAACACAAAAAAGACCACCCTTTGCAGGTGGTCTTTTTCGTTTATATTTTTGAAACTTTTTGTACTAAGATTAGCGTCCAGCTCCAGCGCTTGTCGGGACTGACC
>NZ_BASE01000037.1 GCF_000813125.1 Mesobacillus selenatarsenatis SF-1
CTTGGGTTCGCCCCAAACCTGTCACGATTCCGGGGTTTTCTTGACAGCTTTGCTTGTGTTCGCTTCAAACCTGTCACGATTCCGGGGTTTTCTTGACAGCTTTGCTTGTGTTCGCTCCAAAGCTGTCACGATTCCGGGGTTTTCTTGACAGCTTTGCTTGGGTTCGCCTCAAACCTGTCACGATTCTGAGGTTTTCCTGACAGCTTTTCTTGCTTTTCACTCAAACCTATCTGAACTTGCCCCTCCTACTGACCAGTTTGAGATTGTCCTTTAATAATCACAGTCATTTTCCTTTTATCTGGAAACTCCATACAGTTATTCGACTATGTTTTCTAAATTCCTTTTTATCCACAAAAAAAAGATGAAACCCGTAAAGGATTCATCTCTGTCATGAATTATAAATCTTTCGTCAGCTCTCTTACAACGTGTCCGATTTCGGGAATGATCAGCTTTTCCATTGCCAGGCGGACAGCACCTGTTGATCCTGGTGTCGAAAAGACGGCGCGGTCATTCACGACTCCGGCTGCTGCACGTGACAGCAAAGCTGCTGAACCGATATCGTCGGTATAGCTGAGCATTCGGAAAATCTCACCGAACCCAGGAATTTCTTTTTCAAATATGCTTTGGACTGTTTCGATTGTGACGTCACGTTTAGCAATCCCTGTTCCGCCGTTCGTTAGCACTACATCAATTTCGGAGTTGCTACAGCCTTTT
Source organism: Mesobacillus selenatarsenatis SF-1 (assembly GCF_000813125.1). Taxonomy (GTDB): domain Bacteria; phylum Bacillota; class Bacilli; order Bacillales; family Cytobacillaceae; genus Mesobacillus; species Mesobacillus selenatarsenatis. Next base: position 715 of record NZ_BASE01000037.1, read on the forward strand.
ATCACTTCAGCTTTGATCGGTTCAGCTTCGTCTTTAACAATCACGTAATCAACGATCTTATGTCCTGCAGTCTCGAGCATTTCCATCATCAGCTTGCCGCTTTTATCTGTATCTGGCGTTCTTGTATCGCTTACTGTTATGACTTTGCAGCGCACCTGGCTTGGTGCAGCTTGTTTATGTTCCTGTGTACTCATAACTCTAAAGTGCTCCTTTTTCTTTGAAATATCTCATCTGGTAAAATTTATGTGCGAAGTCAGTGACCCTTCTCGTTAATTGATAGTTTGCCCCTGCACCGATCGCCATGCTGATCACCGGCATGCCCTGGACATGCTTTTTGCGGAACATCAGGATAGCCATACCCTTGAAAATCTGTTTGATTGGCTGTTCTAGCCATGTCACGTCTGTCAGGTCATCATTGCCTTCATAGAAATAATAGTCCTCTGCCTGTTCGAGGTCATTTTTCAATTCTTCCCAGCCAGCGCTCTGCATCCTCGAAGGCATTGTCGCAGTATGGAATACCTTCAAGGCGACCATCATTTCAAATGGAGTATTCACTTCGAATCCATAGGTCATCGCAACCAGTTGGACAATCCGCAAATTAATGACTGCCATCGCCGGCATATCTGCTCCTAGCACAAGGTTTCCGCCGCTGCCTGACATACCGCCCTGGACAAAGGAATAGAGCCTGTGGCGGGCAATTTGCTGCCTGGCAATGAACTCGAGCTGTTCAATCGGAAGCTCCCTTAAATCCTGAATGGTTTCAAGGTCGGGCTGAAAAACCCGCCCCGCTGAAAGAATCCGTTCCTTGGCATCCATCTGCAACTGTGAACCCTGGATTAAGGAGTGAAGATGGAAAAGCCAGCCGTCGAATAAAGTGAAAAAGCGTTCCTGCACCTCTTCAGGCAAAAGCGAAAAAGATCGTTCAAGGTATCGATCATACGTCAATTCAAAATCATTAGGTTCATAATCGTAGAGATTGTTTTCCCAAGCACTTAATTCATCCAGTACCTTTTGTTCCCGTTGAGTCAAAGGCATTGAAAAACCTCCAGCATTTCTGAATTTTCTTCCAGTATAGCACAAGAAAAGCGGAAGCGCCTTGGTCAGCCCCGACAAGCGCTGGAGGTCTGACCAGTGAAGTCGTTCTTTGACTTCATTGGGCAGACCGAAGCGACTCGAGGGGCTAGGCGCTGGAGCTGGACAAAACTCGAAAATTTCCCCACTATATAAAAAGGCAGAAGCTTCTCCGCTTCTGCCTGAAAGTGATTTATTTTGCCAAACGCACGACATCACGAGCGATCATGACTTCCTCGTCTGTCGGGATGACCATTACTTTTACTGGAGAATGCGGGTAGCTGATGAATGCTTCTTCGCCGCGCACTTTATTCAAAGCTGGATCCCAGTAGATGCCCATGAACTCAAGGCCCTGCAGGACACGAGCACGGATTGCCGAACTGTTTTCTCCAATACCTGCAGTAAAGATAATTGCGTCAACACCGCACATGCGTGCTGCATATGAACCAATGTACTTATGGATTCTGTCGGCGAAAACTTTCAGTGCAAGTTCCGCACGTTCATTTCCCTTTTCTGCTTCGTCTTCGATGTCACGAAGGTCACTTGAGAATCCTGATACACCAAGCATTCCGCTCTCTTTGTTCAGGACATCCAATACTTCGTCCGCATTTTTATCGGTTTTTTCCATGATATATGGAATTAGGGCTGGGTCGATGTTACCTGAACGAGTTCCCATCGTCACGCCTGCAAGCGGAGTGAATCCCATGGATGTATCGATAGATTTACCGCCTTCGATTGCTGCGATACTTGCACCATTTCCAAGGTGGCAGGAAATCAGGCGCAGGTGCTCAACAGGACGGCCAAGCATTTCAGCTGCACGCTGGGAAACATACTTGTGTGATGTACCGTGGAAACCGTATTTACGGATTCCGTACTTTTTATAATAGTCGTATGGAAGACTGTAAAGGAAAGAGTTTTCAGGCATTGTCTGATGGAAAGCCGTATCAAACACAGCAATCGCAGGAACATTCGGGAGCACCTGCTGGAATGCGCGGATACCAGTCAAGTTAGCTGGATTGTGCAGTGGCGCAAGCTCTGAAAGCTCTTCGATTTTTTGTAAAACCTCTTCGGTGATCATTACAGAATCACTGAATTCTTCACCGCCGTGAACAACACGGTGACCAATTCCTTCGATTTCATCAAGTGACTGAATGATTCCCAATGATGTTAGTTTATCAAGAAGGATTTTTACCGCTACCGCATGGTTCGGTATATCAGTAACTTCCTTATTCTTTTCTCCATTTACAGAGATTGTAAAAATTGAATCTTTAAGACCAATTCTTTCAACGATTCCTTTAGTGATGACTTCTTCGCTTGGCATTTCGAACAATTGGAACTTTAGTGACGAACTGCCGGCATTTATTGCAATTATTTTAGACATTTTGTACCGCTCCTTTTATATAACAACCTGATTAAAAATACAGTGAAATAGTACACCATTATTGTGTGCCACAGGTCTAAATTATATCTCTCATTTCCCCATTTAAACACTGTCTTTTTCACATTTCAAGCAAAGCTTTTCCAAAAGGGAAATGAGTTTTTATTCAGACACTTCTAAGGATTAGAAAAAAACATTGCCATGATTTATATACCCGAAACAAACGAAAAGAACCGGTAATGACTCCGGTTCTATTGCTGTGCAGTTTTATTTTCGTTGAACCATTGATCGATTTTATTCAGCATGCTGTTCACAGCTGCTCCGTCCGATAGTTTTGGAAGCTCGGCAAGAAGTGCCTGCTTTGGTGCTTTCACTTCTTCACCATTTTTCTGTAGTATTAGGATACTTTTAGCTGCCTGCTTGTTTTTAAACAATGAAGCTGGAAGCTGTAAAACACCCTGGATAATCAAATGGTTTTTAATGAACTCATGAAGCATCGGGGCTTGTTCACTTTCAAAAAGACCATTAGGAACCATGAAGAACAAATACCCGCCTTCTTTCACATGCTTCGTACTTTGCTCGATAAACATGTGATGAGAGTACGTATGGCCTTCTTTTGCTTTTACTTCATATTGTTCCGCTTTGAGGTCATTAGGATAGTAGCCCACTGGAAGGTCACAAATGACCGCATCCGCCGGATCGACAAACAATGGTTCAAGACTGTCCTGATTAAAAAACTCGACCGGATGCTTCTGAAGGTTGGCATTCACGAAAGCCAGCCGGATGAGCAGGTCATCAATCTCAACACCTACGGATTCGATTTCCTTATCAGTCTGCTGGTTCAATACCGTAGCCAGAAGGTTTCCAGTTCCGACCGCAGGGTCAAGGAGCCTGAATGACTTCTTGGCGACAAACTTATTGACTAGGTAGCCAATGAACATGCCGACAGAATCAGGTGTCATTTGATGGTTCGGCTGGGTATGCTCCTTCATTCCCTTTAAAATCGCAAGCTGGAAGCCTTTGCGGATTTCTTCTTTGCTAAAAGAATCAAGGTTAGTCTCCTTATATACTTTTTCAAGCCGTTTCGTTGTGACTTCATTCAGTTCGTCCTGGAGCACTGTGCCCTGAAACATGTTTTCCCCGCTTTCAGCCAGCGCTTCCAAATATGTACATGATAACTCTTCTTTTAAAATATCTGCAGTTGTATTGAATGCAGTAAATAATTGTTCTACCGGAGTCATACTCACTTTTCTTCCTCCTGATTTGAATAGATATTTATATATTTTAGACCTGTTTTGCTCTGTGTACAAGGTATATGGTCGGAAATTGGGCGGACTATACAGAGAATCTATCGGACACTTCTACCGCTTTCCGCCTTCTGTTTGTCCGATAGAGCCCTCCTATCGAACACTTTTCCTGGTCCCTGCTTCACGTTTGTCCGATAGGGCACAATGAAATCGTTAAAATTCACACATTCCTATTCTCAAAGCAAAACAAGCCGCAGGTTTTTTCTGCGGCTTGTTCCCTGGTTGTATATTAGTTTGCTTGCTTTGCAGCCTCTACTGCCGCTTCGTAGTTAGGGTGGTCTGTTGCTTCGCTTACATACTCAACATATGTTACTTTGTCGTTTGAATCAACAACAAATACAGCGCGAGCTAGCAGGCGAAGTTCCTTGATTGCTACTCCGTAAGCTTCTCCGAATGAAAGACCTCGGTGGTCAGATAGTGTCTGGACATTATCGATTCCAGCAGCTCCACACCAGCGCTTTTGTGCGAAAGGAAGGTCCACGCTGACTGTCAAAATCTTAACGTTATCAAGGTTTGCAGCTTCTTCATTGAAACGGCGAGTCTGTGCATCACAAACTCCTGTGTCAAGTGAAGGAACAACGCTGATCAAACGTACTTGTCCTTTTGAATCCTGAAGTGTCACTTCAGAAAGATCGTTTGCAAGCACTTTGAAATCAGGTGCCTGGTCTCCTACCTTTACTTCATTTCCTAACAATGTAACTGGGTTCCCCTTAAATGTAACAGATGCCATACCTGCTCATCCTCCTTGTCCATTATATGTACAGTGTTAATATATCTTTTAAAGAATTTTTTTGCAATTATTTTACTAAAAGGAGACCAAGACCCAACATACATAGCTAAGCTGCCTTCCCGCTGGAAAAGGCAGCTTCCTGCTAAATAGTTGTTTTTCGCAGTACTCCCTGAATTCACCTGCTTAAAATTCCAGGTCTGTTTTCGGACCGTTGTAATCAGCCTGAGACTGGCCTTGGTTTTTGTTCTGGCTGCCATCCTGGCTGTTCTGGTCTTTCTTTGACATCATTTGCTGGATTTTTTCAACAGCCTGTGGAGCCAGATCAAGTATTTTCTCGTACAAATGTGTATTTTCATCAAGATGAAGCATTTTTACACCCTTAGAGTTGACGATCAAGAAAGCAATTGGCGTGATTGACACACCTCCACCGCTACCTCCTCCGAATGGGTGCTGGGAACCGCCAGACTGTCCTCCTGAGCCACCAGAACCGCCAGAACCACCGGATCCTCCTTTAGAGCTTTCCAAAACAAATTCGCTTCCACCAGCGGCAAAACCAAAACCTACCTTTGAAACTGTCAGGATTACACTTCCATCCGGTGTTTCTACAGGGTCTCCAATGATTGTGTTTACATCAATCATTTCTTTCAAGCTTTCCATGGCAGTTGTCATTAATCCTTGAATTGGATGGTCGGACATTCCTGTTTCCTCCTTATTTTAGACAGAATTAGTATTATCACCAGAAAGAGCGGATAATGGCTTCGATTTAAATTCTGGCCAGCCGCCTTTCCAATATTTAACCAGCTTTATTCCTGCTAAAATAGCATGCCCGACTCTGACTTGAATCATACATTTAAAACTAGTAATTGAAACAGTTTGCTGGAAGCTTGGTGTAATCGTCATGTCAGGCATATCTTTCATTCTCATATAGTTGCTTAGGAGCCCAATAACCCCGCCTTTTACTGCCCAAAAAGCACCCGTAATCACTGCTGTGGCTGCAGCATCAGATACGCCAACCATGGTGTGCCACTCAATATTCCGAACCGTAACTTTCTTTAAAAAATCCCTGACGATTTTATGGAGGCCGGCGACGTGGTTGATCAATTGCTTGAAATCATGAAGACTGTTAAGTAAATCATTTTTATCAACCTGAGAGGTTTTTTGTTGTTTCATATTTTCATCGGGCCCTGCTTTGACTTTTTGCTCTGCGACGATTGTAGGAGAATTATCATCTATTTTTATAACTGGAACTTCTATCTTGAACTTGATTAATCCGCCCCAAGCTTTAATCGTTACCTTAAAACGATCATTATCATTGCCGTGGAAATAATCTAAAAAAATCTTAACTTTTGTAAAAAGGATTATAAGTACAAGCACCGTGAGAAGCAGTATGGCTAGCAGCACCCATTTCATCGTCCTCCACAACCTTTCAGCTTATTATTATCAACAAAAAGGCAAAAAAATAAACCTGCCGCAGCAGGTTCATTCTAACGTGGTTCATATATAACGGTTGTATCGGCAAACAGGTCATGCAGCCCCTGTTTCTTTTTTGTAAAAGCAACGACCAAATACAAAACAATGATGGTCGCTGAAATGAAGCGGCCGATCCACTCGCGGAAAATAACGGTTCCCCAGGTTAGACCCTTGCCGTCCATCTCCACCACTTTCAAGCCAAAGACCATTTTTCCGAGGGTCTGGCCGAAGTACTTTGTCATTAACACAAAATATAAATAGAAAACGACAGCTGTCGCGATGGTCATCGGTGAAAGGATCCCATCCTCAATTAACGGTACATCCAGTGCCCGAAACACAGGATTGATGATCATTCGGTTGATGCTCCCAATTACAATCAAGTCAAGCAAATACGCCCAAAAGCGTGTCCAGAAACCGGCATAGAGGCCGGCGTATATTTGATTCTGGGGTTCAGCCTTGTCATGTTCATAAACCTCAGGTTGTGGATTTCCTTGTAATTGTATAGTGCTAGATTCAGAATGAGGTACAGGAAGTTCCGTTTCAGTCTGAAAATGCGACTTGTCATCAGAGATTCCGGACCTATCCATGACTTCTTTTGGTTCAGATTGAGAGGGTACATTGTCCCGATCTTTAAAATCATCCGAATTCATATTTTATCCCTCCTTATTCCGCATATAAATACATCAGGCGTGGAGAATTAGGCTGGGATAACAATTTCATTAAGCCTGCCATTTCTGCGTCTTTCCCCATGATCTTTTGTGCTCCCATGCTGAAGAACGAGCCAAACCCCATGCTTTCTGTGTACTTTACGACAGTAGCATCGCCGAGCTTTTCGTCCTTCCTGACATTCTCGATGACATCCTCAAGATAACCGAATCCGTCGATTAACTTCAGCTGCTTTGCCTGACGTCCATCATATATCCGGCCATCGGCAATTTCCTTGACCCGTTCCACAGACATACCGCGTCCCTCTGAAATTACTTTTACGAATCCCTCATATGAGTTGTCGATCATCGATTGGAGGATTTCGCGCTCATCCTCTGTCATCGGTCTTGATGGGCTCATGATATCCTTGTATGGCCCACTTTTAATTGTCGTGAATTCAACGCCATACTTTTCGGCAAGGCCGGCATAATTAACTCCCTGCATAATGACACCAAGCGACCCGGTAAGCGTTTCAGGGCTGGCAAAAATTTTATCAGCAGGCGCAGACACATAATAACCTCCAGAAGCGGCCATCGATCCCATCGAAACATAAATCGGCTTTTTTGTTTCCTTCTGGATTTCCTTGATCTTGTCATGAATTTGCGCACTTTCCACGACACCGCCGCCAGGTGAATTCACTTGCAGGATGATTGCCTTCACATCGTCTGCTTCCATGACATAATCAAGCTGTTCCATGAATGCCCTATGATTATAGAGCGGACTTTCAAAGAATGATTCAGCATCCCCAGTATCCTGGATTACACCATTGATGGACAATACCGCTATTTTGCTCAGCATGTCACCTTCTTCGATTATTTCTTCAGCGAACATTTCTTCCGTTACTGCAAATATATCCGTAAAAGCATTTTCCGCGTCACTAAATGCCACTGTAGACAGAAGATTTATAACTGTTGACGCAATGAATAATCCGACGGCTATCCCTAATGCCGCCCATCTTTTACCATTCATCTTGAAGCCCCCTTGTAAGTTTCTCGTACTTTCAAAACCTTATGAAAAAATGATAAACTGATGTCAATAACATTTATTTTAGCAAAAGATTTCAAAAGTGGGTAAAATTATGGAAGAAATACGAAATGTTTGGAGGAATTAATATGCCAGATCGCCGTAATATTTATTTTCACCATACACCCGACACTACTATGTTGGAAAAAGTTGAGCCTCTTTATGAGCTGGCTCGCCGTTATGATTTCAATATCGTGTCCGACTATCGCACCGCAAATATTATCGTAAGCATTGGTGATGACGGTACCTTCCTGCAGGCTGTCAGAAAGACCGGTTTCCGGGATGATTGCCTATATGCCGGTATTTCAGTTACTGGCTCCCTGAATATGTATTGCGATTTCCATCTCGAGGATACGGATAAAATGATTGAAGCAATCACAAATGCTCAAATCGAAGTCAGACGCTATCCGACGATCGAGGTAACAATCGATGGTGATACAACATTTGGCTGCTTGAATGAATTCAGCGTCCGTTCAGCGATCATTAAAGCTTTTGTCATGGATGTTTATATCGACGACAAGCATTTTGAAACATTCCGTGGAGATGGGATGATCGTCGCTACTCCTACTGGAAGCACAGCGTATAACAAGTCGGTCAATGGAGCAGTTGTCGACCCGCTGCTGCCTTGCATGCAGGTGAGCGAGCTTGCTTCAGTGAACAACAATGATTACCGTACACTCGGCTCATCCTTCATCCTGAGTGGAGACCGAAAGCTTACCTTCAAGGTTGCCCAGGATGGCAATGATTATCCTATCATGGGAATGGATAACGAAGCCCTGAGCATCCAGCATGTTGAAAAATTCGATATAAAATTAAGTAACAAAATCATCAAGACTGTCAAACTGAAGGACAACTCTTTCTGGGAAAAAGTGAAGAGGACATTCTTATAATAGAAAAGAGCTGCGGAAATCCGCAGCTCTCTTCTTTTACATCGGCATTCCTTTTTCTTTTTTCCACTTAACTGTTAACGCTGATGCCAGCTTTGTCCTTGATAAAGAGTAAAGGATCAATGCTGACCAGATAAAGGTGAAGGCAAGCAGGTGGATTGACGAGAATGTTTCGTGATAGATGAAAACTCCCAGGATCAGCGTCAAAGTCGGTGCAATATATTGCAGAATACCAAGTGTTGCGAGCGGAATCCTTTGCGCTCCTTTAGCGAAAAACAACAGTGGAACTGCCGTAGCTGCCCCTGCACCTGCCAGCAGCAGCGTAGTCGACAATGAACCAGCAAACAGGGAGTTCGTTCCCTGGTTTAGAAGGTAGCCAATGTAGAGGGCCGCGAGCGGCATAACGACCAGTGTTTCGAGCGCAAGTCCGACAGCAGAATCTACCTTGATCAATTTCTTTGCCAATCCGTACAGGCCAAAGGAGATGGCTAGTGATAAAGCAATCCATGGAAATTGTCCGTAGGAAATCGTCATGATCAATACACCGATTGCTGCGAGCGCAAACGACACATATTGTAGCATGGAAAGACGTTCCTTCAGGAATACCATCCCAAGAAAGACACTTACGAGCGGATTGATATAATAGCCAAGGCTTGCTTCGATCATCTGGTCTGTATTCACAGCCCAGATATACATGAACCAGTTAATGCTGATTAGCATTGATGCTACAGCTAGGGCGGCTAATTGCTTTTTGTTTTGGGCCAGCCCCCGCAATGTCCCTTTGAAAAGTCCCCATTTCTTATTAATGACCAGAATAAGGGCGATGAAGAAAAACGACCAGAATACACGATTAGCCAGGATTTCATCAGCATTTACATGATCTAAAAGCTTCCAATAAACAGGAAGGAATCCCCACAATATATAAGAAAAAGCTGCGTATAGGACACCAGCTTGTTGTTCGGTCCTTTTTTCCATCCGAACAGCCCCCTAATCTTTCTAGACTCGAAATAATATCATTATAAAGGGGAACGCTGCGGACTGACAATCTTTTTTTAAGACTAATAACAGACAATTTATGCACACTGTTAAATGCCATAAAGAAAAATAACCCTGATCGGGTTATTTTACATTGCGTGGTTTTAACTTGAAGTTATAGCCAAATGTCTCTTCGGCAGAGGATATTTTATAGCCAAAACCTGGCTTAAAATCCAAGAATATTATACTTGGAAGGGATTCCAGAGATTTTTCTGGTACGAAAAAGTTAACACCGCTTTCTGTAATCACTTCATCATCTGACTGCTTTTCTTCAATTTGCAGTTGGATGTCCGTTGCGATTGAGCATGTCCCAACAAACTCTGCTAAAATCCTAATTCCTTCACTATTACTAAATTGGATCTTACTTAACTCCTCCAGTGCAGCGTCTCTAATTTCGATCTTCATAAATAATCACCCCTTCTAAATTCAATATACCCAAGATTTCATCGTCAACGCATCCACTGTTTTTTTCTGTGATTAAATATTACCTCCTGAAATTAGAGGGTTAGACAAAATACAAAAAGCAGACCCAGCGGCCTGCCTTTTGATGAATTATTTATTTTGCACCTTCCAATTCCTTTTTCCTTAATTCGATGCGGCGAATTTTACCGGAAGTTGTTTTTGGGAGTTCTTCAAGGAACTCAATCTTTCTTGGATACTTATATGGAGCAGTCAATTCCTTTACATGCTGCTGCAGCTCTGCCACAAGGTTTTCCTGTCCAGGGCTTACGCCGTCACGCAGTACAACAAAAGCTTTGACGATATGGCCACGGATTTCATCAGGTGATGCGACCACAGCACATTCTTTTACATAAGGATGCTTTACCAGTGCATCCTCAACTTCAAAAGGTCCGATTGTATAGCCGGAGCTGATGATGATGTCATCGCCGCGACCCTCAAACCAGAAGTAACCTTCTTCATCTTTGCTGGCTTTGTCCCCTGTTACGTAATAATCGCCACGGAACTGCATTGCTGTCCGCTCTGGATCCTTGTAATAATTTTTGAACAACGCAGGTGTTTCAACATGGACAGCAATGTCCCCAACTTCACCAGGAGCACATGGCTCACCATTTTCATTGATAATCTCCACCCTGTTTCCAGGCGTTGGCTTGCCCATCGATCCTGGTCTTAATTCCATGCCTTTTGTCACGCCGACAAGCAATGTGTTTTCTGTCTGTCCATAACCATCGCGCACTTCGACATTAAAATGCTTTTTAAATGTATCAATTACTTCACGATTAAGCGGTTCTCCCGCAGAAACCGCACTGTGAAGTCCTGGCAGGTTAAAATCACTTAAGTTTTCTACCTTTGCCATCAGACGGTATTCCGTTGGCGTGCAGCAAAGAACATTCACATTGTATTTTTGTAAAAGTGATAAATACTTTTGCGGCTCGAATTTCCCCTGGTAAACCAGGCCGGTTGCTCCGGTTCCCATAACGGATAAAAATGGACTCCAAATCCACTTTTGCCAGCCGGGACCTGCAGTTGCCCAGACAGTGTCACCATCCTCAATTCCAAGCCAGTTCGTCGCTGCTGTGCGAAGGTGGGCATATGCCCATCCATGTGTATGGACAACCCCTTTTGGATTGCCAGTCGTTCCAGAGGTGTAGCTAAGGAATGCCATGTCATCACGTTCGGTAGCTGCCAGCGGAAGTTCAGCCGAAGCATTTTCCATTTCTGCATCCAGATGGATCCAGCCTTCTCTTTCGCCTCCAATTACAAACTTAGGCAGGCTATCACCTTCCTCGATTCCTGCGAATTCCTCGGTAAAAGGAGCATAGCTGACAATCGCTTTTACATCACCATGGTTAATCCGGTATTGAAAATCCTTAGTTCTTAACATCTCGGAACTAGGAATGACAACTAACCCCATTTTCAAGGATGCAATATAAACCTGATAGGCCTCAATTAATCTCGGCACGACGACCAAAACGACATCACCCTGTTGCAAGCCTTTTTCCAAGAAAACGTTTCCAATCTTATTCGCATTATTTAGAAGTTCACGGTATGTAATCTCTTTCATGCTGCCTGCTTCATTTTCCCAGATTATTGCTTTTCTTTCCTGATCCTGAGCGAAACGCTCCATCTCAGATACAAGATTATACTTTTGTGGCGCAATCAATTGTTCTCTGTTCATACTCTTCCCCCTCATAATATTTTGTTAAGGCCAGTTTTGCTTTTGCGACTACTTGCCTTCTTTATCCCCAATTCCTATTATACAAAATTATTTAAAAATTTAAAATTATATGATAACACTTTTTCAATATAATAATTTTTCCTGAAAAAAAAGAGCGGGGCATCTGCCCCGCTCCTTGTAGCCATATTATTAATTTTTAATTAGCGAGAAAATCCACCACCAAGTTGTTGTTCAGCCATTTGAACCAAACGCTTAGTGATTTCTCCACCTACAGAACCGTTAGCGCGAGAAGTAGTTTCTCCGCCTAGCTGTACACCAAATTCAGAAGCGATTTCGTACTTCATTTGGTCAAGAGCTTGTGATACTCCAGGTACTAGAAGTTGATTTGAGCTGTTGTTGTTTGCCATGTGTTTCACCTCCTTGTGAGTATAGAGTGTGTAAAAACACATGGCTTAATTCAAATCTTTAATTGGTAATTGTTCACAAATTCATCATAAATTAAAATAGGTCATCCATTGAATCATCTTTTCGTTCTGAAGCCGGTTTGAGAACCATACGCTCCGTTCCTTCAACTGCTTTTTGAACTAATTCCTCGAAGTCGAAGAAGCTTTCAAAGTTTTGAACCTTATCCAGCTTTGGTTTTGTTTTTGGTGATGAAGGAACAAAAACCGTGCAGCAATCCTCATATGGGCGGATCGATATGTCATGGGTATCGATATCTTGAGCAATATCCATGATTTGAAGTTTGTCCATTGTAATCAAAGGTCTGATGATTGGTGTAGAAGTCACTTCATTGATCGCATACATACTTTCAAGTGTCTGGCTCGCTACCTGCCCAAGACTTTCACCAGTGATGATCGCAAGGCCGCCCTGTTTTTCCCTGATGGCGTCCGTTATGCGGAGCATAATTCTCCTTGTCGTAGTCATCGTATAGTTTTCCGGTATTTGCTTGTGAATTGCCTGCTGGATTTCAGTGAACGGCACAATGTGAAGTGCGAAATGGCCGTTTACCTCTGCCAATTTTTCTGAAAGATCGATAACCTTTTGTTTTGCTCGCTCACTTGTAAATGGAGGACTGAAGAAATGGACGCCTTCAACCTCGAGACCTCTCTTCATTGAAAGGTAACCTGCTACAGGACTGTCAATTCCCCCGGAAAGCATCAGCATCCCTTTGCCTGCAGAGGCAGCAGGGAGTCCGCCAGCACCTTTTATCGTTTCTGCCGAAATATAGGCGGCTTCTTTCCTGATTTCAATCTGAAGATTAATATCAGGGTTGCGGACGTCTACTTTCAAGTCATCAACATTCCTTAAGATGTGGCCACCGAATTCAGAATTGATCCCGTTTGTATCCAATTCAAATGTCTTGTCCGAACGTTTAGCAGTGATCTTAAAAGTCTGGCCCGGCTTATGAATCTTCCTGAAAAGTTCGAGTGCAGCATCTTTCATTTTATCGAGATCCTTTTCAACTTTTAGAGCCGGACTGAAGGATTGAATCCCGAATATCTCTTTCAGCTTCTCTCCAATTCCGTCACTATCCTCACCATTAAGAAGGATGAACATACGGTCGCGTTCTGCCTTGATGGCTACATTCGGATAGTTGCTTAAAGCTCTTTTAATATTTTTTCTCAGTCGATCAATGAATTTATTCCTGTTTCTTCCTTTTGTCGATATTTCTCCATACCGAACTAAAATACGGTCATACATCATTTCTTTACTACCTCGCTTAAATGTTTTACTGTTTCAACAATTGCCTTTGTTGCTATCTCTGCTTCTTCTATTGTATTGCTGTATGTCAGGCTGACTCTGATCGCGCTTTCTGCTTCATCTTGTGGCACTCCCATTGCCAGCAAAGTCTTGCTTGCAGCTTTCTTTTTGGAGGAACAGGCGCTTGTGGTTGATACATAAATATTTCTTTCTTCCAGCGCATGTACAAATGTTTCTGCCTTCAACCCCTTGATTGAAAAGTTCAAGATGTGGGGGGCACGATTCTCCATTGGCGTGTGAATGGTGATTTCCTTGATTTGGCTGATACCACTTCTTAATCTTTCCATCGCTGCTTCCATTTGATTCAGCTTTTCACTCTGTTCAAATGTCATTCTCAGTGCCTTTGCCATTGCAACCATGCCTGCAACATTTTCCGTTCCGCTTCGCTGCTTCCATTCCTGATTTCCGCCGGAGAATAATGGAGACAGACGGACGCCTTCTTTTATAAACAATGCACCTGTCCCTTTCAACCCATGGAATTTATGCCCCGATATGGTGGACAAATGGATTCCGGCTTCATAAAAGTTCAATGGCACCTTTCCAACTCCCTGAACGAAATCAACATGAAAAAACGCTTTGGGATACTTTTTAAGCAAGGTTCCAATTTCCTTTATCGGCTGAATGGTGCCAATTTCATTATTGACATGGATAACAGACACCAGGATGGTATCATCACGCATTTCTTTCTGAATTGACTCCACGCTGATAAAGCCGTTACCATCTGGTTTTACATATGTTATTTCATAGCCGAGCGATTCAAGCTGCACCATAGCATTGTGGATGGATGCATGTTCAATGCTTGTGGTTATGATATGCCTGCCTCTTTCCCTGTGAGCCATCGCGATTCCTTTAACCGCAAGATTATTGCTTTCCGTTCCTCCGGATGTAAACAGGATTTCCGTTTCTTTTACATTCAGCAGCTTGCCAACCTGGGAACGCGCCTGCTGAAGCAACTTCTCTGCCTGCCCACCGATTTTATGAAGTGATGAAGGATTTCCGAAAAAATCCTCTGAGACCTTTACAAATGAATCCAATACTTCCTTATAGGGTTTAGTTGTTGCGCTGTTGTCTAAGTAAATCACCGTATCCCCCCTTGTTCAATACGTTAATGCTAACTAGAAATCTTATCATAAGAAGTAATCAATGAAAAATAATCAGAATTGACATTATATAGTATGCCCGGAAGATTGAAAAGCGCAAGCGCCTTGGTCAGCCCCGACAAGCACTGGAGGGCCTGACAGTGAAGTCGTTCTTTGACTTCATTGGCAGGACCGAAGTGACTCGAGGGGCTAGGCGCTGGAGCTAGACACTAATCTAAGTGGATAAATTTATACTTTTTTATTCCGCATAAAAACAGGTCTCCATGACGGAGACCCACGTTTTTCATCACTCTTTTTCAGCTAACATTTGCTCGATTCTCTTCAGGGCACCAGGATCTACTTCCTCAATTGAAGTAGCCGCCTGTTCAAGTGCATCGCGATAATCGTAATTCCGGAAATACTCTTCAGCTTCTCGGAGTCCCCGGTCAACCGAAGGATATCGGCTGCGGTACCTGTTGCCATATTGAATGACTCGCTCAGCCAGCATGACTGTCTCGACGATTTCTTCAGTCGATGCTTCAAGCTTTTCAACCGTCAGCACAGCGATTTCTAAATACTGTTGGACAACAGGAATATCCAGCGGCTTCTCCTCAAGCTTTTCATTGACTTGTTTGATGCTTTCATTGGCATCTTCAAGAAGGTATTTGTATTCCTGTGACAAACCAGGCATATTGCTTTTGGAGACGATCCGGATCAGTTCGGAAATCTTTTTTGACAGATCCCATACTTTATCCCTAGCCGCCATTTCATCCTTCCTTAGGGCACTCAACTTTTCCATCAATACTTTTTGCTCTTCAACAAGCGCATCAAGCTGCTGCTTCGCTTCTTCAAGCTCCACCTTTATCAGGCTTTGCGCTGTGTCGTTTTCAGTAATTCTGTGATCGATTAACTCAAAGCGCTTAAGCAGGCCTTTGAGCTGTTGTTCTACATTCGTTTGTGCCGACAACTCTTTATCATTCAGGTGATAGCTCTCCTGGATATGCTTTGTCTCTTCTTTCAACGTCTTGCTTTCTGTTATTGCTTTTACGAGGGTTTCTTTTGCCTCGTGTTCTGTCTTCGTAATGTATTGTTTAGCCCGGACCTCAGCTTCAAGGAGATCGAATAACTTCTCAACACGTTCCTTTAACCCCTGAATACCCTGTTCAGCGATTTCAACATCGCCCTTTTCCAGGGAAGCCCGATATTCAGTCAATTCCTTTCCGATTTCCTCAACCTCTTTTTCTGCGTTTAGATGGTCAAGTACATATCCCTGTGCAGCCATCTCCCTGACTCCGTCCTTCAGGTCGCTGACTTGGGCAGGAATGACCGACTGGCAATCATGCAGCAACGCTGGAATGGATTCCATCTTGCTGGAAACCTGTTCAAGCTGGGCCTGGATGGACAACACAGTTTCCCTTGCTTCAAGGTAATTGCCATTATCCGTCTTCTCATCAAAATCGATGAATTTTTCCTGAATGTTTTCAAGCATAGCTTCGAGACTGGTCTCAGCGCTTCCAAAGCTGTGACGGTGTGACAGAAGGTTTTTCTTATTTTCTCTGTATTGCTCCTTCAGGCCATCGATTTCTTCACGGTTTTTCTCTTCGCTTCCGACAAGCTCATTCAACTCACCGAGGATTTTTTTAATCTTATCCTCTGTTTCCGTAAGCTTGCGATCAATGACGGCAAGAGATTCCTTCGCCTTTTTGAACCTGTATTTGTCAATATACTCCTCCGCATCGAACAAATAATCTTCGATGCCTGGCAGCTTGGACGTAACAAGTTCATCCCATTCCTGGCGCCAGCGCTCGAAAAGCTCCTCTGTCTGGCCAGTCATGTTCAGCTGTTTTACCTTTGACATTTCATCCAGCACCGGCCGGTTCATGATATCGATTTTCCATGACTCATACCGGTCGACCTCACTGTAATACTTCCGTTTCATAAAATATCCGATTAAAAAAATAATTATCAATATAGCAATTCCGCCAATTATGTATTCCATTGTTATCCCCCTGGCCTCACAAATTCCAAGTTCAGAATCCTTCTATATAAAATGAATTTATAAATGCGTGTATAATGTATTTATATTACCATGTAAACGACAATTATTGACTATAAAATTCATATTTTTTGTTGAAATTATCCGAATTAAGCCGATTTAACTTGAAATCTTGCATAATATATTACTTTAGGAGGCCTGAAACCATGAAAGATGGGCACGTACATACATCTTTTTGCCCGCATGGCACTAAAGATTCGATAGATGAATACATCGAGAGAGCGCTAAAGCTCGGCTATACAGAAATCACATTCGCTGAGCACGCCCCTTTACCGGAAGGATTCATCGATCCTACACCAATGAAGGATAGCGCAATGCGTTATGAAGATTTGGAGCCTTATTTTCAAGCTATCGAAGAAGCGAAGGTAAAGTACCGCGGGAAAATTAAAATCAATACTGGATTTGAGATTGATTTTATCGAAGGATACGAACTTCAGACTGCCAATTTCCTCAACGAGTTCGGTCCTCGTCTCGATGACGCCGTTCTATCCGTTCACTTTTTGAAAAACCTTTCAGGAAAATATGATTGTCTTGATTACAGTCCGGAAAACTTTGGAGAAATGGTGATAGAATATGGATCTGTGGAAACCATCCATCGCCATTACTATCAAACTGTATTGAAATCCATTCTTGCTGACTTGGGTCCATATAAGCCAAAAAGAATCGGGCATATGACCCTGGCGAATAAATTCCGCTTAAAGTACCCTATCGCACAAGAATGTACTGATGAGATCATTGAAATACTGGAGAATGTTTCGAAGCATGGCTATGAGCTGGATTATAACGGAGCTGGTACAGCAAAACCTTTATGCCGTGAGCCATATCCTCCAGACTGGGTAATAAGGGAAGCCAAAAAGCGTGGAATCAGACTGGTTTACGGATCAGATGCGCACCAGGCGAAAGAGCTTGGACAGGGACTAGAAAGAATGCTTATAAAAAAATAAGGAAACCGGCAGCTTTACCGGTTTCCTATATATTGATCAACATTTTCTCATGCAATTGCTGTTCTGTACAAAGGGTTCCTTTAATCCATTGTGAAATCTCATAGCTGAGCATATCGGCAAAGTATTTTTCATGAGGCTGCAAATGCAGGACCTCTGTGACATAATGGGTATTCAAAAACGGCATCGACAGCAGCCCTTTTAATTGTAAAATACTGAACTGGATGGAATGCTTTTTAAATTCTCCGTTCCCCATTCCAGCTTCAAGCACCTTTTTAAACATATAGCGTTCTTTCACATGATAGGTGGACATAATTTCCCTGACAACCTGCGAGTCTATTGTCATCTCTCTTAAAATAAACCTTGTCAATTGACTGTTTTGGCACTGGTATCTCAATACATTGTCAACCATTGCATTCAGACATAACTCCGCACCGTATTCCAGCAATGAAAAGCCTTTTTCCAATTCCTCCATATAGCTTTCAAAGAAAACAGTAAAACAATTTTCGAGGAGTCCATTTTTATTCCGGAAGTAGTATGAGATATTCGCTGCATTCACGTCTGCCCTTGCCGCAATATCCCTTACTGATGTCCCATTGAACCCCTTCGTATTGAATAAGTAGATGGCCGCATCAATAATCGCAGCTTTTGAATTTTTTCTCATTTCTCCGCCCCTCACTTTCCGCAATCAACCTTACTGTTTACCTTTCTGGAAATCATTAAAATTTCCTTTATAAAAAGCTCGACAAAGTCTCCATTGTTTCGCCTGTTTTTGATACAATATAGATTAAAACTTCGAGAATGAGGGGGAAAAACTGTGTTTAAAGTCGAAACATACAGCGACAGCCGTGAAAAAAATTACGATTTATTGATAAAGCAACTCAAAGCATTGGTGGAAGATGAGAAGAATGCGATTGCGAATTTTAGCAACTCTTCTGCTTTATTGAACCAATTTCTCGATCGCGTCAACTGGGTCGGCTTTTACCTGATGGAAGATGGCGAGCTTGTCCTCGGACCATTCCAGGGCCTTCCAGCCTGTGTAAGAATCCCGCTCGGCAAAGGAGTTTGTGGTACAGCCGCATCCAAGCAGGAAACAGTTAGAGTTGAAGATGTCCATGCCTTCCCGGGCCACATCGCATGTGATGCCGCGTCACAATCAGAAATCGTCGTTCCAATCGTCAAAGACGGAAACCTACTTGGCGTCCTTGATATCGATTCACCAGAAAAAAATCGCTTTGACGAATTAGACCAGCAAAAACTCGAGGAATTCGTTGAAATGCTGCTGCAGTATATCGACTGATATTGAAAAACCCTCCCATTCACGGGAGGGTTTTTGTAATGAATCACTTAAATCGATCCTGTTTCCATGGTACTTTCTTTCCTGACAGCCTCGAATGCTGCTTCAAGGTCATCTCTGATATCCTGCCATGCTTCCAGTCCTACTGAAAGCCTGAGCATGTTTTCTTTGATACCCATATTTTCTCTTGCTTCTTTTGGCACTACGGCATGAGTCATTGTCGCCGGGTGCTGGATCAATGTTTCTGCATCTCCAAGGCTAACCGCTATTTTAATTAGCTTTAACTTGTTGATGAACGCCTGAGCTTCCTTTTGGCCTCCCTTTATATTGAAGGAAATAAGACCGCCCGGCTTACGCATTTGTTTTTTCGCAATGGCGTAATCAGGATGCTTAGGGTCACCAGGGAAAATGACTTCTTCGACTGCAGGATGATCAGAAAGATATGCTGCCAATTTTTCAGCATTGTCACAATGGCGGTCCATCCTTACCGGCAATGTTTTCAAACCACGAAGCAATAACCATGCATCAAATGGTGAAATCACACCGCCAATGTCCTTTTGCGTTGTCATCGATATTTTAGTCATGATTTCCTTTGGTCCTACTGCTACGCCAGCAATGACATCACCATGTCCGCAAATATACTTCGTTGCACTGTGGATGACGAAATCACAGCCAAGTTCGAGCGGATTCTGGAGATAAGGCGAACTGAATGTATTATCAACAACTACCGGGATTCCTTTTTCCTTCGCTACGTCCGCGACCATTTCCAGGTCAACCAGTCTCATTGTTGGGTTGATCGGCGTTTCGATATAGATGACTCTTGTCTCTGGGGTAATGGCAGCCAATACTTCTTCTCTCGTCGACATCATTGAAAAATCATGGTTGATCTCATATTTTTCTTTCATGAGCTGCAGGAGTCCGAACGTACAGCCATACACGCCCTGTGAGCAAAGGATATGGTCGCCTGTGCGTGTCAGCGCTACTAATATCGCAGAGACAGCAGCCATCCCTGATCCAAATGCAAGGGCTTTTTCCCCTTTTTCAATCGTTGCCATCCGCTCCTCAAGCATCGCAACTGTAGGGTTTCCAAGACGTGAATAAATGAATCCTTCCTCTTCTCCGGCAAAGCGTCTTTCACCCTGCTCAGCAGTATCGAAAGTGAACGTACTAGTTTGAAATAACGGAGGCGCAAGGCTTCCCCTGAATTCGTCAGACTTATATCCAGAATGGATTACTTTTGTTTCGAATCTTTTCTCTCCCATTACGATTCCTCCTATATATTCTGTAAACGCTTACAATTTACCCCCATAATCAGGATATGACATTTACCCTGATATGGAAAGTGATTTCACTCACACCAACTTAAAAAGTACTTTGGTTTGTTAAACGAAAAAAGCACTCAATCTTGAGTGCTGGCAAGAAATGCGTAAGCGCCTTGGTCAGCCCCGACAAGCGCTGCCCGCCTAAAACGCCACATCGTGTGGCTGGCGGGTCTAGCACGTCCTGTGCCTCGGAGGGCCACCGGTGAAGTCGTTCTTTGACTTCATTGGGCGGATCCGAAGCGACTCGAGGGGCTAGGCGCTGGAGCTAGACAATTCACAAATTATACTTTATCGCTAAAGCAAGATTGTTCTTCATTCTGGACTACTACTTTATTTTTCCCTGAGCCCTTTGCTAAATAAAGAGCCTGGTCTGCCCTTTTGAACACGGTTTTGGTCGTGTCTTCCTGTCCCCTGATCCATGTGGATACCCCGCATGAAACCGTGACATTCGGGTCCGTATTTTTTTCAACTTTTTCTACTAGTCTGTTCGCAATCATAACACCAGTATCGAGAGGAGCCCCTGGCAAATAAATCGCCAGTTCCTCCCCGCCCCATCTGGCACCTATGTCAGTTCCGCGGATATTCTTCGCAATATGGCGGGCCAACTGGATGAGAACTTCATCTCCCACCTGATGACCGTACTGATCATTAACGCTTTTAAAATTATCAATATCAATCAATATAAAGGTTCCCTGCTGATCTTCAAGCATGGACAGATTCATTTTGTCATCCAGATACCCTCGGGAATAGAGCTTCGTCAAATGATCCGTCACAACCATTTTTTCCAGCTCTTCACGCAGCATTGAATTGGTAAAAGCTAAAGTTGAATGGTGGATAAGAGATTGGAGCAGTTTGAATGTATCAAACGCAAAGTGATACGGCTCCTCATGCATGACAAGCGCAAAACCCTTTAATTCCCCGCTCTGGATCATAGGGACACCCATAATCGAGTGGAAGTGTAAAGAGGCGTCGTCTCTATCAGAGGAGATATCTCCGATGAATAATGGTTCCATTTCCTGCTTGATTCGTTTGGCGATCCTCAATATATAGCTGGAAGCATCTTTTGAAAAGAAAAAGCTTGTGCTGCCTTGCAAGACTGAGTAATCATCATGGTCTTCATCAAGCATGATGAAACCGACTTCCTGAGCATTAAAAGATTTGATGATTTGTCCGCAGATAAACTTCATCGTATCTGTCAGTCGCAAGCTAGTATTCAACTGATGCGAGGTTTCATTGATTAACTGCAAATCGGCAATCAATTTCCTGGATTGCTCATATAGCTTGGCGTTTTCCAGCGCACTGCCGGCGGTATTGGCGAGCAACTTAATGAACTCAACTTCATTTTGCGGGAAAACAAGTGAGTTCGGGGCAATCACCTGCAAAACTCCGTAAACACCCTGTTTGCCTTTTAGAGGTGCATACATGATTGAATTTTTTTCTGTGACTGAGTCCTCGAACTGGATCTGCCCACTTACATATGACTGCATCGCAGTGAGATTATCACTATCGTATTCGAGGTCTTTTACAGGCAATCCACCATACCCCTTATGGTCATGGGACAACAGCAGATAATAGGTGAAAGAAGGATATACTTCCCTTAGTGTGGAAATGATTTCACCGAGCACGGCATCCATATCCATCGTCGAATGGAATTTTTTCGTCACCCTGAATAATTGCTTATATCTTTTTTCTTCTTCCATTGTATCCGCCAGGCTACGCGCCTTCTCAATAAATACATTGCACTCAAAAGAAAGCTTATTAAAGAACCCGTCTGATAACCGGGTTAGTGAACCACCGGTGAATTGAAAGCCAAACAGACCCTTTGGTTTTTCATTAGCGGCCAAGACAAGCAACAGTTCGTACTGAGGCATAGATTCTGGATATTTAATGAAAGAATAGGGCTTCTCAGCCAATTCACTTACCAGACAAGCAGGAAAAGAACCAATCACTTCGTCATTTGTCGATAAACGTGTTGTAGCCTCCAGGAGCATTCCCTGTTTCCATTCCAGGCAGCCATAAAAATCGATTTCATCAACTTTCAGGAGTTCTTTTAAAATAGCCATCATTTGCGAGAGAACTTCTGAGAAAGAAAAAGATAATCCGCCAGTGCTGATCAAATCAAAAAATCGGCTTTTCAGTTCTAATATAATCTCGCGTTCCAATAATTCTTCCATATATATCACCTGTTTTAAAATCACTTAACAGCGATTTGTAAGTAGCTGTTTGGACAGGCAGCAGCCTGATTAAACTAAAATGATTCATCACGTGGCAAGGTAATATCCAAATATTTGAAAAATATAACAATTACTAATTATTATACCATAGGCCTAGTAAAATAGTATGATATAAAGGACAAACTTTTTAGGGTTAGCTGACATATTAAAAGTACATTACCTTAAATATGACCTTGACTTTATAGCACCATAAATTATATAATACTCTTTGTGTAAAATATCGCAGCCTATGTGGTCTACATTATGTATGTATTTTGTTCCTCGAACCTTGTTTGATGGTGTATCTCGTAACCCGCTGCTGCTAGGGCGAAGGTACATGAAAACAAAATACCCATAAATGCTTAATCACAATCTGTTTTTATTTTACAAAATAAAAACTAAGGAGGAGTCATTCATGGCTCGTTATACCGGCCCAAGCTGGAAACTATCCCGCCGTCTTGGAATTTCACTAAGCGGTACAGGTAAAGAATTAGAGAAACGCCCTTACGCACCAGGTCCTCATGGTCCTAACCAGCGTAAAAAATTATCAGAATACGGATTACAATTACAAGAGAAGCAAAAGCTTCGCCACATGTACGGAGTTACTGAGCGCCAGTTCCGTAACTTGTTCGACAAGGCAAGCAAAATGCCTGGTAAGCACGGTGAGAACTTCATGATTCTTCTTGAAGCTCGTCTTGACAACGTTGTTTACCGCCTTGGTCTTGCTCGCACTCGTCGTGCAGCTCGTCAGTTAGTAAACCACGGTCACATCATGGTTGATGGCGCACGCGTAGATATCCCATCTTACCGCGTAGCTCCAGGACAAACAATCACACTTCGTGAAAAGTCACGCAACCTTGATGTTGTTAAAGAAGCAATCGAAGTTAATAACTTTGTACCTGACTTCTTGACTTTCGATGCAGACAAGCTAGAAGGAACTTTCACTCGTATGCCTGAGCGTTCTGAACTTCCAGCTGAAATCAACGAAGCTCTTATCGTTGAATTCTACTCTCGTTAATAGAGTGCTTAATAAAACCCCGGCCGTTTTGGCTGGGGTTTTTGTTTTGGCTAAAACTGTTTTAGCCGAAAACCTGGATATCTGCAAGAAACAATGCTGACAACAAGACCGTTTATCCAGTTACTAGATGCTCTTTTTGAGTAAAAATATACATATCGCGGAATTATGAAAGATTTTCGCGGAATAACTGGTGAATTTCGCGGAATTCGATTCTAGTTTCGCGGAATTACACCAAATTTTCGCGGAATTGTTTAATTGCAGGGTTAAACTAAAGTCAAAAACAATTCCAGCAACACATTTTTATAGCCAGGATAAATAAAAACAGCCTTCCCGGACCGGGAAAGCTGTTTTTTCATTAGTATTTAATCATAAAGTACTTCTTTTTTCCGCGGCGGACGATCGTGAACTGTCCGTCAATCTTGTCTGCATCGCTAAGGACATGAGCTGTATCGGTGACGCGCTCTCCATTCAGGGAGACTGCACCGTTCGATACATCTTCACGCGCCTGGCGCTTGGATGGTGAGATTTTCGCTGCCACCAGCAAGTCGACTAATCCTTGCTCTTCTTCCCCTTCCACTGTAAATGAAGGAACATCTTTGAATCCTTGCTTGATTTCATCAGCGCTCAGGTTTTTAATGTCGCCGCTGAAAAGTGCTGCTGAAATCCTGATTGCCTGCTGAAGTGATTCTTCGCCATGAATCATGCGTGTCATTTCTTCTGCAAGGGCTTTTTGAGCCTTGCGAAGATGTGGCTCTTCCTCAACCGCTTTTTCCAGCGCTTCGATTTCTTCTTTTTCTAAGAAAGTGAAGAATTTCAAGTACTTCACGACATCAGCATCAGCTGTGTTGATCCAGAACTGGTAGAACTCGTATGGTGACGTTTTTTCTGGATCAAGCCATACAGCACCGCTTTCTGACTTTCCGAATTTTGTTCCGTCTGCTTTCGTTACAAGCGGTATTGTCAGACCGAAAGCCTTGGAGCCTTCAGCAGACATTTTACGGATCAATTCAAGACCGGTCGTAATATTACCCCACTGATCGCTTCCGCCGATCTGCATTTTGCAGCCATGTTTTTCGTATAAGTGGTAGAAGTCCATCGCCTGCAGGATGGTGTATGTGAATTCTGTAAATGATATACCCGTTTCAAGCCTTGAAGCGATTGTATCCTTTGCCAGCATGTAATTGACGCCAACATGCTTTCCGAAGTCACGCAGGAATGTAACGACATCCATGGACCCTGCCCAATCGTAGTTATTGACCATCATAGCGCCATTGGCACCTTCAATATCAAAAATTTGACCAAGCTGCTTCTTGATGCCTTCTACATTTAGCTGAACTTGCTCAAGTGTCTGCAGTTTACGTTCCTCACTCTTTCCGCTTGGATCGCCAATCAAGCCGGTCGCTCCTCCGACTAGAACAATCGGACGATGCCCAGCATTCTGGAAACGGCGCAGAGTCAGGAACGGAAGAAGGTGACCGATATGCATGCTGTCCGCTGTTGGATCGACACCGCAGTAAAGAGAGATTTTCTCCTTAGAAAGCAGATCCTTAATTCCCTCTTCATCTGTTTGCTGGTAAATAATCCCGCGCCATTCGAGATCTTTTAATAATTCCATCTTTTCTTCCTCCATTCGAATATATATTTCGCAACCGGGTTTTAGCCAAATAAAAAACGCCCCTGCAATAAATGCAGGGGCGCTGTATGCGCGGTACCACCCGGCTTGAAAACAAAATAAAAAATGTCTTCCACTCAATAAAATAACGGTTAAACCGTCCGCGGCTACTGATGAATCTGTTCACTGCGGCGCTCGGGGAGGTAATTCATCCTTCTGTTTGTACCGGCTCACAGCGGCCGCCGGCTTTCTGGAACATTGACAGAAGCACTACTAATTCCCTTCACAGCTTTTTACTATAAAGTTAATAAAGCATTTTTACCATAAAGCAATCCTTGTTGTCAAATTCGACATAAATTTTCAGAAAAATTCACATTAACATCTATTCGACAGCCTGTTTATGCTATAATGTATGTGATTTTAGGGGGAATGATATGAATGCATGAGGGAAAACAGGCTTGGAAAGAGAAGCTTAAATCCTTTGGTGCTTTTTTTACGAATAAAAAGACCGTAAAAGGAGCCCGGATTACTTATTCGGTTGTCTGGAACATGCTGTTGTTATTGATCATTGTATTGGTTCTCGGTGGGGGATTCGCCGCCGGTACAGGTGCCGGGTACTTCGCTTCCCTTGTCAAAGATGAACAAATCCGACCTTATGAGAATATGAGGAAAGATATCTACAACTATGAAGAAACATCGGATTTATATTTTGATAACGATGTTTATCTTGGCAAGCTCCGGACGGATTTATACCGTGAGGAAGTAAAGCTTGACGATATGTCGAAGCATTTAGTAAATGCAGTAGTCGCAACAGAAGATGAGTACTTTTATGAGCATGATGGTGTCGTTCCAAAAGCAATCATGCGTGCACTTTTCCAGGAGGTCACAAACTCAGCGACATCCTCCGGAGGCAGTACACTGACACAGCAGCTCATTAAGAACCAGATCCTGACGAATGAAATTTCATTCGAACGTAAGGCGAAAGAAATTCTTCTCGCTCTTCGTCTCGAGAAATTTTTTGATAAAAAGGAAATCCTTGAAGCCTATTTGAATGTCGCTACCTTTGGCCGAAACGCGAATGGCAGCAACGTTGCCGGTGTCCAAGCCGCAGCAAAAGGAATTTTTGGAAAAGACGCGAAGGATTTGACCTTGCCGCAAGCCGCATTTATTGCCGGCCTACCGCAGAGCCCGTTCGGTTATACACCGTTCAGCAGCGATCACGGCAAACTAAAGGACCCGGCAGGACTTGAGCCAGGCCTGTCCAGATACAAGACAGTCGTTACAAGAATGCATGGAGCTGGTTTCATTTCCGATGAAGAGTTCAAGGAAGCGATCAACTACGATATCACAAAGGATTTTGTAAAAGAAGTCCCTAGTGATAATACGGTTGAGCAATATCCTTTCCTTACATTTGAAATAGAGAAGCGATCCGTTACAATCCTTGCAGAGATTCTTGCTGAACGTGATGGCTATGAACTAGAAGACTTGAAAAAAGACGAAAAATTGATGGCAGAATACCATGCCCTTGCAGACCGTGACCTCCGCCAGAATGGCTATAAGATTTACACGACCATCAATAAAGAAATTTATGAAAAACACCAGGAAACAGCAAACAAATATCCGTATTATGGAAGCAACAAACCGCAGGAAGTTCCTGATCCAGATGACCCAAGCAAGACGATAACGATTTCGGAACAAGTAGAAATTGGTGCAGTGTTGATTGAGAACAAGACTGGTAAAATGATCAGTTTTGTCGGCGGGCGTGACTTTGACATTCAGCAAAGAAATCACGCTACCGATTCACCTAGACAAAACGGTTCTACGATGAAACCGCTGCTCGTTTATGCTCCTGCAATGGAGCTAGGGAAATTGCATCCTGGTTCTGTTCTTCCAGATGTCCAGGTATTTTTGAATGGTCCTGGCAAAGCTTGGCCAAATAACTATGATATGCGATACAGCGGCTTGACTTCAGCGAGACACGCATTGACAAAGTCTTATAACGTCCCTGCTGTTCTTGCCTACAAGAGTATCCTCAACCAGAGGCCAGCGACCTTCCTGGATAAAATGGGATTCTCTAATCTGCATAAGGATGACTATGAAAACCCATCAACATCGATTGGATCATTGTCCGGTGGTGTCACTGTTGAAGAGAACACCAATGCATTCGGTACATTCGCAAATGGCGGGAAATTCATTGATGCTTATATGATTGAAAAGATTGTTGATAAGAATGGAAACGTAGTTTTCCAGCATAAATCAGAACCGGTAGATGTTTTCAGTCCGCAGACATCATATCTTACAATCGATATGATGCGTGATGTTATTAATCGCGGAACTGCAACTGCTGTAAAAAGCAGACTGAAGTTTGGGTCTGACTGGGCAGGTAAAACAGGTACTGGACACGATTTTTATGATTCCTGGTTTGTAGCTACAAATCCAAATGTATCCTTCGGGGTATGGCTTGGGTATGATCACAACAAACCATT
This sequence comes from Mesobacillus selenatarsenatis SF-1, assembly GCF_000813125.1. Taxonomy (GTDB): domain Bacteria; phylum Bacillota; class Bacilli; order Bacillales; family Cytobacillaceae; genus Mesobacillus; species Mesobacillus selenatarsenatis. The sequence continues at coordinate 28,246 of NZ_BASE01000037.1, forward strand.
GGAAAGGCGATATAAAGGACTTTCATACGGCCAACGCACCCAATACATCTGGGCAGACTTGATGAACGATGCTTATGACGTTGCTCCTCAGCTAGTTGATCCAGAAGAGCGCTTCAAGATGCCTGGCGGAATTGTCAAACGATCATACTGTGCTGTATCTGGTTTGCTTCCTTCAAGTGCTTGCTCCAAAGCAGGACTTGTTGAATCAGATTACTTTATTGCAAAGTATGCTCCATCAAAGGTTGATGACAGCCTAGTTGAGAACAAGTTCGTAACCGTCGGTGACAAGCGCTATATAGCACTTGATTCAACTCCGGCTGAATTCACGGACACAGGCGTGATCCTGAATCCAGAATATATGGAAAGCATCATTGGCCATAAAATCAGAGATCCACAGCAGCTTATCCCTAAAAAGGATGCCTGGAACAAAATTCTCGTTGCGGATGATAAGCTTAGTGAGAATGGCAAAACACCTGCAGCACTCGGAATCAAGCTTTCAGGAAAAACAATTACCTGGAGCAAACACCCTGAAAATGATATTGTCGGCTATCGAATCTATAACAACAAGAAGAAAGTCGGCAGCATTAAAGCAGGGGCAGATTTAGTTTTCAATGCTGGAGACGGCTCATTCTATGTCACAGCTGTCGATATCGCTGGAAAAGAATCAGCACCATCTAATATCATTGAAATTGGTAAAAAGCCGGAGCCTAAGGATCCTCCAGCCGATCCAAAACCAAAAGACCCGCCTCCAACTGATCCTAAACCGAAGGATCCTCCTAAGCCTCCGCCACCACCACCTCCTGGAGATGGAGATGGAGACGGTGAAGGTGAAGGTGACGGGAATGGAAATGGTAACGGAAACTAGTAATAGGATATAAGTAGAAACACCGCATCTTGTTAGATGCGGTGTTTCTTTTTCCTGTAAATATATAAGAGCGTGAATTCCAACTTCACGCTCTTCTGTACGATTCTATTAATCTTCCATTGTAGAAAGGTCGCCAGTTGGGAGGTCAAGTTCCCAAGCTTTCAATACACGGCGCATGATCTTACCGCTTCGTGTTTTCGGCAGTTTATCGCGGAATTCAATTTCACGAGGAGCAGCATGTGCAGCAAGGCCTCTTTTAACGAATTGGCGAATTTCTTCAATCAATTCGTCGGACTGCTCATAACCGTCACGCAATGCGATGAACGCCTTGATGATTTCTCCGCGGACTGGGTCTGGCTTGCCAATGACTCCAGCTTCAGCAACTGCAGGGTGTTCAACCAGCTTGCTTTCTACTTCAAACGGTCCGACACGCTCACCGGAAGTCATGATGACATCATCAATCCGTCCCTGGAACCAGAAGTATCCATCTTCATCCATATACGCTGAGTCACCGGAAACGTACCAGTCACCTGGCATGAAGTAAGACTCATACTTTTGAGGGTTGTTCCAGATGGTATGCATCATCGATGGCCAGCCCTTTTGAATTGCTAAATTGCCCATTCTGTATGGCGGCAATTCGTTGCCCTGGTCATCAACAATCGCAGCCTTCACGCCTGGGATTGGTTTACCCATTGATCCAGGCTTGATTTCCATGCTTGGATAGTTACAGATTAATTGTGCACCCGTCTCAGTCATCCACCAGGTATCATGGATGCGTAGATTGAACACTTTCATTCCCCATCTTACTACTTCTGGGTTCAGCGGTTCACCGACACTCAGGATATGACGAAGACAGCTAAGATCGAACTTCTTCACTACCTCATCCCCCGCTCCCATCAGCATCCTGAAGGCTGTAGGGGCACTGTACCAAACAGTCACTCCGTATTCTTCAATCATCTTATACCATGTCTCCGGATTGAAACGTCCGCCGATGATTACATTGGACGTTCCTGCAAGCCATGGACCGAAAATTCCGTATGAAGTTCCTGTTACCCAGCCTGGATCCGCTGTGCACCAGTACACATCTTCTTCTTTAAGGTCAAGTACCCATTTGGCTGTCTGATAATGCTGGATCATCGCATTATGGACATGGAGAACGCCTTTAGGTTTTCCAGTTGAACCGGAAGTGTAATGTAAAATAAGGCCATCTGTACGGTCAACCCATTCGATATCAAGCTTCTTGCTGGCTTCAGATAGCTTTTGCTTGAAATCAACATACTTATCGTTTTCCTCAATATTGTCACCAACAAGAAGAATATGCTTCAAATCAGGAAGCTCATCGACAGGAACACGTTCAAGAAGCTCAGGTGTCGTCACCAATACCTTTGCCCCACTGTCCTCCAGTCTGTCACGGACAGCACCTTCCATGAATGCTTCAAATAATGGACCTACAATCGCGCCTAGCTTGACCGCCCCGAGAACAGCAAAATACAGTTCTGGAGAACGAGGCATGAAGATAAACACGCGGTCCCCTTTTTCCACATCAGCATAAGTTTTAAAGACATTCCCAGCTTTATTTGAAAGCTCCTTCATCTCTTTAAAAGTATATTTTTCCTTGCGCACCCCATCCTGGTAATAAAGCGCAATTTTATTTTTCCTGAATCCTTCTGCATGGCGATCAATTGCTTCATATGCCATATTGACCCTGCCTGTTTCAGACCAGGAAAACTCTTTCTCCGCTTCGCTCCAATCAAATTGGCCATGAAGCTCTTGATAATTTTTTAAGTTATGATCCCCTTGTGTAACTGGTAGCGCTTCCACTTTCATGTATCCATCCCCCTTGGCTTTATATTTAAAATACATTATAGTATAAAAATTCGATTTTCTCAATTTTTAAAATATTAGCAGAAAATAAAGTGATGATTAAGATTTTCTTTGGGGTATGTAAGTATTGAAAGTACGCACCGCTATACGGCGGAGCATACCAATAATAATGCGGATTTTCTTTTAAAAAATTAATATTTAAATACAGAAAATTTTGTGAAAGCGCTTTTATCTGTTAGATTTTATGTATAATAGAATTATCGTTTGAATTGTTGACGGGTGGTGACTGAATGGAACATAAAAAGACTTATAACGCAAAAGAATTGAAAACTCCTCATGGCCGTTTAATCATTGAAGGCCCGATTTCTCCTGAAAAACTTGCAAGCTATGAATTCCATGAAGATTTAGTGGCGTTCCGTCCCCCTGCCCAGCAGCACAAGGCATTGGTTGAGATTGCCGGTCTGCCGGAGGGACGTATCATCGTAGCGCGCTCAGGCCATATGATTGTCGGTTATGTTACTTACCTTTATCCAGACCCGCTTGAAAGATGGTCAGAAGGAAAAATGGAAGATTTAATAGAACTTGGTGCAATCGAAGTCATTCCTGAATTCCGCGGCAGCCGAGTCGGCAAGAATTTGCTGATGGTTTCCATGATGGATGACGCGATGGAAGATTATATCATTATCACGACTGAATACTACTGGCATTGGGACCTAAAAGGAACCGGCTTGAATGTTTGGGAATACCGAAAAGTCATGGAAAAAATGATGAATGCCGGTGGTCTAACCTGGTACGCGACAGATGATCCCGAAATCAGTTCCCATCCAGCAAACTGTTTGATGGCGCGAATTGGCAAAAGAATTGCGCCGGAATCAATCCAGCAGTTTGATCAGCTGCGGTTTATGAACCGTTTTATGTATTGATGATACCTCATCATTCAAGGAGGAAGGAACCATGATCGTCGAGGAAATTATGAAAAAGGATGTAACGACACTTTTTCCTGAAAATACAATTGCGGATGCAATCAAGCTAATGGCAGATAAGAAGATTCGCCATATCCCAATAGTGAATAAGGACAATAGTGTGATCGGACTGGTATCCGACAGGGACATCAAGGATGCTGCCCCTTCTGTGTTCCATTGGGATGAGCATAAGGGTGAACTCGAGAACCCAGTCAAATCGATTATGACAACTAATGTGATCACTGGGCACCCTCTAGATTTTGTCGAGGAAATTTCGGCCATTTTTTATGAACATAATATCAGCTGCCTGCCAATCACCAAGGATAAAAAGCTGGTAGGTATCGTCACTGAAACAGACCTTCTCCACACACTCGTTGAGCTTACAGGCGCACATCAGCCTGGCTCGCAAATTGAAGTAAAAGTACCAAACAAAGCAGGAATGCTTTGTGAAATTGCTTCTGTTATCAGTATTAGAAAAGCCAATATCCAGAGTGTGCTCGTATACCCTGACCAAAAGGATGAACGTTATAAAATCCTCGTTGTAAGGATCCAGACGATGAATCCAATCGCTGTGATCGAGGACTTGAAAAAGGCCGGACATCATGTACTCTGGCCGAACCTCCCGGGAGTTTCATCATGAGCGATCGCTCTGTATTCGTCTTTTCCGAAGAGCTGCTGAATTACCGTTTCAGCAGCCATCATCCTTTCAACCAGATGCGGTTGAAACTTACGCTGGATTTGCTGCGTAAAATTGGCGCAATTGATGAGGAACATATTGTTGCGCCAAGGATGGCAACGGATGAGGAACTTCACCTCGTTCATGACCCCAATTTTGTAAACGCTGTTAAGCTTGCTGGCCAGGGAAAGCTTAAGGGTGACTCAGCGGAAGGATACGGATTGGGAACGGAAGATACACCGATTTTTGCAAATATGCATGAAGCAAGCGCTTTGCTTGTCGGGGGCACCCTCACAGCAGTGGATTATGTCATGACCGGTAAAGCCAACCACGCACTTCATCTGGGCGGAGGCCTGCATCACGGCTTCCGGGGAAAAGCGTCGGGCTTCTGTATTTATAATGACAGTTCAGTAGCAATAAAATATCTGCAGGAAAAATACAATGCCCGGGTACTATATGTCGATACCGATGCCCACCATGGCGATGGCGTACAATGGTCATTTTATGATGACCCTAATGTATGCACTCTATCGATTCATGAAACGGGACGTTATCTTTTCCCGGGTACAGGAAATGTGAATGAGCGAGGCCAGGGCAAAGGCTATGGATATTCTTTCAATATTCCTGTCGATGCCTTCACAGAGGATGAATCATGGCTGGATGCCTATAGGAATGCTCTGATGGAAGTTGCCGAGTTCTTTAAACCAGACGTGATTCTTACGCAAAATGGAGCAGATGCTCATTATCTTGATCCATTGACCCATTTATCGTCTACGATGAAGATTTATCGGGAAATACCAAAGCTGGCACACGAAGTTGCCCATAAATATTGCGGCGGCAAATGGATTGCTGTTGGCGGCGGAGGCTATGATATTTGGCGTGTTGTGCCAAGAGCCTGGTCACTGATCTGGCTTGAAATGATTGAAAACTCAAACTGTTATGGCAGTTTGCCGCACGAGTGGATAGAAGAATGGAAGGATCAAGCGCCTGTAGAATTGCCACAGGAGTGGGACGATCCTGAAGATTTATATCCGCCCATCCCGCGCAAACCGGAAATTACCGAAAAGAATGCCCAGACAGTGGAGAAAGCCTTGTATCCAATCCGTTCAAATAAGAAATCCGAAACTGTGTAAGTTAGAAACCGGGAGCACTATGGCCCGGTTTTTTCTTTGTTTTTTTTATGTATAGGATGACAGGAAAAGATAGTCCGAAGCGATATTTATGAGTTGGTCGAATTAATTAGGGATTTGGTCGAAATAATTGAAAAAGTGGTCAAATTAATTTGATATGTGGTCGAATTAATCGAAAATGTGGTCGAATTAATTTGATATGTGGTCGAATTAATTGAAAAAGTAATCGAATTAACAAAATTTGTGATTGAAATAATTGTAGGAAGTGCTCGATACAATAAATTCGTGGCCATATTAACAGAAAAAATGGCTGGAATTGCATTAGATGCTATAATATCTGAAACTATGGTGGGTACTTTTCAATATAACGGTCAATTTCACTCTTCAAACTCAGTCAATTGTCTCGTTGATTGCAGTCTTAACAGCTTTTACCTGCCTTCACTTCTCTATAAAAAAGCCGCTTGCATCAACTGCAAACGGCTTCTCAATTATTTCGTAGATTTTCTGTTCTCAATTCTGTGTGGCAGTACAACGATATTCTCATCCACGTTTTCTTTGTTCATATATTTCGTCAATAAGCGCATGGCAACTGCACCGATATCGTATAGAGGCTGGACAATTGTTGTAAGCTGCGGACGTACCATAAGAGTAAGTCTTGTATTGTCGGAACTGATTACTTCGAAGTCATCAGGCACGCTGTATCCGCGGTCAAATGCACCATGGATTACGCCAAGTGCCATCTCATCCGATCCGACCAGGATTGCTGTTGGCTTCGTATCAAGCTCAAGGATTCTTTCAATAGCCTCGAGACCTGAATCATACGTATAGTCCCCTTCAACAACAAGCTCTTCGTTATATTCAATTCCGGCATCTTTTAATGCACGCTTATAGCCTTCAAGCTTTTTATCCTTGTTGATTGGCTCCAGCTGTGGTCCAATAACGAATGCGATTTTCTTGTGGCCTTTCTCAACAAAAGTAGAAACAGCATCGAATGTTGCCTGCTCATAATCAATATTGACTGATGGAATTTCACCAGATTCCTCAATCGAGCCTGCAAGGACGATTGGTACCGGTGACTTCTTGAATTCCCCAACATGCTCGGCTTTAATATTGCCGCCCATGAAAACAATTCCGTCTACTTGTTTGCCAAGCATTGTATTTAACAGGTGCAGTTCTTTTTCAATATTTTGGTCTGAGTTGCTCAGGATAATATTGTATTTGTACATCGTGGCAATATCTTCAATTCCCCTTGCCAGCTCAGCAAAGAACGGACTAGCGATATCGGGAATAATGACTCCGACAGTCGTCGTCTTTTTGCTTGCCAGCCCTCGGGCAACAGCATTCGGACGGTAGCCAAGACGGTCAATGACCTCCATGACTTTCTTCCTCGTAGCTGGCTTTACATTCGGATTTCCGTTAACAACACGTGAAACCGTTGCCATTGAAACGTTTGCTTCCCGTGCAACATCATATATTGTAATATTCATCTATTTCACTCCTTCAGGTAATAAACGGCGCTTTTCAGTTAGTTTACAGCAAAAATTGCCACAATAATCATTTTTTAAGTTTGTGATTATATGTACAAGCATAATTATGTTATTAATCATACGACATCCTTATCAATCCCGCAATCTGAACAACTTAATTTATTTATTTTTATCAGAATTTCTGTTAAAATCACTTCTTTTTAAGTTACCCTTAAATGCTCCATAAAAAAACCTTCCTGATAAAAGGAAGGTTTCAAGAACTTTATACTCTCACAAATGGAGTGTTTTTTAATCCTTCTAAAAACTCATCGAACTGCTTAAGGTCCATCTGCTGGGCATTGTCGGATAAAGCTATCGCTGGATCTGGATGAACCTCAGCCATGACTCCATCTGCTCCAATTGCAAGTGCAGCTTTGGCCGCTGGAAGCAACAAGTCTCTTCTGCCAGTAGAGTGGGTAACATCAACCATGACTGGCAAATGTGTTTCCTTTTTCAAAATTGGCACTGCAGAGATATCAAGTGTATTCCGTGTAGCTCTTTCGTACGTCCGGATTCCACGCTCACATAGAATGATCTGGCCATTGCCCTGTGACATGATATATTCAGCCGCATTGATAAACTCTTCGATTGTGGCGGCAAGTCCACGTTTTAGTAAAATAGGTTTATTCACAGCTCCTGCAGCTTTTAGAAGCTCGAAGTTTTGCATGTTGCGGGCGCCGATTTGGATCACATCAAGGTAATCGACAGCGATTTCGATATCTGCAGGTGTGACAATTTCACTAATGACAGCGAGATCATATTCATCTGCGACTCTCTTTAAAATCTTAAGTCCTTCTATCCCTAGACCTTGGAAGTCATAAGGTGAAGTCCGCGGCTTGAAAGCTCCGCCGCGCAGCAGCTTGAAGCCCTTGGCTTTAACTGCTTCAGCCACAGTCGCCACTTGTTCATATGACTCAACTGAACATGGACCGAAAACAAAGTCCGGTGTACCATCGCCGATTTTTAAGCCCTTAATATCAATGATTGTATCCTCAGGCTTTTTCTTCCTGGAGACGAGAAGAGCTTTGCGGTGGTCATCCGATTGAAGCTCAAGGCCTGCCTTGAAAACTTCCTTGAAAATATGTTCTATTGTTGAATTCTCAAAAGGACCGTTATTTTTTTCCTTGATCAAATCAAGCATTTCTCTCTCGCGCACAGGGTCATAACGGTAGACACCCTGAGTTTCTTTTGCACGGCCAATTTCCTGGACGAGCAGGGCTCTTTCATTAATTAATGATAGAAGCTCTAAATTCAATTCATCCACACGATTTCTAAGCTGGTCAAGATTTTTACTCATTTTCTGTCCCGTCCTTTCGGAATTCATTTTAGTCCTAACCCTAAGACTTTTCAAACAAAGAGACACCCATTACTTTACTGCACGCTGGAAATGCGTATAACTGATCTTTTTTAAATCACCAGAATTTCTGATGGTGCAATTTTTATAAAATCAGCTTTCTGCGGCTCCGAACCTAAAGCAATGTCACTTTAAAGCCGATAATAGAATAGAAGCCAGATGTAATAAAATGCAGCTAATGTGCTATGAATTAAGCTGTATAATATGATAAAGGTAATTATATCTGAAAAAATATTGATTGTCACGTAAAAATTCTTTAATAATTAAACGCTTTTAAGTGATAAAGCATCGTATGAGATCTTAAGTTAGAGGGTGCATGAATTGCATGTGAATAATAAACTGTTTGCGTTAGATATAGGAACCAGATCTGTTGTGGGAATCATCCTGGAAGAATCTGATGGACATTATGAAGCCGTCGACATCATTGTCCGTGAACACAAGGAAAGGTCGATGCTGGATGGCCAAATCCATGATGTTTTGTCAGTATCCGAAATCATCACTGAAATTAAAGAGGCACTGGAAGTTTCACATGGCCCCTTAACAAAGGTCTGTGTTGCTGCAGCTGGCCGTGCACTGAAAACTGAACAATCAAAAGCTGTAGTCGATATTTCCGGCAAGCCGATGTTTTCAAAGCAGGACATCCTCCACCTTGAATTAAGTGCAGTCCAGCTGGCACAAGCTGCTGTTGCTGGTGCAAAACACAATGATCATCACTATTATTGTGTCGGATACTCAGTACTTTATTACCAGCTTGATGGAGAAGGAATCGGCAGCCTGATTGACCAGCGAGGAAATGAAGCCTCTGTGGAAATCATTGCAACCTTCCTGCCAAAAGTTGTCGTTGAATCACTGCTATCTGCTTTGGACCGGGCTGGTCTTGAGATGGACGCTCTTACTCTTGAACCGATTGCTGCAATCAATGTGTTGATTCCTGCGTCTATGAGGAGATTGAATGTCGCTCTTGTTGATATAGGCGCAGGGACATCCGATATCGCTCTCACTGACTCCGGTACGGTAATTGCCTATGGAATGGTACCAGTAGCGGGGGATGAAATCACTGAAGCAGTTAGTGATGAGTTTTTGCTGGACTTCCCTCTTGCTGAAAAAGCAAAGCGGGACCTGCATGACAATCAGTCAATCTCAATCACAGACATACTTGGCTTTGAAACAGTGGTCAGCAAGGATGAAGCTGTAGAACGTATCGCCCCTGCAATAGACCGTTTGGCAGAAACAATCGGAGAAGAAATTCTCAGGCTGAATGGCAATAAATCCCCTAAAGCAGTGATGCTTGTCGGAGGAGGAAGCCTTACACCTGATTTACCCAGGAGGCTAGCCGCCAAATTGAATCTGCCGGAAAACAGGGTCGCCATCCGTGGACTCGATGCAATCAATTCCGTGTCATTTGCAGATCATATAACGAAAGGTCCTGAACTTGTGACGCCAATCGGTATTGCCATTGCAGCCAAACAATCTCCTGTCCAATACCACACAGTTCATGTGAACGGCCAGCCGGTAAGGCTGTTCGAAGTCAACAAATTGACCGTTGGCGATTGTCTGCTGGCTGCTGGGATTAAAATGAATAAGCTTTACGGCAGACCGGGTCTTGCTATGATTGTCAGCCTGAATGGCAAAAATGTGACCATACCCGGTAAGCATGGACAGCAACCCGTATTATTGAAAAATGGTTTACCTTGCTCATTCGATGATCAGGTAGATGGAGGAGATAAATTAACTGTCCAAAAAGGAGAGGATGGGGTCAGACCAGAGCTAACACTTGGTGACTTGATTGGTGAACTTCCTTCCAAGACCGTCGTTATCAACGGTAAAAGATATGAAGTTAGCGCAGGTTTGACCTGCAACCGTCTTCCTGCTTCGATGTCCCAACCTGTCACAGACAGAGACGAGATTGTTTTTGACATAGCCGACACTGTTGAAGTCGTTCTAAAGGAGCTTAAACTCGCAGAATTACTCAATGATACTCGCCCATTTTTTATAAAAATTGACGGTGTTGAACACAAAATCACAGAGTTCACGGGAAAGATTTATGTAAACGGTCTGGCAGCAAAATTGCAAAATAAAATTGACCATCTTGATGACATCCGTTTTGAAAAAGGTACGGAATCTACACTTAGAAGACTGGTAGAAATACTGGGGATGCCTGTTACTGAATCAATGCCGATCTTTTTCAACGGCCAGCAAATTCAACTTCAACAGGAATTAATTCAATTCACCCGAGATAGAAGTAAGCTTGGAATGGACGAACGCATACATAGCGGGGATCATCTATCCACAAAGCAAAAGGATGTCCAGCCGTTTATCTTTCAGGACTTATTCAACTTTGCACAGGTTGAAATCCCTAAAGACAGCCGCGGATTCACCCTGTTGAAAAACGGAGAAAAAGCAGCGTTTGACGATCGTCTTGCGCCCGGTGATGAGCTTAATATTATCTTTGAAAACCCAATAAGTCTAAAGTAAAAAAACATCCTGTTTGGATG
>NZ_BASE01000036.1 GCF_000813125.1 Mesobacillus selenatarsenatis SF-1
TACCCTCTATTGGTTACCTAATCTCCAGGATTTCTGCTTTTTAGGGCACCAATGCCCTCTATTGGTTACCTAATTTCCTGGATTTCTGCTTTTTATGGCACCAATGCCCTCTATTGGTTACCACATTTCCAGGTTTTCTGTTTTTTATGGCGCCAATGCTACAATGGGTTCCTACACAAGCTTACTACGATTGTCATGTCATCTAATTTACAGCCAATACAAATTTCGATGAAGAATGTTCCTGAGAAAATTAATATAAAAAAACCGGCAGGATTATTATTCACATCCCACCGGTTTTTAACATTACTTTATATCTGGTCTAGTTCAAGCAGATGTCCGCCGTCGAAGAAATACAAGTACTTCTCTTCAACAGGCTGCTTCCATACTTGTTCGATTGCTTTGGCATACAAACTGATCTGGATTCGATAGCGTTCTTCCAGAATCGGCTTTGCCTGTTCGAAGCCGCCTTTATAACGGTCATGGATGCCATCCGTTTTAAAATCAAGCAGAACTGTTCCGATTTTATCTTGGAAAATACAGTCCACTACCCCCTGGATAAAAATCGGCTCGTTTTTTCCCTGCCAATCAGGATATACTTCTTTTGACGGCAATGACAGATAAAAAGGTACCTCCCGGCTGACTTTTTCCGCAGTCAACAGCCGTTTGCCAATGTCAGTTTCAAAAAAGGCAAGTATCCATTTCTTATCTACAGCATCGCGTTGCTCATCAAAAAGCAACTCCTTCTCCACCATCTTCTCCAGCTGCATCTCGAGTGAAGCTTCCGTTACTGGCTGGTTAAGATCGATATGCTGCATGACCATATGCATCGCTGTTCCCCGTTCTGCAGGTGTAAGCTTTTTCTCCTGCATGAATCTTGGCCTGTTGAGGATTGGTTTTGTGAACTTCCTGACAATCTGTGTACCGCTCTCTTCATCCCTGGTTTCGTGGTTGCGCTTCAGCTCTGTAACGGACTGTTTTGAACGGTGATTTGCCGCTTCCTTGAAGTGATAATTCCATGAAAGCTGCCTGTGCACTGATTCTGCCAGTTGAGATTCTTTGTTTACAGGTTTTCCTGCTTCAACAAGGTCCATCACGCTTTCGTGTACTTCGGTTTTCTCGTCACCATATGAAGCAATTTCCTCTGCTTTGATAGTGTCGATTTTCCAGCGGGAAGAATGTTTTGTAATATCTTCCCCCAGTCTCGGATGAAGGGAAACCTCACTTCCCCTGATGTAGTCACAATCCTGGTGGCGGATAACCGCGGGGCCAATCCAGTCAATATAGCCCGAAGCTGACGCCCTTAAATATTCATCCAGCAGCCAGTCAGGATGGCTTGCCTCGTCCTGCCATTTACTGATCGTTTTTTCAGCATCCTTAACCGATCCTATCAAGTAAAGCTTTTCCTTGGCACGCGTCAAGGCAACGTATAGTACTCTCATTTCCTCTGCCAGCATTTCCATCTTATGCTTGCGCTTGAAGGCTAACTGCGGCAAGGAAGGGTAGGAAATTCGCTTCTCAGGATTGATATATTTTGCCGCGAAACCAAACTCTTTATCGAGCATGTAGAATTTTTTCAGGTCCATAGTATTGAAATTGCGGGCCAGGCCGGCAACGAAGACTACCGGGAACTCAAGTCCCTTGCTGCTGTGGATCGTCATGACCCTGACCACATCTTCCTGCTCTCCAAGAGCTCTTGCAGCACCAAGGTCGTCGCCTCGCTCCCTCATCCGCTCAATGAATCGCAAAAAGCGGAACAGGCCGCGGAAACTCGTTGCTTCATATTGTCTCGCGCGATCATATAATGCTCGCAAGTTTGCCTGGCGTTGCTTGCCTCCTGGCATCCCGCCGGCAAAATCGAAGAAACGGGTTTCCCTGTATAATTGCCAGATCAAATCAGATACAGAACCCTGTCTTGCTGAAGTCCTCCAGCTCTTTAAACTTTCGAAGAAGCGACTTGTCTTCTCTTGCAATTCTTCATTTTCCGGCAACGGTTTTTGATGGCAGAATGCTGTCAATGCTTCATAGAAAGAACCGCGTTTCTGGCTGACCCTGATGATGGCAAGCTCTTCTTCATCCAGTCCAACTATCGGGGATCTCAAGACTGCAGCCAGAGGGATATCCTGATAAGGATTGTCGATCACCTTCAACAAGGAAATCATGATTGCTACCTCTGTTGCCTGGAAATAACCAGTGGAAAGGTTTGCGTAAATCGGGATGCCCTGCTGCTTGAACTCCTCCATGATTTGCGGCGCCCATGTCATCGAGCGGAGGAGTATGACGACATCACGGTAGTTGACGGGTTTTGATGTCTTAGTCTTTGGATTGTAAACACCCCGTCGCTCTTCTACCATATCCTTAATATGCTTCGCCATCAGCCTTGCTTCGAGCTGGGATTGTTCCAGGTCGTCTGCGTCAAATTCATCTGCTGCACTTTCACTATCTTCCCCAGGATCACTTTCTGATGATGCGCCCTCACTTTTATCTATTAAGAGCAGCTCCACAGGGAACTCGTCATCTTCAGGATAGTGCGCTCCTTTCTTCAGCTCAGCATTCTCATCGTAATGGATCTCGCCTACCTTGATGCCCATGATTTGCTTGAATAAATAATTGGTTCCATCAAGAACCTCCCTGCGGCTCCGGAAGTTCTTGGCCAAGTCTATTTTCAATCCTGTTCCTTCGCCATTCGATGTGAACCTGTTGTATTTACCCAGGAACAGATTAGGCTCAGCAAGACGGAACTTGTAGATTGACTGCTTTACATCACCAACCATGAACAAGTTTCCTGATGTCTCCCCATCAGCTGTCACAAGCTGGAGAATCGCTTCCTGTACCATGTTCGTATCCTGGTATTCATCCACCAGCACTTCCTTGAATTTATTGCGATAGGCGAGTGCTGCTTCTGAAGGTTTAGATTCACCTGCAGGGAATTCTTCCTCCGAATCTGATTTTGCTGTCAGGATTTCCAGTGTATAATGCTCAAGGTCCGAGAAATCAACAAGGCCACGCTCCTGCTTCACTTCTCCAAACCGGTGTGAGAATTCTTTTACAAGATCAATCAGGACAGCGATCAATGGTTTCATTTCCTGCATATCCTTCAGGAAACTTTCAGGTTTTCGTGAAAATAGTTCCCCCCTCAAGTCCTGGACGATTTTCTTTGCCCGGTCTCGGAGTTTGGCCGCCTTATCTACAAGATCCTTGTTGAAATCATCGCCGCGGCATGTTTTCGCCCTGCCAAAATTGGCGAGCTGGATCGCGTCATATAGCTCTCCCCATGATCGGTCTTTTGCAGCAAGCAAAGTATCAATCACATGCAGGTCTTCAGTGAAATTAACTGCCCTTGGAGCAGGTCCCCCAGGCATTTTGGTGATCTCCATCCCTTTTTCAAGAAGCTGGTTCGCCCCCTGGAGCTGAAGCTCAATATCCGCAATGAGCACTTTCATGAAGGGCAGGTTCTCTATCGCCGTGCTGCCTGCTGCATCATACATTGAAACGATTGAATCAAGATAGGCATCAGGAGATGGATTGGATCTGGCAAAGTCAAAAAGGTCAACAATGATATCCTTCAAGCCTTCATCGCTGCGGTCATTCGTGAACGCATCCACCAGGTTGAAAAAGTGCTGGTTATCTTCCTTTCCGTATTCTTCTTCAAAAAGATCCTCAATCACTTCGTCACGAAGCAGCTGCCCTTCGGTTTCATCAGCAATCCTGAAACCAGGGTCAACTTCGATCAAGTAATAATACTTTCTGATCACTTCTAGGCAGAATGAATGGAGTGTTGAAATAGACGCTCTGTTCAAGAGACTAAGCTGCTTTTTCAAATGAGTTGAAGCCGGGTTGCTGTCGATTGCTTTTTCGAGCGCTTCCCCTATCCGGTGGCGCATTTCAGCCGCAGAGGCATTGGTGAATGTCACGACGAGCAATTCATCAACATCAATCGGATTGCTTTCCGAAGTGATTTTCTTAATGATTCTCTCAACAAGCACCGCAGTTTTTCCTGACCCTGCTGCCGCTGCGACAAGGATATCCTGTCCCGATGCCATGATCGCCTTCCACTGGTCTTCCGTCCAGGTTGCCCCTTCCGGCACTGGCGGTATATTTGTTTTAGCCAAGGTCCTCTTCCTCCTCCCTCATTGATGCCATAATATCCTGTTTCTTAATTTTTTCTAATCTATCATTTACTCCTGGTAAGCTATCATTCGCCTCAATCCCTTGATCTTGGTGGAGCGACGCTAGCAAATCTTCTTTTTTAATGACTGGAAGCTTCCTGAAATCATTCGATTCCACAGCCTGGTCAAACTGACAGACCGGCTTGAAGGAACAGAATGTACACGGTGCCCTGTCCTTTAGCTTATACGGCGCAACATCGACGATTCCGCTGACAATCCTGTTGCCGGTTTCCACATACTTATGACGCACAAATTGCCGCAAATGGTCAAAGTCCTCCTTGCTGGCCACCTTTGAGCTTTTAAGCAGACTTCCATCCTTTTTAAAACCTGCGGAAATAATCTGCGAACTGCCTGTATCCAATCCCTTGTCCATCAGCCTGATGACATTCTCATCACTGAGCAGCAATCCATTCATTTTAAAGCGCTTGAGGATTTCCTCTTCAATTTCATCAAGAGTCAGCATTTTCGATGCGTTGACAATAGGGTTATGGACATGGAAATACAGGACTCCCGCCGGGTCAGCAGCCTTGCCGACCAACATCGGCGAATGAGTGATGATGATATCCAGGTAGGTGAGCATCTGAAGGGCCACACCATGATAAACCTCCGTCAGATTGACATCCTTCACGCTGGATTTATAATCGACGACCCGTAGGTACATTCCCTTGTCGTCCTCTGCTTTATCGACGCGGTCAATCCGGCCCATCAGTTCCATCCTGGTGCCATTTTTCAGCGAAAAAGCAAGCGGCGGCAGTTTTCCCTGGCGTCCGAAGCCAAGCTCCAGGCCTACAGGTGAAAATCCGCTGACCTTGGCATGCTCACTTAAAACAAGCGACGCGCGACTGATGATATTCTGCAGCTTCTGCCTGATATAATGATGTCTGTTCGAACTCATCAAGATCTCATTCTGCAGTTTAGGAGCCAGCTTTTGGACTGCATCCCTTGCCAGTTCTTCAGCCTGGGCTCTTGTAAGCTGGGCCCAGCTGAGGTTTTGCTGCATGACGGTCTCGGCAATTTCCTTCAACGCAGCGTGGAACAAATCACCGATATCCGGAGCCTCAAGACGGAAGATCTGGCGGTCGCGCAGCTTCAATCCATGCTGAACGTAGTGCGAGAATGGGCAGCTATTGAACAATTCCATCCTTGATACACTGGCCTGAATTTCATCACCATATAGCTCCTTCGTGACTTCTTCGGACAACTGCTTCGTCCTGTTTTCGTAAAATAGGCTTGAAAGAACCTTGCGTGCAGTATCAGCCCATTGATGATCCTTAATATAATAATCGTAAACATCCCACCAAAAATCATAGACTGGATAATTGCGCTTCTTCAATTGAAGCTGGGATGTCAGATAAGACAGAGCAACGTTTTCTCCAGCTGCGTACTCTATTTGCTCCTCTTCCGGCAATTCCGATGGATCTGGCAGGAAGAAGTGGGATTGATGTTCAGGGAAAAGATCAGAAATCCTCTTAATAAATGAAGATGGCATCAAAGCTTTCCCTTCTTCATTGGCTATAGGGTAACTGATATACAGCTGTTCTGAAGGCGTCACAAATGCCTTATAAGCAATGAAGTTTTCGTCCAGCAGCTTCGTGCGGCTGCTTGGGGCAAGCTTTATGCCTTTTGACTGCAAAAGTTCCCGGTCATCATCCGCAAAAATCCCCTCCTCCGACATCTTCGCCGGCAGAACACCTTCATTGACGCCGATCACAAATGCGACCTTAACATCGGCAAGCCTTGTCTTTTCAAGGTCGGCAACCAAAATCTGGTCAATTGCAGGTGGAATAAGTGAGAACCTTAATGATTCAAAGCCAGCATCAAGAATCGTCACGAACTTTTTAGGCGCAACTTTTGTGTCACCAAGCATCTCGACGAACTGGTCAAGAAGGTTGATTACTGCATTCCAGGCTTGTTCATGCTCCCTCGCCTCTACCAGCTTTCCTTCCTGTTCAGCACCCATTCTCCATGCCTCGAGCTTGGCTGGTATATCAAGCTCTTCCATGAATAGATAGACTGCTTCCGAAAGCTTCCTTCCCGTGTCAGCACGCTTCAAGCGGCGGGCCAGCCGCAGCAGCGGAGAAGTAATCAATAGCCGCAGATCATTCAGTTCCTGTTCTGTCTGTTTTTCTGCATCCGTCTGGGCCACACTGTCATACTCAAGGCCGCGGATCCTTCGGTATTTCCATCGTTCTTTTTTCGTCCATTTAACCCCCTGGATGCCATATGCAAGTACATAGTTCTCCAGCACATCCATCTGTTCGCGCATCTTGTTCAGATTAACGCCATCCGGGAACAATAAGTCAGTTTTTACAGCCCGAAAAATCGGTTCATATCGCCAGTTACCCAATACCGTTTCAAGGCTGGAACGAACGAGCTCAATCAATGGATGATGAAGCATATTCCGCTTCTGGTCGATAAAGTATGGAAGCCCATAATCATCAAAAATCGTTTCAAGCACTTCGCGATATTCGCTGCCTCTCATCAAAACCGCAATATCACGGTAACGGTAACCATTATCCCTTGCAAGTCCGAGAATCTTGCGCGCAACCCCTTCAAGTTCTGCCCTTCTGTTGGCAGCCTGGGCGATATGGATCGCAGCCTCTCCGTCATATTTAACGGCAGGCCTGGAATCAAATTCTCTTTCAAGGTGCTCAAGGGATTCATCCTGCCAACGTCTCTGCTCTGTCAACACGACGTCTTCTTCCAGCTCATAGCCTTTAGTCCTAATCATGTCATACAGTGTTGAGCAGGTTTCTCCAGTTATCCTGAATAAATGCAGTTCGTCAGGCTTAGCATCTTTAAAACCCTGGTCGACGGGCAGCGCGATCGTCACCCTTTTACATGTGCCGATCAGCTGGTCAATGATCATCAATTCAAGGGGAGTGAAGCTGTAAAAACCATCGATGTATACTTCCGCATTTTTTAAATATTGTGAGGCAGGGATTTTCTCGGCAAGCAGTTTAAAGTAATCCTCTGAATCGATATATTTGCCGAATAATTCATCTTCAAATTGACGATAAACTAACTCAAGATCATGGACTTTATCCTTCAGCGCTTTATTGCCTGCAGAGCTATCCTCCATTTTTCCAGTGAGCTCATCCGGGTTAATCGCATAGCGTTTGAACTCAATCAGCATCTGCTCCATCAGCTGGACAAAGCCATTTTTATCCGCTGCCTTTTGGAAGATTTTCAAGTCATCTTTTTTATCCTCAATGATTTTGCGGATCATCATGCTGATCCCGACGCTGTCCAAATGCTGGCGAGTATACCCGCCGGTTTCCTGCAGGGTTCTCCAGGCAAGGCGCGGAAAGCTGAAAACCTGCGCCCTGATCATCCCCCCAAGCTCAGGGTCAGTGGACAATCTGTATTCTGAAAGAAATGACATTTGTTCAGGAACAAGATAAACTACCGGATCCCCCTGCGGGTCGGAAATAAGCCTGTCCTTGATTTCATTTATGACCATCTCGGTTTTGCCGCTTCCCGAGCGCCCGAGTACTAAACGTACAGACATCTGACTTCCCCTTTCTCTCTTAAAATATCTATCTCTGTATCACTTTTAAAATTGAAAAAGGCGCTTCATATTCATGCGCCTTCTACATACCAAACGATTGTTCTATATATCATTCATTATACCTTTTTTTCAGGCCATTTTGGAAGCAGGAAGCCCGTTAATTTTTCCCAAAACAACCTCCAAAATCAGTGGTGGCTGCATATGTTAGTGGTGGCAGGTGATATACATGAAATCCATGTCCTTTTTTCACAAGGCTTCCATCCTACTGACAATTTGCGCCATCATGGTCGCAAGCAATATTTATACGCTGATTCCCATTTATTCCGTTCTTGCGGATGACCTATTGATCGCCGAATCCCACGTTGTATTGGCCGGAGGGCTATTTACTTTTTTCTATGCCTGCGGACTGCTTTCATTCGGGCCGGTATCCGATTTCACAGGGAGAAGGAAAATCCTTGTGTTCGGACTTTTGGCCTCAGCACTGACAACACTGGGCGTCGGCTTTTCTGCCGGATCCGCCAGTTTGTGGATCGCCCGTTCGCTCCAGGGAATCACTCTGGCTACCTTCGCTTCAGTTGCTTTCGCCTACTCCTATGATGTATTCAATTTTCGGCAGAGGACCATCCTTGTTGTACTGATCAATACTGGATTTTTAATCGCGGGAATCTTCGGTCAGGTTGCCAGTGATTTTCTGGCCGGTGTTTTTTCCTGGAACAGTGTCTTCTTTTTCTTCTCAATTGTCTATTTTTTTCTATTTGCTGCTGCTTTTTTCCTGCTGAAAGAGTCACCACCACAGTCGGTAGAAAGCAAGCCTTTATGGCGAGGCTTTTTTCAATTGCTAAAAGATTCTCGCTTGATGAAATGCTATAGTATTACATTCACACTGTTGTTTGCGATTATCTCTTTCTATGATGCAATTGGCCGTTATTTTAACGGACCTGAATCAGACCTATTGATGATCCGGCTTGTTGGATTAATTGGCGCTTCTCTTTCCCTCTTCACGGGTAAATTGATGGATCGCTGGGGAGAACTTCGCACATTGAAGTTTGGTTTGGCCATCGGATCTACGAGCGCATTCCTGCTGCTTTTATTCCATTCTACCGGAGCTTTGATTTTCTCTCCATCTTTTTTGTTTCATCGATTTCACTCGTCATACCTACCATCATTACTCTGATCGGCTTCTACGGCAGCAGCCAGCGAGCCAAAGCATTGTCACTCTATTCATTTATCCTGCTGACCGGCGCCAGCCTCGCTCCGCCGGTCGCGGCCCTGCTGCCATTTAGCGGAGTCATGATTCTCTTATTTGCACTCTTCTCTGTTAATATTGTACTTTGCATCCTGATTCAAAAAAAGGCATTCCAGTCAGCAAACGCTGGCTGAAACGCCTTTCTTCTATTTTAGCTGACAGGCTTTTGGCCTGAAGCAGACAACGCATCTTCTTTCAGTTGTTTTTTATCAATTTTGCCTACATGTGTCTTCGGCATCTGGCCAATGGTATGGATCACTTTCGGTACTTTATAACCGCCCAGCTTCTGCCTGCAATGCATTTTTGCATCCTGTTCCCCAAGATCGGCTCCTTCTTCAAGAACAATGAAGGCAGTCACTACCTCTCCCCACTTTTCATCCGGTATACCGACCACAGCAGCCTCGCGAATAGAAGGATGGGCACAGAGCCAGTGCTCAATTTCGAGCGGATAGACATTTTCACCACCCGTGATGATCATCTCTTTTTTCCTGCCGACAATATAGTAATAGCCATCCCTATCTCTTTTTGCCAGATCTCCAGTATAGAGCCAGCCGTCCTTCAATGTGTCATTCGTCGCGTTTTTATTTTTCCAGTAATATGAAAATGTATGATTCCCCTGGATGGCGAGTTCACCGACCTCATCCTCTCCAGTCTCGTTTCCGGCTACATCCAGAATCCTGATATTATGGAATAACATTGGCTTGCCGACTGAGCCTCTTTTTACATCTGCATCTAAAGGATCTATGTAAAAATTATTTGGCCCAGCCTCTGTCAGTCCATACCCCTCCTTGAAGGCAATACCCTTCTGTTTGTAAGCTTCATAAATTTCGAGCGGGCATGGGGCTCCACCTGATAAAAATAGCTTTATGTCCTTGAATACTGCCTTGTGAAAGCAATCCGATTTAACAAGCATATGGTGCATCGTCGGGACAAACAGGACGATCGTGCACTTATGCTCAATTACATTCTTAATCGCACTTTCCGGTGTAAAGTCATTGGCCAGGACGACGGTGCCCCCTGCCATCAGGATTGGAACGGAAAGAGCATTCAGCCCTCCAGTGTGGAATAATGGTAAATATGTCACCGTTCGGTCTTCATTCGTAAGATTCCAGCTGGCGATCGTGGAAATGCTGTTCCAGATGATTGCCCGATGTGACAGAACCGCTCCTTTTGGTTTCCCAGTGGTCCCGCCTGTATAAATCATTGCCAGAGGGTCTTCCTCTTCCAAATCGATTTCACGCTTTTCACGCTGGCCGGCGAATTTTTCAATCAGCCCCGAGAATCGGGTACCATCTATTTGAATGCAGCGATCTTCCTCACCCCAGATCATCGTCACTTCTTTTGTAAAACTTGAATGGATCGCAAGGATTGAGGGTTCACAATCTTTTATAATAAAGGCTAATTCATCGACAGATAGCCTCCAGTTCAACGGCACGAAAATGGCGCCGATCTTTCCACAGGCAAACAGCAAATCAAAATAACAGATTCCATTTGGCGCGAGCAAGGCTATTCTGTCTCCCTTTTTTACCCCTTCTGTTTCCAGCCACGCTGCGATAGCTTTAGCCCGATCATTGACTTCCCTGTACGACCAGTCCTGACCTGTCTCTGCATCGATAATCGCAGCGGCCTTCGGGGTCAAACTTGCTCTTTTTTCAAGCCAATCGAGCTCCCACCTCACCGCAATCTCTCCCTCTCTCGTCATGATGGGTTTATTTTAGAAAATGGGAGTTACAGGATAGTTACATAAAACAAAAAGCGCAAGCACCTTGGTCAGCTCCGATAAGCACCTGGAGCTGAATTAAAAAAACTTATAAATATATCCACACTAAAATATTTTTCTGGCAACAGAAAAAGACACCACAGCATCAGCTATGGTGTCAAAATTTTATATCCCACTTAACTCTTCTTCCGTAAATATCCCCATGCTTTTCACATGATTCCTGGCTTCAGCATCACCCAGTTTGTAGACCATCGCGTAAATCTCCTTCATCGCAAAGTCATATTCAGCATGTTCACGGTCTGGGTCGGTAAAAGGGCGAAGGTGAGAGTTGCCAAAGGTTGCCCAATCCGCCTTATAATTTTCGGTGAGATACTCGCGCAGATCCTTGATTTCTTCTCCTGTCGCGATCAACGTGAATAAATGGCCCTCCGGCTCGGCTGGCGTGTCCAGAACCTCGCCACTTTCTATATTAAAGTAGTACTTCTGCTTAGTTTCTTCCATGTACAGCACCTCATCCTTTTTTAATACCATTTACCACTTTTGGTGGGAAGTTAACCTTAAAGTGATGATTGGTGGATGCAAAAAGTGGAGATAGGGTAAGGAATAGGGAGTGTGCCATTTATAGAGATTAAGTAATTTTAATACCAATTGGCATGACCTTTTGAAGCAATTTTATTAACAGTGGGGAGGTTTTTTCGCGGCTCGGAGGGTTTGAAACGGATTTACCTACGCTTAGCTCGAGTATTTCTACGGTTGAGAGATTTATCTCCAGTTAAGAGAGATTTATCTCCAGTTAAGAGAGATTTATCTCCAGTTAAGAGAGATTTATCTCCGGTTGAAAGAGATTTATCTCCAGTTGAAATCATTTTATCTACGGTTGGCTCAAATATATTCCTCCCCTTCTTACCCATAATAAAAAAGCGCATCAAGTGCGCTTTTCAATCTTACATCATAATCCCGCCATCGACATGAAGAGTCGTGCCGTTTACATATTTTGATTCGTCTGAAGCAAGGAACAAATAGGCGTCGGCTATATCCTCTGGCAAACCGAGCCTGCCAAGCGGGACAAGCATTTTCATTTGTTCAATCACTTTGTCTGGCACCGCGGCGGTCATACCTGTTTCGATGAAACCTGGCGCTACAGCATTGACATTGATGCCTTTGCGGCCAAGTTCCTTTGCCCATGTTTTCGTCATCCCGACGACTCCGGCTTTTGTTGCTGCGTAGTTTGTCTGTCCCACGTTGCCATATATGCCGGAAACGGATGATGTATTGATGATTCTCCCTGAACCTTGCTGAACCATCGCTGGCACAACCGCCTGGGCGCAATTGAATACGCCGGTCAGGTTGACATCAACGACCTTTTGAAAATCCTCTGCCGAAAGCTTATGAAGCATCCCATCCCTGGTGATGCCTGCATTATTTATTAAAATATCAATTTTGCCAAAGTATCCTAAAACGTTTTGGACCAACGAATCTACACTGGCCCTGTCGGCAACGTTCACCTGAAAAAAAGCGACGTCATAGCCATCAGCAGACAGTTCGGCTGCTCGATTTGATCCTGTTTCCTCATCAAAGTCAGCCATTGCAATCCTGGCACCTTCACGCGCAAAAGTCTTTGCTGCAGCAAGCCCGATTCCGTTCGCTGCACCTGTAATAATCGCTACTTTATCTTTCAATCTCATAAAAACACCTTCCTACTCTGCTAAAAATCCTTCGATATGCTGCAATAGCTGATCCAGGTCATCTACTAATGGCGAGTGGCCGCAATCCTTCAATTCTACAAACCTTGCGCGCCCTTCAAAATCCTCGACGATTTCCTCGGTCATCCTCTCAGTAACAACGAGATCTCGGTCACCCCGGAGCACAAGCACAGGGATCTGGATATCCTTCACCTGATCTGTTCCATCCTTCAGGCCATTATTTACGGAACTAATATTAAATGTATTAAGAGAATGGTAGACTTCCGCGAGATTGCGCTGTGTCAGCATATCATCAATATACTCATCATAGAGACGTTCTTCCGGCTGACGATTGGTATAAATCAACATATTCCACATTGCCTTTAAAAATCCTCTATTATGCTGGTCATAGGCCGTCTGGACGGCAACCGTTTTACCAGTATCCGCTTTTACATCCTCATAAGTAATCAGCCGGTTATTTACATCTGGCAGACCCTCTGCACTCGTGCCGAAGAACGGATATCCTCTCGTTGATGCTGATGCGAGCAGCACAAGTTTTTCACAATAACCTGGATAATCAGCGGCGAATTGCATCCCTACTACTCCTCCCGTCGACCAGCCAACAAGTGCAAACTCCTTCAATCCAATTTCATCTACAAACAACTTTACATCATCAGAAAAGTCCTTGATTGACATGATCGGCTTATGATAGCTGGACTCACCAAACCCCCGCAGGTCAACCGCAAAAATTTTATATTCAGGATCTATCTGATCAATCAATATGTCCCAGTGTTTGGATGATGTCATGTTACCGTGGATCAATAGAACATTCTTGGTTCCGCCATCCCGTTCTCTATACGCGAATGTTTCCCCATTCTGCAAATCAACTTTCTTCAATTCCACTGCTGTTTTTTCCATTACAGCACACCCTTTCCCCAAACAATGGTTGTTGCGCCCCATGCATAGCCTATCCCTGCACTGACAAGAACAGCTACATCTCCGTCCTTCAATTTCCCTGCCTTTTCTGCCAGTTCCAGCGACAGGATCTGGTCAATCTGTCCAATATGCCCATAGTCTTCGAGGTAGATAGAGTTTTCTTCCGCAAGCCCTAGCTCCCTCAATACAAAATCATGTGCCGACCGCTTCATGTGTAACATCCCGACGTAGGAGATATCTTTTTCGGAAAACCCGCTTTTTTCAACGGACCGAGAGATGACCTTCAGGAAATTAGCCATCGACTTTTGCTCTAGCCTCTCCTTCATTCCCTTGGGATCGAGAACATCAAGCTGATACAGCCCGCGCTCTAGATTCTCTGCCGAAATTGGATTTTTCGTCCCTCCAGCAACGACGACGACATCCTCGGAAAAAGACCCATCCGTAATCACTTCTGTTTCCAGCAGCACGTTCTCCTGATGGCCCTTTTGCAATAAAATCGCACCGCCGCCAGCCCCAAGATTGTACATGAACCGTGTTCTCGGATTCTGGTAATCTATGAAATCACCATTGCGATAGCCTCCGGCGAGGAGGACGGTATTGATTGCCGAATCAGAGAGCATCATCCCTTTGGCAAGCTTCAGGGCCATCACTGTCGTTCCGCATCTTAATGCCGTGTCAAAGGCCCAAGCATTCCTTGCACCAACTTCCTCCTGCAGCTTGATTCCAGCGGTCCATAATGGATACTCCTTGTATTCCTCGCCAATATAGATGACAAGGTCGATGTCCATAGGATCCAGGTTCGCTTTTTCCAAAGCAATTCTCGCAGCTCTGATCCCCATCTCACATGTATGGTCACCCGGACCTGGCACCGGCTTTTTCCTGATTCCCATCTTTTCTTCCACAACTTGTTCGGGAATTCCTGCCAACTGGGCAATTTCTGCTCCTGTGACGTAGTTTTCAGGAAGGTAAATTCCCGTACTGATAATGCCAATCTGCATCTTCTTCCCTCCTTTTAAAAAAGCGCAAGCGCTGGAGTTGGACAGTAAAAACTAACTCTATGAGTCTCCAACAATTTCTTTAATAAATTCCATTGCCGACTCTACGGAATCAAAAATAGCTTCCTTTTCTTCCTGCACATATGTTACCTTAACTCTCCAGTATTTTCTGCCGCTGTCCATTTCGATATCCGCGAGCTGGAAACGAAGTACGAATGAAGTAACTTGCTTTGTTTCCATCAGGAATCTCCCTGGCTGACAGTCTCTGATCCAACCGGAACTGAAGCTTTCTTTTTCTTTCTGAATTTCAGTTTCTGCAAGGAACCGACGATGCCCATCGGAAAGAACATGACTGCGAGGATATAAATGATTCCGAAAAAGATGATCCATCTTTCGAAAATCCAGTGAACCTTTGCCAGTTCTGTCAGCCAGT
This sequence comes from Mesobacillus selenatarsenatis SF-1, assembly GCF_000813125.1. Lineage (GTDB taxonomy): Bacteria > Bacillota > Bacilli > Bacillales > Cytobacillaceae > Mesobacillus > Mesobacillus selenatarsenatis. The sequence continues at coordinate 14,690 of NZ_BASE01000036.1, forward strand.
GATGTGAAAACTCGATGATTCCCGCACCGATAATCGCCCCGACAAGCGTCCCGACTCCGCCTATGATCGTCATCAGCAAGGCATCAAGTGTGATATCCATTGTAAAAACACTCGTGTTAACGAACCTTAGGGAAACAGCATATAAAATCCCCGCTATACCCGCGATGACTCCAGATACGACACTCGCAATGACTTTATATTGCAAAACACTATATCCGAGCGATTCTGTCCGCTGCTCATTTTCCCGAATTGCCTGAAGGACTCTTCCAAGTGGTGAATTGGTGAACCTTTTTAATAAAATGAATACAATGACCATCGAAACAAGGCAAATCAGGTAAAAGTCAGTCCGGTCCTTCAGGAATTCTGGCACCCTGAAGGTGAATCCATCATTTCCATAAGTAACACTGCGCCATTTTTCAGCGAGTACTAAAAACAATCCGGCGAATGCCATTGTCAACATCGCGTAAAAATGGCTTTTCAGCCGCAATGTCAGCAGCCCGACAATATAACTGACAACAGCAGTCAGCAAGATCGTGACCAGAACAGCAAGCAGAAAGTAGCTTGTTTCCGGTTCAAATCTTTTCATAAAGACACCAACCGTGTAAGCCCCGATGCCAAAGAACATCGCATGGCCGAACGAGACGATGCCCGTGTATCCGAGCAGGATGTCATAGCTCATTGCCAATACGGCAAAAATGAACACTTGGGAGAGAAGGATGAGCAAGCTTCTTGAATCGTAGACAAAAGGAAGCAGTGCCAGAAAACCTGCGACAAGTAAATATATGATGTTCATTCGATTTGAAAACATTCTTGTCATCATTTCATCACCCCTTTGCCCCAAATAAGCCTTGTGGCCTGAAGATTAATACGACTGCCATGAGCAACATGTTAGCGGCCAGCGCCAGGTCCGGAACATAATAGGCCATGAAAGAACCTGACAATCCAACCAGAATTGCGGCCATCACCGAGCCTGTAAAGCTTCCCATTCCACCAATGACCACTACGATGAAAGCAAGGATCGCGAACTCCATGCCCATATCTGCATAAATCACCCCAGAATATGGCCCTAGCAGCATCCCTCCAAGAGCAGCCATGCCCGCTCCAATCATGAACACGAACATGAATACTCTCTGGATGTTGACTCCTAGCGATTGGACCATTTCCTTGTTCATGACCCCGGCGCGAACGACCAGGCCGATCTTTGTCTTTTTCAGCAGGTATTGTACAGCGAGGAATACAGCAAATCCCACGGCAATGATGAAAACACGGTATTTGATGATAATGATCCCGCCAAACTCCCAGCTGCCAGAAAGGTAATCAGGGGTTACCGCTGAAATCTGGTTAGGTCCCCAGACCACTTTTAACATCTCCGATAAAACAAGCATCAAGCCAAGCGTGATTAATATTTGCTGTACATGGTTGCCGTAAACAGGTTTAATGATCCAGCGCTCAGTTATAATTCCGAGGATCATGCCAGTAAGAATCGCGCCGAGGATTCCGACTAGAAAGCTCCCTGTCGTGGTATAAATCCAAATGCCACTATACGCGCCCCAGGCAAACAATCCACCATGGGCAAAGTTTAGTACATCCATCAAGCCAAAAATTAAAGTAAGGCCGGCTGCCAGAAGGAAGATCAGCATTCCCGTGGCAAGACCGTTAAGGCTCAAGTTAATCAAAACATCCACTTTTACTTCCCCCTATCCTACGCAATGCCGAGATATTTACGTCTCATTTCTTCATCCTCACGAAGGAGATTCATTGAGCCGTTCGAAACCGTCCTGCCATCGTCAATGATGTAAAAGCTATCGCCTATCGTGCTGGCCATCATGAAGTTTTGTTCAACAAGGATGATTGTCGTTTTATCCTTCATTTGCTGAATGGATTCCATTACCTTCTCGACAACAATTGGTGCGAGGCCTTTACTCGGTTCATCGATCAAGAGCAGTTCATTGTCATTGACATATGCTCGAGCGATAGAAAGCATCTGCTTCTGGCCGCCGCTCAAAAGCCCGCCTGGTTTTTTCCAGAACTTTTTCAAATCAGGAAAAAGATCAAGAATCCAATCCAGTCGCTGTTGGGTCTCATCGTTCTCTTTTTTGACTGCCACCTTTATATTTTCTTCCACAGTCAGACCGGCAAAAATTCCCTGATCTTCTGGAACATATCCGATTCCTTTATTTGCAATCGAATAAGTTGGCAGACTCTTGATTTCTTCTTCTTTGAATAAAACAGAACCTTTAGAAGCCGTGTTCAGGCCCATGATCGTTCTGAGTGTCGTTGTTTTCCCGGCACCATTCCGGCCAAGCAATACGGTAACCTCCCCCTTCGGCACTTCAAATGAGATACCTTGAAGAATGTGATACTGGCCAATGAATGTCTCAACCTGTTCAAGCTTCAGCAGCGTGCTCACTATGCAAACCTCCTAAATAGGCAGACTGGACCGTTTCATTTTTCATGATTTCCTCTGGCGTACCATCAGCAAGCAGGGCGCCATTGAACAGGACCATGATGGAATCAGAAAGATCCATGATCATATCCATTTTGTGTTCAATCAAAATGATCGTCCGGTCACCGCGTTGTTTGATTTTCTTGATCACCTCGAGGATTGCCGGAACTTCTTCCAGTGACATACCTGCCGTAGGTTCATCGAGCAGCAGTACCTCAGTGTTCAAAGCAAGCAGCATGGCGATCTCCAGCTTCCTTTTCTCACCATGGGCAAGGTTCCTTGCAAGTGCATCCTTCTTGTCATCGAGCAACACCAGCTTCAGCCACTCTTCTGCTTGCTCCTCAAATTTTTTAAAGGAACGAAAATGCCTGAGCATCTGGTAGCGGACTCCTTCATGTGACTGTACCGCAAGGCGGACATTTTCCATCACTGTCAGATTGGGGAATACATTGGTAATCTGGAAGGACCGTCCAATTCCTGCCCTTGTTCTTTTAGTCGGGGAGAGCTTTGTGATATCACTGCCTTTATACATGACCTGTCCTTTCGTCGGCGCAAGCTGCCCGCTCAACAGGTTGAAGAAGGTCGTTTTTCCGGCACCGTTTGGACCGATGATTGATTTGAAATGATTATGCGGGACTGAGATGCTGACAGAGTCTACAGCGGTATGGCCGCCAAATGTAATACTAAGCTCTTTCGTCTCGATAATTGCCGTCATGTACTTCACCACCCTTGATTGAATTCCGCCTTTGCACATTCAGTAAAAGCATAATGAACTCCGGCTCAGTTACCGAAGTTCATTATGTTACTCGGAAATCCAGCGCTTGTCGGGGCTGACCAAGGCGCTTTCGCTTTTCTTTATGTCCAGCTCCAGCGCCTAGCCCCTCGAGTCGCTTCGGTCCTGCCAATGAAGTCAAAGAACGACTTCACCGTCAGTCCCTCCAGCGCTTGTCGGGGCTGACCAAGGCGCTTTCGCTTTTCTTGTTAATTCCGGATTGGCGGAGCTGTTTCTTCTGGAGAGAGCTCACGGATCAGGACTGGAACTGGATAGTCAACTCCATCCTTTTTCTCCAACTTGATTGCGTATAGTGCCTGGAGTGCTTGATGGTCTTCTTCCCGGAAGGTCATTTTTCCTTTTGGAGAATCAAAGCTCATTCCTTCCATAGTCTCAATCAATTTCTTGGAATCAGTGTCACCCTCAGTTTTCTTCAGTGCTTCCACAATTGCCATCGCAGCTGTCATGCCTCCTGGCGTAAATAAATCTGGAAGCTCACCGTTAAAGCGCTTTTTATGTTCATCCACAAGCCATTTATTGATGTCGTTTTGCGGCAGGTCGTGATAATAAACAGTGAAGCCTTCCATGCCGACAAGTGGCTCCATCGTTGCAAGTGCTGCGATATCAGGAGCACCAGTAGAGATTTTGATTCCTTTTTCCTGGACCTTCATGTCTGAAATCTGGTTCCACGGTGAATTTGCGCCAGCCCAGACGACAAATAAATAATCCGGTTTCTGGTCGATGATCTTCTGGATGTTGGAAGTGAAATCCGTCGCAGCAGGATCTGCATACTCTTCATGGACGATTTCCGCGCCAAGTTTTTCTGCTGCTTCTTTGAACGCTGCGACGCCATCACGTCCAAATGAATAATCAGGAGCAAGAGTCGCTATTTTTACCCCTTTCTTCGCGATTGCAGCGGCACCCGCAACAGCATCCTGTGAAGAGTTACGCGCCGTGCGGAAAATAAATTTATTGAATTCAGAGCCTGTGATGCTGTCTGCTACAGCCGGCTCGACGATCATAATTTTTTCATATTCCTCAGCAAGCGGCAGAACTGCCAGAGTGTCACCTGAACTAGAAGAACCGACCAGGAAGTCTACTTCATCCTCTTCAAGCAGCTTCGTCGCTTTCTGGACAGCTACTTCCGGTTTCGTTTCTGTATCTTCAACAATGAATTCAATTTTACGTCCCGCCACTTCATTTGTTCCGTTAGTAGCGTATTCAAGTCCCAGCTCGAACCCGCGAAGTGTCTGCTTCCCATAAGCCTCAAGTCCGCCTGTTTGCGAAGCCAGGACACCAATCTTGATTGGTTCAGTATTTTTCGGTTCATCTTCTCCTTCTTTTCCTTCCGTACCGCCTGACTTCTCTGATCCCGATCCACTGCAGGCACTTGTAAACAACAGGACCAAAATGAGCATAAATGATAAAACAAAATTCCGTTGACCAGCTTTCATTTCCTTTCCCCCTTTAAAATGGTGATTCCAAAGCCCACAAGCTTTGACATCATCTTAAAAAACGCCAGTTACAAATGAGTTACAACAGGCTGGAGATGTTCATTCGTGAATTGTTGAAGGAAAAATAGAAGAAGATAGTTTAATATGAAACTAAAAAGAAGCTTAATCCGTATAGAGAGATGCATAAAAGAGGGACAACTTTAATGGATTCCGTATTCTTGTTTCTTATCATCCTTTTCACTCTGCCATTCATCATCACAACCGCCATCATGACGCCGATTCAGTACAAGTACATTAAAAAAATGGGAGAATTAAAGAAAGAGCAAAAGCTAACACAAAGAAAAATGTACGAGGAGATGCCTGTCCAAGAAGAAGTCCTCCACATGAACCTGCAATCGAATCCACTTTTCATACCGGCAAATATCATCGCAGGAATGATTTATAAATTCCGGCATCGGTAAAATGGGAATTTCACTTTAAAATTTCTAAATAAAATAGTATCCCCTCCTATTTTCATGGCAATAACGGTACTAAATTGCCATAAACGTGGAGGGGATTTCTATGCAGGGAATCTATTTGATCAATGAAAAGATTCATATAAACGGACGACCCCGGAATGAAAGTGTTGACATCCAGCAATCAGCCCTGCTCGATTTTATGAATAAAGAGAGTGTGGTCCCAGTAAAATTAAATCCTTATCAACTGAACCAGCATTATACGATCCCACACGCCCTGCTCTATGATTTAAAACAACATAAAAAGCAGATTGATTGCCTGCTGATGTACTCCAATGAGTCAATCAGGGATTTCGCTGTAACCTATCCTGCGAGATGGCTGATCCTAAGGAGTTATTTTGACCGAGTGTTGACTGTGGTCTAAGGCAGAAAAAGTATGTAACAGGTCAAAGTCAAAAGCCGTCAGTCCCGCCGAATGCAATGCAATAGCCATCAAGATCCTTGACGGCAAACTCCTTCCAGGGTCCATTATTTTCATCAACCCATGGCTTGATGGCAATTTGCGCCCCTTTTTCCTTAAATTCATGATATAACTCATCAAGTGAATTCCAGTCTTCGATATAGCAATAAAGGTCGACCCCTTGCTTTTCACCTGCTGCCGGCGGATTAGGCCTCACTTCTTTCGGATCGCTGGCTTGTAGCAGTTTTATTGCAAGTCCTGAAAACCCATCGCGGATGGCCCACCAGTCTGTCACCTCACAGCCTAATATGTCGGCATAAAACTTTTTCGCTTTCTCAATATCCGACACTAGCAATACTTTTAATGAGCTATGAATCTGTCTTTTCGTTTCCATTCCACATCCTCCTTGTGCTCAGTCGAAACTGTCAGTGATTACTGATTAGTTCCCTTCAATTATCATCTCATACATATGCCTTGTTGGTTCCAGTGGGGTGACTCCCAGTTCCTCTTCTAACACTTCACTGCATTTTTTATACCATCGGATTGCCTGCGGACGATTGTTCTTCCGATAATAGCAAAACATCAGCAATCGATAGGCTTCCTCCCATGTTCTGTCCCTGTGGAGGATTTTTTGACACCAATGAATGGCAGAATCATAGTTTTCACGCCTTACATTCAGCTGCGCCAGCTTCTCCGCACTTCGCAAAAAGTAAACAAGCAGCCGTTCTCGCTCATTGAGGCACCAGTCCTCATACCGTCGTTCAGGAAGATAATCCCCATTATATAAATTCAAGGCACGCTCTAGTTCTTCCATTGATTTTTCCGTATTCTTCTCTTCAAGGCCGGCTTCTGCCCATTCCTCAAAAATCCGCGAATCCAGCTCAATGGCCGCCTGTGGGTTAATTCCGTAGCCTGTTCCCTCCCTGATAATGAAAAACGGGGCGGATCTCGCTTTGCGGGTAGGCTCCAGTACATTATTCAAAGCATTCAGAGCAACTTTAAAATCTCTGTCTGCACTCTTTTCCTCATGAACTGGCCAGAGAATCTGGAAAATATCCTCCTTCATCAGGAACTGGCTCCTCTTTGTCAAAAAAAGCTGGAACAGCTCTTTTGCCTTTCCCCTCTGCCAATCCCTGTCCTCCACTTCCCTGTCCCCTAGCCAAAGCCTGAATTGCCCAAGCGTTTGAACCCTTAACGTATAGCCAGGATGGGCATTCAGACGCGGGATTTTCAAATCCTCCAGCAGCTTCTCAGCATAGCCGGGCATAATGGATTGCTTTACTGCTTGAATGAGCATCGGTGCAAAAACCTGCAAGTCCCGAGGACCAAACGTCGTCCGCTTTTTCAAGAAGAATTCATATCCACCTGTCTTCATCCTTTTCAAAAAGCTTGAAAATGCTGTTTTGAACTCCTGAATGTCATTTAATGAGTAATAATAGTAGGACTTCCAAAACGCAAGCAGCATCCTCCCATATTCATCTCCACACTGACTGATCAGTCCCTCTGCTTTCCGCAGGTTCTCGCTTGCCTCCTTGTGCCTGTCGTTGTATATTGACGCAATGGCCAGGCAAAGAGTAATGAGTGCCGATAGCCAGACATCCTTCACTTGTTCTGTTTCAAGCAGAGCCTTTCGTCCAGCCTCAGTAGCCCTCTCATATTCACGCCTTGATCCGTAAAGGATGCACAGGCCCATCAGCGGTTCGGCCTTCCCGCGTTCGATGCTCAGGCGACCCATGATATCTAGTGCCGTCTCATAGCATTTTTCAGCAAGAGCGAGATCATATTGTTCAATCAACTGGACTGCATGCCCCATCCTGATCCATCCGCAAGCTTCCACAAATGGAGCTTGGATATCAATGCCATGCTGGATACCTGATTGTGACAATGCCTTTGCCTTCATGCCATTTCCTGTAAAAGCTTCAATCAATGCTAGCAGCAAATCCGTTTCACGATGTGACTGGGGCAAATGCAGTTTCTCATTTAGAGGGTCTATTGCTTTTACATCCGTTAAAATCTTTCTGGATTCATCAAATCGCCCGGTCCTTAAGGTTAGCCGTGCTTCCAAGGTTCCATCCTCAATGTGGACACTCATCGACCTAGCCCGTTCAATCCATTTTTCCGCCTTCAAGGCCTGCCCAGAATTGATCAGATTTTCAGCAAGAAGGCGATACAGCCTTCCCGTTTCCTCAGAAGCACCATTCATCATCGCTGCTTCCCGAAGCTCTATCGCTTGAGCTAATATACGTTCAGCTTTAAGCGGCTGAATCGTATCAAGGTAAATTTTCGCTTTTCCTTCAAGAGCTTTGCTTTTCCATTCCGCATTTCCTATCCTGTCAGCTGTTTGAATTGCTTGCTCATAGCATGCTTCCGCTTGCTTGTACAATGAGCGGTAACGGTAAACTTCACCTTCAAGAAACAAAAGTGAACAATAGCGGCTTTTATCTTCCAAAGGGATTTTTGCTAGCCGCTCCTGCAGATTCTCGAGCTTGCCCATTTCGAGTAGCTCCATCCCCTGTTCATCCATAATCGCGGCAGCAGCACGGTATTGTCCTATTTTCTCATAGCAGTATAAAGCATCTTCCCAATGCCCTTTTTTTTCAAAATAATGTGCACTATTCATCATCAAAACTTTGTATTGTTCGGGCTGGCTAGTGATCAGCCTGTTCTCGAGGAATTCGCGGAAAAGAGCGTGATACCTGAACTGGCTGCCGCCAATCTGTTGAATGAACAGGTTTTTCTCAGTCAGCTGCTCCAGCATCTGGATGGAGCTCTTCATGCCGAGGATGTGGTCGCATACATCCGTACTTAGTTCTTCAAAGATGCTTGTCTGTTCAAGGAATTGCTGGATCATTGGAGGCTGTTTCGAAAACACTTCATAAACCAGATATTGAAACAGATCCTCAAGCGACTTTGCCGGCTCTGCCAGGAGCTCATCAAGACTTTGAAGGTGCGGCAGCTGCTGGGCGATCATTCCAATTGCTATGACCCAGCCTTCCGTAATGTTATACAACTGGTCAATTTGATCGTCACTAATATCAATCTGATAAAAATCAGTAAGGAGAAGCTCGATTTCTTCTTTTCCAAAAATTAAATCTGCCTTCGAAATCTCATTCAATTCATTCCTTGCCTTCAACTTGGCAAGGACTTTCCAACCGGGCTTCGTCCTCGACGATATGACAAGATGGAGATGTCCCGGCATATGCTCCAGCAGTTTTTCCAACCAGACATTGATATGGTAGGAATGCTCTATTGCGTGGAAGTCATCAAGGATGACAATGATTTTCTCAGGTATTTGGAGGGTTTCATTGATGAAAAGCGAAGAGAGCATGCTAAGTTCCTCTTCTCTTATATAACGGTCCATCTTTTTCATATAAGTGATTAACTCATGGCCAAAATCCGGGAACAAGGTTTGAATCGAGGCTGTCAAATAGGATAGAAACGGAAGAATATCGTCATCGGAAGAAGTGATTGTATACCAGCAGCACGACTGGTTCTGATCCTTGACATGCAATGCCAGAGCCGTGCTCTTTCCATATCCGGCACCTGCTTGGATGATGGTCAGCGGCTTTTCGGTAATCGCTTTCATTTTTTTCGATAATTTGGCCCGTCTGATCCATTGATCCTGTAAGCCAGGAACAATTAATTTTGTTTTGATCAATGGCAATGTTCCCTGCATATAATCTCCGCCCTGTTTTCATTATAATGATGCCAGTCTAACATAAACGAATTAAAAAAAGACTCGAAAATTGACGAGTCTTTTCACTTCTCTATATGTATAGTTAGAAAGATACATCCATTTCCTCGAGCGGCCAATACCTCAGATTCACTTTGCCGACAACCTGCTCTTCCGAAATGAACCCAAACTGCCTGCTGTCCCAGCTGCCCAGACGGTTATCGCCAAGGACGAACAATTTTCCTTCCGGCACTCTTTCAACCCCGGTCAAATCCTCAAGGGTGAAGTCGCCGGTCAAATAGCTCCCGGGTGATTGCTCGCGGTAATGCTTCAAAAAAGTTTCCTTCACTTGTTTGCCATTGATGAATAACATGTCTTCACGATATTCAACTTTATCGCCTGGCAGGCCGATGACGCGTTTCACAAAGTCTTCCTCTTCATTCGCATGGAATACGATTACGTCAAACCTTTCGAGATTTTCTGTTTCGTATCCCAGCTTATTGACAACGACTTTATTCCCATCTTCCAGTGTAGGGAGCATGGATTCTCCTTCAACAACATAATTGGAAAAAAAGAAAATCCTGATAAAGACAAATATGATCATTCCGAGGGCAAAAGCCTTGATCCATTCGAGCCCTTCCCTTTTCACGATTTCTTTCATCGACTTCCTTCACCACCTGTTATCCTGCTATCTGTCATTATCGTCTTTTCCAACACTCATATTCATTTTTACTTCAATTCTTTTGCCGATATACCACAAGATGGCGATTACTGCCAGAACGATAGCCGTTCGCGCGGGATTAGTGATTAAAGAACGAATATCATAACCTACAAAGCTGATCGTAAAAATCATCACCATTTTCCCCGTAATCACTGCAAGCATATACTGTGCCATGCTGATTTTTGAAAGCCCTGCTACAATATTGACCAGGGCAGATGGTGTAAAAGGGAAACACAGCATGAGGAATATTGGGCCAAATCCATGACGTTCAATCCAGTTCATCCCTTTCTGGACTTTTGGATGGCGCTGTAAAAACCTTAGGATTCGTCCCTGGCCGTACCTGCGAAAAATCAAGAAAACGAGCAAGGCACCGAGAACTGCTCCCGTCCAGGAAAAGAGAAACCCAAGCCAAAGCCCAAACGCATTCGCATTTGCCATGACAAATAGAAACAATGGTAGGAACGGCAAAAAAGCTTCCAGCATTGGCAGCAAAATTCCCGGAATTGGCCCAAACGATCGGTATTGGTTGAGCAAATCCATAATGTTTTCGATTGTAAACCATTCTTTCAATAATTCAACATCCATTGATATCTCCTTGTCCAAAACACTTGGTAATCAGAATTCCACAGAGTCTGATTACCTTATCCTATTTACCTCTTAGAGATAATTGTACACCTCTAATTCTTAATTTGGGTAATTTTTAACAAGCTATCTACTTAGTTAAAAAACTCTGCAGCGCGGTTCTGTTTTCTTCGAAATCTATCGCCAGTACCGCTCCTGCACCACTCACCCTCTGGTTCTCGAATGATCCTTCAACCGGTATCCTCATTGTTTCGATATTCCGATTATCCTTTGAAATCAGCCCTTTTCCCATAAATAAGATATCGCCTGTATCCATATTGGTATTAATAAACGGCGTAACGACTCCAACCAATTTAGGAAGCTTCGGCAGTGTCTGGATGCTGGCGAACTGCTTGCCGACTTCTTTTATGACGTTTTGCTGGCGTTCTACACGGCCAAAATCACCTACTGCATCCTGGCGGAACCGGACATACCCAAGCAGATGTTTTCCATCCAGTCTTTGCACACCAGGTTCCAGTGTGACACCGATTCCCTCTGACATTTTCTTTTCAACATTAACTTCTACACCTTCTGGGAATGCTTCATCCATTAAACGGACAAACCCTTCAAAATCAACGATTGAATAATATTGAAGGCTTACATCAAAATTTTCCTTTATTGTCTGCCTCAACAGTTCCGGGCCGCCAAGCGCAAACGCAGCATTGATTTTATTCATCCCATGTCCCGGAATCTCCACATACGTATCCCTCATGATAGAGGTTAATTTATAAGACTCTGTATCTGGATTATAGCTGGCGATCATGATTGTATCTGAGCGCGAAGTTTCTTTTGCTCTTGCGTCACTGCCGATCAGCAGGATATTCGTCAGGCCATTTCGATCACTCTCGCCATTAAATTGGTATTCCTGCTTGTTTTCCTCTGCCGTCTTTTCCGAATCATTCACGCCAGAACGGTACTGCATATAGGAATACAGCGCAACGGCTCCGACCAGAAAGAATAGCAGTAAAAAGATACTCGACCACCTGATTCGCTTTTTTCTTTTTTTATGTTGATGCCTATCTGATCTCATTCGAAAAACCCTTCCGTTTTATAGATATTGATAAAACATGGATTTTATTAAGCACTTTACTTTAAATTGCTGCTGTAGCAATGTTTTAATTCATGACCTTTTTCAGATTGAAATAATGATTCAAAAGCAACAATCAAGTGAAATACATATTACTATTTTCCTTCTTTACCTATAACCTTAAACTTATCTGGAGAATTTTTCAAAAATAAACCCGCGGCAGGAGCATTTGCCGCGGGTGAAATGTTCTATTGATTTTACAGATAGCTATTAAACCAATCGACGATTGATGCCAATCGGCTTAGGCGGAGATTAGGCTTTCCGCTTCTTGAAAGCTCATGGTTGGATTCTGGGAAGCGGATGAACTTCGTTTCCTTTCCCTGTCTCTTCAAGGCGATAAATAGCTGTTCCGCCTGTTCAATCGGGCAGCGATAGTCCTTTTCGCTGTGAAGGATCAATAATGGTGTATTAATTTTATCCACATAGGCGAGAGGTGAATGCTTCCACAATTTTTCCAAGTCACTGAGGTCAGCCTGAATTTGCCACTCTGTAAAATAGTAGCCGATGTCGCTGACGCCATAAAAACTGATCCAGTTTGAAATCGAGCGCTGAGTGACGGCAGCCTTGAACCTGTCAGTATGTCCGACAATCCAGTTTGTCATGAACCCGCCATAGCTGCCGCCGGTCACTCCTAATCGATCCTTGTCAATGAAATCGTACTTTTCCAGCGCGTGATCGACAGCGTCCATCACATCCTGATAGTCTCCGCCTCCATAATCGCCTCGCACGGCATTGACGAATTGCTGCCCATAGCCATGGCTGCCGCGTGGATTGATATAGAGAACTACGTAGCCTTCGGCCGCAAGGACCTGAAACTCATTGAAATACGAGTTCGCATACATCGCATGCGGTCCCCCATGAATCTCGAGAATCAGCGGATATTTCTTGCCTTCTTCATATCCCGCAGGCTTCATGATCCAGCCATTTAGCGGGGTGCCGTCACTGGCCTCGAAAGAAATTTGCTCTGGCTGCGATAAAGTGACCGACTCCAAGACCTTTTCATTCACGAACGTCAGCTGCTTCACCTCACCAGTGGTCACCTCAAGCTGGAACAGTTCCCCTGGGAGCACTGGATTGCTGATAGCTGTGACAATCCTCTGGTTTTTACCGTCCAGTGTGTACCCATACACATGCTGCTGGTCAAGAAGTGCTGGATACACTTCACCGGCAAGGTTCGCAAAGTATAAAACAGTATTTCCCTGGTCGGTCGCAAGGAAATAGAAGCTCTCACTATCTTCGCCCCAGATCAATCCAGGACTGTTCGCTCCCTGATGGAAGTCTGCGGCAACAGCGTCTCCAACAAGGATATCCATATTTTCTGTGACGCATTGGATGTTTCCAGTCTCGAGCTCCTGAACCCAAACTTGAGTTAACGTTGCATTTTCAAACTCTCTTTCATGCCCCGTATAGCCAAGGTATTTCCCATCAGGTGAAAATACGGCGTTTCCAAAGTAGCCAGTTCCGTTTGTAAGCTTTGTTTTGTTCCCTGTCTGGATATCCATCAGCCATAAATCACTTTTGAATGATAAATCACGTTCAGGTGACTCATCAGCCGACAATACAAGACTTTTGCCATCAGGAGACCAGCACTGCAGATGGTAGTCTACTTCGCCTTTTGCCACTAATTCAGCCTTGCCATCTGCAAGATCCACAATGACAGTCTGTCGATACTTGCCGTCCCAGAAGCCAGCTCCATCTGATTTATATTTCATTTCCTGTGCTACGAACGGTTCCAGCTTCTTGTCGTCCTTCTTCTCTTCATCTTTTGCAAGCAAATCTTCATCAGGCTTCAAGGATACGGAGCATGCGATTCTTTTTCCATCCGGAGACCAAACGGGACCATTCGCACCATTCCTGAAATCAGTTACCTGCTTCGCTTCCCCGCCGGCCGCATCCAGTACAAATATCTGGTTCTTGCCGCTGCGGTTCGAAACGAAAGCCACCTTCGTTCCATCCGGTGACCACCTTGGGGAATGATTGCGGTTCTCACCGTAAGTCCATTGCTTCGGCTTACCGCCATCTTTAATGTCAATTATGTATAAATTAGAGGCATAATCATTCTTTTTCTCCAGCATCTCTGTCTGGACAAACACACACTTCTTTCCATCTGGTGAAAACTGTGGGTCCGTAACGGACTTTAATTCAAATAAATCCTCTGCTTTAATAAATCTTTTTTCCATTTCAGGAGCCATCCTTCCAAAGTTAAATTATTCACTTTATATTTCGATAACAGAAATAAATATCCTGCTTTTACTTCAATTTTTTTCTAAAGAAAGCCAACACCACACCAGCACTGCAAGTTTCCTTTTATTTTGGAGAAGATGATAGTGGGAGGAAAATTTTTTTACCCTCTTGAAATACTCCTCAAAATCCAGTACGATAATTACGAACAGATGTTCTTATTTTATTTTGAAGGGACAGAGCAAAATGACAAGGATTCCTGAAAAAGACCGCGATATTATGGAGCAGGCCATCTATTTGCCGATGGTACTGGTCGTGCTCAATCGGGATCTTTCTGTCGTTGAAAATAGTCCATTTAAACTGAAGAAGCCTTATTTGGAGCTAATTGAAGAAACAATGAAAGCAGTCCAGAAAGAGCTCGCCATTGTGAAAAGCTACCTCAAAAAAAATAACCTTAAGGTTGAAGAAGTAAAACGGGATGACGCCTTCACTATGTTCCTCTTCATCTATAAAGGCTACGAAGAACAGCATAACTACTTCAATCCCCGCATCCGCAACAAAGTCCAGGAATTGATGATCCACTACCTATTCAAGCGGTTTAAAACTGAACAAAAAGCGCAAGCGCCTCGTTCAGCCCCGACAAGCGCTGGAGGGCCTGACAGTGAAGTCGTTCTTTGACTTCATTGGCAGGACCGAAAC
>NZ_BASE01000035.1 GCF_000813125.1 Mesobacillus selenatarsenatis SF-1
CCTATTGGTGACCTAAAAATCAAGATTCTGTAAAAATAGGTCACCAATACAGCCAAGCCTGAAAAATTAAGATTCTGCAAAACTGAGTCATCAATAGAGCTAATTGTATAAAATAAGATGAAGGACCAGTCGCGAATACTGGTCCTTTTTTATCTTTTAGGAAATTATAAAATTTATTTAGTTGTGGATAACTACATGTAGTCTTCTTAATCTAGCTCGAGCGCCTAGCCCCTCGAGTCGCTTGTCTAGCTGCGGCTCCGCATTTCGAATTGTCTAGTGTCGCCTCCTAGAAACTTCAATGGAGCAAGCGTTGGCAGATTAGGCTATGATCAACGAACAACACCATATGACTTTTTACCCTAAAAACAATCCAAAACTTTATTGAACGTTTTTTAAATATTGTCCGTCTTATGATAAAACGGTAAGCAAGCTGGGGGTAGCAGAATGTCGCAAAATGTAATAGAACTGGATGGAGTTTCAAAGCATTTCGGTGAACAGGTGGTACTTAGCAACGTATCTATGAGTGTAAAAGAAGGGGATATTGTAGGGCTTCTTGGCCCAAATGGTTCCGGAAAAACAACTATGATCCGCCTTATGAACGGTGTCATCAACCAAACAGACGGAAAGTT
This sequence comes from Mesobacillus selenatarsenatis SF-1, assembly GCF_000813125.1. GTDB lineage: Bacteria > Bacillota > Bacilli > Bacillales > Cytobacillaceae > Mesobacillus > Mesobacillus selenatarsenatis. Next base: position 630 of record NZ_BASE01000035.1, read on the forward strand.
GTCAATTCTCGGCATGAACCCGGGAATCGAAGGAGATAAAGTCAGGAAATCAACTGGAATTCTAACTGAAAATGCCGGTTTGTATCATGAAATGTCTGGGTTAGATAATCTAATCTTTTTTTCCAAGCTATATGGAAACTTTGATTTAAAACAAATCAACCTTTACTTAGAGGAATTTGAACTTGCTGAGCATATGGATAAAAAAGTAGGGGCATATAGTACAGGGATGAAACGTAGGCTGGGAATCATCAAGGCAATCCTCCATAAACCACGACTCCTTTTTCTTGATGAACCTACGAATGGGCTTGATCCAGAAGGAATAAAATTGGTGCTTAAATTCCTCAAGGATTTAAACGAGCAGGAAGGAACGACCATATTTCTTTGTTCGCATATTTTGCACCAACTAGAGCATGTATGTAAAGAGTACTTTTTTCTAAATGACGGAAAAATAACAGATTTTGGCACTCTAAATGAACTGCAAAAAAGATATGTCACACAAATCAAATTGAAGGTTATTACAAATTTATTGCCTGTTGAAGCCCATTGGGGTGGTTATCCTGTTTTAGTTAAAGATAAAAATACATTGCAATTTTTATTGACTTCAAGTGACCAGATAACCCCACTGCTTCAAAAAATCATAAGTGATTTTTGGGTACACCATGTGGAGATTGAAAATAACGATTTGGAATCCTTATACTTTAAGATCAGGAGTGGGGTCAATGAATAAAAAATTAATATGGCTAGTAGCTGCAAAAGATATAAGAGGTATAACCAGCTCGGCTCAGGTATGGTTGGGGTTAATTTTATTGCCGCTGATTTTTTCGGTGATTTTTCCGCTGGCATTTATTCTTTTGGTAAAGAATGTACCCATTACGTCTCCGGAATTGATTGATTTAGTGAATAAAGTTGTATATGGGCTTAAAGATACTGAGAGCGGGGAAATGATAGGCAGCCTACCAAGCATGAAACACCAAATAATTTTCGTTGTAGTGAATTACCTGCTTGGTTCGATCTTCTTACTTATACCGACCATTAATGCAATGATGATTGCTCTTCATAGCTTTGTTGGTGAAAAAGAAAAAAGGACCATGGAAACACTTTTGTTTTCCCCTATTACGGTGAAGGAATTATTTATTGGCAAAGTACTTTCAGCATTCATTCCCTCTATTATTATTACATGGGTGAGCTTTTTCCTATTTGGGATTATCACTGTAAGCTTGACTTATAATATGTTTGGTTATTTCATTTTTCCAAATGCAAACTGGCTAATCCTGATGCTATGGGTTGTCCCAATGATTACAATCCTCACAATCCTGGTAAATGTGTTCGTTTCCGCCAGGGCAAAAGGTTTTCAAGAGGCACAGCAGCTTGGCGGTATTTTGATCCTTCCTATCATGGGTCTCTTCATAGGCCAGGCAACGGGCTTTCTTGTCATCAAGCCCATTTTCCTTGCTTTAATAGGTGTCATCATTTTAATGTTAAATTTTATTTTGTTAAAAATGATGACAAAATATAATGATCGTAATACTTTATTTGAAAAGCAAATATAACATAAATTACTACAGCATCATCCCAATTGAGCAAAGGTGGCCAGTGAATTTAAGAGGGAATTTGATAATTGATAGCCAGGAATGTAAATGTATAGATTGTCTAACTTAGGAAAAATCTAATCCTATCGATTACATCACAGGGGGATAAGATATGTCAGTTATTGTTATTCAAACTTTTGAAATGAAACAGGATAAATTTCCGGATGGCATCAAAAACTTACGCTTAATCCAAAATTTCCGTAACGAACAATATGACCACAAGGTGGAGCTCTTATCGCCGATTTCTGGTGAAGACCATACTTATGCACTCATTTCCACATATGAAGGACTGGCAGAAATGGAGCTTCAAAATAAAAAGATGTTTGAGGACGAGGAATATAAAAAGCTCATAGGTGAATTTTTCCTGGAAAACATCGTGCAAGGAAGTATGTACACCCATATGTATCGGACGATGACCGGACTAAGTAATGACTCTGAATCAGAAAAGAGCAAGAAATAAATTGTGAAAAGTCGATTCCTCGGGATTCGACTTTTTTCTTGCCCTTAATGGTCAATACATAAAATTCTATGGATTCTCGAATGATAATACTTGTTGAGGAAGGGGGTACAGCAATGGATTATTTTCTGCCGACATCAAAGTCGGGAAGTGGAAATAGCTCCAATGAGGGAGATTTAAAGTGGTGGCAACTATCACTTATTGGGGTTGGTTGTACGATTGGAACTGGTTTTTTCCTGGGTTCCGCCATTGGGATTAAAATTACAGGTCCATCTATCGTATTTTCTTTCATTCTTGCCGCAATCGGCACATACGTTGTTTATAATTTACTTGCAAAAATGACAGCAGAAGATCCCCAGGATGGATCTTTTTGCTATTACGCCAAGAAAGCTTATGGCCAGTGGGCCGGGTTTAGCTGTGGCTGGAATTATTGGAGTTCCAATATCTTGATTATGGGGAGCCAGCTTACAGCTCTTTCAATTTTGTCACAATTCTGGTTTCCTAAAATACCTTTATGGCTTTTCGCAACTGGTTATGCCATTCTTTCAATCGCTGTTGTCCTCACGGGGAATAAGGGGTTTGACAAGGTAGAGGATTTATTGGCTATCATAAAAACGGCAGCTATTATTATGTTCATTTTAATTGCTGTTGCAGCCATTTTTGGCTGGTTTAATTTTGATACGAAGGAAGTGATTGTGCCAAATTCTGCACAAAAACTATTTCCTGAAGGCTTTAAAGGATTCTGGTCATCATTGATTTACGCATTTTATGCATATGGAGGCATAGAAGTAATTGGCCTAATGGCAACAAGGTTGAAAAATAAAGAAGACGCTCCAAAAGCGGGAGTCATCATGCTTATTTTACTAGTGATCATTTACGTACTAGCTTTGGGACTTGCGGTCATCATGGCGGCTCATGGTGCCTTTCACCATAAAGAAAGCCCATTTGTAACAGCCCTGAACCCATATAACCTGGCTTTTTTTCCTCATGTTTTTAACGCAGCTATCATCGTCGCTGGCTTTTCTACCATGACTGCTTCGTTGTTTGGGGTGACTACTTTGCTTGTTACGCTAGCTGATGATGGGGATGCTCCGAAGGTCTTCGCCAAGAAAATCAAAAAGTTGAAAGAATTGCCCCTTCCATCGCTGGGACTGGCAGTAGTTGGCTTAATTGCTTCAATTATTACAGCTTTGCTGCTTCCCGGCAAAATTTACGAGTATATCACAACAGCCGCAGGAATCCTGATTTTATTCAATTGGGCATTTATCATCCTCTCAGCTTTGAAAATACTGGAATTAAGGGCATGGGGTAAGACCCTTTCATTTATCGGTTTAGTCCTTATCCTTGCTGCTGTTAGCGGGACGATAATGGAAAAGACGATACGTATGGGTTTCTTTATTAGCATAATCGTTGTCTTGCTTATTGGGATGATATCGTTAGTTTTACAAAAAAAGGTATGGGATAAAGCTAGTGGAGCAAAATAACGCAAAACACTAAAAGTATATGGAGGAGATCGACATGAAACATCTTAGAGCATTAGCTGTAAAGTTTCTTGCCAGCCTGGTACTACTTTATGTCATTCTTGGCCTGATGTACGATATGTCTTTTACAAATGTCTTCTTGATTTCCCTGTTTCTTGGGCTAGCTTCTTATGTAATTGGGGACCTGTTCTTACTGCCAAAAACGAATAATACAATCGCAACATTAGCTGACTTTGGACTAGCCTTTATGATCATTTGGATTTTGGGAGAAAGTTTAACTTATGGAGAGAGTTTACTGCTTGCATCTTTGATATCGGCCGCCGGTGTCGCTTTGTTTGAATACTTTTTTCATAAATATGTGGCAGGAAATATTCTTGAAGGTGGTGAGAAACAATATCGAAATACGAATTACCAGTACCAAACAGAAGCGTCTGAAGAATTTTATCCGGTCAAACCTGATGTGAGAAGTGAAGATGAATCTGAAAAATAACAATTTCATAACTAAAGGTTAATAAAAAAGAGCTGCAGTCGCAGCTCTTTTCTGTGAATCGGATTTTTCAATCTTTTACATATGCTGTTTTGGACTTCTCGGTAACATTAATTTCAAATAGTTCGAAGACAATTCCATATATAAACGAAGTTAAAAACATTGATGCGAACATATCAAGTATATAATGCTGTTTAACAAACAGCGTAGAGATAATAATCAATGAGCCCATCACCGGTACGAAGACCGAATGGATGATATGCTTATTGCGTATGTTGATATTGCCAAGAATGATGGCAAACGTAGTTAATACATGAATGCTGGGGAAAGCGTTATATGGTTGATCGTGGCTGTAAATCATGCCGACAAGGTCTATAAGCATTCCATCACCAACAAGGTTTGGGCGAGGAACGGTTGTTTGGAAGAAGAAGTAAATAACGAAACATACTAACTCGCCAATGACAATCATTGTTAATGTTTTAAAATAAACTCGAGTATCCTTATACCAAAAATAAACTAGATAACCTAATATGAACGCGTACCAAATGATATACGGTAAAATGAAGACTGGAAGGAAAGGGATTTTATCGTCAACATTGGTAGAAAGGATGACAGCCTCTCGTGGGTTGTTATTCAGGATTTTATAAATTAAACCTAGTACTGGCATAACCAGCAAAAATAATAAATAGGGTAAATCTTTTATTTTGGTTTTCATGTTAATGCCCCTTTTGCTAAATTGCTTGTGGTGTATAAATACCACAAATAAGCTTATTTAATCCAAAAACAAATAATTGGTATATTAATAGAATAAAATCTTTCTACTCTAATAATAGACGTATCTAAAAATAGTTTAGTTCCATTTTACTAACAGTTTCTTGAAGTTTTGTTCTAAAAATAATTGTAATTGTGTCCGAGAACTGTTGTGAGTCTGGTGATGTTAAAACCAAAAGCGGGGATAAGGGTTATGTCCTGGCATGGAAATCTTCTAAGGGGGTTGCAAACATTCTATCAGCAGTCATTAGCGGAGGCAGGAAGATATAAGAAAAAATCTTAACAATAAATAAAAAAACCTTGATTTAAAATCAAGGTTTTTAAGCGTCCCAGAAGAGATTCGAACTCCCGACCTACAGTTTAGGAAACTGTTGCTCTATCCTACTGAGCTACTGGGACATGTTTAATATTAAAGTTGAAGTTTGAGAAGGTAAATAGATTAGTGTAATATCCCGTCCACATCTCAGAAAGTAAATGAAGAAGCGGCTCGATGAGTACTCTGAAGAAATTTCAGTGAATATCATACGTCCGTGCTGAGCTACTGGGACATGATAAGAAATATATTGTAATGCAGCGACTCAATTATTATAAGATGAAACTCTAAAAATTTCAAGATAAATTTTCCTCTAATTTTAGAAAGCATCCAAGAAGCTGAGTACTCAGCTTCTTAATGCTGTTTTCGATGAAAAAGGCCCATTACCTCCAGGGTTTCGGTTATATTCACAAATGCTTCAGGATCAATTTCCTCTATAAGTGTTTTGACCTCTGTCAGCTCGTAACGTGAAATGACTGTAATGATGACGTTGCTCCTCTCATTCGAGAAACCGCCAACCGAGTCTATCACCGTTACCCCACGATAGACATTTTGGAGCAAATGCTGCTTTACTTCTTCACCTTTTCTGGTAATGATCATCAACGTTAGCTTTACATGATGTGTATGAACTTTATCGATCACTTTCCCCAGTACAAAGATAGAAACAAGTGTATTCAATGCAGCGTCCCAGCTAAACAAAAAGCCTGATAACAAAATAACGACTGAATTCATTGCAAATAACAGTGTTCCCATAGGAAAGTCTTTGCGTCTTGCCAAAAGCATCCCAATTATATCAAAGCCCCCTGATGAACCAGAGGAACGGAATATAATCCCTATACCTAATCCAACAATCGCCCCGCCAAATATAGAGGATAGTATCGGATCTTCAGCAAGTTTAAGCACTGGAATAGCATAAAGAGTGATAGAAATTGTAATGACGGAAAGTATTGTATAAAAAATAAATTTACGTCCCAGTTTCAAATAGCCTAAGACTAATAGGGGGAAGTTCAAAAGGAAATTGTAAATACCAGTATTAATGGATGTTAGCATTGACAATATGATGGAAAGACCGCTGATCCCGCTGCTCATGATTCCGTGGGGGATTAGGAAAAGATTAAATGCAAATGAAACAATGATTGAGCCAATGATGATTCCTGCTGACTTCAAAAACGCCGCCTCCAAAAATAACAGTGTGTAAAAAATATTATATAGATGAAAATAAATAAATGAATTTAAAAGTTTATTTAAAATTCATTAAGAATTTTGATTTGATATCGCCATTTAACTGTGAGTTCATATTAAGTTTGAGGAAGGGAAAGATAAAGTGACCATTTGTTGGAGGTGAGCAGCTTTGAAAACCGATTCAATCAGAGATCTGGTAACTGTTACAGACGATAGGGGCAAGGAGAGGCAATTCGAGGTAGAAGCATTATTCGAAATGAATGGTGAATCTTTTGCGATGCTTAGGGATGAAGATGGAACAGTGTTAATGAGGGTAGAAGAGGAAGGCGGAGATCAATTCCTCGTAGGCATCGAGAGTGACCTGGAAAAGTCAGATTTGCTTGATGCTTATCAAATTGCTGTTGATGCCGCACCTGCGGAAGACTGAAGAAAGCCGCCCAAACTGGGTGGCTTTCTTTAAAGGAGATTTCCTGTTTAATATAGAAATGATAAAGATCACTTTATTTAATTTGGGGGACATATGAAATTTCCTATTTTAGAAACAGACAGGCTCATTCTCAGGGAAATTACTGAGGAGGATGCCGAAGATTTATTTATCAATTTTTCTAATGCTGAAGTTATGAAGCATTATGGTTCAGAACCACTAGAAAACATTGAAGAAGCACGAGGACTCGTTCATTCTTTTCACAATAGTTTTAATGAAAGTAAAGGGATGAGATGGGGCATTCAATTAAAAAACAACAAAAGTCTCCTTGGTACTGTTGGCTTTCATGCAGTGTCAATAAAACATAGGAGAGCAGAAATAGGCTATGAGCTGAACCCAAACTATTGGGGGAAAGGCTTAGCAAAAGAAGCAATCGGCAAAGCTGTTGAATATGGTTTGAATGAGATGAATTTAGAACGGATTGGTGCAATTGTTTTTCTTGAAAATACAACTTCAAATGAACTGCTCCTCAAACTGGGATTTAAAAAAGAGGGAATACTGAGGAATTATATGGTACAAGCTGGGGTATCCTTTGATACCAATGTATACTCTCTACTAGCGCATAACTGAAATGAACAAATGAGCATTTATAAATCTTTTTATACAGCTGCAGAAAGTAATTCTTCTGAATCAAGACAAAAAGCTCAGATATCTGAGCTTTTTTGTGTTCGCTGTAAACTAGTGGATATTTCGCTTTTTGAATCTTCCACCACGCACTTCAGCAATATTTCCGACAGCAAGGAATGCTGACTCATCCAATTCCTCGACTATGGATTTCAATTTGGCTTCCTCAAGACGGGTGATGACGCAAAAAATGACCTTTTTGTCATCGCCAGTATATGCACCCTCGCCGGTTAAATATGTGACGCCACGGCCAAGACGAGCTAGGATGGCTTCGCCTATTTGCTTGTGCTGATCACTTATAATCCACGCAGCTTTCGATTCATCAAGACCGGCAATGACTATATCAATAGTTTTGAATGCGATGAAGTAGGCAAGGAGTGAATACATCGCACGGTCCCATCCGAAGATAAATCCTGCCGTGCCAAAAATGAAAATATTGAAAAACATAATGACTTCCCCAACAGAGAAGGGCAGTCTCCTATTTGCCAGGATTGCAAGGATTTCCGTTCCGTCTAGTGAACCTCCATACCTTATCACTATTCCGACCCCAGCTCCTAAAACTATTCCACCGAATACGGTTGCAAGAAGTAAATCTTCTGTAAATACAGGCCAATCATGCAGGAAGCTAGTCGTTAAAGATAAGACAGTTATTCCCAATAGGGTAGATAGTGCAAAGGTTTTTCCAATTTGTTTATAGCCAATGAAAAAGAATGGAATGTTCAGAACAAAGATAAAGAGGCCGAGGCGCCAGCCTGTTAAATGTGAGAGGATGATTGAGATACCAACAATACCGCCATCAAGAATTTTGTTCGGCACCAGGAATTCCTCAATTCCCACGCCCATCAGGATACCACCTAATATGATGAAAAAGATTCTTTTTGCGAGTTTGGTTTTTGTAATGCCCTTATGCTGCTGGACAAGGGCCTGTTCTGGAATGCTGTTCATTTCTTCCCCCTTATAAGAATCTTCCAATAATTTTATTTAACTAATTTTATCATAATTGTTAAACCAAACTAAATTAAAGACCTTTGATTATTTAATTTTCCAGTGTTGATTTTAAGGTAATTGGGTAGTAAAAAGGAAGGTTATTGCTTTTAAAAATTGAAAAGGTGTTGTTGCAGATTGAATTTGACTTTAGTCATTGGAGTTTTTCTATTGGTGCTTTTTTTTATTGGTATGGTCGGAATCAAATTAATAAAAATTCCTGATATATTATTATATATTTTGCTTGGTCTCATATTATCCATGGTTATTAAGGAATCTAAGGTAATTGAAGTGGCTGGAGAGATTGGTTTAGTCCTGTTATTTTTCATATTGGGTATGAAATTTCCAGTCAACAGGCTTATTACTAACAGTGCCAAGGTCTGGAAAGGCGGTTTGCTGGATGCTTTTCTCGGGATTGTTGTGACTGCAGGGATTAGCCTGCTGTTCGGACTGGATTGGGTATCTTCTTTGATTGTCTGTGGTATTGTCTACGCTACTAGCTCCTCTATCACAGCAAAACTACTTGTAGATAAAAACAGGGATGAAAACAAAGAGTCAGAATTCATGCTCCTTATCCTGGTTTTCGAGGATCTAATTGCGCCAATTCTTGTAACCGTTCTGATTGGCCTTTCTGGAGAAGGATTTACGGTAACCGATTTTGTGATGATCATCTTGAAAATTGTTCTTCTCGCAGGAATTGCCGTGTTCTTCGCAAGAGTGGTCTTTAAAAAAGCCGAATCAATTTTAAAAGAGATTGACCAAGATGATATCTTTATCGTGTTGATTACGGGGATTGCGCTAACTTATGGGGGCATCGCAATGCTGCTCGGTTTGTCAGAGGTAATCGGGGCATTTCTTGCAGGAATGATGCTTTCAGAGCTTTCAATTAAGGACAAGGTTGAAAAGGCGGCATTGCCAGTAAGAAATATCTTCCTTCCATTTTTCTTCTTGAACTTTGGTCTTCATATTGAAATGACCAGCGACATTCCTTATTTAGGGCTATTGATTGTTCTAGTGCTGTGGTCATTGATTCATAAATTGATTGTAGGATATATTGGAGGACAATGGTACGGTCTTTCAAGAAGTGATTCCTTGAAGGCAGGCCTATCGCTCACACAAAGAGGGGAATTCTCCGTAATTATAGCTGCGCTGGCAACCGGAGAGTTAAAGATTTTTGCCAGCATTTATATTTTGGTAATTGCCATCATAGGGACGATCATGTTCCAGCTGGCACCGAGGTTGAATAAGCTGATTGTTGAAAAAGTGCAAGAGAAAACAAGTTAAGCATTAAAGGGCTGCCCTTTAATGCTTTTTTTTAATTCTAAACTAACTTTCCGTATACTATACCTGGCATTCATACAGCAAATAGAAATATCAAATTGATAAATCTTTATCTATTCCAAAATAATCTCCTTTACACGGCCAACCTGTCCGTCCTCAAGCCTTACTTTAATGCCATGAGGATGCGTGCTGGAATTAGTAAGGAGATCTTTAACGATGCCTTGAGTAAGCTTTCCTGTTTTCTGGTCAGCTTTAAGAACAATATTTACCTTCAAGCCTGGTTTGATGTCATTCCGGTTTCTTCCATCTTTTCTATTGGTCATAAATAACCCTCCACTAATTTACTTTTCTTTATAATAATATAAAGCGATCGATGAGTATTCAATTCTACCATTTTTTACATTATTATAAAGTAGGGCTTCTTTCATGAACAAGTTGCCCTGCTATCCTCAATAGTAATATTCATTAATTAAAATTTTATTTTGTATGCGGATCTGGTGGTACACCAGCAACAATACACCGAAAAAAGCTTAAAGGCGAGGGATACACTTGAAGTTTTGGAAATTGGCTCTACTCATTATTATCATTGTGCTTTTAGTTGGCGGATTTTTTTATTTTCAGAAGAAACAGGAAGAAAAATATCAAGGACTTCCCATTATACCAGAACGAACTGCCGATATTCCTCTTTATAGTGGTTTGAAACCTGCCAGTCCGGTTTATATTACAGAGGGTGATCATTGGGAAGAAGTCTTTCATTTTTACGAAAAAGAGCTTCCAAAAAATGGATGGAACTTGAGGGTGTCGCAAGCTTCTTCTGATATTAATGAGGATGGTGCTGGTTTTATTTCTTATTGGGAAAAAGATAACACACCCTGGGCATTATCAATAAGCGCGTCATATTTCAAGAATTCGAATCAAACAGAAGTTGTTTTTGATAAAAGCGAGAGATTGAATGCTGACCCTTGGATCGATACGGAAGTTTCGGAAATATGTATCAACGAACAGACGGATCGAAGCGATCATTGCTTCAGAATGACAGACAGTCAAGCAATTGAACAGATTGTGAGTTTGATTAATGGAGCTATAGAAGTGGATCCGGAACAAGCTTATTATAATGGGAAAAGTGTTATTGATTTTGGAAGCATAACAATTGATGTATACTACGACTTGGAAAAAGGAATTTATTTCGTTTCTGATAAAGGGGCAAAATGGATGAAACCAGAAAGAGAATTTTTCGAGTTGACGAGAATATCCAAGGAATATTGATTTTATGGATAGTCTTTCTTCCTGGCTTGGATTATTAAACAGCACAGGAGTAATATTTACCTAGGACAACTTGATTATTTGCATGTAATTCTAGGTTTAAAGAAGATTAATTATTGTTAAAGGTGTATCCTATTAATAAATAATTTAAGTTTTTTTAGAACAGACACTGAAACAATACTCAAGTATTTTGGGTATGATTTCAAAAATATTCGAAAAGAACATAAGTAAAAAGAAAAAGGGATGTGACCTTTGTGAATCCAACTTCAGCAGTAGCAAATGAACTACAACATAATTCCGAAACAATCGCAAAGGAAATGGTAAATTCCATACTGGATTTAATTGGTATGGAGATACCAAAGCAGGAAATTGACCAGGCAATTGTTGTTTATACTGAGTACCTTAAATTCCTCGGTGACTCTATTATGAATAAAGATGTAACAACTTCTCAGGGCCTTCTTGAATGGAGCCAGCAAAACGGAGAACGCGAAGCAGCTAAAGGCGGCAGGATTTCTGACATCCTACTCAGGTATCCTCCTACAAGAATTGTTTTCATTGATAAAATGGCAGAAATTAGTTTAAAACATGACGTTAACACGGAAGATTTAATTTGGATCAATAAAAGAGTGAACAATATGCTTGATATTAGTATTAATGAAACCGTATTTGCTTTTGAGCGGCAAACCTCGAAACTTATGAAGGAAGTCCAGGATGAAGTGGATTTATTATCGACTCCAGTCGTCCCGGTACAGGAAAATGTGTCAGTGTTGCCTTTAGTAGGGAAAATGGATCATGACCGGGCAAGGTTGATAATGGAAAGGGCAATTCCGTTGGTAGCAAAGCAGAAAGTACAGTATTTAATCATTGATTTTTCTGGAATCGTCACAATAGATGCAACGATTGCCAAACACATTTTTGATATTCACAATGTTTTGCGGCTGTTAGGGGTGGATTCAATTGCCACTGGAATGAGGCCAGAGCTCGCACAGGCTGCAGTTGAGGGTGGAGTAGACTTTTCAAATATCAAAACCTTCGCTAACGTAAAACAGGCCATTGATAGTATCAATTAAGAAATGTAAAGCAACTATTAGGAGGATAAAGTTGATTAATAAAAAGCCGGATATCAAACTAATTGCATTGGATATGGATGGAACGCTTCTGGATGAGCTGCACGAGGTATCAGAGGAAAATAGACTAGCAATCAAAGAAGCCGAAAAAAGAGGGGTACGTGTTGTTTTAAGTACGGGACGCAGTCTCAAAACAGCAAGGGATTATGTAATCTCGCTGGAACTGTCGTCTTATCTTGTAACGGTCAACGGTGGAGAGATCTGGGGACCAAATGGGGAATTGGTGCAAAGAAGCATGGTAGATACAGAACACATCTTATGGATGTATGAACTATCACAAAAGCACCAGACAGGTTTTTGGGCAACAAGCAGTGAAAATGTCTGGCGCAATGATATGCCAGAGGACCTATTTTCCCAAGAATGGATTAAATTTGGCTTCCACATTGAAGCAGACGAAATAAGAGAACGTGTTCTTAAAGAGTTAAAAGAAAAGGGATTATTCGAAATTAGCAACTCAAGCCTAAAAAATATTGAAGTCAATGCACTGGGCATCAATAAGGCGAGGGGATTGCAAAAGGTTTGTGATTTACTGGAGATTTCTATGGAAAATGTCATGGCAGTGGGAGACAGCCTTAACGACATTGCCATGATTACTGAAGCAGGTCTTGGAGTGGCGATGGGCAATGCCCAGGAAACTGTAAAGGAAGCTGCTGACGATATTACAGGTACTAATAAAGAGAGTGGAGTTGCTCAGGCAATCCAAAAATGGGTCCTCTCGTAACGAAGGAAGCAGCTTGAACTGCTTCCTTTTTGTTATAGGCTGTTTTCGTAAAGATTGTTGTTAAAATCCTAAAGCCGATTTTAACGTCATATACAGCCATTTTGCAGGTCGGTAAATAGCAAAAAAGTTTGAGAAAAGAGCCTTGTTATATTTGCTGTTGTCCCAGAACCACCTGCTTGAATCCCTTTGAGTTAACTTCCTTCACCACGGCTTTATCGTCTGCCAGTTCGATCACAGACTGTCCATTAACAGCTTCTGCATATACCTTTTCAACTGATGCTATAGCGACTCCTTTACCTATTTGAATTGCTTTAGGAGCTGAATGTTTTGCAAGCACATTCTGGATTTTAACATTATCAGCACGATTGCTGCCGCCAAAAACCTTTATATCGGATCCAGCATTTGTAAACCCGCTCAATTCCAGATTCTTCAAAATTATATTCCTGGAACGATACTGTATGGCGATCGCTGTTTCGCCACCATAGTCATAGGAAGGATCCCCAATCGCAGTAAAATGGTTCACAGCAACATTTTTATATGCTGATACTACCATTGCCCTTGGCGAGGAATTTGCATATAACTCGGTATGAACCGGCTTGTACGAAATAATATTTGCAGCTCGAATGTTGATGGCTGTTTTAGACTCAGGATCATTTTCCTTGTGATGGCCGATATGCCTGAAATTATAAGAACGATTGTCATTTACAGATAGATGGCCTATGATGACAACATTATTTGCTGCTGAAGAAGTATGATGAGCTTTGATTTCTACTCCGCCAAAGCATCTTGCAGTAGAATTGTTTAATAGCCATACATTTCGCGATCCATCATCGATTTCGATTCCATTTGAATTTGAAAAACCTTTTTTATGGGTTTTCCCGCTTGGGTCGCTCATATGGCAATTTGATATAAATATATTATCGCTATGGTGGGTTGTAATGCCATCGTCTCCGAAACCATAGCCATTAACGTTATCGATCCAAATAAACTCACTTCCGCCACGGGCCCGATAGCCATCGCCATAATAATTATAAAGAGGAGATGAAATATCAAAGCAGTGAAGCCCAGGATTAACACCTTCGACATCCTTCACCCAGCCATATTTTACATTGGCATATAGCAGGCAGCTGGAATGATTTCCCCAAGTACTGGTCTTATCAACATTTCCCAAACGTTCAACATTCCAATCCAGCGTCATTCCTGTCACTTTTACATTCCGATTTCCGGAACGATGGTTTTTATTCGTTATAAGTCTCCTGCCTTTGGGGGCTGAGTCGTGAAGTTTGATGACCGTTTTCCTTTTTCCTGCACCAACCAAATAGGTAAAGGAAGGCAGCTTTATCTCTTTTACAACATAAACACCTTCAGGAATATATACTTTCACACGGCCTTTGCCTAGAGCCATTCTAAAAGCCTCTGTGCAATCAGTTTTACCATCACCGATTGCTCCAAAGTCTTCAATATAGACTTCACGATTGATTTCCTTTAGTAATTGTTTATATTCCTCATTCAATCTTTCCATCCACTCGGGATAGACATTGCCGTTATGATCAACAACGGTCTCAAAGTTCCTAACATTATCGAATGCGGATTTAGTCCGAATTATTCCCCTTAGACTTGCACCAAAATTACTGAAAAAAGAAGATATACCTTTATTGTTTTTCCTGTTTAAAGGTCTGTAATCCTCACTTGCTTCTTTGAATAATTCGTTCGTCTCTTTAACCAGTTCATTTATATTTAAATTTTTTCCTGATAGCTGTGAAATCAGCTCAGCATTTTTCTTAGGATCATGATTCCTATCTATCATTACCATCTTGTTCCCACCTTTTTTAAAAAGCTGCTTGAATATTATTTCCCGCCAGAGGGGGAGGATAATCTTTTCGCAGCTTAAAATACTAATCTTTAATCGTTCAGTATTATTGATATATGTTTTATTACATTAAAGGAGGTTATGTTAAAATATAAGCGTTCTCATTAGAGAGTGAGGGGTTTAGATGATTACTTTAGGTCCAAGAGTTTTAAAAACAGGAGTGGCCGTTGCACTTGCTTTATACATAACAGAATGGATTGGATTGGAGCCCCCAGTCTTTGCTGCAATCGCAGCAACCTTTACAATCCAGCCATCGATTTATCGATCATGGAAACAAGTATTAGAGCAATTTCAGGCGAATACACTCGGTGCGATCATCGCGATTGCATCCATTTATTTATTCGGAAACAATCCATTTGTCATTGGGTTTGTTACTGTTGTAGTAATTATCATTAGCTTGAAGCTTAAAATGGAAAGTTCAATATCATTAACGCTAATCACAGTTTTAATCATGATGAGTTCACATGATTTCAACGGAATTTTAACAGCAGCAAACAAATTTATCATTGTCCTTGTTGGGATGGGGTCTGCTTTCCTTGTTAATTTAATTGTCTCACCACCAAATTTCAACAAGAATTTTACCGAAACAATGAACAATAGCTTTAGAACCATGTCCTTGCTAATCAGGACAGCTATATCCAATGAACTGACAGAAAAAACATTTCAGGATCAATGGAGTCAATTGAGAAAGGACGTGGCCAAGCTTGAGGACCTTTATAAAATACTTGATGAGGAAAGAAAGAAAATTTCAAAGGTAAAACCTCTCGACGTAAGGGAATTGGTGGTGTTCAAGCAAATGCTTGCCTGCCTTCAGCAAGGCTTGAGACTCCTGGATATCGTTGAGGACCATTTTTTTCAAAGCCGGCCAGAACGAAAGGATACAAATGAATTTGATGAACAATTCGAAGAATTGATTCAATACCATGAGATGATCCTCCTTAAATATTCGGGAAAAATCAGAGAGCTAGACATGGAAAGTACTCTTAGACAAAGCGGATTATTCCTTGAATCGATCATGGAGGATAGGTCAATAGAAAGGAATGATAGATTGCGGTTAACAATCATTGGTTCTGCGATTTATGACTACGCTTTTCAGCTTGACCGTCTGAATGAGTTGATCGATCAGTATCAGAACCGAAAAGTTGATACTGAAAACAACAGCAATAGAGGACTTTTTAAAGGAATAAATCTTTTTAAGAGAAATCGAAACTAAGCATATCAGTTGATGAAAATATCAGATATCTAAAGAGGTAAAATAAGGTCTTAATTCCTATAAAAAACATCTATGCCAAATAATAAAAATCTCCTATAATCTATATAATTGCGATTAAGGAGACAGTGGGAAATGACAGGAGAAACCTTTAACGAGAAAAATCTGATACATAAAAATGAGAATAAATATTTCTGGATTGTATTAAGTATTAGTATTGCTTCTTACATTCTTTTTGCTTTATCCATTGTAGGTATTTTTATTATTGCAGGATTCCTCTTTATTTCGTTGTTGCTTCATGCATTGATGATTGGTCAAATACGACTTAATGCGGTGAAAATAAGCGGAAATCAATTTCCGCTTATCCACTCTACGGTTGAAGATCTATGTGTCAAAATGGGAATAAAGCGCACCCCTGATATTTACGTGATGCAATCTGGCGGCATAATGAACGCTTTTGCGACACGCTTTTTTGGGAGGAATATGATTGTTGTTTACTCCGAAATTTTCGACCTTATTGAACAAAATGCCGAAGATGAGCTTCAATTTGTTCTGGCCCACGAATTGGCTCATATAAAACGAAATCACCTTAGCAAAATGATGTTCATCCTTCCTTCCATGTGGATTCCGGGTATAGCAGAAATGTACCTGCGCGCTTGTGAATATACTTGTGATCGCTATGCGGCCTTCTATACAGGTAATCCTGCAGCCGCGAAAAACGGACTTACTATGCTGGCAATTGGGAAAGTCTTATTTAGAAGTGTGAATAAAGCAGAATACCTAGAACAAATCAATCAGGAAAAAGGATTTGTGGTCTGGCTGGCAGAAATTTTATCTACGCATCCACCGCTTCCAAAAAGAATAAATGAAATAAGTGCCTTTTTTGGTGAAACTGATTCAGTCATAATTCATTCCAAAAAATCAAAAGGACTGTTTGCTTTTTTGGCTGCGTCAGTTTTGCTTACTGGTTTCGGCGTGGTTGGCGGAGTTATGGTCTTTAAAGATGTAAGTACAGCATTCTTTGTAGAAGAGGAATATTATGAAGAAGACACAGAAATATCTACGTTAATTGATGCAGTTATCAGTGGAAATACGAAGAAGGTTGATAGCTTAATAGAAAATGGGGAAGATATCCACCAAATAGACTATAATGGATACACAGCACTGGACTGGGCTGTTATGGATGACAATATCCAGATGGTTCAATTGCTTTTGGATCTAAAAGCCGACCCGAATTTCGAATCTGATTATGGCATGACACCATTCATGACTGCTTCTGAAAAAGGGACTGCGTCAATGATCAAAATGCTGCATGATGCTGGCGGTGACCCTAACTATCAAGAAATGAGTTCTGGCTATACAGCATTGACCTACGCTGTATTCAGTGGAGAAATTGAAACAGTAAAACTATTGATAGAGCTGGGAGCAGACATTCAGTTGAAAGATTATTCGGGTATGACTGCGAGGATGCACGCTTTGCAATCAGGTGAGCAAGAAATCGCAGATTTATTAAAATAAATAAATGAACAACTAGGAGGAAAATTAAATGAACAGACCAGCTGGCTTTTGGGTAAGACTGGGTGCAGGAATCTTAGACGGATTAATTATCGGAGTGCCACTTTTAATTATTAGCTACTTAGTAACGGGTAGTGCGGAAGATAATGCTTTTACCTCCTCACTGAACCTGCTATACACTCTGCTTGTTCCTGTTTTATGGTCAGGATATACAGTAGGAAAGAAAATTGTGGGTGTGAGAATCGCGAAAGTGAATGGAGAAAAGCTTGGCTTCGGTACGATGCTAATGCGTACAATCGTTGCCGGACTCGTTTACGTACTTACGTTAGGGATCGGTTTTATCGTCAGCGCATTCATGGTAGGCATCCGTGAGGATAAAAGAGCGATCCATGATTTCATAGCTGGAACGTATGTAACTTATGAAAAACCAAATGAAATACAGTATGAACAATAAGAAATAACATTTTTGGACACCTGGCATGCCAGGTGTCTTTTTGTGGAAAAAATTGGTGATAGCTCTTCTGATTATATGTTATATTGTTAAAAAGAATCGAGGAAGAGATTAAGTCCTTTAAAAAAAGAATGAAGTTTCGTTCAACCAATTGAACATGAAAATGTCTGAATAACATGGTGCTGTTTTTTAAAATTACTAGCTATATAGATTAAAAATATAGCTTAATCATAAAGGAGGATTGAGTTAGTGGGACCAATTTTATTAGGCATTTTAGCGGCATTCTTTTTTGCCTTCACCTTTGTTCTGAATCAATCTATGGAATTATCGGGGGGCAGTTGGATATGGAGTGCCTCACTTAGATACATATTCATGGTTCCATTCCTTTTGGCGATCGTGGCAGCAAGGAGGAATTTAAAGCCAGTAATCCAGAATATTAAACAGAATCCATATCCATGGTTCCTTTGGAGCTTCGTTGGCTTTGTCTTGTTCTATGCACCCCTAACGTATGCCGCCGCCTTTTCACCAGGCTGGTTGATTGCAGGTACATGGCAGATCACGATTATATCAGGTGCTTTGCTCAGTCCCTTATTTTATGAAACCAAAATGTCTAATGAAGGTTTAGTAACTGTCAGGGCAAAAATACCTTTTAGAGGACTTGGGATGTCTGTGATCATTTTAGCAGGGATTCTGCTCATGCAACTTGAACATGCAAGGCATATACCAATCGAAATGGTTTTTCTCGGGGTCATCCCAGTATTTATCGCATCTTTCGCCTATCCATTGGGAAATAGAAAAATGATGGAAGTAACCAACGGCAATCTTGATGCATATCAACGTGTCCTTGGAATGACGCTGGCCAGTCTGCCATTCTGGCTGCTTTTAGCTTTATTTGGTCTTTTCACGGAGGGTGTTCCTACAATGAACCAAAGCTTCCAGTCCTTTTTGGTAGCCATCACCTCTGGCGTGATAGCGACGGTTTTATTCTTTAAGGCTACAGATTTAGTGAGGGGCAATATGCAGAAGCTTGCTGCCGTTGAAGCAACCCAGGCAGCGGAAGTGCTTTTTGCCTTGGCAGGGGAGTTTTTTATCTTATCACTGCCTCTGCCAACTCCAATATCCTGGATCGGAATCAGCCTCGTCATGCTCGGAATGGCACTCCACAGCTATTCAACAATAAGGAGAAAAGAAGGGCAAATGAAAATCAGCGCGTAGAATTGGTTTGCGCCATCAAGTTCAGATATTAATATAAACTCTATAGAACTATTAAGGGGGGATAGTATGGAGTTAAAGGATATAAAACTTACGAAACAAATGGCAAAAGCTTTAGCTATAGCAGAACAGGAGTGCAAACAGTCGGGTAGCCCATGCCTGATGCCTGAGCATCTTTTGCTTGGCTGCTTGGATGATGGCTCCTCCCCAATAAAAGAGGCAAAACAAAAAAGCGGTATCGACATTGATGTTATGAAGAAACCATATAACCCGAGTCATGAGAACTTTTCTTTTGAAATCTGCGAACCTTTTAAAATTCCAATTAGTGCATCTACAAATCTAGTGATTGAACAAGCAATCAGCTATATGAGGAACTACAATCAAATTTATCTAAACGAAGGGCATGTCCTGAAAGCATTAATCAAGAGTGGACAAACTGAAAAGCTTTTGACTCAGGAACAGAAAAACATCCTTCTAAGTGAAGCTACAGTTTCTAGGGATATGCATTTAGATTTAGCAGGTTACAGTCCACCGAAAAAACTTTACAGGGATATTAAGATGCTTAGTGATGACGACGCCGAAAGGCTAATACATTTCATAAACAATGAGTTTGGTACCCGTTGGACTCAGTCTATCAAACACGCGTTGAGGCACAACCATCCGTCTATTTATATCGCTGAAGACCAATCAGGGGAGATCGTTGGCTTTGCTGCATTTGATATTCATCAACCCGGCTGTTTTGGGCCGATGGGTGTCGCAAAAAAACAAAAGAGCTGAAGGTATTGGAGAATCATTACTGCATGTAACTCTGGAAGACATGCAAAGAAAAGGTTATAAGGATATTATCATTGATGATGCCGGACCAATAGAATTTTATGAAAAGACTTGTAACGCTAAAGTCATTCCGGTAATTAAATAAAACCAGAATCAGGGACCATTTTATGGTCTTTTTTTCATATCTATAAACTGCTACAAATTCCCTATAAATTACAAATGTAGTAATACTTTGTATTCATTTTTTTCTGAATAGTATTAATATTCAATAAATTAAAAGGTTTTTACAAAATTATGCAGTATTTCTTCGGTAATCAAATTATCAGGAGGTGCAAGAAAATGCTTAGAAAAAAGAAGGTTACCGTAAGGAAGTTCTCGGCAGTCATGTTAGTGATACTGATGATTATTTCATCGTTTACTAGCCAGCTGTCTTTCGCAGCTGAACAGAAACCCAAGAGTTTTACCGAAGAAGAACTCGTACTGGAAAAACAGCGTGAACAGGCCGCTGCTTCTGAAAAAGCAGCAGAACAAGAAAGTCCATCAGAAGAAAGTGGTGAACTGACAAAGCTTTTAGATGGATTGGGAATCGACCCTCCACCTTTGAAAGGGGATGAAGCAACAGCTACTGAATTCAAGAAAGAGGCAGCTCTGCTTAAAGCCTTTGAAAAGGAACAAGAACTTAATGTCATCATCAGGATGAAAGATCAACCAGACCTCAGCAAGATTTATCCCCAGGTGAAAGCAAAGAAAAACCGCGCAGAAAAAATCAAAGCCATCCAGGATCACCTCAAAGAAAAAGCGAACAATTCTCAAAAAGGAATCCAGCAGGCACTCTCTGCTTTGGAAACTAAAGGAAAAGCAAAAAAGAAGGATTCTCTTTGGATCATCAATGGGATTACTGCTTCAATCACAAAAGATGCTTTTGAAGAACTTAAGAAACATGACGATATAGCGGAAATCTCGCTCGATGAAACACTTAGTCTTCCTGAGCTGACAGTGGAAGAAAATCCACCGCGACTGCCTCAATGGGGACTTGAAAAAATAGATGCACCTAAGGTATGGGGCCAATACGGATTAAAAGGAGAGGGTATGGTTGTAGGAATCATGGATTCCGGGGTAGACGGAAATCATGAAGCACTTAAACATAACTACCGCGGCCGAGATGGCAATCATCAATATTCGTGGATTGATTTATCAGGCCAGGGGTATGACAAACCGAATGATGGAAATGGTCATGGAACCCACGTAGCCGGAACAGCAGTTGGCGGCGGCACTGGCGAACCAATCGGGGTAGCTCCTGAAGCAGAATGGATTGCAGCAAAAATTTTCAATGATGGGGGCTCCACAACTCTATCCGCTATCCATCAGGCTTTCCAATGGTTCATGGCTCCAGGCGGTGACCCATCGAAGGCTCCTCATGTAGTCAACAACTCATGGGGGAATTCAAATACTTATAACCTTGAATTCTATGAAGATGTAAAAGCATGGGTGTCAGCAGGAATTTTCCCATCTTTTGCGGCAGGGAATGATGGACCTGGATCACAAACAATCGGTTCTCCGGGAAGCTTCCCTGAAACATTTGCTGTCGGCGCAACTGATGCGTATGACCAAACTGCCTCTTTCTCCAGCCGTGGCCCTGTTTTTTGGAAGGATGAAAACGGCGATGAGCAACGCATCATTAAACCTGATATATCTGCACCTGGCCACAGGATTTATTCAGCATGGCCAGCTAAACGGAATGAAGGGAAATACAACACTATCAGTGGTACATCAATGGCGACTCCGCATGTCACGGGTGCAGTAGCGCTATTATTGCAGGCTAATCCAAACCTGACAATTGACCAGGTAAAAGAAACTCTTAAGCAGACTTCGAGAGTAGAGCCTCACATGGGAACATTGCCAAATGATTCCTATGGCACGGGTATCATGAATATTTACCAGGCTGTCACCGAAATTGCTTTCGCTGGTGAGCTTACCGGCAAGCTGACAGACAAGGATGGCAAGCCGCTCGCTGGAAAACTTGAAATAAAGGAAGAAGGCCTTTCCTATAATATTGGAAAAGGCGGGGATATAAAATTCAAAATCAGGGAAGGCAGCCATAAAATCAAGGTTACATCTTTTGGCTATCAGGATTTCGAAACAATAATTGAGCTAAAAAAAGGTCAAACATTATCAGTGAATTGGGTATTGGAGAACGCACAGGCATATAAGATAACTGGAAAAGTAACTGACAGCTCTGGGACGGCTGTGCCTTATGCATTTATTAGAGTCAAAAACACACCGCTGCCAACTTATCGGACTAATGCTAACGGTACTTTTGAAATTGTAAATCTGCCTGCCGGTCAGTATGTACTTCAGGTTTCGGGTGAAGGGATAAATGGATTGGCAAAAGAATTGGATGTGAGCGCGGAAACTTCCATTGATTTGAAGGTAAATAGTAACCCTGACAATTTAAATAAGGAATGGTCCATGGCGAACGGCAACAATCAACGCAATGCTGTTTCTGCAAATGCAATTGACCTGGATGCACTAGATGAAAGCTGGGAGTTCAATACTACAGGTAAAGGCAAGATTCTTTTTTCCACCCCAGCAGCAGCTAATAACAAAGTGGTCCTTGTTACGGACAACGGATATGTTGTAGCACTAGATTCGTTTACAGGCAAGGAGCAATGGTCTGTAAGAATCGGAAGCACGAACAGATCATCGCCAACAATAAATTCTGATACTGTCTATCTTTCAGGAGGAGAAGATGGAAAGATTTATGCTTTGGATCTCAAATCCGGTAGCATTATATGGACGACTGCGGTTGGGTCAATGGCAGTCTATGAATCTCCATTACTTGTTGATGGAACTTTATTCGTTTCATCGGACCTTTCAGAAGATGCAAAGCTAACCGCGTTAAATGCAGAGACTGGAGAAAAGAAATGGAGTGTCAATCTTGGTGCGCCTACCTATTTCGGTCCTAGTGCTGGAGATGGGATGTTATTTATCGGAAGCTATGATAATCAAAAGCTCAGGGCCCTCAGGATTGAAGATGGAACAGAAGTGTGGAGCAAAACACTCGTAAATGAAGGAGTTGCCTCAAAGCCGGTATTTGAAGCCGGCACATTATATTTGGCAGGTACCAACTTTAGCACCGAAGGCGGCACGCTTTATGCTCTTGATAGCAAGACAGGTGAAGAGAAATGGAAGGCAGAAGGGATCGGTGATACACAGGCTGGTTCTCCAATTGTCTATGAAAATATTGTCGTCATTGGTTCAGCTGTTCAGCCGGTATTGCGCGCGTTCGACGCCAAGACTGGCCAGGAGCTTTGGAACAACCGCTCTGTGGGCACGACTTTGAACAGTGGTTCTGTTTCTTCAAATGGACTACTATTTTTTGCAGGTACAAGCGGAAATCTTTCTGTCATTGATGTTTACACTGGAGAGAGAATGAAAGATTTCAGCCTCCCGGTTTATAGTACATCGGGCATTCCTATTCTGTCTGGTCAGGTTCTAGTACCTTACCAAACAGGCGTAAAAAGCTACAGTTCACCTGGCATTGTCAAAGGCATATTAAAGGATAGCGATGGGAATGTTGTTCAAGGTTCTGTCACTGTGGAAGAAACAGGCGTAACTATAGACACAAATGATGATGGAGGCTTCTTGCTTAAGCATGCACCCGGTGACTATACAGTAAGAATTTCTTCATATGGTAAAAAGCAAATCACTGAAAATGTAAAGCTTTCTTCAGGATATCAATTTATGAAAGAATATCAACTTGAGGAAGCAGCTAAGGGCTCTTTATCTATACTTGTAAAAGACCAACGTACCGGAAATCCAGTAGACGGAGCTACTGTCCTCCTAAATCAGTCACCAGTTGAGGGAAAGACAGACAGTAATGGGATATTTGCAAAGGAAGAAATATATGAAGGAACCTACATGGCAGATATCACATTAAAGGGTTATAAGACCGGCAGCTTGAAAATCGTTGTCAAATCCGGCGAAGGTACTGACTTAACCTTCGAATTAAAGCCAATTGACATTGCGGTCCTTAATGATTATAAGAGTGAAATCACGACTTTGTTGAATGTTAATGGTTTTATCGCAGAAGAACGTGGCTGGGATGTTGTCGAGGACATAGGCCGCTATAAAGTACTTTACCTGAATGGCGGATACGGTTCGGATGGAATCAAACCTACTGAGGACCAGTTCAAAGAATTGGCAGAAAGAGCAAAGGCCCATAATGTCAGCATTATCTTCACAGACCAGTGGGGCTCGAATTATGGATCCATCCACCACTTGAAAGACTACTATCAGGATCCTAAAGAGCTGAATCATGATTATGATGGCGGGGAAGTAAGAATCCAGGTTGAAGCAGAACATCCTATTTTCAAGGGATACAAACCTGGAGACAGAATCAATGTTTTAGAGAATGACGCAGATTTTGCCTGGTTCAATCAATATTCCGGCAGGACAATCGGTAAGATCGGTAACACTGACCTTGGTTTTGTCGGTTCGGGAATTGCTTATAAAGCTGTATCCGAGGACAGTGCCCATTTGTTATTGTCTAGCCATGCGACTGTACCTTGGGAGAGTTCCAAGGCCTGGCTGCGAGGACAGCAGCAAATCCTGTTTAACAGTATTGAATACCTGTACAAAGCTGAATACGGAAAAATAACAGGTTCTGTGACCAATGCAGCTGGAGAACCTGTCGAGGCAAACATCGAAGTGCTTGGAACAGGAGTTAAAGCTAAGACTGACAGCGATGGGAACTTCACACTTTTTCATGATGAAGGTACATTTAAAATTGAAGTCAGGGCAAAAGGCTTAGGTTCTAAAGAAGAAACCGTTACTGTAGCTAAGGAATCGGCTGCCACAGTCCAAATCGCTTTAGGTGAGTCGGAGAAAGGGCTATTAACAGGTACAGTAACAGATGCCATTTCAGGTATGGAGCTTCAAGGTGTCAATATAACAGTAGAAAACTCAGCTGGCGAAACGATAACAGAAGTTCAGACTGCTGCTAACGGACGATATGAAGTTCATGGCTTAGAGGAAGAGGTGTATGCACTAAAATCAAGTAAGGATGGATACATCGAACAAACAAAAAATGTAGATATCGCACGCCATTCGGGTGATTTGGACATTCAGATGCATACTATGCCATCAGTAGGTGTAGTAGGTGATTACTTTTCTTCCGAGAAAAACTTCAAAGCTCTTATGAATGAGTACGGAGTGAATGTTTTAGATGTACAGCCCGCAGAATTAGTTCAGAGAATGGCTGAGTTTGATGTCATTTTCTTCAATGATCCAAGCTCATCAGCCATAACCAATGAAATGATGGAAGCGGCAGACCATGCGCAAACCAGCCTGATTTATGGAGATGCTGTCTGGGGTGGAGGCATTAAGCAGCTGGTTAATTACAGAAAGGATCCGAAAGAGCTTAAAACGATGAGGAAGACAACCGAAGCTGCCCAGTACAAGGTAATCGAGGAGCATCCAATATTTAATGGAGCAAAGACTGGGGAAATCATTGAAATCCTCACTCCAGCAGCCAGCTATGTTGGTTACTTCAAGGATTACAGTGGCTATCCTCTTGCAGTGATCAAGCATGAAGGCTCAGATGCCACGCATGGCCTTGGAATTGCTTATAAACCAAGGTCTGCCGGAAGTGCTGAATTGCTGTTGAGCGGCCATGGTTTTGCTTATTACCATGGTGCCAAGGATTATACTGAGGAGGGTAAGCAGCTTCTCATTAATTCGGTGTTATGGGCAGCAAATGTCAAATATCCAGTTATCAGCGGGAAGATCGTCAATGAAGAAGGTAATCCATTAAAGGCAGAGATCAAGGTGAAGGGACAGCCGTTCCAAACTCAGTCAAGCAGTGAGGATGGCAGTTTTACAATCGCGCTGTTATCAGGTGAATACGAGATTGAAATCAATGCCTATGGTTATGCCGCTAAAACGATGAAAGTGACGGCAGAAATGGACAGTGAGCCGATGGAGATTGGAATGGCAGTAGCAGAGAATGTTGGCTCCATTTCAGGTACCGTTGAAGATTCAAAAGATGGGAATGCGATTGAAGGCGCAAAAATCACACTCTTAGGAGCACCAAAAGAAGCGATTACAAACGTCAAGGGTCAATATAACATTTCTAAAGTAGAACCAGGGAACTATACAGCAAGAATTGAAAAGGAAGGCTATGTACGCAAGGATCTTGAGGTGAAAATTACGGACGGTCAAAAAGTTGCAGTGAACGCAAAATTAAAACCTTCACCAACTGTTGGGATCATCGTGGACTTGACTGCTTCAGGAACCACGTATAAGCAGTATTTAGAAGAAAGAGGATACAAGGTCGTTTACCTGGATTATCAGGATACAGATAAATTGGGTGAGGTCGATGTTGTATTCGCGAATTCCGATTATGCAAGGAATTTAGAACCTTCGAAAGAAGAATTTTTAGCATTCCAGAAAGCACTGGATGAAAGTAGAAAATCAGTTATCTGGACAGGCCAGGCGGGAGGACGAGGTTCGATACGATATTTGCAGGAATTCAATGAAGATCCAAAAACGATCTTCGAACATAACAACAAACCAGGAGCACAGGGAACTGTAGTGGGAGACCATCCTCTTGCTGCGGGTTTTGAAGGAGGAGATATAATTGAAATACCTGGAAAGTCGGGTTATTATTATGGTTTTGACGGCTATTCGGGTACAACGGTCATTGATTTCTCACATACAGGAACCGGGGAAAAGGGAAGCATGGTCGCCTACAAAGGCAGGACGACCGATACCGTTGAAATTCTCTTGGCTAATATGACAGTCAGCCATGTGTTCAAGCCAAATGAATCGTTTGACCCAGCAAGAGAACGGCTATTGAATAACGCGCTAGACTGGGCACTCGAAGAGAAAGAGGCACTTGTCGGTGAACTTAATGGTACAGTGCAGAACGTCAATGG
Source organism: Mesobacillus selenatarsenatis SF-1 (assembly GCF_000813125.1). Lineage (GTDB taxonomy): Bacteria > Bacillota > Bacilli > Bacillales > Cytobacillaceae > Mesobacillus > Mesobacillus selenatarsenatis. Next base: position 27,364 of record NZ_BASE01000035.1, read on the forward strand.
ACCAGTAAAAGGGACAATTTCTGTAAAAGAAACCGGCAAAACCTATCAAACAGATGAGAAAGGCAAGTTCTTTGCTGCATTTGAGGAAGGAAACTACACCTTGACTATTGAAGCTTTTGGCCACAATCCAAAAGAATTCACGGTCTCGTTTAAAAATGGCGAAGCGACAAATGAAGATTTCGTAATTGAAGCTGTTGATTCTGGCATCCTGGCTGGTAAAATTGTCGATGCCTCTACGAAAGATCCAATCGAAGGTGCAAGAGTAGAAGTCATCGGAACACCAGTGACAGTCAAGACAAGTGAGGACGGAAGGTATCAAGCGACACTTCCAGAAGGCCAATATGAAGTCAGGGTAATCGCGGCCGGCTATAAGCCGATCTACCAGTCTGTAGAACTTACAACAGACCAACAGACAGACCTAAATGTCTCACTTGTTGTTTCTGAAAAGATTGCACTTCTAGCAAACCCGTATCAGCAGGACAGAATTATGCCGTTCCTAGAAAGCAATGGATACGATGTTGACTTGCATCCTTATGCAGAATTTGAAACGTTGATCGAGAATATACCAAACTATAAATTAATCATCGTCAATGATACATCCTATTCAATGAAGGAAGATAGATTTAAGGCGATGGTGGAGAAAGCAAATGAAAATGAAGTCAGCATTATTTTCACATCCTTGTTCGGAGGTCCGATTAGAGATTTAAGTGATGCATATGGTGACCCTGAATATTTTGATTTTACTTTCGTAGATAAGGAACTCAATCTTCGAGTTGATGAGAACCATCCAATCCTGAAGGGATTCAATATGGGAGATGAAATTCCATTGCTTCTCAATCCTAAAGGAGCAGTACAGTATTCGGTGTTTGAAAACTATAGCGGAACGACTCTTGCCAGCTTGACTAACCCGGTTAAAGGAGAACTTGGCAGCTCAATTGCCTATAAGTTCAGTTCATCCAATAGTGTTCATATTCTTCTTTCCGCACTGCAAATCAGCGGGTATGGCCATCCGAACGAAAAATGGACTGAAAATGCGAAAAAGATATATGTGAATGCGATCAATTACGCTTTGACTGCTAGCCAGGGTGAAATCAAAGGAGAAGTAAAGGACAGCCAGGGAAATCCAATTGCAAATGCCTTTGTCACCATTGAGGGAACATACCACAAAACAACCACCAACTCAGCTGGCCAGTATAAGTTTGGAATTGGTACTGGTGATTACGAAGTGAAGGTCCAGGCAAGAGGCTTTGCTGAACAAACCAAGCCAGCTAAAGTTGCAGACCTTGGAAGCAGTGTCGATTTGAACTTCACACTGGAAGCTATTGATGGATCTGATTTAAATGGTGTAATTACAGGCAAGAAAGACAAAGAACCTGTGGCTGGTGCTAAGTTGACACTAGTTCCAAAAGATGAGCCAGATTTTAAGATGGAAGGCTCCAGCATAGAAGATGGTTCATATGAATTCAAGAATTTGCTGCCTGGCGAGTACACTTTGTTTGTAATAGCTGAAGGGTATCTGCAGGAAGCTTTTGAGGTTGAAATTGTATCTGAAGATAAGGAATTCAACCTTGAACTCAACTCATTTGAGGCGGCAGTATTGGGAGATGTTAATGGTGCCCTGACAGGTTTATTAAATGAACAGGAACTGTATGCGGAAGAGAAAGGCTGGGACATCCTCGGGAATGTTGGAAAATATGATGTCATCCTAGTCAATACAAATAAAGGAACAAAAGAGCAATTTGAACAGCTGATCAAAGAAAGTGACGAACTAAAGACAAGCCTTATTTTCACAGGCACATGGGGCGTTGCTGAAGGCTCAATCCAAAGACTAAAGGAGGTCACGGGAGGTCTGGAAATGGACCAGCAGGGATATAATGAAGGAGCGATATATGTTGAAGCAGCAGATGGACATCCAATGTTCAACGGAATCGATTTGGATGAAAATGACCGGGTTAAAATCCACACGGCGAAAAGTCCATATGCGACGTTCAAGAATTATACAGGTATAGCAATTTCGAGCCTTTCTGTTGACGGAGAGAGTAAAGGGGATTCAATTGGATTTGAATTCAGAAGCAAGGAGCACATGCATTTGCTGATGTCTTCTTTTGCTGTTACAAATATCATCGGCCCTGACTATGGCTGGACTCAAGATGGGCGACAGTTATTCGTAAATGCCCTTGGCTGGTCAAAGGATACAGTACAGGAAATCCCTGAAGCACCAACTTGGGAAGTGGAAGAATTGATGGTGAAGGGTGAGCCGGCAATAGTAGAAGGCACAGCACCACAGGGAACGACCGTGAATATTTATGAAAAGCATGGCAATGAAGTATTCCTGATCGATTCAGTTAAAGCAGGACAGGATGGCAAGTACTCAGTAGAGTTAGATCTTGATAATGGAACGCATACTTTGCAGGCAGAAGCAGAGAACTTTGCGGGTAAAACAAAGGCAGTAAACACAATGAAAGTAATTGTAACAGGGAAACCTGAGAAAAAGAATAAAGCAAGCTAACGAACACGAATACTTGTTGATATTGGCTTCCCGTTTAGGGAAGCCTTTTCTTTAGTAGGGTTAGTTTCAAGGGCCTTTGAGTGGAAAAATAATTAAGGAATACTTACACTTATAAAACAGGGAAGTTATTGTGGAAATACTTATTCAATATGCTTATCACTTCACAATCTCGGTACTTTTATGATATATTAATATTTAAAATATTCTTACAAGTTTTAGGAAGGTGACAAAATGACATCAGGAATTGAAGTGAACGACAGCAGTTTGCCATTGCGCCGGGATGTAAAAATGCTAGGGAACATCCTCGGAGATATTCTAGTCTACCATGGCGGAGTGGAACTGTTTGAAAAAGTAGAAAAGATTCGAGCGATGTGCAAAACGCTAAGGAATGAACATGACCGCGATACATACCCTGCTTTAAAAGAGGAAATCGCAGGCTTGTCTGTCCCTATGAGAAAAAATATCATCCGGGCATTTTCGGTATATTTTCATTTAATCAACGCAGCAGAACAAAATCACCGGATCCGCAGGCGCCGCGACTATCTGCTCAAATCTGAAACCAGCTCACAGCCAGGCTCTATTGAAGCAGCCATCCTTTCGTTGAAAGACAATTATATATCCTCAGATATCATCCAAAATGTACTGAATACCATTTCATTGGAATTGATTATAACAGCCCATCCTACGGAAGCCACCAAACGTTCAATCCTGGAAATCCAGAAAAGGATAGCAGGTATTCTTAAAAGTCTGGACAATCCACTCTTATCCAAGAAAGAGCGTGACAGGATCGAGGAAAGCCTATTCAATGAGGTTTCAGTCCTTTGGCAGACTGATGAATTGAGGGACCGTAAACCTACTGTCATTGATGAAGTCAGGAACGGACTTTATTATTTTGACCAGACACTATTCGATGTCCTTCCTGAAATCCATCAGGAAGTAGAAACTAGCCTGAAAGGCCATTATCCTGAACATGAATGGAAAGTACCTCACTTCCTGCGATTCGGTTCATGGATCGGTGGTGACAGGGATGGGAATCCAAATGTTACTCCGGATATTTCATGGGAAACATTACAAAGACAAAGACGTTTGGTACTTAAAAAGTATAAAGCTGTATTAGTTGATTTGATGAAGCGTTTCAGTCATTCAACAACAAGAGCAGCTGTTAGTGAAGAACTAGTCGCATCAGTCATTAAAGATGAAGAAAGATATTTAACGGCTGATCAAAAATGGAATATTGAAGGCGAGGTTTATCGCCGCAAATTCGCTATTATCATTCAAAGACTTAAGGAAGCTGGAAAATCGGATATTGGCTATAAATCATCAGAGGAAATGCTTGAAGACCTTTTGGTCATAAAGCGTAGCATCTATCAGCACCACCCTGTTCATCATGAACTCAAAACATTGCAAAAGTTGATCAGGCAAGTCCAGTTGTTCGGATTCCATCTTGCCACTCTGGATATCCGTAACCATAGCGGGGAACATGAAGCGGCAATTGCTGAAATACTGAAGAAGGTTGGAATCAATCAGGATTATCCATCACTATCAGAAGATGAAAAGCAGGAATTACTTGTTAAAATCCTTGAAGACCCACGTCCATTGCTGCTTCTTCATGAGGATTATTCAAAAGAGACGCAGGAAATGCTTCAAGTTTTTGAGATGATCAAACGAGCGCACAATGAATTCGGGAAGCGTTCAATTTCTGTTTATTTAGTTAGTATGACTCAATCCGCGAGCGATTTGCTTGAAGTGCTTGTCCTTGCTAAGGAGGCTGGCATATATAGACTCCATGCGGACGGTACTTTTGAGACCGATCTAAACGTCGCTCCGTTGCTAGAAACAATCGACGATTTAACAGCAGGTCCAAAAATTATGGAAACATTGTTCAAGTTGCCAATTTACCGCAATCATTTGAATGAAATGGGGGACCAGCAGGAAATCATGCTTGGGTACTCAGATGGAAGCAAGGATGGCGGAACATTGACAGCCAACTGGAAGCTTTACAAAGCCCAGCTTGAGATCAATGAAATGGCGAAGAAATATCAAATCGGTTTGAAGTTTTTCCATGGCAGAGGAGGTTCACTAGGCCGTGGAGGCGGTCCATTGAACAAGAGCCTGCTTTCCCAGCCTGTCGAGACCCTTGGTCAAGGAGTCAAAATTACTGAGCAAGGTGAAGTTTTGTCATCTCGTTACCTGTTGAAAGATATTGCTTATAGAAGCCTTGAACAGGCAACATCTACGATGATGAAGGCGGCAGCGAATGTATTGAAGGAATCTGAGCAGGGTCATTTGCGTGACCAAAGATGGGTTGATGCCATCGAGCAAATTTCTGCTGTTTCCTTAAGGAAATATCAGTCGCTTGTGTTTGAAGATCCAGATTTTATCACATATTTCAACCAAGCTACACCGTTGAAAGAACTAGCTGAACTGAATATCGGTTCACGTCCGATGAGCCGTAAGAACAGTGCCGAATTCGAAAATCTTCGTGCAATACCATGGGTGTTCGCCTGGACACAAAGCAGGCAGCTCTTCCCTGCATGGTATGCGGCTGGAACTGGCTTGCAGAGCTTTGCACAGGCAAGTCCCGATAATTTAAAGGTCTTACAGGAAATGTATGAAGAATGGCCATTCTTCCGTAGTACTGTTGATAATCTGCAAATGGCGCTGATGAAAGCGGATATCACCACAGCGCAGGAATACACTTCACTGGTGGAAGATAAAGCAATTGCTGACCGTATCTTTGGCAACATTTTAGAGGAGTATGATCGAACCAAAAAGATCCTTCTGCAAATTACAGAGGATGAAGAACTTCTTGACCATACACCAAATATCAAAGATTCTGTCCATAGACGAAATCCATATGTTGATCCACTTAATTTTATTCAAGTGGAATTGATTAAGGAGCTTCGCAAGGATGAAGATCCAGATGATGAATTATTGACTCAAGTCTTATTAACTATCAGCGGCGTTGCTGCAGGATTAAGGAATACTGGTTGATCAAAAAGACCCGCCGTTTGGCGGGTCTCTTTGATTAAAGCCGTAGCAAAAGTTTTTTTGACGATATGCTTAACAGGAATCGGAAGGTCATTTTTAGACAGGCAGTTTCATTTGCCTTTCGAAAGTAACATGAGTTAAAATTTCATGGTTAAGTGTTTTAGCCATTTTCATAGTAAGATTCAGTATTTTCCGAATGCCTTCCTGGTGCCCGTTTTTGATAGCAAGCCCGTCACATTGAATTTCACTTTCAATACTCAATTGTTGTTCTACCACCGGGTATTCAATATGACCAAGTTCATGCCATATAATCGCTTCTTTTATATCTTTGTCGGCGCAGAAAGATGGGTAGTCATATACAACGATGAACCAATCGAATTCAGCTTCATAAGATTTATAAAACAGGGTCAGAATCCGGGAATCGATATCCCATAAATCAAGCCATTTTCCATTCCTAAGCCCAAAAACCTTTAATACGGCCTCCTTATTTTCGATGATGGCAATTTTTCCATTGACCCGGTACTTCTCCTGATCCAAAAGTTCACCGATGCATTTCAAAAAATTCCTCCTCTTTATGAAGTCCTGTTATTATTGTTAAATATATTAGTTATTGTTAAACAACATGAGTAAAATAAAAAAGGTGCGAAATTGATCAGAAGGGAGGGAGCTGTGAATGCTTTGTTCGCATAGTTACTGGAAAGTTGATCGCAGGATAGAAGATAATGAACAAGTTTATGAAGAAAACGAGCAATTCATCAGAATGTATCATGACAGGATTACCACAGCTTCTGACATTTTTCAATTGCGTGACATATTAGATATTACATTTAAGGAAATGTCAGGAAGAACAGGCTTTCTTTATCTGCATACAACAAGAGGAGTGTATTCCTTCTGTACGGATGCAAAGCCGGATCGGCTTATCGAGATATATAAAGAAATCAAACATCAAAATTAGCTGAATTTACATATTTAGCAGCAAAAATCACACTCTATATACAAAGGGTGTGATTTTATGCTTTTTTCAACGGTTGGTGCAATTGGATCCCAATTGAATGATTATATGATGATTTTAACCTCCATCTCACTACAGGAACTATTAGATGCTGAGGCGAAATATCATAAGGTATTAAGGACATATTGGTATGAAAATAACTTTCTTACCTATAAATGGTGGTTTCTCTTGGTTCTTTCCATCGTCCCAGCCATTGTCTGGTGGGTACGGGTTGATAAAACAAAGCTAATCGAAAATACAGCATTTGGTTTATTCTATGGTGTAACAGCCATCTTCCTGGATTCAATCGGCAGCAACGCTATGGTATGGACATATCCAGTCAGACTCACACCATATTTAAATCCGCAGCTATATCCATATGATGTGGGAGTCGTGATAATCCCTTTTATGTTGGTGTATCAAAAATTCAGTATGTCATTTAAAAAGTTTTTAATCGCTACAGGTGTGTTATCCCTTTTCTTGGCTTTTGTTGCAGAACCGTTCATGGTCTACCTGGAGATTTATAAAGAAATTACCTGGAAACATATTTATTCATTTCCGATTTACTGGTTGATAGGACTAATGTGCTGGGCAATCATTAAAAAATTTAAATCTTATTCTTTTAAGTGATAAAAATCCCTGGCCTTAGGCCAGGGATTTTTATGATATATTGTTTTGTAGATATTACGTTAAAATCGTCTTTAGGATTCTAACAACCATCTTTACAAAAACAGCCTTTGTAGTAAAGGAAGTGGAATAATGACCAGTTTTACTAATAATGTTATAAGAATCATTCAGACAATTCCATATGGGAAAGTGATGACATATGGACAAATAGCAAAAGCGGCTGGAAGCCCAAGATCAGCAAGACAAGTTGTCCGAATACTCCATTCGATGTCAGAAAAACATGGTCTTCCATGGCATAGGGTGATTAATTCTAAAGGAGAAATTGGCTTCCGGGATGAAGAAATGTTCATGACACAGAAACTGTTGCTGGAATCTGAAGGAATTCAATTTAATACAGAAAAATCACTGCCACTTAAAAGTTATTTATGGCATATTGATTCTGAAATTTATTAATGGATAGTATCGGATAAGTCATTAAATACATATGTAGAAAAAACACCCACTGGGTGCTTTTTTTATCCATCTATTTTTTTGAAAGATTTTGTCTGTCAACTGATAATGGTGGCTGTTCAAGCCATTCATTTGCAACCATAATATTGATCCCGTCTTCGGAATACTTGAGGATCTCTGCGTTCAATCGCGAATAATCGATTACAAGGTCACTTCTTTGACTCTCGGAAATCGCAACCCCATAATTGCCAATACCAGCATAAATCATTACGCTGAAATGAAACATCATTAATTTATCAGAGAAGACTGATTGTGTCGATTCAGAGACTTCTTGTTCAATTCCTGCGTGCGCAGGAAGGGAATGTTTTTCTAAGTAATCTCTAAAAACCTTAATATGTTTTAGCGCGATTTCCTTTCCTCTAATAAAATAATTCCGTGCTTGCTTGTTTTGGGCTGTCTGACTGAAACCTGTCGAAATCGCGGCTCCTAACTGATTCGTTTCAATATTAAAGTGGAGGTGAGTTACTTCTTTGCCAGATAAGGCTCCTCTGCGGCCCAGACCCTCAAGGAAAAATGATTGTTTTTTGATGAATTCCACCTTATCGGGATAAGGAATGAAGGGGGGACGGGTAGCAAGCCCTTTTTCCAGTAGAAGTAAGGTCGCTTCTTGTTCCAGTTCCATTGAGGAGGTCAATGCCTTTGAATAAAATCTCTTGATGTCTTTACGATATATATTTGGCAGCATCCTGCTGTAACCGGATAAACCGCCCCCAGCCATGTTCTTTATGTATTTTAAATAAAATATATCAGAAAACAATCTCTCAGCTTTAAGATTTACATCCTGATCAGTAAATCCCTGAGGAACCGCTATTCCCTCTTGAGCATATATTTCTTTAATACCCTCCACATGCTGAAACGACAAATCAAGCGCCTGCTGCACCAGTACTTTTATGTCAGAATCGTCGATTTGCTGAAGGAAATATTGTAAAACACAAATAGACATTGTATCTGATAGATAGGTTGTCCAAAGGTATGAAATCTCTGCAGCTGTCATCTTAATGGAATTATGAGTGCTTTCCAAGATATGTCCCCCTTTACTTATGGATAATATGCCCGAAGCAAGTATTAAATATAACGATAAACCTTTATTGATTTATACATAAATCTGCAGTTTAGTTCAAGATTAAGTACGAGGTATTCTGGTTTTGCATGTGCTGAATTAGGGAAGAGATAAAGAGGAGTAAATTACATAGTGAGGTATATTATGGAAGTAGCAATGCTTGAAAAAGAAATCAGTGGATATATTGGGAAGTTGTTAAGAGAGAATTTTGGCCGTGGACCAGGTAATGTGTTTTGTACCATCTCGAAGCCATTCGTTTCCATTTATATTACCAATTTTTTATCCCCGATGGAGAATACTCTCCTAACTAATCAACAAAGCGTCTATGTCCAAAAGACTAGAGATTTAATGATGGATACGCTCGAAGAAGAAATAAAATCCTATATAGAATTGAATACAAAAGATAAAATTAAAGAATTCTATTATGACTGGAACCTCGATGAAAAATCAGGAATGTTACTTTTCATTTTTGAAAAAGACCAGCCATATAATTTCGATTCATATGACAATAAAAACCTTGTTGAGCAGGAAACGATAGAATTAAGCATGGAAATTCAGAAGGCTCCTGAAGAAACCCACTCTAAGTTGCTTAATGAACGGACACTGATCATCGTTCGCCACGGCATATTAATAAGCCTGGAAAAAGAATTTATTCAATTAGGGTTTCAAGAAACGCTGATGATAGCAAAAAGAAAGCTGGAAAAGAAAGTAATTACTCAGCATCAAAGTTCGTATGAGAGGTATCTAAACGCAAAAGTAACTGATTACTTCGTTGACTGGAATTTTGATAAGGACAAAAGTTATACTTTGTTTATTCTTAAGCCTGACTGAAGTTCCTATTGATTTATTTATGACACAATGTTACTATACTCAATAGGGTAAAGGTTAAAATTCTTAACCTTGCTTATTCGAAAAAGAACTTACCTTAAAGTTATTTGTAGTGAATAACTAAATATACTAATCTGATAGCAATGAATGGGCATAGAACCAGATCATAAGTCAGAAAAGGATTAACGCGTATCGATCCTTTTCTGACTTTTTTTTATTGCCAATTATTGGATAATTTGATGCGAAGGAATGATCATTCATTAATATGAGTATAAGCAAACATGATATAGTTTCATACCTTGATACTTTTGTGCAAGAAAAGCAACTATCACTCTCCGAAACTCCTAATACTATTAAGAAGAAAGAAATCGAGTCGTATATAGAAGAATATGCCGTAAAACATGGAATTTATTTCGATAAAAAGTCGGAGTCTACTAAAACTATTTACACCCTTACCGTCGAAGGAAGGGAGACAGTTGTGGAATTTTTCTACAGGTATAGCCATTACTATACTAGACATTCCATAATTCTAAAATAATTAAGCTGTTCCTATGGGAGCAGCTTTTTTGTTCGGAGTTATTGAATTCTGCATGATATTATAGGATAATTTTGTCATTGTTGTTAAAGGGGTGTGGAAATGGAAGAGTCATTTAATCGTTTTCTTGATGAATATCTAGATGTTTGGAGAAATTCTTCCTTGCCAGAATTAAAGATGATGATCTCAGGTGAATACCAGGCAAGGGAAATTACAGATGGTAAAATATCTGATTTTGGGTATGATGAATCAATCAGAGGGTGGGAGCAAGGTTTTAATTTTGTCAAAGGAAATAAAGCAAGTTGGGAATTAACGGTTATAGACAGGATAAAGATAAGGGATCATGAGGTAATGGCAATCATTCTTGCCAGGCTGGTCCTCGACGGGAAAAGCATGGAGACTAGTAATCTCTTATTTCAGACATTTGCGTATGACTTTGGCTGGAAGCTTATCAGAAGTTATATAGAGGCTGGAATTCCTGTCAACCAGTTTGAGTAGACAGCATCTTGTAAAATGCTTAATATAAAACTTCTAGGGGGATACACGGTGAACATCGCTGTAAAGTTTTTATTAATCACCATAGGGACACTTTCAATAACCCTGGGAGTGATCGGAGTCGTGGTTCCACTCTTGCCGACCACACCGCTGATTCTGCTTGGTGCAGCCTGTTATGTAAAGGCGTCAGACGAGCTTTACCAAAAGCTAATCAAAAATAAATGGTTAGGCGGTTATATAAAGGATTTTCGAGAGAAAAACGGAATTACCTTAAAAAATAAGGTGTTAAGTCTTAGCTTGATGTGGATTTCGATATTGGGAACGATATTATTTTTTGCAATCAATTTTTGGCTTGCTGCTATCCTGATTGTTATTGCTGTTACGGTAAGCGCCTATATTTTATCTTTTGATACTATTTGAAGCAGATAGAAATCACCCTTTTATACGAGAAATACGGGTATCTAAATTTATTCTGCTTCAATAGTATAGATAAAACAGTAAAATCTGTATCGTTTGCCAAGCCCACTTAATATCCGATTCTTGACATCAACAGCTTTAATTTATACAATTATCTTGAATTCGAGATATATTCAAACAAGGGTTAGTGGATTATACAGAAGGCAGGTGCACAACAGGATGAAGAACAAACAACTGGTATCCATCATATTTCGGCAATCGTAGGGAATCCACAAGAAAATGTTGATTTTTATGCAGGTGTACTGGGCCTGCGTTTAGTGAAAAAAACAGTGAATTTTGATGACCCTGAGACCTATCATTTATATTTTGGAAATGAGGACGGAACACCAGGCACTATCATTACGTTTTTCCCATGGTCAGGTTCATATAAAGGGAGAATTGGTGATGGCCAGGTTGGGGTCACGACCTATGTAGTACCAGAAGGAGCTTTTCGCTTCTGGGAGAACAGGTTTTCAGCCTTGGGTATTGATTGGGTAAGAACGGACCGTTTTGGTGAACAGTATTTGCGCTTCGAGGACCCACACGGCCTTAAACTTGAGTTTGTAGAACGAGAAGAAGGAAAAATGAATACCTGGGAGTTTGGCGGAGTTTCAAAAACGGAAGCGATCAAGGGATTTGGAGGCGCTGTACTTTTTTCTTCAAATCCACAGCAAACAGCTGCATTGTTGGAAAATATCATGGGCTTTGAGCGTATTGATGAAGACGGTGACCTCATCAGGTTTAAATCTCCAGGAGAAATTGGAAATACCATTGACTTGAAATCAACTCGGGGTATCCGTGGTTTGATGGGAATAGGTACAGTCCACCATATTGCCTGGAGAGCAGTGGACGATCGTGATCAGCTTGATTGGAAAAGACATCTAGATGCAAATGGTTTTAGAGCAACCCCGGTCCAGGACAGAAATTATTTCAATGCGATTTATTTCAGGGAGGACGGCGAAATCCTATTCGAAATAGCCACTGACCCTCCAGGCTTTGCCATTGATGAACCTCATGATAGGATGGGTGAAAGGCTCATGCTTCCGCAACAGTATGAGAAACATCGTGCTGAGCTGGAAGAATCATTAGATCCAATTGAAGTAAAAGAGTTAGATATATAGCTTTTTAAAAATGTTAGGAGAGTTGATATGAAACATATTTATAAAAAAGGAAGTAATACATCGAAACCAATTTTATTATTGCTGCATGGGACAGGTGGTAATGAAAATGATCTGCTCCCTTTGGCGAATATGATTGACCCGGAAGCATCTGTGTTGAGTGTTCGCGGGAATATCCTGGAAAATGGGATGCCTCGTTTTTTCAGGAGGCTTGCTGAGGGGGTCTTTGATGAAGAAGATTTGATCTTCCGCACACAGGAATTGCATAATTTTTTGGATGAAGCATCGAATAAATATAGTTTTAGTCGCGATAACATAGTAGCGATTGGTTACTCAAATGGTGCCAATATTGCTGCTAGTCTGCTTTTCCATTATAAAAATGCCCTTAAAGGAGCAATCCTCCACCACCCAATGGTGCCTAGAAGAGGGATTGAGCTTCCGGAATTGTCAGATACAGAGGTTTTTTTAGCTGCTGGCAAAAATGATCCAATCTGTCCCGCACAAGAGTCAGAGGAATTGAAATCACTGTTGTCTAGCGCTAATGCCAGTGTAGAAATGCATTGGGAGAACAGCGGACATCAATTGACACTAAGTGAGGTTGAGGCCGCCCGAGATTGGTATACAAACAGATTTTAATTTTAATCATCAGTAGGAAAAATATATTATGGTAATATTGCTTCCAGACTGTAAACAACCTCTTGAAAATCGAGCTTGTTTACAGTTTTTTTATTAATACAATCTACTTGTATAGAGGTTTTTATCATTTAAAAAGGCTTATCGATATGTTCATGGGATTTTTAGCAATAGGAAAAAATATAATCAAAGGAGAGGTTAAATTGAAAACGATTGGAATGATCGGCGGTATGAGCTGGGAATCCTCGGCTGAATATTACAGGTTGATCAATGAGGAAGTAAAACGGCAGCTTGGAGGTCTGCATTCTGCAAAAGTGATTTTATTCAGTGTTGATTTTGATGAAATCGAAAAATGCCAATCAGAGGGAAGATGGGACGAAGCGGGGCAGATATTAGGTGAAGCGGCTTATTCACTGGAAAAGGCAGGGGCTGACTTTATTGTGATTTGCACTAATACGATGCATAAAGTAATTGACCAAATATCTCAGAAGACAAGCCTGCAAATTCTTCATATAGCAGAAGAGACAGCAGCGCAAATCAAGAGGCTAGGAATCAAAAAAATCGGTTTGCTTGGCACCAAGTATACAATGGAGCAGGATTTTTATAAATTAAGAATACAATTACAAAATATTGATGTGTTAATACCAAACGAAAATGATAGAGACTTGATTAATAAAACAATCTTTAATGAATTATGTCTCGGAAATATCCGGCAGTCCTCAAGGGAATATTTTAAGAGGATTATTGTAGATCTCGCTGCGGAAGGTGCAGAAGGCATCATTTTGGGCTGTACAGAAATCGGTCTGTTAATAAAGCAGGCAGATGCACCGGTTCCCCTGTTTGACACCACGGAAATACATGCTCATGGAGCAGTACAAAAGGCGCTCGATAAATAGAGAAAAATGGGTCAGAGTTTCTGCCCATTTTTTCGTTGCTCTAATAGAATTGAAAGCTGCTTAAAAGAAAAGAAGGGTGTCATCTGACTATCTTTTATAAATAGACAGCATTGGAGAAATAAAGGGATTTAGGGGCATGGGACGTAAATAAATATTTATGGATCGAGGCATAAGATAATCATTCTGAGCTTGCTTAAAGCAATTATACATAGCTTTACCGCCTGTTGAATTCGCAGAGTGTATCGTGATTCGATTGGCGAATAGCTGTTTCTCGACCATTATTTGTACAAGCATCAACCCATTCCTGGTATAGCTTGCAAGGTCATGGTCTAACGAAAGGTGGTCAATTTCATAGTTTTTCAAGAGAATGAGACATTCATCTATAGTTTCTGCCAATACATAACCTTCTGGCGCTTGGCGGTAGTCATCTAGGAAAACACTGATTTCATTCATTTCTAGCTCTCCTTCCCAAAGGGGGGGTGACTAAGAAAAGTCGAATAACCCTAGATATTTATCATTCTCTCAAGCCTAACACACTTTTTGGCATAAAGGGCCAAATATCAGTTGGGAAATTCTTCTATAGAGTACTAGAAAATTTATTGCTATCTTCAGCCTATTAGAGACATTACGCTGTACAGTGCCCACGAAGCCTTTAAAAAGCGTAATCAAGTACATCAATAAATATTTGAGAACGTATTCATAATGTTGGAATGTAAATGGTTATGACTGACTTCAAATATAGGAGAAATGAAAAACCCCCGATTCGGAAAATCGAGGGTTCTTTTGGGGTTATTTAGTGGTTTTAAATACCTTAGCAAGAATACCGGGATGGGCAAGACTGATTGGATGCGATTTTAGATGTAGCACCTGAATGAAACGGCTGTAAACATGTTCGTTATGAGAACAAGCCGTTACGACACTTTTTACATACCATTGCAAAATTGGAAGACCTATTGGTTTTCTTCCGCTCGTTGTTCGGAATCGAAAGTCTTCTGTTAAAGCGATCAACCAGGGAATATCGAGAATCCTGCTAACTTTTTTATGATAGTTTTTTGTTAGTTGTTTCTTGTTTAACCCCTGCATTAATAGTTCTCTTAAAGCCTTGGCTTCCATAGCAGCGAGGCTCATTCCCTGTGCAAAAACAGGGTCAACCCGGCAGAAAGCATCGCCAATTATCAACAAACCGGATGGGAAATTTCTTAGTTTTTCAAAGTGATAACGCCGGAGGGAAGGGAACCTGTATATTTGTACATCCTCAGAGAGTGGTGATTCATTTTTAATTACATCATAAAATTCAGATTGCTCAACTGACGCTGCATATTCCAGGAAACTATCTATATCTTTAGGCAATTCTTTCGTACCGTAGCCAATCAGGGTAACCAGCATACGATTCCCTTCGATAGGAGAAATCATGCCGCCACGTTCGACATCTGGTGGATTGGGATAGGCGAGAAGACTGTGCCAATTAATAGATTCATGAGAAAGTTTCTTAAAGACCATGCTAGCATAAAATACATCCACCTTGATTTCTGTTTTGGTCGGAATCTTGTATCCTGAGTCCTTTAGCCATTGGTTATGAAGCGCGGCAGCACCCGATGCATCAATTACTATATCCGCTAAAAGCTCCGTTACGGCTCCGTTTTTATCCTCGATGACAATGGTGTTCATTTCATCGTTATTGAATTTAAGATTCTGCACCTTGCACTCGAATCGAAAATTGATATTCGGTATTTTTTCCAGTCTTTGCTGGATTTGCCATTCAAGTAGAGGTCGGCTTTGCTGGCTAATGAACACATTTGAATCGAATCGGATCTTTTGTGTACCGTGGTGTGACCATAAGAGATCTCGCGCGAAGTTCGTTTTCTTGGCCCCATTTCGAGATAATTCCTGAAAAATCCCTGGGAAAAGCTCCTCTATAATCTCTTCTCCGCTTTTCAGCAATACATGCCCCTGATTACCTTGAGGAACACCTTTTCTATTAGTGATATGATCATCTTTTTTATCTTTTTCTATTAAGATTATTTCTTTGAAAAACTCAGACAGTACACGTGCAGCCAGCTTGCCCGCGATACCGCCACCAACTACCACAGCTCTAGTTCTGTTCATATTTTTCGAAAACATCCTTAGCCCCTATTCTCCTCATATTAATAGATATGTTGAATTATCTGCCTTTAAGTTACAATAAACCTATGTATGACAAAAGCATAACAGTGTAATTTTACATAAAGAGGTGCGGAAATGAAAGAGTTACAAGCATATACGAAAGATTATCAAAAAGAAATGGGCTGGGAAATCAATTCTGATAACTATGCCAAGAGCAGGGAGTCACTCTTGAACAATTATTTACTGCTGACTACGGAGGTAGCAGAAGTGGCGGAAGAATTGAGGAAGGCCTTTAACTTTACGCAAAGTAAGGTACAAGAGGGGATGGACGAAAATGAGGCGTTCCTAATCGCCAAAGAAAGCATCAAACAGGATATAGGCAAAGAACTGGCTGATTGCCTTGCATATCTCTTGAAGTTTTATAATTATTTTGATATAGATTTGGAAGAAAGCTTTTATGAAAAAATGTTAGAAGTAAGGGTTCGGAAAAACAAAGATCTTTAGTCAAGGCTTTACTCGTGATTTCCCTTCTAAATAGGTTTTATATTAAGCGATGAGACATCAGACTAGCTAGGATTTTTCATGGGACCCTTAATGAATGGAGTTCAATTTTATGAATGAGCAACAAATGGATAAATTGCTGAATATCAAAACAACTGGTGAACAAAGAGGGTTCATGACTTCATTGCATTATCATCGCTATGAACCCACTCCATATAGTGCTCTTGAGTTATTTTTCAATGAATACAATTTGAGGAGTCATGATCATATAGTCGATTTTGGGTGTGGAAAAGGGCGATTGAATTTTTATCTTAACCACCATTTCAACACAAATGTCGTCGGAGTTGAAATGAATGAAACATTCTACATGGAAGCTCTCGAAAATAAACAAAGTTACTTAAAGAACTATCGAAACCGAGCAGATAGAATTAATTTTTATCGCGTTCTGGCAGAAGAATATGAAATTTCACCTGATGAAAACAAATTTTATTTCTTTAATCCTTTTACAGTTCAAATCCTGACCAATGTCGTAAAAAACATCATGATCTCTTTTGAAAAATATCAAAGGGAAATCGATCTGATTCTATATTATCCATCTGAAGACTATATATTTTATTTGGAAAAGCAAACACCATTTGAGCTGGTATATGAAATGAACCTGCCTGAAAATAATCCAAATGAGAGGTTTTTAGTATATAGATTGAATTTGTATAAGTAGATCTGAAAAAATAGAAGAAGGGTGAGGCAGAGATTCATCTGGTGCCTTCCTGCTTCTTATAAAGTCTGTATAACAGAAATGCCCCAGCAACATGCCGGGGCATAAAATAATTATTTTAGACTTTGAGGATGGTTATCCTCGGCCAGTTGTGCTGCTTTTGCATTGAGTTCCACCTGTTCTGGTGTCTTGCAGCCAGGAATTACTGCAGTGACTGCCGGATGTTTTAATACCCATGCTAATGCCCACGTTGCCATTGGAACACCTTCGGGAACTTCGTTTTTATGGATCTCCTCCACCTGTTTGAGTAGAATCGCTGTTTCTTCGCTGTCATGTTTGGAGCGGACATCGTCAGCGCTGAAGGTCGCACCTGGTTTATATTTACCGCTTAAATATCCACTTGCCAGCGGAACCCGTGCTAGTACCCCAAGGTTTTGATTTTGGCTAGAAGGGAAGATGTTCTCCTCAGGCTTACGGTCCAGTCGGTTGTAGACGACCTGAATGGCACCTGCGTTCACGTCTGAAGCATGGTCAGTCTGGTAACTTTCTCCATTCGAACGCAGTGAGATTCCCAGGTTGCGGATTTTTCCTTTTTCCACTTGTTTATCGAGCATTGTCCATAGTTCGTCGTTGTTGAATTCCTCATCTGTGCATGAATGAGCCTGATATAAATCTATGTAATCAGTGCTTAGTGCTTTCAAAGAAGCATCCAGCTGCTTTAGTACATCATTTGCACTCCAGTGACGTGTCCTTTCAAAATTACCATGAAAATGATGACCGAATTTAGTTGCCACGATCCAGTCCTCGCGATTGTTTCGGCTCAAGTAATCTCCAATAAGACTTTCAGATAAGTGATCTCCATAACATTCTGCTGTATCGAGGAAGTTGATTCCTTTTTCATTTGCTTTATTCAGGATCGCATCGACCTCATACTGTCCGAAATCCTTTCCCCATTCACCGCCATACTGCCAGGTTCCGATTCCAATTACTGATATATCAAGGTTTGTTTTGCCTAAGCGTCTGTACTTCATTCCTTCACCCCTAAGATAATTTACGTCAATCTTATCATTTGGACGTTTTAAACAAAACTATGTTGCACAAATACATCAATTGTATACACCAAGAAAGGAATTTGAAATATTTTAAAGGAATTCAAACAATAATCGAAGAAAGTATTATAGATACGGATTGACAAGGGGGAAATATAATGGAAGAAAAAGTGTTGAAAGCCATCCAGGATGAATACCCGGAGGATTTCTCGTGGTGCTATGGATGCGGGAGGATGAATGAGCACGGACATCATTTCCGGACAGGCTGGGATGGGGACAAGACAATATCAATTTACAATCCCAAAAAAGAACATATGGCTCTGCCTGGTTTCGTCTATGGCGGCGTCATTGGCTCTTTTGTTGATTGCCATGGCACCGGTTCGGCTGCACTCTACCTTCATCGAAAAAATGGATATGAACCAGGAGACGGGGCAGAACCGCCAAGATTTGTAACAGCATCCTTGCATGTCGATTTTATGAAGCCGACTCCTCAGGGAACAGCATTAAAAGCAATAGGGACTGTACATGAAATCCATCCAAAAAAATATCGAGTTGAAACAGAAGTCTATGCCGGGGAAACACTGTGTGCTAAAGGAGAAGTTATCGCTGTTGTAATGCCAGATACATTTACTGCAAATTAATAGTCATAAAAAATAAGACCCTGATATCAGTCAGGGTCTTGATCTTGCTACTTAACAGGTTCAAGCATTGTGGTAGGCAGGTATCCTTCCTCACCGGAATCTTTCATCTTTACCTTGGTTCGTCTAATCTCTCTTTCTAAAATTTCTGCTTCACTGCCTTGCTTGATTTCTTTAACTTTATTATCCTGTACGATCTTGTCTACACCTTCTACATCGTTAATTTCAATTAATTGATAGAGCTCATCATATGCTTCTGGTGTAAGTGCGAGGTAGGCATCTTTTTGTACAGTAGCCTGATCGCCGGCCTGGAGAGTGTTGTCTTTAACTTCTTGTTCACTTTCTTTATACGTAACTTTCATGTTCTGGATGATTCCCGGAGCCTCTTCTTTCACTTTATCCACTACTTCTTTTGATTTTTCTTCTGTCGCTTGAGCAGCATTTTTTGTTTCCTCTTCTAACTCTTTTGCACCTTGCTCTGCCTCATCGCTGTTGCAGCCAGTGATGAGCAAAACTGCCAATCCTGCAGTTATAAACAATTTATTTAATGAAAATGACATAAGTATATCCTCCTGATTCAACTACTTTTATTTTGTAGGATACCACTTAAGTTGTCTTATAAAACATTCGCAATATTGTCGACAAATTTTGTTTTATAACCAATAATAACCTTATGAATAATTCAATGGAGGACTTTGCCCATGAATACTAGATTATCAGCTTTAGAAACAGCGCAAAAGTTTGTGAAGGAGCGCTTCCCGGACTGTGATGCAGCATTGCTGGCCGGGAGTGTAACCAGGGGAGAAGCAACTGTTACATCTGATTTGGATATCGTAATATTCGACAAGGATATCCCCTCAGCTTACAGAGAGTCATTAGTTGCTTATGGCTGGCCGATCGAGGTTTTCGTCCATAATTTACACTCGTATAAGCTTTTCTTTGAAAGTGATGTAAAAAGGGCGAGACCAAGCTTGCCGAGAATGGTTGCAGAAGGAATTGTTATAAAAAAAAGCGATTTTCTTCCGGAAATAAATGATGAAGCTAAAAGGATAATCAAACTAGGACCAGAGGAGTGGACCAAGAAAGAGATCGAATCAAAACGATATTTCATTACTGATACGCTTGATGATTTCATTGGAACGAACAACAAGGCGGAAGAACTCTTCATTGCAGGGGCGCTTGCTGAACAGCTGCAAGAATTTGTGTTAAGGACAAACAAGCGTTGGGTCGGCAAATCCAAATGGGTAGTGAGGGAGTTAAATCATTATGACCCCGTTTTCACTGGGAAATTTGTAGAAGCATTTTCACAGTATTACAAAACAGGTAACAAAAAGATGGTCGTAGATATGGCCGAACTGGTCTTAGAACCCTATGGGGGAAGATTATTTGACGGCTTTTCTATAAAGTAGAAAAAAGCAGCGTGAATTGATGCTGCTTTTGTCTTTTACAACTGATTTTCACTTCCAATAGAGGCAACTTTAAGATCATTAATGTGCCCATAATCATTCATGCCTTGAAAGAAAATAGGAGCAATATAGTAGATATTCCCTGGATAAATAGACTGAAAAGGGCAAAGAAGATCGTCATTTCCTGTTCTGAAGCAATGGTACCAGGAAGACCACAAATAGCTGGATTTTTTACCACCAATCCCACCATCGTTCCCATAATCGCGCTTATGCCCCCGTTATAAATCCCTGCAATCAATGATTGCGCATTCAACATTGAGCCATATAAAAAACCGATTGTGATACCAAGTAGAATGTTAAGCACACCAACAATTTCGAAACTGTTAGGGAAGAGCAGTATGAGATTCAGTGAAGCAACTAGTCCCAGTGTGCTGCTGGCAAAATAGGAAGCTGTATATCCAAACCTGTCACTAAACAGCAATCTCGATTTACGAAGTACATAATATAGCCAGGCTCCAATTAAAAAATTGATGAAAGTTATAGAGATTAATATTATCTGCATAAGACATCCCCTCCAGATTACTGAATCAGGTTTTGTAGGCCGAGGAAGCCGCTATGCAAAAAGAACTGAGGATGAAAATCTCGATCATGATTAAGAACATTACCCCTTCATATGCTGCAGCCCCAACCATAGGCGCCATGATTCCCATCATTAGCCCAGTTATATAACCAGACAATAAAGTTTGATAGTCAAAGAGGTTGCCAAACAAGATTCCTGAAATGCCACCTATGATCACCGAAAACAACGTCGCTTCCAAAAAGTAAAAAGGATACAAGTTGATAAAAATAATCCCGGTCCCTAGAGCCAAACCTCCAGCAGCCACCATGGTTATGTTCATTCCTAAATGAAAACCGATTTGTTTTCTTCGATTGTATAGAAAGATATATAGGACGTATGCGGACAAGAAATTAATTGGATAAAAAATCACAATCCATTCCGGCATGACACATCACCTCTCCTGTTCAATGTATTCATAACTGAAGATGAGGTGTTTGAATTTATTGCCAATTACTTTGACGATTATGATATTTGCCTCATATGATAATGGGAAAATTCGTTCATTTATAAGCAAGTATTAACTTTTTACATTTAGATTAGTGTCTAGCTCCAGCGCCTAGCCAGTTTTCTTCCCTGATTTTGCTGCTTCGAGTATCTTGCGATAAGCGTTAGCTTTGAGCAGCTCGAGACGCTTGTCCAGCTGCGGCTCCTAACTCCTCGAGTCGCTTCGGTCCTGCCAATGAAGTCAAAGAACGACTTCACTGTCAGGCTCTCCAGCGCTTGTCGGAGTTGGACAGTCGCCTCTGCTTTTCGTTTTCGGTCCGCCCAATGAAGTCAAAAAACGACTTCACCGGTCGGCCCTCCAGCGCTTGTCGGGGGCTGACCAAGGCACTTGCGCTTTTCTTAGAAAGGGGTCAATTCGTTGAGAACAGGTATGCGTCATTCGGATTATTTGAAAACTCTGTTAGAGGACAGAAGGAATGAAGTCAGGCATGTTGATCCTATTCATGAAGTCGGTAATCAAATTACTTCTCCACCAAGTGCAACACCACTAGAAGAGAATAAAATCATTGCCGAATACCTGGAACAAAAAAACCTTCACACACTGGCGAATGCTGTTCCTGAATTTAAAAAGACTTTGATTTTAAAGAAGTTCTTTAAGATGAAACGGAATCAAGAAGTAATAGTCTATTTTGACCATCAAGGTACTACTAAGGAAACCTCAGGCAAGGTCAATGCGATTGGAAGAGATTTTGTCATACTGACCAATTTAAAAGACCGGATCTGGATCCCATACAAAACGGTATTATCAGCAAATTCTCCATCTGGTATGCCGACCTATGAAAATGCCCATCAAAATTTCATCTATGATAATGACTTAAAACGAAAACTGACTACGAATTTTGGTGAAACAGTTGCCAAACGGGATGTATTAATTCATCAATTTTTCGAAGAATCTCTTAGAGGCAACCTTGAAAGATATAAAGGAGTATGGGTAAAAGCTGTTACTCCTGAAGAAACAGTCTGGGGCAAAATCGTCTCGGTGACTGAAGAAAGTGTTTTATTACACTCTGTTAGCTCAAAAAGAATAATTGCCTTCGATGATTTATCTCATCTCACTTCTGCCCGCCTTTTTAACCGGGTACTTTTAATGGGGAAGAATGTTTTTACGACTTTATTCCGATAAGGTCCTTATTTCCGAGAAAGGGTGAAAAATATGCATGACTTTCAATTAAAATCATTACAGCCTGTTTCAAATGCTGCTAAAGTCAATGATCCTTTATTTGATTTTTTTTACAAGCATACGGGCAAGCAAATTCTGATTATTACGGAATCATCACAACTAAATATATTGGGGCAAACATTCAGGCCGATTTTTTGCGGAAAGATAGCTGAAGTTGAACCTGGCCATTTAACACTTACCCCCGTAACTATTAAAATTTTGAATGCACCGTTTCATAAATTCCCAATTCCTATATCCATTCCTTTTGAAAAAATTGCCCATTTTACAACAGATATCGATTGTTCTATGAGAATACCGTTAGTTTAAACATACAAGTAAGGGAGGCGTTGTTTCTTATGACCGTCGATTACTCAAAAATGACAGATGTAAATGAAATCCATGACTCAGCCATTTTGGAACACTTCAGAAATGGAATTGGCCACAAAACGCTTGTTATTTCTCCATCCTATCCGTATATGTTCGTTGGCATAATCAAGGAATTGATTGGCGATACGGTAATGATCGATGTTGAGACCACTCACTTTGCTCAATTAGAAAACCGCGAATGGTACATTCACATTCATAATATTGAAGTTTTCTATATTGAAAGGCCGGGTGCACCTAAAATACCAAAGCTCGAGGACTATTAGATACCTATGAAGGGGGGAAATACATGTTACGAAAATATCATGTTGTCGGAATTTCAACGAGAATAGTAGTTAATACGTTCGGTGATCATAATCCTAATGGGAAAATATATGTCTTGAAGGAAAATGAATCAAAGCTTAAAGACCTCGTGCGTAAGAACCCTTACAAGCCAATTGATCTAGTTCAACCGTTAGCTATTCGTGCCAACGAAGGGGATATAGTTGAAATACTTTTTGAAAACCAGCTTCCTTTTTCAGCAGGAATGCACTTCGAGGAGGCTGATTATAATGTTCTGACATCCGACGGGGCTAATGCAGGTTATAACCCAGACACAACGGTAGAACCAGGAGGGGAGATTGTTTACAGGCTTAATGCTAGTCAGGAAGGTATATACTTCTTCACCGACCTGGGCAATGTTTCAAGCACCGAACAAGGGTCAAGTGTCCAGGGATTATTCGGGGCGCTGCTTGTCCAAAAAAGGGGCTCTAGCTGGACTGATCCTGTAACGGGGGGTCCAATCAATAGTGGTGTGTATGCTGACATACACCATCCCATTCTGCCATCTTTCAGGGAGTATGCCTGGTTCTTCAATGATGAAATGGAAATTAAGGATTTAACGGGGAATCGACCTTTCAACCCAATGACGAACCAGGAAGCTGAATCCTTCCATGGAGTGAATCTTCGCTATGAACCTATGACAAACCGTAAAAGACTGATGGAGGCAGGAGTTGTATGTCCGGATTGTGATTCAGAAGAAGTCCATCATGATTCCTGGGTTTTTGGTGATCCCGCCACTCCGATATTAAGGGGGTATGTAGGGGATCCGGCAGTCATCAGGCTAATCCATGGCGGCGTAAAGGAAACACATGTATTTCACTACCATGTCCATCAATGGCTGGGTGATTCCAGCAATATTAATGCAGAAATTCTAGATGCCCAATCCATTAGCCCGCAAACTCATTATTCAATTCAGCCGCTCTATGGACTAGGGAGCCTGCATGGTGCCATTGGAGACTCTATCCTCCATTGCCACCTGTATCCACATTTCGGCATAGGCATGTGGGGTATAAACAGGGTTTTTGATACACTACAGGATGGCAGCCAATGTTATCCGAATGGTGTTCGTATTGATGCTCTTAAACCTCTGCCAGACCGTCCGGCACCGCCAAAGCCAACTCCTGAAAAGCCCGGATTCCCTAATTTCATACCAGGAAAAGTCGGCTACAAAGCACCAAGACCGCCACTAGGAATTGTCGGTGGCCGGGAAATGACTGAATTGGAAAGGAATGCAGCGATTCCAAATCCCCGTCCGGGAGCAGTTTTTGTTGACCCTTGTCTAGACCAGGACCCAGTGGTAGTCGAATTCAATGTATCTGCAATTGAGATGCCTGTTGTCTATAACAAACAGGGCTGGCATGATCCGAAGGGAAGATTTTACGTGATGGACGAAGATCTGGATGATATCCTTTCGGGAAAAAAAGAGCCAGAGCCGCTAGTCTTCCATGTTCCTGCTGGTACGTGTATAAGGATGAACTATACAAATCGTATGCCTCATATTCTTGATGGTGACGCATTCCAGCTGGTGACAAGGACGTATGAAAATGGTTTTCACATTCACTTTGTAAAATTTGATGTCCTTGCCTGCGATGGAGGAAATGTAGGATGGAATTATGACAGTGCTGTTCTTCCTGGCCAGACTATACGCTATGAGTGGTATGCAGAAACCGAATTAAAAGCGTTTTTCTTCCATGATCATCTGTTTGCTAACTCGCACCAGCAGCATGGCGTTTTCGGAGCAGGCGTCATTCAGCCGCGGTTCTCTAGATTTCTCGATTCTAGAACAGGTGATGAGGTGGACCACGGAACCCAGATTTCTGTCGAACACCCATTGATTCCGGATTATCGTGACCAGACACTTTTCGTCCATGATTTTGCCCTTTTATTCGATAAAAATGGCCGGCCAATTCAGCCGCCAAGGTATCCTGGTTCGGAGGATGACCCAGGCGTGTTTGGTGTCAATTATAAATGTGAACCTTTAAAGTTCAGGCTTGATGAGGATTGTGACCCCGCCTATTCCTTCAGTTCCTATGTACATGGTGATCCGGTTACACCAATACTAAAAGCCTATGAAGGAGATCCGATCAGGATCAGGCTATTGCAGGGAGCACATGAGGAATCCCACAGTTTCAATATCCATGGTTTAAGGTGGAAAGAAGAACGTCCAGATCTTGGTTCATCCATGAAAGCGCAGCAGCATATCGGGATTTCTGAGTCGTTTACTTTCGAGACTGAGATACCTGCCTCCGGTGATTATCTGTGGGCCTTTGAGGATGAGGAAGATGTTTGGCTTGGGACATGGGGGTTAATCCGGGCGTATAGCTCAAAAATGGATGATTTAATCGTATTGGCTGACCGAGAAGCTCTGCAGCAAGAATCCATTGAAACTCCAAAGCCTACAGGCAAACCGCCTGAAAAAGCAAATCCTCTTGCCAGTCTACCGCCCGGAGCTTACCATGGCTCACCTGTCAAGAAGTTTGAGTTAGTCGCCTTCCAGACACCAATCCAATATAACACATATGGAGATCATGACCCATATGGAATTATTTTCGCTCTAAAAGAGGATGTAGAAGGCATTCTCTCAGGCCAAAAGAATCCGGTGCCACTAATCCTAAGGGCAAATGTCGGTGACCTTGTAGAGGTAACCCTGACAAGTGAGCTGAAGAAAGAGCTCTTTCCATTTCAAGATGGAATCCATCCCTATCCGCAGGTAAAAGAACAATCTTTTTATCCTCCTTCACTAAGGATATCACTCCATACTAGCTTGCTGGATTATGATGTAAAGACATCCAGTGGAGATACAGTTGGTTTCAATCCGGATCAGACTATCGGCCCCGGTGAGACAATCACTTATAGATGGCTTGTTGATGGCCAGTTTGGAATGTGTTCGATGTGGGACATGGCCGATTTGCGAAATCACCGTTCGTACGGAACATTTGGTGCTTTTATTGCCGAATCCAGGTTTACAACATACCTGGACCCTCACAGCCTGGAAAAAGTAAATACAGGCGAAAATGTGGTCCTTCGTCACCCCTTGCTGCCTGCTACAAGAGAATTCGTCCTCATAATGCACGATGGTGTAAGACTGGAGGACAAAGCTGGAAAGGTAATCATTGACCCGATGGATGGGGTTATACCAGATACAGAGGTGCTAGAAGAAGTCGATACGTATGATTATGGTTCAAGGGGGTTTAACTACCGGAGTGAGAGATTGATCAATCGTTACAAGGAACACCCGTTAATACACGAGCTGTTTTCATCAGAAATTTTCGGCGATCCTGCGACACCTTTATTCGAAGCGTATCCGGGCGAGGCAGTGGTTATACGGATTACCACTCCAGCAGAAAGGCGAAGATCTCACACTTTCCACCTTCACGGACATTATTGGAAATTCGACAGTAAAGATCTTGATTCTCGTATTCAGTCATTTATAGGTCATATGGTTACTGGCCATACTGATGACTTGCGCTTGATTGGTGGCGCAGGAGGAGTTTTTAATTTCCCTGGTGATTACTTGTACCGGTCCGGCAATATCCGCTGGGACATAGAGTTGGGTATGTGGGGAATCTTCCGTGTTCATAAGGATACGAAGCAAAATCTGCCACGACTTGAGGAAGTTAAAGGGGAGTGGGACGATGAAAAAGAGGCATAAAATTGAAATCCCAGTTGAGGAGTCTTCAAGCCATGAGTTGATGGAAAGCAGTTCCTCCTCAGCAAACAGCCCAGATGATGATTTCTGTTTCCCTGATGATTGTCCTGAAAGAATCGAAACTCTAAAAATACCTTCGCCGACATCTTGTATGCCTGAAGGTCAGTTGTACGAACTTGAAGAGAAAATTGATGGGGCCAATCGCATGCTCTTGGATCTCGGTCTATCAAATGAGCAGTCTGAACTTGGACGGAGGATTTTATTTGACGGCCTGGCAGGGCAAATGGTGAAGATTAAAATAAACTGTTCAGATCATGAAGAGAGCAATACAGAAGCGAGTCCAGCAGATCCGATTGAGGAAGTAATAAACAAGAAGACAGAGAGGAAAAAGTGTTACAAAAAGAAACGGCTTGCCAAGAAGAAGCGCAAGCATAGGTATAAGAAGAAGAAGTTGGGCAAAAATTTCCTGAAAGGATATGTACAATTAGTGGGCAGTGATTTTGTCCAACTCCAGAAAAATAGAAAGACATTCATTATACCTTTCAATAAGATCTGTCTAGTTTTATCTAAAAAGCCGTATCACCCACCTAGATCCCATGCTCCTTTACTAGATATCGATCCATGTTTCCGGAGGGATCTGACCTTTAATTTTGGAGAAACAGTAGCTCATGACCCTGAGCTGATCCAGATCTTTTTCAGGATTAAGTTATCAATGTACCTTAAAACATTTACAGATGAAAAAGTAATAATTTATACAAATTCTGAAAAGGTAATAGGTTTATTGGCAGGGCTGGAAAACGGAAACGTTAATCTAGTCAGTGAGAATGGGCAAATTAAAGAAATACCTTTTACGTCGTTCTGCTACCTGAAAAAAGCTTGACTCACAATAGAAGCGCCTGAGCATTTGCTCAGGCGTTGTTTCCTTCATCCATTTCAAACCAATTGATTGTATCAAACGGAATCATTCTATATTTCTTTTTTGAGAGATTTTGGTTGCCCTTGTTGTTTTCGTGAATGAAAAGCTCGACAAAATCTGTTCCGACAAAGGAAATACGACCATTGACTTTTTTTACCTTGTCATCACATTCTGACCCAATAATAACCTTACATCCAATATAACCTCGCAATACTGCTGCCATTTTGTGCCGCAAACCACCTAAGCGGACGCTGAAATGCCTGCTGCATAACTCTCGATCAGCGAAATTATAGCGACGGTCGAAAATAACCGGGACACAATCATCTTTATAGCTATGGCAATATCCATGATGCGTACTTGATTCCAGCTCATCTAAGTTTGGACAATCTGTTTGTGAGCCAAAAGAAAAGGCTGACTCAGCATCCTGGCAATGCGGATGGTCGCAGTCATGGAATTCTTGGGATTTCTGTTCGAAATAATCTCGGCTTTTTGAAAAATAAGCCCCAATATCCATTTGTATCCTCCTTTTTAGTTTCGTGAAATAGGTGCCTGTATTTATTTTATTCCCGGAAAAGATTTTCGAAAGAGCAAGATGCCCTGTTGGTAACTTCAACATGCCAAGTATTCTATAATAAGGAGTAATTATATTGGTTTGGCTATTTCCAAATACTGAAAAAGCGACACATTATTTAGTCTGGTTCAGGAACTATCTGACTATAGGGCCGTCAGCAATCTCCTTGGACGAAAAATGGTCAGCTCTCAGGTTCAGGCATCAGGACCTAGTAAAATCTTAAAAGTGATGGCATAAAATAAGCTTTCCTTTTATAAAATGTATGATAAAATAAAAAAGTCAAAATTACATATTCCGTTCTGACGGAAGAGGTTCTAGCTACCCTCTCAAAAAAACTAAGGGAAAACAGTACTGCTGTCTTAGTGGTGCTGTTTTTTCTGTTGTAAAGGAGTATTACAAATGAAAAACGAAAAAGCTGTTGTCGTGTTCAGCGGCGGACAGGATAGTACAACTTGCTTGTTTTGGGCCATAAAGGAATTTGGAGAAGTTGAAGCAGTCACTTTCGATTACAACCAGCGGCATCGGACGGAAATACATTGCGCAGAAGAAATCGCCAGCGAGCTTGGAATCAAACACCATGTTCTCGATATGAGTCTGCTTAACCAACTCGCTCCTAACGCACTCACACGAAATGATATCGATGTGGAGGATGGAGAAGGCGGAGAGCTGCCTTCAACCTTTGTGCCGGGAAGAAATCTATTGTTTTTATCCTTTGCTGGAGTGCTTGCTAGTCAAGTAAGAGCAAAGCACATCGTAACAGGTGTATGCGAAACCGACTTCAGCGGATATCCAGATTGCCGGGACGTGTTCATAAAATCATTGAATGTAACTCTTAACCTGTCAATGGACCAGAACTTTGTCATCCATACACCCCTAATGTGGCTGAATAAGGCACAAACCTGGAAGATGGCTGATGACCTCGACGCTTTTGAATTTGTCCGGTCAAGGACATTGACTTGCTATAACGGAATCATAGCAGATGGCTGTGGGGTTTGCCCTGCCTGCAAGTTACGGAAAAAAGGACTGGACAAATTCCTGGAAGGAGATGTTTCTTGATGTACGATTTCAGGATCGTCGATCAGCTTCAGAAAATAGATAAAGATATTAAGAGAGAGCAACTAAAATATCATTCCAATCGTGTGCTTGTCAGTAAGGAATTCACCTTTGATGCCGCACATCACCTTCATGAATATGAGGGGAAATGCAAAAACCTCCACGGCCATACCTATAAAGTTATTTTTGGTCTGAGTGGTTTTGTCGATGCCCAAGGATTAGTGATAGATTTTGGGGACATAAAGAGTATTTGGAAATCAGATATTGAAATATATCTTGATCACAGATATTTGAATGAAACATTGCCGCCCATGAATACAACTGCTGAAAATATGGTTGTCTGGATTTATGAAAAAATGGCTGAAGCCCTGGCCAATAGACAGCATTTATACGACGGTGCAAAGGTCGAGTTTGTTAAACTCTACGAAACTCCTACAAGCTATGCTGAAGTAAGACGGGAGTGGATGGAGATTGAGTAAGATTCCCGTGATGGAAATTTTCGGACCGACAATTCAGGGAGAAGGAATGGTCATCGGACAAAAGACAATGTTTGTTCGAACGGCAGGATGTGACTATTCCTGTGACTGGTGTGATTCATCCTATACTTGGGATGGTTCTGGAAAAGACTTAATCCGTCAAATGGATGCTGAGGAGATCTGGAGCGAAATGAGAGCATTAGGAGGGGATGGTTTTTCATATGTCACCATATCCGGTGGAAACCCAGCTCTCCTGAAAAATCTATCTGGACTGGTTGAATTACTAAAGGAAAACCATATTAACATATGCCTGGAGACTCAGGGCAGCAAATGGCAGGACTGGTTCTTGAAAATTGATGCACTGACCCTGTCCCCGAAACCGCCTAGTTCTGGAATGAAAACAAATTTCGAAGTTTTGGACCAAATTGTATATGGTCTGAAAGAGAATGCTTCTTTAAAAAACGCCAGCCTTAAAATAGTCGTTTTTGATGAGGTTGATTATGAATATGCCAAATTGTTTCATCAGCGCTATCCCGAATTACCGTTCTTTTTACAGGTTGGAAATGACGACATTGAAACAGAAGACCAGATGAACCTCATGTCATCGTTGGTAGATAAATATGAATGGCTGATTAATAAGGTTATGTGTGACGTGGAAATGAACAATGTTAGAGTTCTTCCGCAGCTTCATGTCTATGTTTGGGGAAATAAAAGAGGGGTTTAGACTAACAGGAGGTAAGATGATGAGAATCTTTTTATACCTAATTTCAATTGTTACTGCCAATGTGATTACAGCGGCTCTTGCACCGCTTCAATTTGGAATGTTCATTGTGCCGATGGGGACATTGCTGATAGGGGCCACATTCATTTTCCGTGACCTTGTGCAGAATAAGTACGGTCGTGTGAAGACTTATATGTTTATCGGTTTGGCACTCATTCTGTCAGCAATCGTTTCTTTTATTCTTGGAGATACAATGTGGATCGTCTTTGCTTCGGCGATGAGCTTCGCTGTTGCTGAAACGACAGATACTGAAATTTACACAAGACTTAAGCTTCCAATGAGCTGGAGAATATTCTACAGTGGTTTGGTCGGGGGCCTGCTTGATTCAGTAATATTTGTTGTGATTGGATTGAGTCCGCTTGGAGCAAACTTCCTTCCGTGGGAAGCTGTTCCGGCAGCGATTTTAGGCCAGGTTATCGTTAAAACCATCATCCAGGGAATTGGCGCAATGCTGCTTAACCCTATTAGTAACATTTTCAATAATAAAGCGATGACAAACTAGGATAAAAAGGTGCGCGATCTATTGATCGAGCACCTTTTGTTTGATTGGAATGAATTTTGCCGAAGTAATATTATCACCGTCTTCTTTGATATCTTGTTGTTTTGTTTTGGGGAAGGACAGGCCTGATTGTTCAGTTTGTCTGTCCATATTAGCGATTATTTCATTCTTGATTACAATAACAAGGATGAAAATAACTAGCAGCAGTCCCAACGAACTGAAGGCGACCCATGGAGCATTTTTAAGTGTCCAGAAGTTTTGTCCTGTGAGTCCTGCAAGTTCATTGGTGATGGACTTTGGATAAGACGTATTATAAATCTTTTCTTCATGACGTCCACCGAGAAAAAGCCTAAATATGGCCAATCCCATCAATATTTGCAGGGTTTGTAATACCTGCTGGACAAACAGCAGGATCAAATGAGGTTTAAGGTGTGGCAAGATCTGCACTCTTAAAATATGAAATTTACTTCCTCCTAACAAAGCTGAACTTGTCACATACGGTTTCGTGCTGATCTCCTTAACTAAATCTGTTGTGAAGAAAAATACAGCTGGAAACCCAAGAAGGAATAAAACAATTAACTGGTATTCGATTTTGACGATAACGGGTATCTCGTTAAAAGGAAATATGACAGCATCCATCAATATGACAGCGACCAGTAGTAAAGGGACATAATGAAAAGGTAGGAAAAATGCCTTAACAAATGCTTTAATGGCAGGTGCCCAGGTTTCAGTGATTATTCCCAACATAGCGCCAACGGCTACTCTTGCTAGAGAAACAATAAATACGGCTGCAATGGTATATTTAAGTCCATCCAAAATTAGAAGCAAATTATCCCTGCCATCACGGTCAGTACCCAAAATATAGTCTTTACTGGGAGGGTAAGGCGGATTTTCCAGGACGTCTCCGTTTTCATCATATAGCTGGTCAAGCATCGAACGATAATCCCCAGGACCGATATAATCATATAGAATACTGGCAATCAATAAGGCCAGCAAGACAGCCAGGCTGATTTTCGTTTTACGATATGTTGGTAATTTCATAACTGGAATTCTCCTCTTTTCCTGATCACAGTCTCTTTCACTATTAATTTGATAAGGTACTCTAGCAAGATTACCGGGAAAATTAAAATTCCAATCCCATAGATTAGCGGCAATACATGTTGTCCTCTAAAGACCTGTTCAATGATTTGGTTTGTAAGAGTAATATTGTAATGATACATATGTTCAATCAGGATTAAATTGGAGAGCATCATATAAAGGATGACCCGGAATTTAAGAGATAAAACAGGCAGGATATTCCGCAGCATGTAAACAGAATATAAATAAGGTCTGGATAAGCCTTTAGAATATCCTAACTGGACGTAATGGGCCTGTTCTTCCTCCTCCATACATTTGATTAGATATAAACCAAAAAGGACTGCAGGCAAAAAAGAAGTAACGATGACAGGAAAAGCGACAGGCTGTGAAGATCCAAATCCATACATCGAAAAAACTTTAAAGTTGAATTCCTTCAACAGGTAGATGTTCAGCATATTAATGATGAAAATGAACAAAAGATCAGGAAGCCCTTCAAAATAATCCAGAAATTGATGGAATCTTCTCCTTAACTTAATAGGTAATAAGATCACGAGGAATCCGATCATGCATCCCAGCATAATGATCGCAACTAGTGAAATGCCAAGCACCTTATAGGAATTCATAAAACCATCCAAAACATTTGGGTTTTTGACATAATCAAAGACATCTTTAAAACTGAAATCCATTAATTGAGTGAAGATTGTTTGCAATCGCAGCTGAACTCCATCAAAAGATATCGCTAAATGTTCACCGGGCTTTCTATCAAAATTAAATATAGCAGTGAAAGAAAGCAGAAAGCTTATTCCAAGCAAGAAAGTTCCTATCAAGGCCAGGATGTAAAGTGCTTTCGTAAATACATTTTTAAGTATCCATAATCCATTAATCATGACTATTCTCCTTCCAGACCTATTAAATTTCTCTCTTGTGGTGAAAAAAACCTTTTTTAGAGAGGTTATTTTAGCAAAATAATTAGGTTACACAATCTCTCCAGTATCGGAATGAAAACAGCAAAATAAAAAACTCTTTTCAAAAGAAAAGAGCGCAGTGGGGAGAGAAAAATTTGTATTTGTGTGGGGGCTTCGAGGATCGTACCCTTATGCAGCGTTCTTGGTCCATAAGGGTACAATTAAGATTAATTCGTATGTAGGATCCTCATAAGGGTACTTATAATTGCTAAGCACCTCCTTATGCAGAGCTCATCCATTCAAAATATGAATTTAGCCGCTGGGCCCATTATAACTTTATTTTTTTCAATACGATTCTTTCGATTGTTTTCCAAGGGAGATAGTTCTTTAACTGAATCATGGTCTTGACCCCTTTTCCAATAGGGTATCTTAGGTTTGGTGTGTTTTCATTTGAAGCAATCGTCGCTGCAAGTCTGGCAACCTCCACTGGATCTCCATAGGAGTCTTGCCCGGCTGTTAATGTTTTCATTATTGAAACCTTCAGCAACTCATATGGCGAGCCATTGAGCAAAGGTATATTTTCAATACTTTGCCAAATATTTGTTTTGTAAGAACCCGGTTCGATAAGAATTATATCAATTCCAAAGGGTTTTAGCTCCAGCCTTAAGCTTTCACTGTATCCTTCAAGCGCATGTTTCGAAGCAGCGTAGGCTGACAATCCAGGGAATCCAAATCTGCCGCTGATGCTGCTCATATTAATGATTTTACCCTCTCCTTGCTTACGCATGACAGGAAGGACAGCCTGTGTGACGGCAATGACCCCAAAGAAGTTCGTTTCAAATTGACTTCGATATTCATCCACTGTAAGTTCTTCAGAAAATCCACCCTGAGCGTATCCCGCATTGTTGACGAGCACATTTACAGAAACAAGGGATTTCACAAACACTTTGAACTTCTCGATTGATTCTTGCATCGTAACATCCAGTGGGAAAACAGTTATCTTATCTGACACATTTTCAGCGGATGCTAGTTTTAGCAAGTGTTCTTTCTTATTGAGGTCTCGCATTGTTGCGATCACCTGGTAACCTGATTTAGCCAATTCGATGGCGATTAGTTCACCAAATCCGCTAGAGGAGCCTGTTACAATGGCTGTTTTCAAATAGTTCACCTTCTTAACTGTCTTTTTTACTATATTACAGTTAAAAAATTATTTTGAACATGAACAATGTATCTTTCTAGCATTCATGGAAAAAATCTAATACTGTGGATTTTCCCTGAAAAGGAGCATGCATATGACGAAGATAGAAGCGTTAAAGGTCCTCAACCTCATTGAAAATTGTTATCCACTTGTAACATTAAAGAGTGAAACGATTCTTATGTGGATGGCCAAATGTGAGTCACTGGATTACAGCAAGGTGTTAAATAAACTGGCTATTCATATAAGGAGTAATCCCTATCCTCCCACAGTACAGGAGATCTTAGAAAGATCTTGTAATGAGGGCAAATATTTCGAGTGGTTGGAGGAATATTCAATAAGAATAAAAAAGACAAAAGATTTTGTGGCAAATAGCAAAAATTTTTAGTGAAAAACGAATTTTTGCGTTTGATATTGGATAAGTCGGGTAATTTTTCAGATGAAAAATAAGCTTTATTAGTTGAAGGAGGTTATGGATATTTAGAAAAGTTTTCACTATTTAGCGTTGTATAAAAAATATCAACAAATATTATCACCTGGTCTTAATGAAAAATACATTGATAAATCAGGGTTTTGAGGAAGGGTTTGATCGAAACATGACATTTGTCATATGTCATGCATGACACCTGCTACTGCACAGAATCATTTCCCTTATTTATAATTTGGTTAACTAACATATCCGAAAGGGGAATTTATATCAAGATGACAACTCACAACGCAAAAGAACTTAGAAAACAGGTCGCCCCTTATGAAAGTTCTAACATTAAAGATAGTATCATTCAAATGCTGAATACGATTGTGCCATTTTTGGCATTTTGGTTCTTGGCTTACCAGAGCCTTGCAATTTCCTACTTGCTGACACTGGCATTTGCTGTTCTTGCTGCTGGATTTATGATTAGGATTTTCATTATTTTTCATGACTGCACACACCATTCCTTTTTTAAAAATCGTAAAGCCAACAAAATAGTTGGCACATTGACTGGAGTATTGACGCTATTCCCATATAGCCAGTGGGGGCATGAACATTCCGTACACCATGCAACGAGCAGTAATTTGGACAAACGTGGCACGGGAGACATTTGGGTTATGACAGTTGATGAATATATGGCTGCACCATTTTTGCAGAAGCTTGCTTACAGGATGTACCGCAATCCTTTTGTCATGTTTGTATTGGGACCTATTTATCTCGTATTGATTACCAACCGTTTCAATCGAAAAGGTGCAAGACTTAATGAACGAATGAATACCTATCTTACTAATGTATTGATTTTAGGGATTTCTGCCCTGCTTATATGGGCAATTGGCTGGAAAGCTTTCGTGATGGTAGAGGGACCAATCTTTTTCATTGCTGGGATGTTGGGCATCTGGCTATTCTATGTACAGCATACATTTGAAGATTCATATTTCGAAGCTGATAAGGATTGGGAATACGTGAGAGCTGCGGTAGAAGGAAGCTCTTATTATCAGCTGCCTAAAGTGCTCCAATGGATTACTGGCAACATAGGCTACCACCATGTACACCATTTAAGCCCTAGGGTTCCAAACTATAAGCTTGAAGAGGTACACAAGAATACGAAGCCGTTGCAGAATGTACCGACAATAACACTTTCTACAAGCTTGACATCCCTGAAATTCCGTTTATGGGATGAACGGAATAAGCAGTTTATCAGCTTCAAGGAAATGAAAGCATATGAGCGAAACAGTAAATTGACGACTCAGACGAAGCCCGAACTATAAACCCAACTCCCCTTGCATCAGGATCCTATCCATCCTGATATAAGGGGAGTAATTTTTTGTAAGCTGACAAATTTTTCTTGTGTTAAAATAAACGTATAAATGTATAAAAGCAGAGGTTCTGATATGATTAAAAAGTTTTTTAATTCGCTTAGAAGTACCGGCATTTCACCATACATATGGACGATCCTTGGTATATTGCCTTTTTACTTCATATGGCAGTTGCCAACAACAATCGGCAAAGTGGTCGGCATCATCCTGACCCTATTGTTCTTTCTCGTATACTGGGTGGCCTTTGTCTCAAAAGGGTGGACAGTATATCTATGGACTTGTATATTAATCGGAATTTCAATAGCATCGGCAAGTCTTTTCAGTTACATATATTTCGCGTTTTTTATCGCATATTTTATTGGAAATATCAAAGACCGGCTCCCATTCCTTGTACTATATTTCATCCATCTTATAGGGACATCGATCGTCATTAACTTTGAAATTGTCCTTAAGGAAGACTTTTTCATCAGACAGCTGCCAATCATTGTGATTGTTTGGATCGGTGTCATACTACTTCCGTTTAGTATCCATAACAGAAATGAAAGAGGAGAACTGGAAGAGAAACTTGAGGATGCGAACAAACGGATTTCAGATCTGGTTAAAATAGAGGAGCGACAGAGGATTGCCCGTGATTTACATGATACTCTCGGTCAAAAACTTTCCCTGATAGGACTCAAAAGTGACTTAGCACGGAAATTAATCAATAAAGATCCAGAACTTGCAAAAGAAGAATTGAAGGATGTCCAGCAAACGGCGAGGACCGCACTTAATGAAGTGAGAAAAATGGTTGCCGAAATGAGGGGGATCCGGCTCCGCGACGAATTGGTACATGTCAGCCAAATGTTAAAGGCTGCTGAGATCAAGTTTATCGGGGATGAAGAGGAATTCAATCTCAACAATGTGTCCTTGCTGTCAGAGAATATCCTAAGCATGTGTTTAAAGGAAGCAGTCACGAATGTAGTAAAGCATAGTAAAGCATCAACCTGCAGCATCTCCATAAAGCAAACAGAGAAGGAGCTGGTTGCAGTAGTAAGTGATAATGGGGTAGGGAATATAACAGATGAGGACCTATATAAAGGCAGTGGACTTCATGGCATGAGAGAACGTCTCGAGTTCGTGAATGGCACCCTTGATATATTTTCAGAAGACGGCACGATACTATTAATCAAGATACCAAAGGTATTAAAACAATTTGGCAGGGAGGACCTTATATGATTCGGATTGTCATTGCGGAGGATCAGCGCATGCTGTTGGGGGCATTAGGCTCCCTGTTGAGTCTTGAGGATGATATGGAAGTCGTGGGCAAGGCGAGCAATGGCGAGGAAGCTGTCGCGCTTGCAAAAGAGCTAAAGCCGGATATCTGCGTTATGGACATCGAAATGCCGGGTAAAACTGGACTAGAAGCGGCGGAAGAATTGAAAGGGCAAGGATGCAAGGTAATTATATTAACGACGTTTGCACGTTCTGGATATTTTCAGCGAGCACTGAAAGCTGGTGTGAGCGGATATTTGCTAAAGGATAGTCCATCTGAGGAGCTTGCAAGTTCGATTCGCAGCGTGATGGGGGGAAGGCGCGTTTACGCACCCGAACTTATGGACGATGTATATAGTGAAGAAAATCCGCTGACTGATCGAGAAATGGAAGTACTTGAGCTTGTCGCCGATGGGAAAAATACGAAGGAAATCGCGGGTCAACTCAGTATTACGACAGGCACAGTCCGAAATTATATTTCTACGATCCTCGATAAGCTTCAAGTCACCAACAGGATTGAAGCAATCACTCAGTCAAAGGAAAAAGGATGGTTTAAGTAATAATCCTCTTTTCTCAAACTTTGTTGCTATTGAACACAAATTAGGATTAAAACCCATTTTTCTTAGCAAAGTTGACTCTTTTTAAGAGAAAAGAGCATGCAAACTTAATACCGACCTGCAAAATGGCTTTTTATTACGTTAAAATCGGCTTTAGGATTTTAACAACAATCTTTACGAAGATAGCCAAGTAAATAAAAGAGCCTGAAATCAGGCTCTTCTTATTTATAAAATACCTTATCGATATTATATTTAGCTTTAAGTACGTTGATTGCATAGGTTTCATAGATTTCTCTGTCTATCGGATCTACCACGGTAATCACAGCAATCTTGTTGACTTCATGTCGATGGTTTTTAATGGGGGATACATTATCCTCGAAATGTTTTTTAACGCGAGGTCTGAGTTTACGCGCTTTCCCAACAAACATCAATTCATCATCGGCGTTGAAAAACAAGATGATTCCGCCTTTATCCCTTGGGATCCGGTGGTAATCCGTAAAACCATATTCACTGCTGATGACCGCTTCAACCTTTTCACCTAATTGTTTGCTTCGTGTAACGACTACATCTGGTGCTGGTAGCTCAATCTTAATCACTAATAATCACTTCCTATTCTTCAATTAGTAAATCGTACCACAGCCAAATATGAAAATCCACATATATTATTTTACCCAAACAGAAAGAGCCTGACCCATAAAGCGGCATGAAATACCGCAGAGGGCCAGACTCAATTAATTTCCTATTGTTTATTCAGTTATTCCTACACCATCAAGTCCAGCCTGAGTTGCAATATATTCGGAGCTGTCAGCTCCATACAGGTCATCAGCTGACTGGAGAAGGGCATTCCGAGCATCGCTGAAGTTAGAATCCGGAGTCAAATACACAGTAAGAGCCCGGTAATAAATTTGTCCAAGTTTGTGCTTGCCAATTTGCTCGCCTGTCAAATAGGCTGCGTGATTAATGATTGAAGAGTTAATGTGAACTCCGCCATTGTCGAGATTCATTGGAAGGTCATAATACTCATCCATATGCTTTGGATACATTCCTTCGCCATTCCCATAGGCTACATAAGCACTTCCCACAGGGAACCGGCTAGGGTCACTTAAGCTTCTTAAAGCATCACGGCCGCTTTCAACAGCTGTTTCTCCCATGATATCTTCACCAAGCTCCCAATCATCCGCATCAATCAGGGCACCAAAAATATCCGAAAATGCTTCATTCAGTGCGCCAGACTGGAAACGGTATTTGAGGTTGGAAGAAGTATTCGTCACCCCGTGTGTCATTTCGTGGGCAGCGACATCCAGGCCAGCGGAAAGGGAAATCATGAACTCGCCATCCCCGTCACCATACGTCATTTGAGAGCCGTTCCAGAATGCGTTATTGTACTTGTCCCCGTAGTGGACTGTCGAAACGATAGCCATTCCTTTCCCATCGATTGAATTACGTCCATGCTCATTCAGGAAGTAGTTGTATACCTTTTCTGAATTATAATGTGCATCTACACCAGCACGTTCGTAGTCACTTGTCCAGGCAGCATCCTTAGAAGCGAAAAGGTCACCCGGAAGCCTTGTAGAGCTTGAACGCCATTGGTTTTTGAAATCATAGGTGAAAATACCTTCCGCATTCTCAAGTGAACTGTCATAAAGGTAGAAGGTGGAACCTTGTTTTGAACCTGCTTCGTTTTGATGTGAAATATTCAGAACGCGATGGTCACCTTTCACTCCCAGACCAGAACCTTTCGAAGCTGAGTATTCTCCTGTATGCATCAAAGCGTTATACTTATCCACAATGTTGCCGGTTTTAGCATCTATATAAACATACCAGTTTCCTGGTTGCTCACCTAAGAAATTCACATTCACTTTATAAGCTAAGTAATCTTCATTATTAAAAGGGTAAACGACTAATTCGGTTTCAGGTTCAGTTTCGAGTTGGCCAGGTGCCGACACTGAATCTTTAGCCAGATCAAGAGCATTCTCAGCCGAAATATCAGGCTGAATGTTGATGTTTTTACCTGCAACAGCATTGTTATATTGACCATTAACCGATTTAACAGAACCATCCTGATTATAGTGTACAACCATCTCTGCACCTTCAACAGGCACCCCGTTGATTGTTTGCTGCAGCCTCATGTGTTTCATACCCAGTTTGTCCTTTTCTTCACTTTTAACCTTGAGGCTTTGACCTGGATTTATCAGTTTAAGCTGAGCTTTATTTTCTTCCACAAACTCTATAGGCTCTAATTTTGCACCTTTGTCTGCTTTCATGTAAATGGATGGATTTGGCTGTTTTACAGATAGACCTTTCTGTAAAATGGTGTTTGAAACATGATGTGTTTGGACTGCCTTAACCGGTGAACCGACCAATGGACTTACCATTAACGCTGTTGATAATAACATAGGGATTACTAATTTTTTCTTTTCCATCTTACACACTCCTGTTTCACTGATATTCCCTGCCATGACTAAACTAGTACTATTAGCATTTTTATGTATGTGGGAGGGTAAGAGATAGTGTAAAAGAGAAAACAATAAAAGTTAATAGAAAAGTTAAAGGATTCTGAAAATTGAACACAAAGGAGTGTTTGGTTTAGATGTTTCGTGTGACGAAAGACGTATTTTCCAAAAAAAATTACAGTTCTTCCTGCCTAATATTGGAACACGCCGCTAATTATGGCGGTTTGTTACAAATGTTTTATATTGTGCAAATTCCTGGCCAAGGAATAACAAGCAATCCTGAAAATATGAAAAGCAAAACTTGATATTTTCTTGCTTAAAAAGCAATAATTAGAAGGATGGTTGGTATAATCCAGCCTATTAAAGAAAGCAGGGATTGAATTTGAATCACTTTAGAACTTTAGGTATTTCAGAACAGCTTGCAGAAACACTAAACCAACAGGGAATTACCGAGCCTACACCAATTCAGACGAAAGCAATACCGTTATTGCTCAATGGGAAGGATGTTATTGCGCAGTCACAGACGGGTACAGGAAAAACCTTTGCTTTCGTGCTGCCGATCCTGGAGCGAATCGATATCGAGAAATCACATATACAGGCATTGATCGTTACACCTACAAGAGAGCTTGCGTTGCAGATTACCCATGAAGTTAAAAAACTAATTGACGGAAAAGATGGAATAAATGTTCTTGCTGTTTATGGAGGTCAAGATGTCGAATCACAGCTTAAAAAGCTTAAGAAAAACATCCATATTGTCATCGGAACTCCCGGAAGATTGCTTGACCATATCCGCAGGGAAACAGTCGATTTTTCCAAAGCAGCTTTTCTTGTACTTGATGAAGCAGATCAAATGCTTCATATCGGTTTCTTGAACGAGGTTGAAGAAATAGTCAAGCAGACACCAAAAACAAGGCAAACCTTACTCTTTTCTGCGACAATGCCGGACGAAATCAAAAGGTTGGCTAAACAACATATGTACAAGCCTGAATACATCCAGGTTGAGAAAACCCAGGCACCGCTAGAAAACATCAAACAAATTGCTATTAGCACAACCGACAGGGCAAAACAAAATGATTTAATTGAATCACTTAGACTGTATCAGCCGTTTTTAGGTGTGATTTTTTGCAGGACGAAAAGAAGGGTTAGCAAGCTGAATGACGCTTTGAAAGCGAATCAAATTAATTGTGATGAGCTGCATGGAGACCTCTCCCAGGCAAAAAGGGAACAGGTCATGAAAAAGTTCCGAGAAGCAAAAATTCAATATCTGATTGCTACGGATGTGGCGGCCAGGGGGCTTGATGTTGAAGGTGTCACACATGTTTTTAATTATGACATCCCTCTGGATACAGAAAGCTACATCCATCGAATCGGCCGTACGGGCAGGGCAGGAAGTGAGGGGCTCGCGGTAACGTTTTATTCGCCAAAAGATAGACCTTTGTTGGATCAGATTGAAACAGAGCTCAATATAAGAATCGAAAAGAAAAACATGGGGAATGCCAAAAAAGGTGAATCCCAAACAGATGAATATAATGCCGATAATAAAAGCAAGCAGAGATCAGGTGATTACAAAGGAAAGAATACCAGATCCAGAAGACGAGACGATAGGAAGCCCGAAAGAGACCACAGGGGCGAAAAGATAGGAAAAGAACCGGTTTCCCGGAGACGGACAGAAGATAGACGTGAAGTACGTTACGATGGCCCGGGCCGCAGAGATAGAGAACTGCCATCATCAAAACGTGGACGAAGAAGCTCTCCAGAAGGACAGCTATCAACTTCCCCTCGTTCAGGTGGAGGAAGAATGGAAAAGCCTTCAACCGGTGCACGTGACGAAAGATCAAGAAGAATTACTACAGAAAAACCTAATCAGGAAAGAGCTGGAAGAGAGAGACGCAACTCCAGTTCACCTGGAGGTCGAACAACAAAAAGTAGCGGTCCAAGAAACCGCAGGAGCAGGTAGTAGACACTAAAATAGACCGCATATCTGCGGTCTATTTTAGTGTCCAAGCTGCGCTCGTGGGGGCTGACCAAGGCGCTTGCGCTTTTAATTTAATGTTGTTTATTTGGGAGCTTGTCGCTTGGATTTTCTTTTCCCTGCCGCTTTCTATTTTGTTCGTCTTTCCTCTGTTTATCATGAAGCTTCTGAACAAATTCGTGGGTATTCTCCATTATAGAACCTCCTGTTATAGATGACTCGTCGTTACTTTTTCCATTACCTATTCAAATCATTCATGTAATTTATACACCGTTAGAGTAAAATAATGATTATATTCAAAAATGTCTGGAGTGACTTAATTGCAAATTGAAGATATTTATAGGAATCTGCCGAAGCTTGAGACGGAGCGACTGATTTTAAGGAAAATCAGTCTAGAGGATATTGATGATATACATACTTATGCATCCAATCCTGAGGTATCAAAATATGTCTTCTGGGAAGCTCATGAAACAAGAGCGGCGACTGTGGAATATGTGAAAATGATTCTTGCTCTGTATGAAGAAGGGAAAATTGCTCCGTGGGGCATCCAATATAAGAAGGACAACAAACTTATTGGCACCGTTGACTTTGTTTCCTGGCAGCCACAGCATAAAACTGCAGAAATCGGTTACGCGCTCTCAATGGACTATTGGGGAAGAGGAATTGCTACCGAAGCAGCCAAAGAGCTGATAAGATTCGGAATGAATGAAATGGATTTAGTAAGGATTCAGGCAAAAGCCCTTGTTTCAAACAAAAGTTCAGAGCGTGTTATGGAAAAAGCTGGAATGAAATTTGAGAGCATCTTAAGAAAATTCATCTTCATCAAAGGTGCCCATTATGACGTAAAAATGTATTCAATTATAAAATAAGACGCTTCAATTTTAGCGCCTTTAGTTATGTTTTTTCAAAAATATATACTTTTGCATTTTCAGGTCTGTTAAATTTCGGGCCTGAAAATCCTCTTTTCAGTAACTCCTTCCTCATGAACATCATGATTCCTCCGTGCCCAACAATCAATAAATCTTCACCATGATTTATTGCTTCATCCAAAACTCTGTTAATACGCGAGACTACTTCTTTTTTACTTTCCTTTTGTGATTTATGTCCCAAAAACCAGGCAAGCCTTATTAAAGTGACATGAAGCCAGAGAGGAAGGCGCATTTCAGTATGGATGACTGGGTAAAGCGACATCTCCCGCAGGTCCTCCAAAAAAATAATATTTCCTTCAAAAGCCCTTGATGCAGTAATTTTCGCTCTCTCTAAATCACTTGAGTAGCATTTGCTCCACTTTTGTCCCTGATGATCAATATCAACTTCCTCGATTTT
The DNA here is from genome assembly GCF_000813125.1 of Mesobacillus selenatarsenatis SF-1. Taxonomy (GTDB): domain Bacteria; phylum Bacillota; class Bacilli; order Bacillales; family Cytobacillaceae; genus Mesobacillus; species Mesobacillus selenatarsenatis. The sequence continues at coordinate 70,878 of NZ_BASE01000035.1, forward strand.
GGATTCATTATACTCCTGTTGCCAAATAAGAAGCTCCTGGGAGGTAACAAGCTTACTTGGATAGCCCAATGTTACTTTAAAATGGCGTAACAATCCAATTTTCATTTTAATCACCCTAATAAATGTAGTATTGTTATTAATTCACCAGATGTCTCCCGAATACCTTCATGAATTATCTGTGTTAGTGAAAGCGAAAAGAGGAACTTTATATACAGGAGGTGTCTACATTGCCAAGAGGAAAAGAACTTGAACAGCTGCCAATGGCTAATACTTTGGCCGGTATGGGGGAAGATCGCAGTAAATTTGACCGTGATGTATTATCCGGGATCTTCACAGATGAAAGACCAATGCCAGCAAAAGTGAAAGAAAATCAGAGTAGTAACTAAAGTAAACTTGAAGGTTTCGGCCTTCAAGTTTTTCTTTAAATAGAACCCTTCAATCAACTTTTATTCGAAACAAGGTTGATATTAGACTAAAATCATAATATTATTAAGTTGGAAACGTAAACGTTTACGTAAAGGGTTTGGTAGTTAATGAGTTATACAATAAAAGACGTAGCAAAACTTGCAAATGTCTCGATTGCTACTGTATCAAGGGTCCTCAATGGTCAGGGCGGGTATTCAAAAGCAACAGAAGAAAAAGTTCATCTTGCGATAGAAGAGCTAGGCTACCAGCCAAACGCATTCGCCCGCGGTTTAATCAGTAATAAATCCAATACATTAGGAATCCTTTTCCCAGAAGTTTCGAGCCAATTTTCTTCCAAGATCCTTCGAGGTGTTGAAGAAGCAGCCCATTGTCTCAATTCCAGCGTGATTGTCTGCAATACGGCGTCACATGGACAGAGAACGATGAAGTACTTACAGCTTTTAACCGAAAAAAGGGTGGACGGTATCCTGTTTGTTAGTGAAATGATAACTGAAGAGTATTATAAAAAGCTTGAGTCAATGCAGATACCGGTTGTCCTTATCTCGACTGAATCCTATCAATATCCTTTGCCTTACGTGAAAGTTGATGATAAGCATGCCGCTTTCACCGCGACTGATTATTTGATAAAAATGGGGCATAGTAAAATCGGAATGATCAGTGGGAATAAAGATGACATAATAGCTGGCCAGCCGCGAATAGACGGCTATAAGCAAGCGTTAGCTCAAAGGGGACTAGCCATTAAAGATGAAAATATAATCCATTCAAATGGATTTTCATTTCATGATGGTTTAACCGGTTTACCGAAACTCCTTGAACAATCACCGGATTTGACAGCTGTATTTGCCGCCAGCGATGCATTGGCCCTTGGAGCGATATCAGCCGCTTATAAGCTTGGCATTAAAATACCCGACAACCTTTCCATAATCGGCTATGATAATTTGCCGATTGCAGAGATGTCGATTCCGCCACTTACAACAGTAGCTCAGCCCTTGGAAGAAATGGGTATTGTTGCAGCAGAAATGCTATTTACGATGATGAACCAGGGTAGAAGAGTTGAAAGCAGGATTATAGCTCACTCTGTTATTGAACGGGAAAGTGTGAAAAAGTTAATCTTATATGATACGTAAACGTTTACTAAGAATGTCGTCACATAATGTTGTTTTAGGACTCATTCTAATATCCTTATTCATCCTGAAATAGGGGGCCTTTTGGGGAGATTTACGAATGGGATATGAATTAACAATCAAAATTTAAAGAAGAGAGCCTTTACTAAAGAAATTAGTTTGGAGTGGTTTTTTTGAAAAAACATTGGTGGAAAGAATCAGTCATTTATCAAATATACCCGCGAAGCTTCATGGATTCCAATGGCGATGGAATCGGCGATATTCCTGGAATTATCTCTAAGCTTGACTATTTAAAAGATCTTGGAATTGATGTTATTTGGCTTTCACCTGTATACAAGTCACCAAATGATGATAATGGTTATGATATCAGCGATTATCGTGATATCATGGATGATTTCGGAACGATGGCAGACTGGGAGCTTCTGCTAAAAGAAATGCATGACAGAGGATTGAAGCTGATCATGGACCTTGTCGTGAACCACAGTTCTGATGAACACGAGTGGTTTGTAGAGTCTAGAAAATCCAAAGATAATCCATATCGTGACTATTACATTTGGAGACCAGGCAAGGATGGGAAAGAACCGAATAACTGGCAGTCAACATTCAGCGGTTCCGCCTGGCAGTTTGATGAAAATACCGGAGAGTACTATCTGCATATTTTCAGTAAAAAACAACCGGATTTAAATTGGGAAAACCCTAAACTTCGCCAGGAAGTGCATGAGATGATGAAATTCTGGCTGGACAAGGGCATAGATGGGTTCAGGATGGATGTTATCAATTTCATTTCGAAAGTAGATGGCCTTCCTGATGCGCCAAATCCTGAAGGGAAAAAATATGTTTCTGGAAGCAGATACTTCATGAATGGTCCTAAAATTCATGATTACCTGCAGGAAATGCATAGGGAAGCACTTGCTCAATATGATGTAATGACAGTAGGTGAAATGCCTGGTGCCAATGTAGAAGAAGCTAAGCTTTACACCGATGATTCTAGAAATGAATTGAATATGGTTTTCCAATTCGAGCACGTGGACCTGGATTCAGGCCCAGGCGGGAAATGGGATCTTAAACCCCTTAAGCTAACCGATTTAAAAAACAACTTCACAAAATGGCAAAAGGGACTCGAAGATATTGGCTGGAACAGCCTTTACCTCAATAATCATGACCAGCCAAGGATGGTTTCTCGATTCGGTGATGACAAGGAATATCGTGTGGAGTCAGCGAAAATGCTTGGAACTTTTCTTCATATGTTAAAAGGAACCCCTTATATTTATCAAGGTGAAGAAATCGGGATGACAAATGTACGATTTGATTCCATCGAAGATTACAAGGATATTGAAACTCTCAATATGTACAATGAAAAAGTGAATCAAAATGGAGAAAATCCTGCGAAGGTGATGGAGTCAATCTATGTAAAAGGACGTGACAATGCCCGTACGCCTTTCCAATGGGATGACAGCGAGCATGGAGGGTTTACGACTGGTACTCCATGGCTTCAGGTAAATCCAAACTATACAGCCATTAATGCAGAGCAGGCTGTGGAAGATGAAAGTTCTATTTTCCACTATTACCGAAAGCTAATCCAGCTTCGTAAAGAACACCCGGTCATTGTTCATGGCAGCTATGACATCTTGGTTCCCGAGGATGAGAGTATTTATGTTTATACAAGAACACTGGAATCGCAAAAACTACTTGTCTTATTGAATTTCACAAATGAAGATCAGAGCTTTGATATTCCGGCTGACCTGCAAGGCAAGAAAAATGAAATATTAATTTCAAATTATGAAGCAAACACAGAATACGGATCTGCCATTTCATTGAAGCCGTATGAAGCAATTGTATACCTGATACAGGATTGATCGTTGAAAAAGGCTGCTATTTTGCAGCCTTTTTCATATTTTTAAACAATTAAGTAAAGGTCAGTTTATTTCCTTCAGACTAAAGTCGTAGAAAATATCAAGCTTCTCGATGAGGTATGGTTTTCTTCAATATCTTAAGATAAATACAAGAAGAAAACTAAGGAGGAAGTTGAAGATGATAAAAAATAAAGTAGTAATGATTACAGGCGTAACACAGGGGTTAGGAAAAGCACTGACGCTAAGGTTCGCCAAGCAAGGCACGAAGTTGGCTGTTTGCGCTCGAAGGGAAAAAGAACTGGAAGTAGTAAAAAAAGAAGCGGAATCATATGGGGCAGAGGTGCTGGCAATAACAGCTGATGTATCGGTACCGCGCGAAGCCGAAAAATTTGTTGCCCTGACACTTGAAACTTTCGGACGAATTGATGTTCTGATCAATAACGCCTCGATACTGGGGCCAAGTCCAATGCCACTACTGATGGATTATCCGGAGGAGGATTTTGCTGAAGTCATCAAGGTGAACAGCATCAGCCCTTTCCTGATAACAAGAAGGGTACTTCCTGTCATGCTTATTCAGGGTGAAGGATCAGTTATAAATGTAACTTCAGAAGCTGGCCATGTTGGATATGCGGGCTGGGGAGCTTATGGAATTTCAAAATTTGCTGTCGAAGGAATGACTGAAACATGGGCAGATGAACTAAATGGAACAAGAATAAGAATGAATATGGTCGATCCTGGAGAGATGGATACGAAAATGCATTCTCTTGCAGTACCAGATTGTGATTATGAGTTAGCTCAACCAGACGATGTTGTCGATGTTTTTCTTTTCCTTGCTTCAGAAGAATCAAAAGAAGTCAATGGACAACGATTCAAGGCACAAGAGTTTAGTCGGGAGGTGAGATGATGCAGTTGGAAACAAAGATACATCCTCATGGTTTTTCTCTGCCACCTTCTCTTAACGCCTCTCATCCACCAGAAAGGAGAGGACTGCGCAGGGATCAGGTGAAGATGATGGTGTTGGACAGAGTAACGGGTAATGTAGTGCACGAACAATTTAATCAAATAGAAAAATATCTAAATTCAGGGGATATACTTGTGCTGAATAATAGCAGAACGATTCCTGCAATTCTGAAAGGAACATTGCACCGAAACGGAAAGGTGATTGGCACGAACGTAGAAATGCGGCTTGCCAGGAAAAAGAATGACTCCGAATGGGAAGTCTTGATCGTAGCAACAAATGTAAAATCAGGAGATTGTTTTAAGTTCTCGGAAATTTTAGAGGCGAATGTAATTGGAAAAGTATTTAAGTCCCCGCTAAAGATGATCCAGTTCAACCTACAAGGTAAAGATCTATACAATGAAATCTACTCAACGGGTGAACCGATAAGATATGAATATATTCATCACGCGTGGAACCTGGATTATTACCAGACTGTGTTTGCAAGTCAGCCAGGGTCAGTCGAGATGCCATCAGCAGGTCGGGCTTTCAGCTGGGAACTCCTGTTAAAGCTGCAGCTAAAAGGAGTTAAATTGGCGTTTTTGCAGCTTCATACCGGCCTTAGTTATTTTCTCGATGATGAATTTGTCCATTCACCAGAAGAACACTTCGAAGAATATTCTATTCGACAGGAAGATATGGAGGCAATACTGAAAGCAAAAGATTCTGGAGCAAAGGTAATCGCAGCTGGGACTACTGTTGTTCGCGCACTTGAAACAGCAGCCAGTAATTCAACTATTCAAGGATGGACTAATCTGTATATCACTTCGGATTATGAGCTGCAGCTTGTTGATGGAATCATAACAGGGTTTCATGAACCAAAGGCAAGTCATTTGGATATGCTTGCTGCCTTCGTTGATGAGATTAAGCTCTTAGAAGCTTATAATCTCGCGATTGAACAAAAATATCTTTGGCATGAATTTGGTGATATAAATCTGATTATCTAAATGAAAGAGGGAAGAATAGAATGAGATTCCATCATTTTGCACTTGAAGTAAACGATTTGACACTTTCAAAAAAATTTTATGAAGAGTTTCTTGGTTTTAATGAAAGCCGCAGAATACTTTTTGAGAAGGAAGAAATGATCTTTTTGGAACAGAATGGCTTTAGGCTTGAATTGTCCCAGAAAAAGTCAGATGGAGAGATTGGTGAAAAGACTCATTTTTGCTTCGAGGTGGATAACCTTGATGAAAAAATGCAGGAAATGCTGGATAGAGAATATCATTCTTTTGAGGGCCCATATACCTTAGACAACGGCTGGAAGACGATCTTTTATTTGGGTCCGGATAAAGAGGTAATAGAATTCCTCGAAGTCATCTAGGATATAAAATAAGGAACGGGGAAGCGCATTGCTTTTTCCATTCCTTATTTCTTTATTTCCCAATTTTTTACTATAGTAAGAAAACTTAACCGGTATTTTCTCAAAATTGTATAAATGAGATAGTATACAACCATCCCGAAAAGTATGATATTAATGATCATGCCTATAAAAAAAACTGCACCTAAATGGATCCCGGCATCTAAACCATGAGAGGGCATACCCGCTGCCGAAGGAAAGATACCATAAGGGAAAAGGGTTTCACCGACTACGACATTCAAATAAAATAAGAACGGGAAAAGCCAAATGAGTGCTACACCGCTAATGAAACCGGCTATCGGATTCCCTTTGAAGAGCTTGGCACCCACTGTCGAAAGTATAGGCCCCATGCCGAATGATGGGATGAAGTGGATTAAAAAACCAAGGGTAAACCCTAGAGATACATTATGTGCGTTCTCTTTTATTCTAAATAACTTTATAAGAAGAAATTTTAGTTTACGCAAGTTCTTATTGATCATAATTCACCAGCCCCAAATTAGTATACAATTTGATGAATCATTTTAATAGCCTTTTTGACAAATTACTTCCATGCAGATACAATCTTTGAATTTCAGTTAAGAATTTTCTTGTTAACCTCTATTCAGAATGAGAAAAAATGATATAGTTAAACTATATTTTCGTCGATTCTATAATAAAATAAACATGATTATTAGTTGACTGGGGTAAAAATAGGCATAAGCAGAATTAGAAAAAGTTCGGAGAGTGATGACAACTGATGCGGTTTACAAAAATGATTCCCAATATGTTCACACTTGGGAATCTGTATTGCGGTTTTCTATCAATTGGATTTGCGGCTAATGGCCAATTTAACAATGCAGCCATTTTAATTTTAATCGGCATGATGTTGGACAGCATGGACGGAAGGCTGGCGAGGATGCTGAAAGCGGACACCCAGCTGGGAAAGGAACTTGATTCACTGGCGGATATCGTCACATTTGGTGTAGCACCATCATTCCTGGTTTATTATACATACTTTTACCAATTTGGACTATGGGGCTTGATGGTAGCGGGACTATTCCCGTTATTCGGAGCTTATCGCCTGGCGAGGTTCAATATAAGTACTGATAAATCTTCGCTTAATTATTTTATTGGGGTGCCTATTACTGCAGCTGGCGGAATTATGGCCATCCTCACTTTATTTGGTGACTTGATTCCGAATATCGTTACTACATTTGTCTTTACGGCACTGAGTTTCCTTATGGTAAGCAGAATCAGGATTCCAAGCTTCAAGGAAGTACCGCTCCCTAAGTATGGAACAATCGTGACAATATTCCTTGGTTCTTTACTGTTCGTCATTTGGAAAGGGACCTACAGCCAATTTCCTTACTTGATTTATATCGCAACTCCGCTCTATGTAGCGTATTTGGCCTATCGATTCGTCAAAGGGAAAAACAAGAATAATATTGATTAGATTAAAAAAAGCGTAAGCGTCTTGGTCAGTCCCGAAACGCCTCGAGCAGTTAAAGCTAACGCTTCTCGCCAGATGCTCTGGGAAGCTAATTTCAGGGGTGAAACTGGCTAGACGCTGGAGCAAGACACTAATCTGAGTGAGAAAATTGTATAATTTATTACAAAGTTAAAAAGCCTTTGCTATTTCAGCAAAGGCTTTTCACATTAACGTTTATTAATTTCTGGACGAGTCGTTAAATGCACGTGATACATCTTCTTTCATATCACCAGCTGTTTCTTTCAGTTTTCCCTTACCCTTATCTAGGCGGCCTTCAGCTTCCATAGATTCATTGTCGGTCAGTTTCCCGAATTGCTTTTTAGCTTCACCTTTAACCTGGTCAAATGCGCCTTTTGATTGCTTGTCATTCATTATTTTGGCCTCCTTTTTTTGAGTATATTCTTTTATACCCTTTACGATTGATGGCAAACTATTAAGTGTAAGTGATGAAAGGGGCAAATCTGAATATGAAGGATCAGATCATAACTGTATTAAATCAAATTGAAAAAGAATATGAGGTAAAAATACTTTATGCATGTGACGCCGGGAGCAGAGCGCTGGGATTTGCTTCACAAGAAAGTGATTATGATATCCGTTTCATTTATATTCATAAAAAAGATTGGTATTTATCGATTGATCAGCAGAAGAATTTTATCGAAATACCAAAAGAAGATCCGCTTTCCATTATTGTCGATCCCAAATTAGATGTCGTCGGCTGGGAACTTATCAAAACACTAAGGCTTTTCCGGAAGTCTAATCCTTCCTTGCTCGAATGGCTTAATTCAAAATATGTTTATTGTAATCATGCTTATCTGGCCGAAAAATTGAAGTTAATGCAAGATACTGTCATTTCACATAAAGCATACATAAACCACCACCTCAATCTTGTAACAAAAAATGTCAACGATATGCAAAAGAACAAGGAGTGGAGGGGGAAGGTATATCTATATATTCTCAGGTCAATCCTGTCGGCAAAATGGTTGCAAATACATAAGCAAATACCACCAGTCGAATTCATAGAACTTTTAAGTATTTTAGAAAACTCACTAGTAAAAAGGGAAGTGAAGGACTTACTTTGGAAGAAACAAAGCGGGGAACATTATTTAACTGAGAAAAACATGATTCTTAATGAGTTCATAGAACAAGAAATTGAACTGCTTGCCAGTTATGCAAAAAATTCCAGTGGAAAATCTGACGATCCTACAAAAGAACTTAACGAATTGTTTCGACTTACACTCAAGGAAGTGTGGGAGTAATCCGATTTTTGACTGTAAGTGTTCTCTGTAGTTCAAATGAATTTGGCCGGACTGCTCTTAAAGCAGTTCCGGCCATGTTTATTTCATTATTTCAACCTGGTCGCCAGTTCGCAGGCCAGCCGCGTTAGCTTCATCAGTATCAATGTGCATATCAAGAGCGTAGGAGTCTTTCACCCTTATGAGTACTTTATTGAATACTAAGCTTCTTTCACCGGCAGATTTAACACTTACATAGTCTCCATCCTTGACATTATACTTTGCAGCGTCAGCTTGGGTCATATGAATATGGCGTTCTGCCACAATGACGCCTTCCTGAATTTCCAGTTCACCTTTTTGGCCGACAAGCTTAATGCCTGGAGTGCCTGCAATCTTCCCTGAAGCTCTTAATGGTGCTTTTACTCCGAGGGAAAAGGAGTCAGTCTTGGAAATTTCAAGCTGAGTAAACTTCCTTAAAGGACCAAGAATCCTGACTGCGGGAAATTCCCCTTTTGGACCAATGACTCTTACTGTTTCGTTCGCGGCAAATTCCCCTGGCTGTGAAAGCTCTTTAGCAGTAGTGAGCTGATATCCTTCACCGAATAGCTGATCTAGATCTTCTCTTTTTAAATGAATATGACGATTTGATACACCAATAGGAATCATTTGAGAACTCCTTTCAAGTTCTTTGATTCATTTATTTTACCCTGCCTGAATTATTAAACACCTAAAAAAATACCCATAATTACTTTCGATAGTTAATTTTATTGCTTTATAGAGTAATTTAGTTTACTATCTAAAGTAAGGAGGTGCTATTAATGGAAAATCTTAGACTTAATGTTGCGTTGTTAAGAAAAAAGGTGCCAAATCTTACATCTGCAGCTAAATCTGTAGGACTGAGACCTGCCACCGTTTCAAATTTGTCTACCGGAAAAATACCGGTCGGCAGGGCAGAGGTACGGACGATAGTCGCTTTGGCAGAGCTGGCTGGTTGCAGTTTGGATGAACTAATTTTAAGAGGGGAGAGTGTAGAAATGATTAAAACTGGCATTAAAACTTTGGACTTATTTGCGCCAATTGCCAAGGGCGGAACTGTTGGGCTGGTTGCGCGGCCGGGAATGGGTCAATTAGTTGTACTTGCCGAGATGCTCTACCGACTGAAAAGTGAAGGGTATGTCACAATTCTTATTAAACCGAAGGGGAATCACCCAGAGCTTGACGATATTCTGAATGACGTTGATTACGTTACAAACAATATCGAAGAGACATATAAGGTAATGTTAAAAGAAGGTACAGAGAAAGATTACGTACTTACAGCCGACAGATCCTGTGTAATATCAGGTGAAATGTTCACATTACAGGAAACTTTCGATGACAAAGGAATCAGCCAGGTAACGACATTCCTGATGGATTTGAAAGGAGAGGCAGTCGATGAAGACCTTCCGTATGGCCCTCTTGATACTTTATGGCAATTCGATGCCGACCTTGCAGCACGTCATAAATACCCTGCAATCAACCCAATCTACTCAACATCCTCCATCCTAGAAGGGTCATATTTAGACCCTGTACACCATAGCATTCAACAAAGAGCGCAAAAGCTTTTACGCAGGTACAGAGAATTGCGGGCGATCGTCAATGTGCATGGCATCGAACGCCTTCCAGCTGCCGAGTCGCAAATTTATCAGCAAGGCGAGAAATTGGAGGCATATTTGACGCAGCCTTTCTTTGTAGCGGAAACATACACTGGCAAGAAGGGAGAGGACGTAAAACTCGAGGAAACGCTAAACGATGTGAAAAGAATCCTTGAAAACCCTTCTAGTATATCCGAAGCCAATGAGCTTAATTTTATTGGGAATTTAAATTGATGATGCAGGCCCAATCATTTGATTGGGCTTTTCCTGTTCCATTCCTTTTGGAATATTAATATTTGAATCAGTCCATCTTAATAGAGATATTTAATCAGGGAAGGTGGAAGGAGCACTGTGAACAGGAACAAAAAACATTATATGCCGTTTTTCATCCTCCTTGTCATCCACACTTCTTTAATGATCTATGCATTCTACAAGAATAAAGACCGAAAGAAGATGCTCATCACTCTTTTATCGGGAATGGGTCTTTGTTTTATTTTTGAATACTTCATTTTGAGTCTTTTGAAAGCTTATCGCTACAAGCCTAAATTGTTCAAAAATAAGGATTTGGACAATTTTTTTGGTGCAATTATGTCCCAGGCAGTTTTTATTCCATTCACCGCCATTTTTATAACATCTTTCAAAATTGGTTTGAAAGGAAAAGTCTTATTCGCTATTTTTTTCGGACTAATCGAGAAGCTTTTCTTGTTTATGGGTATCCATAGAAACAATTGGTGGAAGACGAGATATACGGTTACCCTCATTCCACTCTTTTTTTACATAAATGATTTTTGGTATCAACAACTTCGAATTGGAACATCTGTTTTCCATTTTAGCTCATTATTCCTTGGCATTCTGGTAAATGGGCTGAACCTAATGTACTCCTTATCAATACTTAGAAAGTTCAGATTTGGTTTCGAAAGATGGCATAGCTGGAAAGAACACTTCAAAATTGCACCAACCTATTCGTTTATTCTATCAATGGCAACAGCATTGTTGATTAAAAACGACAGTGGATGGAAAGGAATATTACAGGCTTTTAGTTTCGCAAAGATAATGGATGTTCTGATCATGAAAGCTGGAATCGCCAAAAGAAATTTCCGCCATTTTATTATTAATAATTCAATTCATTTATTCATGATTTTTTGGGCTACTTTATTAAAAAAGTGGATATATAAAGACCTGAGAAAGCGAAAGGGAACAACTGCTGAAGTTGAAAAGTAAAAGAGCCGGCACCCAATGCTGGCTCTTACATAATTAATAGCGACCCACCTGAAGCTGTTTATATACCTCTTCGCGCACTTCCTGCAATGTGCCGGGATCAAGCAGCTTACTGGTGCTTATCCTTAAATATGTCTGCTCATCAATAGTGCCTTCCTGCTGCAGCTTATCGAGATGTGGCAGACGGAAGTTCCCAATAGGCAAATAGGCAAGGTACATATTTTCTCCATTCTGTTTTAAAGATATTTTGATACCCTTAAGAACGGGAAAAAAATAAGATGAATAATCTTGCTCAATAACCAAGTCCTCCTTTAACGCATTCTTAATATATGGCAAAGTAGTCGGCATTGAGATAAAGTAGATCATTTGGTCATAGGAATAATGCAATTCTGATACCTTGAACCCATAATGTGCAGTAACCCGGTTGGAATAATGCTTTTGTGAAAGATTATATAAGGGCCTGCTTGTCAAAGCGGAAGCCATGAAAAAGAAAAGGGTAGCAAGAATAAATGCCAGTTCAATCAATGTTCACAAACTCCTTAAAAGAAACTACCGTATTTTTACCTGCGCTTTTAGCTTTGTATAGGGCCTGGTCAGCAGCTTCTATCAATTCATTTTTAGTGGTTATTTCCGAATGGTCCGTACAGGCTATTCCGATACTCACGGTTAATGTGCCGCTGGGCTGTGTCTTTTCACCAGGAAAGCTTGCTTTCTCAACGTTCGATCGAATTGTTTCCGCTATTATTTCAGCTTGGTCAAGAAGGGTGCCAGGCAATAGGACTACAAATTCTTCTCCGCCAAATCGAAAGGAAAAATCATCAGACCTTAATGAATTAACAATGACTCTTGCCAGCTTCATCAACACTTCATTCCCAAGCAGGTGGCCGTTTTTGTCATTGAAAACCTTAAAGAAATCGATATCAAAGATGATTAACGAAAGGGGACTATTCCGTTTTCCTTCAACCGGGAAGTATTCATTAAGAATAGTCTGGAATGCCCGTTGGTTGAGAAGACCTGTCAAACCATCGCGTAAAGCCATTTCCTCAATTTGTTCATAAAGATTAGCATGGTCAAGAGCAATCGCAGCCTGGTTCGCCAGAGGAAGGATATTTTCAGTATCCATCAAGGTAATCGGTCTCTTATTAACAATATTATCAATCAGCAGGATTCCGATATTCTTACCCTGGTTAATTAGCGGGATCACTGCAAACTCCTCAGTTTGGAACAAATCTTTAATTAAAACCTGTGACGGATCCTCTTTTGAAATGCTATTAACAATAACTGGTTTTTGAGTTGATAAGGCTAACCCAAAGATGTTATGTTCATCAATTGGTATATCCAGCGAACGTAAAATAGCATTCAACTCCGGGTCGGTAAAATTGCTGTCAAAGTTATGTTCAATTAAATCACTGAGTTTTAGTCTGTTTTCAGAAATCTTTTCCCAAACTTCATAGCCTTTCTTAACATCCATAGGGCCAACACCAACAATCCCTTTAAGGGACTTAGTTTCATTGGAGGCAAGAAAAATCATCGCTCTGTTAAATCCAAGGCCATGGCCCGCTGTAACCGATGTCAAGATCACTTTCAAAAGCAGATCCTGCTGAAGAGTGCCCTGCATCGTTGTGCTCACTTCACGAAAGACCTGTAAATGCTTAGATTGCTCCATGAGCATATACATCCAGTCATGGTGGTCTCTCTTTTTATTGAGTAAATATAGCGAAATGTAGCCGGCACTCGCCCCGATTACCAAATAAACGGGGAGAACTGCCAATGGGAATCCTTCTGTATGTAAATAAACGATAAGAATACTAATAAAGGCTGCCACAATACCACCAATTAATTTAAAAGCATAACCCGCAGTCGCAATAAATAAAAGAATAGTCCAGCTTAATTGATTACTTCCATAAAAATATACTGCAGTCTCAACCAGGATCAATGATGCAGCAGAGAAAATCAGTTGGTTCAAAAAAGCGCTTACATGAAATCTTAATACATTTGCTGTTAGTGATAGTACAACAGCTATAATAATCAATAAAAAAATTGCGCTCAGCTTGCTCACTCCTAAATTTATATCATACTTCTATTTTACTATCTTTTTGTAAAATTGATAGGATGTTTTTATCGCTCCATTCCGCTTAAATCTACAATGCTTAACATTCACCATTTATCTTTAACACAGGTAGATTATTAAATAAATATCGGAAAGTTAAGGAAAGATATAGATATTATCAGTGCATTGGGGTGTAAAAATGGAGGACAAGACAAAAATCCGGCTTACTGCGGCAGAAATGTCCAGTTTATGGACGCAATACATAAATGATACAGTCTCTATTTGTGTTTTGAGTTATTTTATGAACAACATAGACGACAAAAAGGTAAAAGAAATCGTGGAGTTTGCTCTCGGCGCATCACAAAAAAACATTTCTCTTTTAAAGGAGATTTTCAATCGTGAAGATTTTCCCTACCCAATTGGATTCACAAAGAAAGACGTGAATGTCCATGCTCCACGGCTTTTTTCCGATACATTCATCATGATGTATTTAAGGCATATGTCTATCCTTGGTATGGCAGCAAATACTGTGGCAATCGGACTTGGGACGCGGCCTGATGTAATTAACTTTCATAAAAGCGTCTTAAAATCTGCGATAGGACTGCAAGATTTGACTAGGGAAACAATGCTGGAGCAAGGAACTTACATAAGACCACCATTTATTTCTGTGCCAGATAAAGTTGATTTTGTTGAAAAACAAAAATTCCTGTCAGGGGTCAAAAGCAGGAGACGCGCGCTTACCTCAGTGGAAATTACTCATCTATTCCTGAATATACAAACAAACCAAATAGGAAAGGCTCTGATCATGGGCTTCTTGCAAGTGGCCCAGGATAAAGAGGTCAAAGGCTATCTGCAGCGAGGAAAGAAAATCGCTCAAAAACATGTTGATTTGTTCAGTGATATCCTCAAGAATAATGACATCCCGGCCCCCATGTTTTGGGATTCAGCTGTAACAGACAGTACAACACAGGTATTTTCAGATAAACTTATCTTATTCCATGTCTCAGCAATGATCGCCGCAGGTATCGGGAATTATGGTGCCGCTATGGCAGCAAGTCCGCGTAAGGATATTGGACTGAAATATGCTTCACTGATTCCTGAAATTGCGCTATATGCAGAAGATGGTGCCAATATCATGATCAAAAACTCATGGTTGGAGGAACCTCCAATGGCTGACGACCGCGACCAGTTGTCCGGTTTGACATAAAGGACTGAAAATAGGGTGTCCCATATCCTTTGGGACACCATTAATTATTGTTTGATGTATCATGAATAGGGAAGAGAAGTTCTTCCAGCTTATTTGGTATTCTGTGCATTTGGAAATTTTACGGGAGTGTTAACTGATAAATGATCTCGGTATGATCGGTAAGCTACAACAGTGTGATTATGGGAATGGACATCAAGCTGCAAAACTTTTGCATTTTTTGTCTCTAGATAGTAGCTCATTTCACCCTGTACGAGTTCATAAAACGATAAATTCACACCCAGGTATTCTTTTTTTACAACTGTTGCATCAGGATGAGTCTTCACGAAATCAGCTATTTGCTGAACAGAGGCTGAAGAGGTCCCTGTGATGGAATAAAGGGTCTCCTTAGCGTGACTATATGCATGATGTAAAGTTGTTTTTGCTTTATTAAACAGATTATTAAACGAAAGGTTCAATTTCATTCCTCCATCTAAGTATTTTTTAGATGTTAGTTAATATACCCCTGAATATTAATGAGAATCCTCTTTCCGGTTTATTTTTCTTCTTATAAAATACCACCTTAAAACCGGAGGAACTACAAAATAAATGAAAAATAACCTAAATATTTGAAAGCCTGAAACAATTGATAAATCAGCACTTACCTCATGTGCGATTATACCCATTTGATCCATTCCACCTGGTGCCAGACTCAGAAAACTTGTAACTATATCGATGTTTAAAGCGTCTGATAGAAAGAAACTTAACACCAAAGAACCGATTACAAGCAAGAAACCACTTAACAAAGCGAGAATGATGGTGGATGCTTTCTTCTTTAATTTCTCAGGTTTTAATAAAATACCAATATAGCCGCCTATCATCAGTTGTGAAGCATCCATGACTGATGTTGGCAGAGTTGGGCCTGTATAGCCAGAATAAGTCATTATGGCCGTACCTAATAGCGGACCTAGTAAAAATGGAGTAGGCAATCTCAGTTCCTTGCCAATAATCACTCCGAGGATACATACTATAGAAAATATAAAGAACATAAATGGGTCAAAAATGAATGGACCCGAGCCTGCCAATTCATTCTTCATATGACTAATATCGAAAACTGGCCCGAATATGATAAAAGGAACGACAAAAACAATCATCAATAACCTGGATACCTGAAGGAAGGTAACCGTTGTGACATCAATCCCTTTCATTTCTTCTGCAAAAATGATCATTTGTGACAACCCGCCTGGGATGCTGCCAATTAATACTGTAGGATAATCAACACCGGACAGCCTTGAAATAACTTTAGATATCAAGGCAGCAGACGCTACAAGGATCACCGTCATGATCAGCATTGCCGGGAGGTTTTCTATGATATTTTCAACAGAGGAGCTTGTAAAGGAAAGGCCAATTGAATAACCGATGAGCATTAACGCTACATCTCTTAAGGATCTCAGCCAACTTAGAGATAAACCTTTGAATCGATCAGCAATCATAATTGCCGACATCGGCCCGAGCAGCCATGGAACCGGAATTGATAAGAGTGAAAACACCAAACCACCAGACAAGGCTATCAAAAATGCAAATATAAATGAACTTGTATTCACGGTTAATCTCAATGCTGCACCTTCTATAATATTTTTTGCCATCCAAGTAGGACAATACCATCCTAGCATATTATTTTTACCAGTTGGAAGTATTACAAGCCTTTCACTGTTTAGCTCATTTTTTTAAGCATGGACCAAGGAAAAATAATTGTTCTACACTGGGAGATGATTTAATGAATCATGTAATTAATAGCTTTGCAGAATTAAGGACATTGTTCGGGGAGCCTAGTGAGCTGGCCAAACGGAAGGTTATTCCTTTCGTAGATGAACATTGCCGTAACTACATAGACCAATCACCGTTTCTGGTCTTATCTACCTCTGACGAAAACGGCCACACAGACGCCTCCCCGAGGGGAGATGCACCTGGTTTTGTGCTTGTTCTGGACGAAAACCGGGTTGTGATTCCAGACCGTCCCGGCAACAAAAGAATGGACTCATTGAAAAATATCTTATCCAATCCAAGGGTAGGCCTGTTATTTCTTATACCTGGGATGCCAGAAACATTGAGAGTGAATGGGAAGGCCAGTTTGACACGGGAACCAGAGCTACTAGAAAGGATGAAAGCCGGCGGAAAGAATCCTCTGCTTGGAATCGTAGTAGAAATAGAGGAATGCTATATACAATGCGGAAAAGCGTTGAAACGGTCCGGCTTATGGGATCCTGAAAGCTGGGCAGATACATCTGATTTGCCATCGGGTGCTGAAATTTTGGCAGCACACTCTAAGCTTCCTGGATCCTCAGAAGCTGATATAAAGAAGAGGTTGGAAGAAGGATATAAAAATAGACTCTATTGAGAAGATACCAATAAT
Organism: Mesobacillus selenatarsenatis SF-1; assembly: GCF_000813125.1. Lineage (GTDB taxonomy): Bacteria > Bacillota > Bacilli > Bacillales > Cytobacillaceae > Mesobacillus > Mesobacillus selenatarsenatis. Next base: position 87,830 of record NZ_BASE01000035.1, read on the forward strand.
TGAGCTCTTATGCGGGAAGTTCACTACCTAAAAGGGTGCATTTAGTCATTAAAGAGGCCTTTAAGCGGGAGGTTTACTACCTATAAGAGTGCATGTATAACAAGTCTCATTATTAAGTTAACAAAGCTGCCAAAAGGCAGCTTTTGTCTTGATAAGATTTACGGCTTTTTTGATATTCTGCTTTGTATGACTTCGTTCAACCGATCGGGGTAATTGGTAAACATCCCTGTGACTCCCCAATCCAAAAGCATGTTCATATCTTCCTTTTCATTGACTGTATAAGGGAAAACCATTAAACCAGAATCTGTGACCTTTTTAATATACCCTGGACTAACTGCCGTATAATGCAATCCAACACCAACCGCATACTCCTTGATCTTGCTTACTTCAGTATCGGTGATGACCGCTGGAGCGTAGTAGGACAATAGCTGGACCAATGGAATCGACTTATCTATTTCGTGGACTTTCCTTAAACTCTCTACACTGAATGATTGAACAACAACATTTCCGAATGTATGATGGGCACCAATGAGATTGTATTCATTCAGTATATTTATTAGTTTTTCTTCCATTCCAGGATAGACTTCAGGCGATTTGGTTTCTATGAAAAACTTCGAGTCTGGACCGAACCTATCAAGCACCTCTCGCAGGGTAGGGATTTGAAGGCCCAAATACTCGGTACTCATTTTTTCAGGGAAAGCATCATTAAACCATGATCCTGCATCAAGTTTCTTTATTTCCTTTAGAGTAAGGTTTTTGACCAGACCCTTTCTCTCCGTAGTCCGGTCAATTGTTTCGTCATGCAGCGCAATTAATTCTCCATCCTTCGTCATTTGAAGGTCGATTTCAATGTAATCTCCATTCATGGCATTCCCTAGTTCATAAGCCTGCAATGTATGTTCGGGGGCATGGCCTGAAGCACCGCGATGAGAGATATTAATTGCATTTATTTGCCCGTAATCTGAGGAGATCTCCGCTAAAGCAAAATCTGATGATGCTCCTGATAAGTAAATGACCAATGATGTTATTGCCATCCAGCGAAAATATCTCAACATCTCCAATTTCCCTCCCAAGAGTATTTCTTGCATTGCATAATGGAGATCTGGTGCATAAGTGTCAATATTATTTACATCTTTACAAGTTATATGTCAGCAAAAAAGAAAACTACTTCCAAACCTTCCACCAATTGCGTTTTGATTGTTTCGAAGCTGCCGTCTCCCTGAAGCTATCGACCATATTTTTAAACATTTCGTCCCGCTGTCTGATCTCCCGGCGTAATTCTTCACGTTCACTTTGAAGGGTGCGGACAAAATAATCTCGTTCCTGATTGATGACCTGGTTTAAATTAGAGAGCTCCTGATTTGTTGTCTCGCGACTATTTGAAACATAGTCCGCAAGAATTTTAAATTCTTCGGAAACTGTCTCGGTTGTCTCATTCAGGCGCTTTGCCAAAAGTGATAATTCCTTATTTGTACCGGTAGACAGCTTATTGACCGTACTTTCTAATTTTACAATTTTTTCATTCGTGCCTTTTGAGTTTTTAGTCAAACTAGATGTCAAAGATGCAAATCGTTCGGAAGTGCCCTTCGAGACATTCGAAAGACTGCCGGAAAGTGCATTTATTTTTTCAGAAGTACCTTTTGAAACCTTCGCAACACTCTCGGTCAGCTTCGTGATTTTATCAGTCGTACCCTGTGAAGCTTTAGTTACAGAATCTGAAAGCTTGCTGAACATTTCCGTAGTACCTTTAGAAACTTTTGCAAGGTTCGTACTGATTTCGGAAGTGCCTTTCGAAACATTCGTAAGCTCTGAAGATATGGTTCCGAGACGTTCGGAACTTTCTTCCGAGCTTCTGGCAACTGTTTCAGATAGCACCAAAATTTGTTCATTGGTTTTTTCTCCTGTTTTATAGATAGAATCGGAAAGGGTTCTAACTGTTGTAAAAGTCCCTTTGGAGATTTCTTTTTTTACTTCATCCAGAACCTCCTTCCGTATGCCGTTCCTGATTTCTGCTTTGACTTCCTCAAGCAGGGTTTCCTTATATTGTTCCAATGCCACCATAAAAGCACCATATTCATTTGGGCTGCCCGCCGGTGAAGCGGCTGGCAAATCCGACTTTTCAGTAAGGCTGTTTTCATTTGGAGCTTGATTGGAAATTGTATCAGAGCTCATATGTCTCTGTAGAAGTTCCCGAATCATTTCTTTGCTTAGATTTTTATCACGCATTTGTTTTATCTTCATCAGTTGGTCTATTTCTATATCCGTGTAAAATCTTGCTCCTTGTTTTGTTCTTGGGACGATCAGTAGTCCCGCAAGATCTTTTTCCCATTGTCTAATGGTGCCAGACGGAACATTTATTTTCTTGGACACCTCTTTGATTGTGTATGCCTTCATGAATTGAGTGTCAGTCATCATGCACATTCCTTTCTGTTTTGGTTTATGATAAATTCTATGTCCTATTACAATTCAGCAAGAACATTCCTGTTTTCCTGCATGGTGACAAAAGCTCTCAAAAGTAGTGGAGTTTCAGCATAACAATCAGAAATCATACAGTTTTCGCTATCTAGGTTTAGGAAAATGATGATTTGTCGTGATGAATTCTTCTTTTTGATTTACAATAGTCATGTAGGCCATTATTTTGGCTAAGGGGGACTAAGAAGTTACTGAGAAGATTGTCGGAAAATAATTGCCATCAATACAAAATTTAGATTAATTACGAATTTTCACGTTTTTGGAGGGGTAGAACAAATGTCTGAGGTTAAAGTCCGTATTGAAAAGGATTTTCTGGGTACTAAGGAAGTTTTAGCTGATGCGTATTATGGCATTCAAACTTTAAGGGCTGTTGAAAACTTCCCGATAACTGGGTATAGAATACATAGTGAACTTATAAAGGCAATGGCCATGGTGAAAAAAGCTGCGGCACTTGCGAATATGGAAACAGGAAGGCTTTACGGCGGCCTTGGAGAGGTCATTGTAAAAGCTGCTGATGAAATTATCCAGGGGCAGTGGCATGAACAGTTTATTGTAGATCCAATTCAGGGAGGGGCTGGGACCTCCATAAACATGAACACGAATGAAGTAATTGCGAATCGCGCGCTGGAATTGCTTGGTGAGAAGAAAGGGGATTATTTCACATTAAGCCCCAACTCTCATGTGAACATGGCTCAATCGACAAATGATGCATTTCCTACTGCGATGCACATTTCTGTGCTATCCCTTTTGGACAAGCTATTGGATACTATGCAGATCATGCGCGATGTTTTTTCCCAGAAAGCAAGGGAATTTGATGCTGTCATAAAAATGGGCAGGACGCATTTACAGGACGCTGTGCCAATCCGTCTAGGCCAGGAATTTGAAGCATATACAAGGGTGATTGAACGCGATATCGACAGAATTAAGCATACTCGCGGCCATCTCTTCGAAGTGAATATGGGAGCAACTGCCGTGGGAACCGGGCTTAATGCCAATCCAAAATACATCAAAAATGTAGTCCGCCACCTTTCTGAAATCAGCGGATATCCTTTAAGGAATGCTGACCATTTAGTGGATGCGACACAAAATACCGATGCTTATACAACAGTATCTGCTGCATTGAAGGTTTGCATGATGAATATGTCGAAAATAGCCAACGACTTACGACTGATGGCGTCAGGTCCACGAGTGGGTTTCAACGAGATTTTCCTTCCTTCAAGACAGCCAGGTTCATCCATCATGCCTGGCAAGGTGAACCCGGTTATGCCTGAGGTCATCAACCAGGTTGCTTTCCAGGTTATTGGAAACGACCATACCATCTGTCTTGCTTCCGAAGCGGGCCAGCTCGAGTTAAATGTCATGGAACCAGTCCTTATTTTTAACCTGATTCAATCAATCAGCATCATGAACAATGGGTTCAAGGTGTTTACTGACCATTGTCTTGTAGGGATTGAAGCGAACAAAGAGAAGCTCGAAAAAGATGTGGAAAGAAGTGTAGGCATTATCACCGCTGTCAATCCGCACCTTGGTTATGAAGCGGTATCAAGAATTGCAAGGGAAGCAATACTGACAGGAAAATCTGTACGGGAACTTTGCCTTGCTTATGATGTGCTTACAGAAGAAGAGCTTGATTTGATCCTGAATCCATATGAAATGACAAACCCTGGTATAGCAGGGGAAGAACTACTGAATAAGGATTGATTGCAAAAAGCCACTGTCCCGTGACAGCGGCTTTTCCCTTTTAACTCCCAAAATTATTAAGTTCAGCTTTTCCGCTTGTTTGCTTTAGCCGTATAATCAAAGTGATTGTCCCCATGAAAAATGTAGCGATTCCAGCACCCATCAATACGCCAGAAACCCCAATCCATTTTGCGAGCAGTGCACCTGCTGCCGGAGCGACAAGCATAGAGAATGTTTGAAGTGACATTGCCGCCGCTGAAACTCTTCCCATCATTTTCCTGGGTGTTTCAGACTGAAGGACATATCCATATGGGACTCCTTCGGCTGATGCGAGAATTCCAAGCAGGAACGCACCTGCCATCCAAAGCATCTTAGGTAATTCAAATAATCCCATGACACCTGTTCCAATTCCAAGAATCAATAATCCGCTTATAACTGAGGCGGAAGCCATTAGGTGAATCGGCTTATGCTTCCAGTCCGTCCACCTGCCCAGGAAAAGTGCGCCTACTACACTGCCAAAACCAACGGAACTGACAAGTAAACCGAATTCTGACTGATCAAAACCAAGGTCTTGTGCCACGAAAATAAATAATCCGTCGTATAGAAAGATAATGAAAAAGGCAATGGAAGATAGTATGATTGCTGCTTTTAAAATCCTCGATGAAAAGATATGATTTATTCCTTCGGAAAGTTCTTTAAAATAAGACGTTTTTTGAGGTTCAAGGAGGTTATCTTCTGTTTCAATTTTAGGCAATGTCAATAAAAGCAATATTGCAATCAGAAACCCAGCAGCTTCAAAGACAAAGGGGCTTTTAACACCGTATAGAGCAATCATTCCACCACCTAAAGCGGGACCAACGATTTTCATGGTATTGACAGAAAGCTGACTTAAAGTCACTGCCTCAGGAAGCTCTTCCTCTGGAACCGTATGTCTAATTGCACTTTGTCTGGCAGGATCATACAAGGCGGAAACAGTAGCCTTAAGGAATACAAACAGAAGCAATACATATAGGTTAGGAGCGAAAAATAATCCGGCGACAAACAGTATTCTTAACGATAGGCAAGAGATCATAAATGTTTTTTTCGGAAGTTTGTCGACAAACACACTGGCAAGCGGTCCAATGATTACCCAGGGTATGCCCATGACAATGATCACGGAAGCGATTGCTGCTTCCCCCAGACCCCAATGGTATGCGACAATCACTTGTATTGCGATAAAATCGAGCCAATTCCCCAAGTCAGAAAATACCTGTGCGCCAAAAAGTGACCGATAAGCCTTGTTTCTTAGCGGTTTAAACATTCCTGCTTCCATGTCCCAGCCTCCTATTTATCTGCTTTCAATGCGGTTTTCCTCCGTGCAAGCTGTTTCTCACCAAGTTTTTTAGGATCCTGCCCGGCAGGCAGACTTTCTTTCTTTATGGAAGCAAGGGACTCTTCAATCCATAGGAGCTCAGCCTCGAGCTTTAACTCTGCGTATCTCATGGCCAGCATTCCTACGCTGCTTATATAAGAAGTATTGTTTTGTTTCCATCCTTTGACGAAATTTAAAATTTCCTGTGACTCCTCAGCTCTTGCTCTTAAATGGCCAGCAAGTAAGCTAATATCCATTTCATCGTGCCAGGCTGCGATTTTAATGAATAACTCATCCTTGATTGAAAGAGGCTCTGGCCTTTTTGCAAGCCAGCTTTCCAGCTCGATCCAGCCTTTTCCTGTCAGCTCATAAAGTTTTTTCTTCCGGCCTTCTGTATCAGTTTCAATTAAACTGATATAACCCTGTTCTACAAGCTTCTTGAGTTTAGGATATAGACTTCCGTAACTGATACCCCAGAACAGTCCCGCAGCTTTATGCTCAAACTCAGCCTTTATATCATAACCCGTACTAGGACGGAAGCTAATCACTGCAAGAATGGAATGTTCAATTGACATGGTCATTACTCCTTTATAAATATATATATATATATCAATTTGATATATCTTTATGATACGTTTTGTTTGAAGAAATGTCAAAAAAAAATAAATAATGGAACCTAATACGTTAGAGGTTCCATTTTTATTTCAATAAGCCAAGCGACTTTAAACCGTTATAAATTCCTGAGTCAGTAACATCTGTCGTCCTATGCTTTGCATGCTGGTACAAGTCGGGATGGGCATTTCCCATGGCAAATCCTTCTCCTGCAAAAGTAAGCATTTCTTTATCATTCATTCCGTCCCCGAAGGCAATAGAGCTTTCGCGCTCTATTCCAAGTTTTTTCAATAAGAATTGAATGCCTACACCTTTATTTACCTGATCTCGGATGACATCGAAGCAATGCTGCATCCCCTCAACGTTGACCTGTGACAAATGAATTTCATCATTGAAGTTGTATAGTCCCTCTCCGTTAACTCCTGTAGTGATAATCGTCATGCCGAGAATATCTTCGATGACTTCTTCTGTAAAAACATCATTCTGCCGCAAATGGAATTGCTGAAGGAAAGTTTTAACTAAACCGGAGTCCAGGTCAGTTAAATAATTTTTTGAATCGGTATACAAGACAACTTCATGATTATTTTCTTTTGCAACCTCCAGGATGTATTTTACATCCTCAGTATGCATTGGTTCTGCAAAGATTGTATCACCTTCATATATTCCCAAGGCTCCGTTGTATCCGATAAACGAGGAGATTTGAAGTTCTTGACCAAGCTCTTTAATCTCATGAATCGGACGTCCGGTAGCTAAAACAACCTCAATATCTTGTTTTTTCATTTCATTGATGGCCACTTTGGTGGAATCCTCAATACTATCATCAGGAGTTAAAATTGTTCCATCTATATCTAAGAATAATATCTTGTAGTTTGGCATAAGCTGTGCTCCTTAAATTGTTGTTTTTTTTAGTGTGACATATCGATGGCAAAGTAATCAAATATTTGATTAACCCTTATCACAACTAGCTTGTTTAATGTAAATGTCTAAGGGGTAAACTTTTATTAAGAATACAGCGAAAGGAGACGTTCCTAATGTTGTGGACAATAGCGAGTATATTACTGGTGCTCTGGTTATTAGGACTGATTTTCGAAATCGCCGGCGGCATCATTCACATTCTGCTCATCATCGGTATTATCTTGATTGCGTATAAAGCGATCAAAGGCCGGGCGACAGGATCATAATCTGATTGAAAGAGCAGCGGCATTCGGTCGCTGCTCTTTCATTTTTATAAAGCCTTGGTTTCGAACTGAAACGGAAAATTGTAACCTTGTTGTTTCGGCAAGTTAATAAATATGCTGCGATAAAAAAGCCGTTTTCTTTCTTTTATCGTGCTATTCATAATAAAATAAAATACATACTAAAACAGGGAGAGTGGATGTCCGATAATGAACATAAACCAGATTTCAAATACTTTATTGGGGCGGACACCCTCAATTTTGGGTCATGAAAAATTCATCAAATTCGCAGTATTGCTGCCGTTAGTAGAAGTTAATGGTGAAGTCCATATTCTATTCGAGGTTCGTTCCCTTAAAATGAGGAGACAGCCTGGCGAGGTTTGTTTTCCTGGCGGGAAATTAGAAGAGGGAGAGGATCCTCAAAAAGCAGCGGTCAGGGAAACTTCAGAAGAACTCGGGATAAAGGAAAGCGAGATTATTGATGTTTTTCCTTTGGATTACATGGTGTCTGCATTCGGCACAATTATTTACCCTTTTGCCGGTAGAATAAGTAATTTAAACACCATCATTCCTAATGAAGCAGAAGTAGGAGAGGTATTCACTGTTCCTTTGTCCTTTTTTAAAAAGAACCAGCCCGATAGTTATAAGATAAATTTTCAGGTTGAACCAGAAGACGGATTTCCGTTTGATTTAATCATTGGCGGCGAGAACTATAATTGGCAGACAAGAACGATGGATGAATATTTCTACAGTACGAATGGCAAGGTGATTTGGGGCCTGACAGCAAGGGTTCTAACCCATTTTATTGAATTAATGGAGCAGCATAATCTCAAAGGGTAGGAGCGCATATCATTGCGCTCTTTTTTTTACCCTAAACCATTATCTTGAAAAAACTGTTTTTAAAAGGACCCCGGGTACGGAAATGGATTTGGAAATTCATTTCCTCCACACTTAATAAATAATCAGGCTAAAAATATTATTCACTTAATAGTATTATTGGCGTTAATAAACTAGTGACAAATCTCCTATTTCCTTGAAATAACAGAAATTAATAGGAAAAAAGGTTGCGGTTGGTAGTTTTATTATTTATAATTTTAAGATAATTATTCATAGAAAGTTGGGTGAAAAATGAAATTATACATATCAGTGGACATGGAAGGGATTACTGGTCTGGTTGACCATACCCATGTTGACACTTCAAAGCACAATTACGAACGAGGCCGGAAAATCATGACTCAGGAAGCAAACTTTGTGATTGCGAAAGCATTTGAGACTGGCTGTCAGGAAGTCATCGTCAATGATAGTCACTCCAAGATGAACAACCTTTTAATAGAGGATCTTCATCCGGAAACACAGTTGATTACAGGAGATGTGAAACCATTTTCCATGGTTCAGGGATTGGATGAAAGCTTTGGTGGAGCAATTTTCGTCGGCTACCATTCAAGAGCTTCTATGAGCGGTGTGATGTCACATTCGATGATTTTCGGTGTACGTCATATGTGGATTAATGACGTTCAAATAGGAGAGCTCGGTTTCAACGCTTATGTAGCAGGTCATTATGGAGTACCTGTCATCATGGTCGCGGGGGATGATGGAGCAGCCCGCGAAGCAGAGGCACTAATTCCTGGCATTACAAGCGCCGTCGTTAAACAGTCCATTTCAAGGTCTGCGGCAAAATCTCTAACACCAGTAAAAGCCGGTGAATTGCTTTCTGAAAAGACAGAATGGGCTATTAAGAATCTGGATAAAGTGAAACCGCTTACTCCCCCTGAGAACCCTGTGTTAAGAATTGAATTTGCCAACTATGGACAGGCAGAGTGGGCAAACTTGATGCCTGGAACAGAAATTGAAGAAGGGACCACTATTGTCCGCTACCAGGCTAAGAACATTCTAGAAGCCTATCAAGCTATGCTTGTGATGACAGAACTCGCAATGAGGACGACTTTCTCATAGAATATTTTTCATTCACCTTAAGAACTGACATAAAGACATGATAAGGATGTGAGTTAATGCTCCATTACATACTTAAACGACTGGGCTCGATGGCGGTTACCCTGCTGGTGATCATCACACTGACCTTCTTCTTGATGCACTCAATTCCTGGTTCTCCTTTTAACGAAGAGCGGGCGACGAGTGAAGCAGTCCAAAAGAACCTTGAAAGTTTCTATCATTTGGATGAGCCTTTATACGTTCAATACTTTATATACTTAAAATCTGTCGCGACATTCGATTTTGGACCCTCTATCAAAAAGTCCTCACAGACTGTAAACGAAATGCTTGGAAGAGGATTCCCTGTTTCATTTGAACTGGGGATGATCACGCTGATCGTCGCGATTTTTTCTGGCATTCTTCTGGGAATCATTGCGGCACTTCGCCATAATGGCTTGATTGATTATCTTGCGATGACAGTTGCGGTAGTCGGTATTTCGGTTCCGAACTTTGTAATGGCAACCCTATTGATCCAGCAGTTAGCTGTAACCTGGGGGATTCTTCCGGTTGCTACCTGGACGAGTCCGAAGCATATGATTCTGCCGACTCTGGCACTTGCTACCGGGCCTATGGCAATCATCGCACGTTTGACGAGATCGAGCATGCTCGAAGTCATGACACAAGACTACATACGGACAGCAAAGGCAAAAGGGCTGTCACCTGTGAAAATCGTCTTCAAACATGCTTTAAAGAATGCATTACTGCCAGTTGTCACGATTCTTGGCTCATTGGCAGCTAGTATACTCACAGGAACTTTCGTAATTGAAAAGATCTTTGCGATTCCAGGCATGGGCAAGTACTTTGTCGAAAGCATCAACCAGCGTGACTATCCTGTCATAATGGGAACAACGATTTTTTACAGTACAGTATTGATTATGATGCTTTTCCTTGTAGACCTCGCTTATGGCATTCTTGATCCAAGGATCAAGCTTCATAAAAAGGAGGGAAAATGATGGCTCTGCGCAAACATCAGGAACCACCAGAAGTACCGTCAATTCCTGACGACTGGTTCGTTCCTATAGAAAAAAGTGACTCGGAAGCAGAAGCTGTTGTCAGGCCTAGCCTGTCGTATTGGCAGGATGCATGGAGACGCCTCCTGAAAAACAAGCTGGCCATGATGGGGTTATTCTTCTTATCTGTTTTGACATTCATGGCGATTTTCGGGCCTATCATTTCGCCACACACTGTTGACCATCAGGATTTGGTCAATCAAAATCTTCCGCCGTCAAGCGAGCATTGGTTTGGAACCGATGAACTCGGGCGCGACGTATTTACCCGGACTTGGTATGGCGCACGTATATCTTTATTCGTTGGCATTGCTGCAGCGTTGATCGATTTTCTAATTGGAGTCATTTATGGCGGGATTGCAGGTTATAAAGGCGGCAGGACAGACCATTTCATGATGAGAATCATAGAGGTTCTTTATGGGCTTCCATATTTGCTTGTAGTTATTTTAATCAGTGTAGTGATGGGGCCTAGCCTTGCAACAATCATTTTCGCACTGACGATTACCGGATGGATAGGGATGGCGCGGATAGTCCGCGGTCAAGTCCTGCAGATCAAGAACTACGAATACGTTTTGGCATCTAAAACATTTGGAACGAAAACAGCAAGGATCATCCGCAAAAATCTGCTGCCAAATACGATGGGACCGATCATTGTGCAAATAACACTTTCCGTCCCATCTGCTATCTTTGCTGAGGCATTCCTTAGCTTCCTTGGTTTGGGAATCCAGGCACCGCTTGCGAGCTGGGGATCAATGGCAAGTGATGCTTTGCCGGTTATTTTATCAGGTGACTGGTGGAGGCTGTTTTTCCCGGCATTCTTCATTTCAATGACAATGTTTTCGTTTAACGTTTTAGGTGATGGGCTTCAGGATGCACTTGACCCGAAGCTAAGGAGGTAGGCAACATGGAAAAAGTACTTGAAGTAAAGGACCTTCATGTTTCATTCAAGACGTACGGGGGTGAGGTTAAGGCTGTCCGTGGAGTCACTTTTGATTTACATAAAGGGGAAACTTTAGCGATTGTTGGGGAGTCTGGTTGCGGGAAGAGCGTGACTTCACAAAGTATCATGAGATTGATTCCGGAACCACCCGGTAGGTTTGATGGTGGCTCCATCGTTTTTAAAGAGAAGGATCTGACGAAACTGAAGGATTCTGAGATGCGAAAAATTCGCGGTTCTGATATATCAATGATTTTCCAGGATCCGATGACAGCATTGAATCCGACTTTGACAATCGGGGATCAGCTGACCGAAGGAATTCTCCAGCACATGAACCTGTCAAAGGAGCAGGCCAAGAAAGTAGCAGTACAGATGCTTGATCTGGTAGGAATACCGAGTCCACAAGTCCGCCTGAAACAATACCCTCATCAATTCAGCGGCGGTATGAGGCAAAGGATTGTTATTGCCATGGCGCTAGTCTGCCAGCCTGAAGTTTTAATTGCGGATGAGCCGACAACAGCGCTTGACGTGACAATCCAGGCACAGATTTTAGAATTGTTCCGTGATATCCAGAAAAAAACAGGTGTCTCGATTATCCTGATAACCCATGATTTAGGGGTTGTTGCACAAGTCGCAGATCGGATCGCGGTCATGTATGCTGGTAAAATCGTCGAAACAGGTACAAGGAGAGAGGTTTTTTACAATCCACAGCATCCATATACGAAAGGGTTATTGAACTCTGTTCCGCGTTTGGATGTGGATGGTGCTGAGCTGATACCTATCGCCGGGACTCCGCCTGATTTATTCTCTCCGCCAGTTGGATGTCCGTTTACAGCCCGGTGCCCATATGCAATGGAGGTCTGTGACAAAGTCTACCCTTCAGCAACAAAGCTTTCCGACAGCCACGGTGTGGACTGCTGGCTACAGGATGAGCGAGCGCAAAAATTGCTTGCAAACAGATAGTGTTCAAACAGGCTAATGCCTTTTTGATATAATTTTAAGTCAACATAAGGGGGGAACAGAGTGAAAAAGTTATTAACCATGCTCATGGCAGCAATGCTTGTGTTCACGATGGCTGCATGTACCGCCAACGATAATGCAGGGAAAGAAAAAGATGGAAACGACAGTGGGGAAAAAGGAGAGGAAAAGGTCCTTTATCTAAACAATGGTCAGGAACCAACATCATTTGACCCGCCAATAGGTTTCGATTCTGCATCTTGGAACGCTTTGAACAATCTGATGGAAGGTCTTACGCGACTAGGTAAAGATCATCAGCCAGAAGCTGCAACTGCAGAAAAGTGGGATGTATCTGAAGATGGAAAGACATACACATTCCACATTCGTGAAGATGCTAAATGGTCCAACGGTGACGCTGTAACAGCAAAAGATTTCGAATTCGCCTGGAAGCGTCTTTTGGATCCAACAACTGGATCAGCTGCTGCTTTCCTCGGTTATTTCATTGAAGGCGGAGAGGAATTCAACAGCGGAGAGGGTTCTGCTGACAATGTAAAAGTAAAAGCAGTAGATGACAAGACGTTTGAAGTTACTTTAACAAGTCCACAGGCATATTTCTTAAGTGTCATTGCCAATCCGGCATTCTTCCCGATCAACGAAAAGGTAGCGAAAGAAAATCCAGAATGGTTCTCTGAAGCTGACTCATTCGTAGGTAACGGACCATTTAACCTTGGAAGCTGGGAGCATGACACAAAATTCGTCATGGAAAAGAATGACCAGTATTGGGACGCTGAAAACGTAAACCTTGACCGAGTTGAATGGGCGATCGTAGACGACACAAACACTGAATATCAAATGTATCAAGCTGGGGATCTGGATGTTTCCGATGTACCTGCTGAATTAAGTGATAAGTTGTTTGAAGAAGGTAAGGTACAGGTTGAAGATCAGGCAGGAGATTATTTCTACCGCTTCAATGTTACTAAAGAACCGTTCCAGAATGTAAATATCCGTAAAGCCTTTGCACTTGCTGTTGACCAGCAAAAAATCGTTGACTTTGTTACAAAGAACAAAGAAAAAGCTGCATATGGATTTGTTTCTCCAGGATTCCAGGATCCTTCAGGCAAGGATTTCCGTGAAGTAAATGGAGATTTCAATAAAACTGATGTAGAAGAAGCGAAAGCACTGTTGGAAAAGGGAATGGAAGAAGAAGGTTACACTGAACTTCCTGAAGTTACTCTGACATATAGTACAAGTGATGTACACAAAAAGATCGCTGAAGCTTTACAGCAAATGTTCAAAGAAAACTTAGGTGTTGAAGTCAAGCTTGCGAACATGGAATGGAACGTATTCGCGGAGGAACAGAAAGCACTAAAGCACCAGGTTTCCCGCAGTTCATTCCTTGCTGACTATGCAGATCCAATCAACTTCCTGGAAAACTTCCAGACTGGCCACTCCATGAACCGTACTGGATGGGGCAATCCGAAGTATGATGAGCTTATTCAACAAGCAAAAAATGAATCTGACGAAGCAAAACGTTTTGAATTAATGTATGAGGCAGAGAAGATTTTGTTTGAAGAAGCACCAATCTTCACTGTTCACTTCTACAACCAAGTTTATCTTCAAAATGAAGCTGTAACTGATGTTGTACGCCATCCGGTAGGATACCTTGAATTAAAGTGGGCAGATAAGAAGTAAAATTTCAAGAAAGAGGTGTTCACCTTGGAACACCTCTTTTTTACTAGTACATACTATTTGAAAATATCCTTAATACATATGAATCTTTTTTTTGCGGCAAAGCAGGCCTGTTGCTTTTACCTAGAATGGTTTGGCAACTGAATCTCGGGAAGAGCAGGGTATCTGCTTTTACCCAAAATGATCCATCAACTGCATTTGGGGCAAAGCAAGACAG
>NZ_BASE01000034.1 GCF_000813125.1 Mesobacillus selenatarsenatis SF-1
ACCCGTTTCCTCTCCAAACACCAACTCCGGGAACATATATCCTTTTTATGTGACCCGTCTCATCTCCAAGCGACAAAACCGGGAACATTAACTTCTACAATACGCTTTCTCCAACTCCAACAAATGCTGTTTCATTGCGATTCCGCCTCGATACCCGGTGATCGCTCCATTTTTTCCGATGACGCGATGACAGGGGACGGTGATCAGGACTGGATTAGCCCCAATGGCAGTTCCAACGGCTCTTACAGCCGCAGGCTTGCCGATTTTTTCTGCTATATCTGAATATGTATAAGTCTCGCCATAAGGGATTTCCCTCAATGCACCCCAGATTGCTTCCTGGAATGGCGTCCCTTTTACATCGATCGGCAAGGAAAATTCGACTAGCTTCCCCTCAAGATAATCAGTCAATTCATCCCTGTATGGTTTCAATGCTTCCGGGCTCTTTTCAAAAACAGCAGCGGGAAACCGTTTTATCATGTGTTCATAGTCTTCTTCTGGTGACCCAACATAGCATAAGCCTTTGTCTGTTGCCGAAATATAAATTTCATTACGATTAAACCTTAAGATGTCCCAATAGATTTTTTGCTCCACACTTCATCACTCCATCTTACAGTCTTTTCCTCATTATAACTAAAAAAGAAAGCCAACGTTTCAATATGAATAAACATTAAATTCTAAATTTTCTTTACTCTAGCAAAATTTACCTTTACGATGGATATGGAGTGCAAAAACTCCCATCAAATCAAAGGAGGTTAAGGATCATGGACAATTCAAAAAAGAAGCTTATTTTAACGAAAAAGGAAGATGGCCCATAGTTAGGGAGGAGAATGGACGTGGCACAATTGAACAAGGTTATTCAAATTGAGAAATATCATGAAGGATTAGCGGCTGGGGTCGCTAAAATGTGGAATCTGAGTCGTGACGGTTGGGGCGGAGATACTCGCGTCATGACGGAGGAGCAGGTGAAAAAGAAGGAAGCGAACTCTGACAACATCGAGCTTTATCTTGCTCTGGACGGAGAGGAAGTCGTCGGATACTGCGGACTGTCTGAGTACAAGGAGGATACGGGATCCTTGTATATCCCGCTGCTTAATGTCAGGACCGATTACCAGGGGCACAAGATCGGCAAGAAGCTCCTGCTTGAAGCACTCGAAAAGACGGTGGAACTAGGCTGGCCTCGACTTGACCTTTACACCTGGGCCGGGAACACGAAGGCCGTTCCGCTTTATAAGAAGTGCGGATTTTTCTGGGAGGACAGGGATGACTCAACCCACCTGATGAATTTCATTCCGCAGGTCCTGAACACGCCGCTTTTAAAACCGGTCTTTGAAAAACTAGATTGGTATGGAGACAGCACAAGATTAATAGAAGTAAAGCCGGACGGAACCAAGGAGAATGGCTTTACTTTCTACGAATATGGCTGGCAGAACGCTGGCACGTCAGCGAGAGTACAATTCGAACGAACAAGCCGCGGCATCAGCTTGATTGAAACAGATGAGTTCATTCTGCAAATGAAATTGGCAGACCATGAAGTCATCCAGGAAGAAGAACGGGAATTCGAGATCAATGTCGTGAACAAGGGTGAAGCTCCCCTTTCCTTCAAGGCAAATGGGACGAAGAATGGACGCATTAAGTATGATTTCGACGCGGAACGAATGGTAGATGATGAAACTACTATATCCGCCACGTTCTCTGTGGAAAAAGGCGAAGAACCGAGCAACTGGCGGACGCATCCGAGCATTAAGGCGACAGTGTGGATCAACGGGCTTGAATGTGAGTTAAAGCTTGGCATCTTCCCAATCAACCCGGCAAAAATAGAGGCCAGCTACTCTGGCAATCTATCTTTCCTGGACAAAGAAACATCTATTAATGTTGAAATAAGCAATAACTTGAACGAGAACGCTGTTTTTGAATTAGACTTTCCTGAAGATGAGCAGGTCGTGTTAGCCCAGCAAACGTTCACCGTGGAAATCCCTGCACGCGGACGGAAGACGCTGTCTGTTCCTTTAACGGTAAAACAGCATGGATTTTACAATCCTGAGCTGACAATTGCAGCAACCAAAGCAGATGGACAAAAGCTAACCTTTGAGCAGGAAATATCGGTTGCTTTCAAAGGTCTTGGCGAAAAATTCGGCGGTGAATCGAAGGATTTCTGGCATATTTTCAACGGCCTTGGACAAATCAATGTTCGCAAACGGGACCTGCTGACGTCTGCCGCCAGAAACAACAATAAGAATCAGCCTTTTGCCTTTTTGACACCTAAGCTTGGAAAACCATATTCACAGGAGTTCACCAAGAAGAAGCCTTCCTCGGTCACCTGGGAGATCAATGATTCTTCGATCGATCTGAAGATCACTCTGGAATCTGCCGAGATGGAGGGACTGGTCTTAAAACAGACCTGCCGCTTGTTTGGTGACGGGATCATCCACACATGGGCAGAGGTTGAAAATAAAGGGGAAAGCATTCATCCTGATGTAGCTTTCAGTCAGCCTGTCTACCATGAGATGGAGCAAGTATACTTCCCGCTCGACGGTGAAGTTGTCCATTTCTCCGAAAATCGAATCATGGAAATTGGCGAGCTGGATACAAAGAGAATCACAGGAAACTGGTATTTTACCAAAGGACAGTCGGGACCGATTGGATTGACCTGGTCTGAGGGCAGCAATGCCGGTCCTGAAAGCTGGCAGTTTATCATCGAGGACCAATTCGGAAAGCTGGAGCCGGGTGCAAAAGCTGTGTCTGGAACCATAACGCTGTCACTTGGCGCTTTCCAGAATGTTGAGGAGTTCATCGCCTATGCAGAGCAAGTGCAAGTCCGAAAGAAACCTGAAACGATCAGCGAGTTAACTTTCAAAGCTGAGAAACTTATCATCCAGCCTGATACTGACCTGACTTTCACTTTAAAAACTCATCGAAACAGCTACCTTGATGGAACATTAACAATTAGAGATGAGATTCACGGGGTTACCGCCGATATGGAGAAAACCTCTCATTCTATGACAGTGCCAACAGGAGCTCTACAGCCAGTGTCCATTTTTGAAGCCACTTACACAGGCAACGGAACGGAAGCTAGATTCAAGGAGTTGCTAATCTCTCCTTCAGGTTGTGTGAATGCTAGCACGGAAGATGGCACTTTCAACATTGATAACGGAGTCATTACGCTGAAGGCAGATCCAGATTTCTACCCTGGTATCTATTCAATGGAAGTGAATGGCCATGAATGGCTCGACCACTCTTACCCGCAGCTGACGGCGAAGAGCTGGTGGAATCCATGGGCTGGCGGAATGAAGACTGTGCCATACGGAATCAACACCTTCTCACTGTTAAAAGAAACCAGCCATGCTGAAGTGGTCGAGGTAGCAGACAGTGAGGGCAACAAATGGTCCGGGCTCGCAATCACCACTGAGTTCAAGGAGCATAAGCAGTGGAAAGGCGTACAGTACGCGCAATATTATTTGATGCTACCAGGCGTGCCGGTTGTCGCTTCTTTTGCAGAAGTGAAGGACGCTGGTGGCAAAAATCTTGCTCATGAAGTTTGGATCACAGACCTGTTCATTGGCGGTGACAAGTTGACCGACGTGAGGATTTCAGTCAGCGGCAGCAACCAGGCGCATGCATATCATGCAGGCAGCGAGGAAATTCCTTTGCTGCTGGATGGAGATTCGTATTTTACCTCGGGCTCTGAGGAAAAACTCTACGTTATTCCGAACAATGATGCTGATCCGACAGAAGCGTATAACAATAAAGAAGTTTTACAGCTAGCCTCCAGACATAAAGGGAATTTTACAAAAAGCGCTCCCCTGTTCCTGCTTTTTGATGAGCGCAGGCTGACTGGCGACTTGCTGAAAAAACTGAGAAGACTTCAATTTTAAAAGGAGAAACCATGAAAATCATCGATGCTCATATACATCTATCAAAAATCAAATCCTTTTATGAAACAGCCCAGAAGCTGTCATTCGTCGACTATTCAACAGCTGGCATCCTAAGGGAGTTCAAGGAGGCCAATGTGGTGCTCGGAATCGGCATGGGCCTGACTGAAACCGATAAGATGGGTTTCCCGGATTATGAAGCCCGGACGCCGATGGGACTCGATATGGATGCAGAACTTCCGGCCAACATTTTTTGTTGCGCCGGGGTCAATCCTTATGACCTGGATGAGACAGCACTTGCCCGTCTCGAAAAAGAACTTCAAAATCCGAAGACGGTCGGAATCAAGATCTATCTTGGCTACTATCCTTTTTATGCTTACGACGAAGTGTACGAACCGGTCTACAAGTTGGCGGCGAAATACCAGCTCCCTGTTGTGTTCCATACCGGCGACACCTATTCGGAACGAGGCTATTTGAAATATTCACATCCGATGGCGATTGACGAAGTTGCGGTCAACCACCGCGATGTAAATTTCATGATGGCCCACTTCGGGGATCCGTGGACATTGACGGGGGCAGAGATTATTTATAAAAACCCGAATGTTTTTGCCGATTTGTCAGGATTGATCGTCGGAACGAAGGCTGAGCTGGATAAGCGCAGCCAGGGACGCTTCCTCGACCACCTGCGCCATGCGCTTGAGTTTGCTGATTCATACGACAAGCTGCTGTTCGGCACAGACTGGCCGCTTATTCCGGTCGGTCCTTATATCGAGTTTATCAAGGATCTGATTCCGCCCGAGCACCATGAGGACGTATTTTACAATACTGCCCTGAAGGTGTTTCCGAAGATCAAGCCGTTTTTGGAGTAGAACTAGGTTTTATTATTAGAACAAGAATATGTCTAGTTATTAGAACGAATAGAAGTACATTTAGTAAAAGGAGAATACCTCCATTTACTAGAATAAGAAGAAGTCCCATTATCTCGATGATAATGGGACTTCTTTTGCTTTATAAAAAGAAAACCAAAATCTGTGATGCCACCGCAACTGATATAAGCGCGAATGGGTACGCGGCTGCGTAGGCGATCGCGGGATCTTCGGAAGCCATCAACTGGTTGGTGGCTCCGAGCCCGGGTGTACTAGTCATTCCACCGCACAATGCGCCTAGTGAGTGAATGATACTGAGTCGGAAAAGCTTCCTCGCGATGAAAAAGCCGGCTACGACTGGCAGGATTGTGATAATCGCGCCGCCGATGACAAGATTAAAACCTTCCTGCTGGATAACCTGAACAATTCCTTTTCCAGCTGTCGTACCAGCGCCTGCAAGGAATAGGACCAGACCGATATCTCTGATGACTTGATTCGATGGCTGGTAATAGCGCGCATGGATAGGGCCCAGCTTACCAAAGTGACCGATGATTAAAGCGATGAACAACGGTCCGCCGGCGACGCCGAATGTAATCGTGCCGAGCTTCGGAAAATGAAACGGAATCATTCCCGCCAGCACACCCAGGAGCAACACTAAGCTCAGAGACAAGATATGGATATTCGTAACTGTCAGTTTCTTTCTGCTAAACAGCTTTTCTACATCATCCAAACGGTCTTCACTGCTCACAAGCGTCAGGACATCGCCGCGCTCCAGACGCCATTTTGCATTCTGGTTGAATTCAAAACCGCCACGTTCAATCCTCGTAACCGTCACCCCATATGTACGCCTTAATTCAAGCTCCCTGATCGTCTTTCCAATCAAGTCCAGTGAATCGACGGTTACCTTTCGAAGCTGCACATTATCTTGATTCTTGAAATTGGTCTCGACTTCCCTTCCGATATCCTGGCACAGTCTCTTCAAGTCACTCGGTAAACCGACAGCAACAAGCCTGTCCCCCACCAGTATCACCGTATCATTCAGGGCTATGATATTCCTGTCCCCGCGGATGACGCGGCTGATGACGACCGTATTATATTTATTGAACTCAAGCTCTTTTAAGGTTCTTTTATTAATAGAAGAATCCGTGACTTCGATTGTCATAACTTCAGGCGACTCATCATTGCGCACAGGTCCCGATTTCTTTTTCAAATCCTCTGCTAAGTCGACCTTCAGCACGCGCGGCAAAAGCTGCACGAACAGCACAACCGCTAGCACTCCGAATGGATAGGCAATACCGTAGCCGACAGACGCGAGTGGGTCGCCTGTTGCCTGAAGTGCAGCTGCTAATCCTGGAGTACTTGTCAGCGCCCCCGTCATGATCCCGATGCTTAATGCCGGTGACAGGTTAAACAGCTTGGATACGACAATCGTTGTAACCGATGCGACCAGGACAATCAACAAACTGATGATGCCAAAGACAATCCCGCTCGTTTTCATCATACGGAAAAAGCGCGGTCCGGCAGACAAGCCGACGGCCACGATAAATAAGCCGAGGCCCAGCTGCTGGATGACCGGTGACACCTGATAGCCGAAATGTCCGAACACCATTGCCGCCAAAAGCACCCCGGATGTTCCCAGGCTTAACCCCCGTATTTTAATTTCTCCTAGCGCCGAGCCAAGAAACAATATGACGAATAGTAAAATTAACGGTTCCTCAAGCAAACCAATTATGCCGTCCAAAGATGATTCCTCCAATGATTACGATTGTGAAAATCTACACAACTTAGAATATCACGATGCCAAAATTATTCAAAACCAGACAGTGACGAATTTAGTACAAAACAATATCCCTCTGGCTAAAATTGAGTTGCTGCTATAGAAAAACATATGCTTTTTATGCGTTTTCCTCAAAAAAGGTAACTGTAAACGACTTTAAACAGTAGAACACTTCATTTCAGAAGATGAACCACAATGTTTTAGCGGAGAGATCATTGCACTCTAATTTTATATAGCGAAAATAAAAATATTATAGCGAAATTTTCTATTTTATAGCGATAAAATCGGTTTTATAGCGACTTTTCTATTTTTATAGCGAACTGGAAAAAAAACGCTCTTTTTTTCAAATTAAAAAGAGACCCATTTCTGAGTCTCTTCCATTTAAATCACATCATAAATATCCTGGGAGGATTCAAGAATATAATCCGGTTTTGGCTGGCCGATTTTTGCTTTATGTCCGGCGATATGGTCGGGATGCTTCTCCCAGTTCTTCCAGTCCTGTTCGGATTGCCAGTTGATCATGACCAACACTTCATCATCGCCTCTGCGGCTCTTTTTTACGAGAACCTGTTGATCCAGGAAGCCTGGCTGCTGTTCAATCAGCATGCCTTTTTTCGAAAAGCGCTCGATCACCTTGCTGGAATGTCCTTCTTTCACGAGGATTCTTTTAATTTGATAGAACATTATAATGCCGACCTCACTTCTTCGATCATGGACTGCATTGACTGCAAGCCGCCGCCGCTTAGGTACCAGTTCGTACCATCAAGGTAAATGATTTTGCCGTTTTTGAAGGCATCAGTCTTTTTCACAAGTTCGTTTTCAATTGTTTCCTTCGCTCCGACTTCTCCTCCTACAGCTGCAGTACGGTCGATTACGAACAGGATTCCAGGGTTTTTCTCAAGGATGTATTCAAATGTGATGCTCTGGCCATGAGTCGATGCTTCGATTTTTTCATCTGCCGCCTTGAATCCAAATACATCGTGGATGAATCCGTAACGAGATCCGGCACCATAAGCGCTGACCTTGCCTTCATTCGCCAGCACAAGCAATGCTTTCTCTTCTGCTGAAGAAGCTTCTTTATTGATTTCATCTATACTCTTGTTAACATCCGCTAATTTTTCCGTGACAACATCTTCTTTTTCAAAAATTTCACCAATCAGCTTCATGTTCTTTTCAAAGGATTCCATGTATTTTGTATAATCCATACCAACGAAAACGGTAGGAGCGATTTCCTCGAACTGATCGTACAATTCAGCCTGTCTTGCAGAAATGAAAATGACGTCTGGCTTCATCGCGTGGATTGCTTCAAAATCAGGTTCTTTCAAGCTGCCGACATTTGTGTATTCCTTGCCAGCGTATTTCCCAAGGTATTCGGGTACGATTGCCTGTGGTACGCCTGTAACCTCGACGCCTAGTTCATCAAGAGTATCCAATACACCAAAATCAAACACAACAACTTTTTCAGGACTCTTTTTGACAGTTGCTTCCCCGTACTCATGCTTGATCGTCATTTCCTTCGCTTCGTCTTTTCCTGCTGCTGCTGTCGTTTCTGCTTTTTCTTCAGAACCACAAGCTGCCAGGGCGAATAACATTGCAAAAACAAGTGCTAACAAACTGAATTTTTTCATCGTAAAACTCTCCTTTGTTATTGTTAAATTTAAATTTTATATTAAGATTTAAAATACACGCAGATTCGGCAATTGTTCATTTCCTGGATTGGAATGTCCATATCGTATATTTCTTTTAGCGCTTCTGACTGGATGATTTCCCTTGTTGGGCCATCCTTGACTACTTTGCCATCTTTCAGTGCGACGATGCGGTCTGAATACACGGATGCAAAATTGATGTCATGCAGGACGATGACAACGGTTTTACCAAGGTCATCGACAAGCTGTCGAAGGATTTTCATGATCTGGACAGAGTGCTTCATGTCCAGATTGTTCAATGGTTCATCGAGCAGGATGTACTCGGTGTCTTGGGCGATGACCATCGCGATGAAGGCCCGCTGCTTTTGACCGCCTGATAGTTCGTCGAGATAGCTATCCTGCATTTCCGTTAGATGCATGTAGTCGATCGCCTGGTCGACGAATCGCTCATCCTCCTCAGTCAGCCTTCCTTTTGAGTAAGGGAACCTTCCGAAAGACACAAGCTCGCGAATCGTCAGGCGAACATTCATGTAATTCGACTGCTTCAAGATCGAGACGACCTTGGAAAACTCATTCGACTTCATCTTCCGAACATCAGTCTGGTCGATGAGCACTTCCCCGGAGTCCGCATCGAGCAGCCGGCTGACCATCGAGAGCAGCGTGGATTTTCCGGCGCCATTCGGTCCGATGAAAGAAGTGATCTGGCCGCGCTGGATGTTGACGGTCACATCCTCGACGACACTCTTTTTTCCGTAAAATTTGGACAGTGAACGAACTGTGATCATGAGGATCGACTCTCCTTCAGCAGTAAGTAGATGAAATAGACGCCACCGACGAAGTTGATAATGACACTAAGCGTGGTGGAGAATGTGAAGACTCTTTCCACGACCCATTGGCCGCCAACAAGGGAAATCACGCTGATTAAAATTGCTCCGCTGATCAGGACGCTGTGCTTGTAGGTTTTGAAAGCTTGATAGGATAGATTCGCAACAATCAAGCCTAAAAAGGTCAGCGGTCCAACAAGTGCAGTGGAAATCGAAATGAATACGGCAACGAGCACCAGCATTTTTTTTACAATAGAATCATAGGAAACTCCAAGATTGATCGCATTCTCCCTGCCGAGTGACAGCACATCTAGGTAGGTAGTGAACCTCCAAGCATAAATAATCAGCAAGACAATCAGGCCGATCGCCAGCCATACCAGGTCGGTGTTGATGTTGTTGAAGCTGGCAAACATCCTGTCCTGGACAACCTGGAACTCGTTCGGATCGATCAGCACCTGCAGGAACGTGGAAATGCTGGAGAAAAAGGTTCCAACGATGATTCCCACTAGCAGCAAAAAGTAGATTGGTTGATTCCCTTTTTTAAAAAGAAGCTGATAAAGCAGCAAGGCGAACACAACCATGATTGCCACTGTTAAAATGAAGTTCACCTGTTTATTGACGACTGTTATATGACCAGAACCAAGGAAGAAAATCAACACCGTCTGCAGCAGCATGTAAAGTGAATCAAGTCCGATAATACTCGGTGTCAGGATGCGGTTGTGGCTGATCGTCTGGAAAACGACGGTTGAATAGGCAATTGCCACTCCGGTGATCACCATCGCTGCCACCTTCATCACCCGCTTAGGCAAGGCGTAATCATAGCTGCCATTCAGGTCATGGAATAAATACAGCATGCTTGCACCAATTGCAATTAAAACAAGGAGAAGTAATTTTACTGAGTTACGCATATGCCTTCCTCCTAAACAACAGGTACAAGAAAATTCCGCTGCCGATGACGCCGACCATTAGGGAGATCGAAATCTCATAAGGATAGATCAGCACGCGGCCCAGGATGTCCGTTACCAGGAGAAAATTTGCTCCCAGTAAAGCCGTATGCGGCAAGGTTTTTTGCAGGTGGTCGCCTTTGAAAATCGAGACGATATTCGGAATGATTAGCCCGAGGAATGGAATCATTCCGACCGTAAGCACGACTGTCGCCGTAATCAGGGCGACAAGGATCAATCCAATGTTGACGACCCGTTTGTAGGCGAGCCCCAGGTTCTTCGAAAAATCTTCTCCCATTCCCGCCACCGTGAAGCGATTTGCGAATAGATAGGCAATCACCAGGATGGGAATGCTTATGTACAGCAGCTCATAGCGCCCCTTCATGATCATCGAAAAATCACCCTGCAACCACGCGGACATGTTCTGGATGACATCAGCTTTGTAAGCAAAGAATGTCGATATGGATGATAGGATATTACCCAGCATCATCCCGACAAGCGGAATGAAAATCGCGTCCTTGAACTTGATCCGGTCAAGGATTTGCATGAACAAAAACGTTCCTGCCAGTGCGAACACAAACGCGATCAGCATTTTCTCAATCGTGGACGCGTTTGCAAAAAACAGCATCGATACAAGAATGCCCAATCTCGTCGCATCGAGCGTGCCTGCCGTTGTCGGTGATACGAACTTATTGCGACTGAGCTGTTGCATTATCAGACCGGCGATGCTCATCCCTGCCCCGGCTAGCAGGATCGCAATCAGCCTCGGCACCCTGCTGATGAGGAAGATTTCCGTTTCCTCCGATTGGAAATCCAGCAGTTCCAGAGGGGTGATTCTGCTTACTCCTACAAAGAGAGAAAGCAATGAAAGTAAGATCAAAGATGTAATCAAGTAACGCTTTTTCATGGCCATGCTCCTAATCTATCTATCGATAGATAATGATAATCATTATCAGTTAACCTATATAAATATTAAATTGTTTATATAAAAAAAGTCAATAGTTAATTGAGAATATTTTTCAATTAGATTGATAAATAATGGGAATATGTCGCAGGATTTTTTAAACTTAAGGGTGATATGTAGTGGGTTGTAGTGATATTGCAATTGGGTTTGTGAGGACCTTGTGAATAGCGCTAAGAGATATATAGTTTGATAACTTGGTTCAGGTTTGGACAACTCTTCTTCCTTTCCTGCCAAACCTGTCCGAAGTTGGGCGATGTTCTGACAGCTTTTCTGCTTTCTCATCCAAACCTGTTTGAAGTTGGGCGATGTTCTGACAGCTTTTCTGCCTTTTCATCCAAACCTGT
>NZ_BASE01000033.1 GCF_000813125.1 Mesobacillus selenatarsenatis SF-1
GGTGACCTCTTTTTCTTAAATCCCGATTCTTTGGTCACCAATGACTCCTATTGGTGACCTCTTTTTCCTGAATCCCGATTTTCAGGGCACCAATGACTCCTATTAGTGACCTCTTTTTCCCGAATCCCGATTTTTAGGGCACCAATGTGGCCTATTGGTGACCTCTTTTTCATGAATCTCTATTTTGGGGGCGCCAAGGAGATATTTAGTTCACCATAAAGAGATCCCAACACAAAAAACAGCGGACCAAAAGCCCGCTGCTCTTCTTACTTCCCTGTAATCAACTCAACAGTTTTCTCAACGACATTGGAGACTCCATCGGCCAGATTTTTCCCTATTGATGAAAAGAGGTTGAATGCTTTCATTTCTTCTAGTTTTTCCCGTTTTTGTTTCAAATCATGGCTGGAAATGTCATTCCCTAAAATGGCGGTTTCAAAGCTCCCATTTTCCTTTTCTTCGATGCTGAACGCACTTTTGAATTCATCATCTTCGTAGCCTTTCATTTTATGGATGCCTTCATTTGCCTGTTGCATGCCGAACAATACGGATATGAACATTAAAGAAGCTAGCATGAAGCTTTTAAGCATAAACATTTTCATCTCAATCACCTAATCGATTTTTTATTGTTTGTCAGGAGATTCCGGCGCTGGCGCATCTACTTTTTCTGCCTGCCAGTAGAATTCACTGAATACGTCAGCAAGGGCATCAGCAGACCTGTTTAGTTCTTCAAATGTGTTGTCAACCCCGCCAAACTCTATTAGTAGTGCATTTCCAGACAAATCCTGATTGAATTTGCCATTTGTCGAGGCACCTTTTTTCTCGATGATTCCCCTGCTTAAACCCTTGCCGTATTTTTTATCGAGGAGATTATGAAGTTCTCGTGCGAGAGCAAGGTTTTTTTCATAATTGGCATTTTCCCCTCCAATGACAAATGCAAGTTTGGCATAAGGCTTTCCATTTATCTGGATCGTCGTTTTATCTTTGCGATATCCATCTCGATGGATATCAATAAAGTATTGAAGGTTCCGGTCTCCAGCCATCGCGGCTTCCACAACAGGTCGTGATTCCTGATAGGCTTTTCCAAACCCAAGCCCTTTCTTGCTGAGATTGGCCATTACGTCCGTTTTATCTACCGTTGTTCCGACGCCTCGCTGTTCCAGGCTCTTTTTCAGCTGGTCACCTATCTTCGTGACATTCACCTGTGAGTGATAGGCCTTATTCGGATCAGTCACATCCTTAAGATAAGGGAGATAGGATTCTCTTGTGTGTGTAAAATAAATATAGACTGCTTTACGGTCTCCAGTGGATAGCGGAGGTGCTGCCGTATCTTCAGGATTACCCGTATCTAAACCTTCCGTGTTTTGCAGCGCCGCTTCCTGCTCTGCTTTCAATACATCTACAGGGGGAGCTGATTCCATTGGCATGTTCGTATAATTTGTTCCTTCACCGGCGACTAATATCTTCCCGTCAAAAAGCGAGAAACCCGGTAGTTCCCTGCCAAGCAAGCTCCGTGGATCATCTAGATTGATATTGGTAGAAAGCTTGAACATGACATTCGTGAGCTTCGGTGTCTCATATTCCTCTGGGAGCGCCTGAAGGAATTGATGGTTCTCCCAACCCATTAAACTGAAAAGCAGTTGGCCATTCAGATTGTTTGCGGCCTGATTAACGGAATCCGAGGTGATCCTATATTCAGGCTTTAGCGAAGTCATCACTCCGCTTATGGAAAAAATCCCAATGAGAAAGAACACAAATGCTAATGCGGCTTTTACTACTTGAGTCCCTTGGACGGCTACAATTATTCCAGATCGTTTATTAAATCTCATTGTTCCACCTCTCTAATGCAAGTCTAGTAAATGTTATGACTTTGCTAGAGAAGATAGAACTTCGAATCCTTCCGTAACGAATTTGAAATAAATCTAATAGAATATATTCTAATGTGTATACATGCCTGTATTATCCTGGTCGACCTTTGTATGCAGCGCTGAATTGAGGCCGCTGGCAATCAGGTTTGCCATATCATCTATGAACACATCGACTTCTTTAGGAGTCACCATCAGGTTATGACCTAAAGGAGATAGAACCTCATATATAAGCTTTCGCTTCTCTTCGTCTTCGAGTGTTCCAATCATTCCTAGGAAGGTTTGACGGTGTTCAGCTTCCGGCAGGTCTTCTTCTGTCAGCTTCCTTCTTTTGCCAAAACTCATGCCCGCCGGTACAAGTGACCTTGACGGCTTATCGCCTTCTCTCATTTCCTTGCCAAAATGTTTTAAAATGAAATCGATCGTATCACTTGTAATCGAAACCGCATCGACCACTGTAGGAACTCCAATCGCTATCACGGGAATACCTAAAGTTTCTTTGCTTATTTCCTTCCTTTTATTGCCTACGCCCGATCCAGGATGGATGCCTGTATCTGAAATCTGGATCGTCGAATTGACTCTTTCGATGGAACGTGAAGCAAGTGCATCGATTGCAATGACAAAATCAGGCTTTGTTTTCTCGACGACGCCAAAAATAATATCAGAAGTCTCTATCCCAGTTAGTCCCATGACTCCCGGAGATAATGCGCTAACAGAGCGATAGCCTTCTTCTACACTCTCAGGCTGGAGATCGAACAGGTGCTTAGTAACCAGTAAGTTTTCACATACGAGTGGCCCTAAAGCATCCGGTGTGACATTCCAGTTCCCCAGACCAACAACAAGGCAGGATGCATCTTCCTTGATACCAGATTGTTTGATAAAGTGGGCAAATTCGTTTGCGAATACTTTTTCTACTTTCCCCTGCAGCTCGGTATCCTGCTGGCGAATGCCGACAACTTCGATTGTCAAATATTGGCCCTGTTTTTTGCCAAGGCTCTTTTCTCCCTCAGCCGTTACCTCTACTAGAGAAATTTTTATATCATTTTCTTCTTTTTCTTTTATAATGACGCCTTCAATATGGGAAAGATTTTCCTGGGTATGGACGGTTGCTGCCTGGTCTGCCAGCACCATCTCCCTTGCTTCCACAGCCAGGTCAGTCCTGATTGAATACATACTCAAATCTACTGGTTCCTTCATTATCTCATTCCTCCCAATAACAGTTTGGCTGCAATACAGCATACTATTGCCTATCTTTTCCTTTTACATAAAAAAACATTCACGATACACTAGACTTAAGTTAAAGCAGAGTATTGCATTATTAACCCCTGTTTGATAAAATATCATTTGTTCTTAATAAAATAAGAAATGTACTGGAAATGTCGAGTTCCATAAAATCTCGATGCTTTTTTAGGAGGTGAACGGAATGCCAAACATTAAATCTGCAATCAAACGCGTAAAAACTAGTGAAGCGAGCAAAGCTCAAAACATTACTGTGAAATCTTCTATGCGTACAGCAGTTAAAAAAGCAGAAGCAGCAATCGTGAACAACGATACTGAAGCAAAAGTTTCTTTTGCTGAAGCAGCTAGCAAGCTTGACAAAGCAGCAGCTAAAGGTCTTATCCACAAAAACGCAGCTTCCCGCAAAAAAGCCCGTTTAATGAAAAAATTAAACGCTAATGGCTAATTTTAAATGCTAAAAGCAAATAAAAAACGACCTTCATGGG
>NZ_BASE01000032.1 GCF_000813125.1 Mesobacillus selenatarsenatis SF-1
GGCCCTCTATGGCACAGGACGTGCAAACCCGCCTGAGAAAGGATGTGGCGCTTTTAGGCGGGCAGCGCTTATCGGGGCTGACCAAGGCACTTACGCATTTCCTTATTGCTGTGAATTTTGGCGCTTTGTTGGGTGAATCGCTTTTTCAAGATCCTCGGCGGCAATCTGCTGTTTTACTGTATCTGCGTTTGGCTTGCCTTGCTGGCTGTAGCCTTTGTCACGTTTTTGGCTCATGCAATATGCTCCCTTCTTCAAAATAACCTCATCTAATAAGATGGATTCAAGAGCGGGAGCTTATGCAAAAACTTAAACTGTAACAGAATTTAGTTTGAAATAGGTGCTTTCAATCGGCCTTGAGATATGAGACTGGATCAGCTCGATGGCCTTGAGCATCTTTTCAAGGTCGACGCCGGTTTCGATTCCCATCCTGTGAAGCATATAGACGACATCCTCAGTAGCAGCGTTGCCTGCTGCACCCGGGGCGAACGGGCATCCGCCCAGACCGCCGGCAGAAGTGTCGAACCGGGTGACTCCTGCCTGGAGAGCGGCAAAAATATTCGACAGTGCCAGCTTTCTTGTATCATGGAAATGCGCAGTCAGCAGAACATCCGAGTAGGCATCCTTCAATTTGGAAAATAAAGAATAGGACTCATGAGGTGCAGCCATGCCGATCGTATCGGCGACGCTCAATTCATCGACCCCAGCCTCAACGAATTCACCGCATAGTGCAAGGACTTCACCTTCGTCAATCTTGCCTTCATATGGACAATAAAAAGCAGTTGAGATGCATGCACGCACAAAATAATCCTTCGACTTAAGCTCTGCAATCAATGGCAGAACCTCAGCAAGGCTCTCGGCTGTCGATTTGTTGATATTCCTTTGGTTAAAGGTATTGCTGACACCGACAAAGACAGCGACCGCTTTGCAGTCAGTCATATAGACGCGTTCAATCCCCTTTTTATTAGGAGCGAGGACGATATTCCTTGTGTTGCTGTCAAGGCAGTCAGCAACTATTTCTGCGGCATCGCCCATTTGTGGCACCCATTTTGGGGATACGAAGGAAGTGAGTTCCATCTCTTTGACTCCGGCATCCTTCAAGGAACTGATGAAAGCTTTTTTTACATCCGTAGGAACAAAATTCTTTTCATTTTGAAGCCCGTCTCTCGGGCCAACTTCAATTATTTCAACCTTCTCGGGAAGTTGCAGCATTTGATATAACCCTCCTCATAAGATATCTTAATTGTAAATAGAATATTTTTAAAAATGCAAGAATAAATAAAATTTTGATAAAATAAAAGGGATTTTATTAAAAGCAATAGAAGTAATTAAGATGTGAGAACTAGAGAAAGGGTGAGCAGTTTGAGCAAGACTGAAGCAGTAATCGTAGCTGCTGTAAGGACAGCAATTGGCAGCTTTAATGGTAGTTTGAAGAATATTTCCGCACCAGATTTAGGTGCCGCGGTAATTAAAGATGCATTGAAGCAGGCGGGTGTCGAACCTGGTCAAGTGGATGAAATCATCATGGGCAATGTCCTTCAGGCTGGATTGGGGCAAAACCCTGCAAGACAGGCAGCGATTAAGGCGGGCATCCCTGAAAGCGCTTCCTCTATGACGATCAATAAGGTATGCGGCTCAGGTTTGAAGGCTGTACATCTGGCAGCGCAGGCCATCATAGCAGGTGATGCTGAAGTCGTCGTTGCCGGCGGAATGGAGAATATGAGCCAGGCACCATATTTATTGAAAAATGCACGGGATGGATTCAAGATGGGTGACCAGAAGCTCGTGGACAGCATGATCTCAGACGGCCTTTGGTGTGCATTCAATGACTACCACATGGGTGTCACGGCTGAAAATCTGTGCTCAAAATATGAAATCGGCCGGAGCGAGCAGGACGAGTTCTCAGCAGCTAGCCAGGAAAAGGCGGCAAAGGCGATTGAAGAAGGCAAGTTCAAGGATGAAATCGTGCCAATCGAAATTCCGCAGCGAAAAGGTGATCCGGTCGTTTTTGATACGGATGAGTATCCGAAAAAAGGGACAACAGCGGAGAAGCTTGGCGGCCTTCGTCCTGCATTCAAAAAGGATGGCAGCGTAACAGCGGGAAACGCGTCTGGAATCAATGATGGAGCTGCTGCATTGGTTGTCATGAGCCGAGGTAAGGCTGAAGAGCTTGGCCTAAAACCGCTCGTTGTCATTAAAGGGAATGCGAGCGCGGGTGTTGATCCGAGCATCATGGGGATCGGACCTGTTGATGCAGTTAAGAAAGCATTGAACAAAGCGGGTATGACGATGGAAAATATGGAGCTGATCGAGGCGAATGAAGCGTTTGCCGCTCAGTCACTGGCTGTCGATCGTGAGCTTAATTTTAACAAGGACATCCTCAATGTGAATGGCGGTGCGATTGCGCTGGGTCATCCAATCGGGGCAAGTGGAGCCAGGATCCTTGTTACACTGATTCATGAAATGAAGCGCCGTAACGCTAAGACCGGCCTTGCTACTCTATGCATAGGCGGAGGGCAGGGTGTCGCGACAGTTGTGGAGCTCGCTTAAGCCTAGTAATCTTTTAGCTTATTTGAAATCTGGCACTGGTATTTGCTCGTGCTATCTATAGTCAAAGGGGGAGTAACGATGAAAACAATTTGCACATCCTTTCAAGATGCCGTAGCGGAAATCCATGATGGCGCAACCTTGATGGTTGGCGGCTTTGGTCTCTGCGGGATCCCGGAAAATGCCATACTGGCACTTGTTGAAAAAGGGGTAAAAGACCTGACAGTCATTTCAAATAACTGTGGTGTCGATGATTGGGGACTTGGACTGCTGCTAAAGAACAAGCAGATTAAGAAAATGGTAGGTTCCTATGTTGGGGAAAATAAAGAGTTCGAAAGACAGGTATTATCCGGTGAAATCGAGGTTGAATTGATTCCACAAGGAACCCTGGCTGAAAAAATCAGGGCAGGCGGTGCAGGAATTCCGGCTTTCTACACACCAGCAGGAGTGGGAACACCGATCGTGGAAGGGAAAGAAACCCGCATGTTCAATGGCAAAGAGTATCTCCTTGAAGAGTCTCTGACTGCGGATTTTAGCATCGTCCGTGCCTGGAAGGGCGATAAAATGGGGAACCTTGTCTATCATAAAACGGCAAGGAACTTCAATCCGATGATTGCAGCGGCAGGCAGGGTCACCATTGCCGAAGTCGAGAATTTATATGAAGTAGGAGAATTAGATCCGAACAGTATCCATACTCCAAGCATTTATGTCCAGACACTGATTGAAGGCAATCAGGAGAAACGGATTGAAAGGCTGACAGTGAGAAGTTAACTCTGGCTGATCATGAAAGGAGAAGGCATATGATTAAAAACAAAGGGAATGTCCGGGAGAAAATCGCGCGCCGGGCTGAAAAAGAAATCGAAAACGGTTTTTACGTAAACCTTGGCATCGGGATGCCGACATTGGTTGCAAATTTCATTTCCGACGATAAGCAGGTTGTCCTTCAGTCTGAAAATGGCTTGCTTGGGATTGGACCTTATCCAGCCGAGGACAGCGTCGATCCAGATTTGATCAACGCAGGCAAAGAAACGGTTACGGCGATTCCAGGTGCCGCGTATTTTGATTCTGCTGAGTCTTTTGCAATGATCCGCGGAGGACACATCAATATCGCCATCCTTGGCGGAATGGAAGTCTCGGAAGCTGGTGATCTTGCTAACTGGATGATTCCAGGAAAGATGATCAAAGGCATGGGCGGTGCAATGGACCTTGTCCACGGAGCACAAAAAATCATCGTCATCATGGAGCATGTGAACAAGAGCGGTGAGGCGAAAATCCTTAAGGAATGCAGCCTGCCACTGACAGGAAAAGGAGTTGTCAACCGCATTATCACAGATATGGCTGTCATTGACGTAACACCTTTCGGGTTAAAGCTTGTAGAAGTAGCTTCAGGCTACACAGTCGACGATGTCATCAAATCAACAGAACCTGAACTCCAGGTAGACGACTCAGTTGTCTTAGACGCATATTGATTAATCGGGAACGCCTGTTAAAGGGCGTTCTTTCGTCTTTAACACTGTTACATATTTAACTTAAAAGTTTTCATGATATAATCTTTTAAAAAATAGGCTAAGCTAATCTGCTTCAGCTGAACAAAAAGAGGGATCAACAATGAAAAAGAAACAAAAACGCCAGCAGCAACAAGTAAAGAAGGAAGAAAAGCCAGCAACACTGGGCGATCTCCTGAACCAGGATATCATGCAAAAGCTAAAAGAACAGCAACAACAATTAAAGGAAGAAGAAGAGAAGAAAAAGCAGGCTGAGTTGGAGCGCAAGAAGGAAGAGAAGCGTTTAAAGGAGAAGAACAAATCGTTTGAAGAATTGCTCACCGAAAGCGACATGGATTGGAAGAAATTCAAATGACCCGTAGAAGAGTGGAAGTAGTTCCATACAATCCCGAGTGGAAAACGCTTTTTGAAATTGAGAAGCACCTTCTTGAATCCATCTTTTTACCGGCAGTAGTTGAAGTCTACCATATCGGCAGTACATCTGTCCCCGGCCTTAGCGCCAAACCGATCATAGACATCATGTTAGCAGCTGATAGACTTGAGCAAGTTGAAAAGGCAACACCTGCTATAGAGGCTGCTGGCTATGAGGCGAAGGGGGAGAATGGCATCCCTGGGCGGCGCTATTTTCAAAAACATGACGAAAACGGGATACGAAAAGTTCATTTGCACTCTTTTGAAAAAGGCAGCCACCAATTATACAGGCATCTTGTATTCCGTGATTACTTAAGGTCTCATCCTCAGGATGCCAGCAAATACGCTGATGTAAAAGAAAAAGCTGCCCGAAAATATGAATTCGACATCGATTCCTACATAGCTGAAAAATCTCCGACTTTGAAAGAGATTGAGCAAAAAGCGATGGAATGGAGGCCTGTAAAATAAAGGTTTCCGCATTGATTGTTGCTAATCGTGCATGTACTTGTATCCGCATTAATAAAGGTATCGGGGCTCTTTTCGAGGGACTTCTGAACAAAGATTGTATAAAAACTCGAAAAAACCCAGGAGCCGGTTTTTTCTTTTCATTGAGAAATTAACAAAGTTTACGAAAAGAGCCTAAATAACAAATGTTTTGCATCCTGTGCGAAAGGGCAATTAGGTAAGAAAAGCAAAGGAGCAAAGCATTGTTACTTATTACCTTCATATTGGCGGTCGGATTCGTTTCAGTCCATTTATTTTCAAGATATTTACCTTTCCTCGATAACGTACCTCGAAGCAGACTGCTTTCAGCTGCAGGAGGCATTTCTGTAGCATATGTATTCATCCACTTGCTCCCTGAGCTGAATAAACATAACGAGGTCCTCGACAGGAATATCCAATCTGGTGCCCTAGAGTTCTTCGAAAACCATACATATATTGTAGCTATGATTGGTTTGGCTATTTTTTATGGGCTAGAACGGATGGTAAAAACCTCAAAGAAAAAACAGCAAGAGGAAAATAACCTGGATCGGGCTTCCAAGGGTGTGTTTTGGATCCATATCTTCTCATTTTTCCTTTATAACAGTTTGATAGGATATTTACTGCTTCATGGAGAACAGGAAACGGTAACGGGGCTGGTCTTTTATTTTATAGCACTGGCCGTCCATTTCATCACTAGTGATCATGCGCTAAGGGAGGCGCATAAGGAAATGTATGATCGTGTAGGGAGATGGCTTCTCGCCGCCGCAATATTGGCAGGCTGGGCAATCGGCATCACCTGGAAAGTGAATGAAAACATTATTGCCGTGCTCTTTGCCTTGCTAGCAGGAGGCGTCATTTTAAATGTAATGAAAGAAGAGCTCCCGGAGGAAAGGGAGAGTAACTTTTGGGCCTTTGCCGCTGGACTGGCAGGCTATACACTCTTGCTGATGCTGGCATAAAGTAAATAGTCATACAGAGAAAAAAGGAACCCGTTAAGCTGAACGGGTTCCTTTTTTCGTTCCTTGATACGAAAGTGTAAAATTCCACTTTGAGAATTGTCCAGCTACAGCGCCTAGCCCCTCGAGTCGCTTGTCTAGCTGCGGCTCCTAACTCCTCGAGACGCTTCGGTCCTGCCCATGAAGTCAAAGAACGACTTCACGGTCAAGCCCTCCAGCGCTTTTCGGAGTTGAACAGTCGCCTCCGCTTTTCGATTTCGGTCCGCCCAATGAGAAGTCAAAGAACAACTTCACCGGTCGGCCCTCCGAGGCACACGATGTGCTAGACTCGCCAGCCACAGGACGTGGCGTTTTAGGCGGGCAGCGCTTGTCGGGGCTGAACGAGGCGCTTGCGCTTTTTGTTTTTATCTATGCTGGTCGTATATATTTGCTTTCGTAATCGACTTGATTAAATCGATTTCCTCGGGAGATAGGGAAGCGGAACTCGCAGCCCTGGCATTTTCCCTGATTTGTTCAGGTGTGCTTGCTCCTGCCACTACGGAAGCTACTGAAGGGTGTGCTAAATTATACTGAATGGCGACTTCAGCAAGGGATCTAGTTGAGGCAAGCTTCTCTTTCAACGATGGAAGGACCTCTTCCAATTCTTGATAGCTGTAATCAAGGTACCCTTTAGAGGTTGCTTTCTCGAGCATTCTGTCACTAAGCATGCCTTTAGCCACCGTGCCTCTTGTGACTACACTGATATTTTTATCATGCAGGAGCGGCAGCACTTCTTCCTCAGGACGGCGGTCTAGTATGCTGTATTGCATCATGACAGAGGTGATGCTTGATTTTTGAGCATATTCACGAATGACATTCGGCCTGATGGACGAGATTCCATAATATTTGATATAGCCTTCATCTTTCAACTCTTCAAAGGCATCAATTGTCTCATCAATGTTGTCTTCAATTGTCCCGCCGTGCAGCTGGTAAAGGTCAATATAATCGGTATTCAGCCTTTTCAAGCTTTGCTTGACAGCTTCTTTGATATGAGCCTTCGATGGATCCCAGGTCCAGCTGTCTTTCGCTTCAGTCCAACGATTGCCAGCTTTTGTAGCGATGATGACCTGCTCCCTTACATTTTTCAAGGCTTGTCCAACTATTTTTTCATTTTCACCGAAATCATATAAATCGGCAGTATCAAAATAGTTGATTCCTTCCTCGAGTGCAGCTTCGATTACTGCCTGTGCCTTTGAAAAGTCTGTTCCAAGCGACATACAGCCAAGGCCGATTTCGCTGACAAACAAATCAGATGTACCTAGTTTCCTTCTTTTCATAGAATATCACTCCGTTCCAGTGTTGGTTTCATTTTAACGAAAGGAAAGGAGTGCATTCAACTATTCTGGACGGCGAACAGGCTGATTGACTGTTTCAACCCAATCTTTTACAAGCTCATGCTTTTTGCCATACTCTCTTAATGCGTGCCTGATTTCCCATACTTTGCCGGCTAAAATGATTCCCTGGCCATGGACGTAAATTTTCATCATTCTGCTCCTTTCGGATAAGTATGGTAAAATGTATGAGCATTTGATATCGGATTAGAACAGGAGTGGACATGTATGAAATCTCTTGAAGAAAAAACATTGAAGACTGAGCAGATTTTTACAGGAAAGGTCATTAGCCTGCAAGTCGACGATGTAGAATTGCCAAATGGAAAAACATCCAAGAGGGAGATCGTCAAGCATCCAGGCGCAGTCGCGGTCATTCCAGTCACAGCTGATCATAAAATCATCATGGTTGAACAATATAGGAAGGCGCTTGAAAGGACGATCGTCGAGATCCCGGCAGGCAAGCTTGAGGCAGGAGAAAAGCCGGAAATTTGTGCTGCACGTGAACTTGAGGAAGAGACGGGCTATGAATGCGCTAATTTGGAATGGCTTATCTCCTTCTACACGTCTCCCGGGTTCGCAGATGAAATCATTCATGTATATAAAGCAACAGGATTAACTAAAAAAGCTAACCCCGCAGCAGCGGATGAGGACGAATTTGTTAACCTGATGGAGATTACTCTAGAAGAGGCGATCCAGCTTGTGAAAGAACAAAAGATTTTCGACGCAAAAACAGCATATGCAGTACAGCATCTGCAATTGCAGGAGGTATTGGAAAAGTAATGCAGGAATACTTCGTTGATCTTCACATTCATATTGGCAGGACGAAATCAGGCCGAGCTGTAAAAATCACCGGAGCAAAATCACTTACGTTCAGCAATATCATCCGTCACGCAAGGGACTACAAAGGGTTGAATATGATAGGGGTCATCGACAGTCATTCACCTGAAGTACTTGATGAAATGGAAGATTTGCTTAAAGTAGGTGAGCTGCAGGAACACCCTGAAGGTGGCTTGAATTATGGCGGGATGAGTGTCATTCTTGGTTCGGAGCTTGAGATAAATGATGAAAGCACCCAGGGACCAATTCATGTATTATGCTATCTTCCCAATTTGCAGACGATGAGGACTTTTTCGAAATGGCTGGAGAACCACTTGAAAAATATTCATCTAAGCTCCCAGAGAGTCTATATTTCAGGTCGTGATTTGCAGAGGAAGGTTAAAGAACTTGGAGGTATCTTCATTCCCGCTCATGTATTTACACCCTTCAAAAGTTTATACGGAAAAGGTGTTAAGAATTCTCTTTCAGAAGTCTTTGATGCAGACCTGATCGATGGGATTGAATTAGGATTAAGCTCGGATACGGACATGGCTGACCAGCTGGCTGAGCTTCACCGTTATCAGTTTGTAACGAATTCAGATGCTCATTCTCTTGCGAAAATTGCTAGAGAATACCAAAAAATCGAAATGGCTGAGCCATCTTTCCGTGAACTTGGACTTGCATTAAACCAATCTGATGGCAGGGGTATCAAAGCAAATTACGGTCTGGACCCGCAGCTTGGAAAGTATCATCGTACAGTCTGTTCGGATTGCCTGGTTTACAATCCAACATATGATGAAGCGTGTTCTGAATGCGGATCTGTTAAAAAGGTAAAAGGTGTCGCCGATAGAATACGGGAACTAAGGTCCTCAGAGGGAAGTCAAGCTGAAAGGCCGCCCTATATCCACCAGGTTCCGCTCGAATTCATTCCGGGCCTTGGACCGAAAATGCTAGAAAAGCTGATGGACCATTTCGGTACAGAAATGGCCGTCCTTCATTCAGTCCCTCTCGATTCTTTGAAGCAGGTCATTCCTGAAAAGACAGCTGTAACCATAGATAAAGCAAGAAAAGGCCAGCTCGCTTTCCATGCAGGCGGGGGAGGCAAATACGGAAAAATATCAGATTGAAAATCCGGTCGATTTGACCGGATTTTGTTATCTATTGAAATGGAAATTAAAAGGTTTGCAGTCATAGACTCTCTGTCCCTGCATATGATGATAGTAACCAATATGCAGGAGGAAGAGAGATGAAGAAACGAAGGTACCAGGACGTCGCAGTAACCCATTTAAGAGAATATTCCTCAATCTATCTTTTTGTCATTGTCCTGTTTTTGATGGGGGTCATCTTTGGGGCAGTAATAGTCAACAGCCTCAGCTTCACTCAAAAAGAGGATTTGTTCTATTATTTATCGCAGTTTTTTGGCCAGGCTGCTTCCGGAAAAGTAGCAGACGGAAAGGATTTGTTTTTGCAGAGCTTTTTACACAATGGAAAATTCATCGGACTAATCTGGATTCTCGGAGTTTCCATCATAGGACTTCCCGTAATACTGATCCTGCTTTTCATGAAAGGAATGGTTGTTGGCTTTACAGTAGGCTTTCTTGTCAACCAAATGCAATGGGACGGATTTCTGCTTTCCTTTGTTTCCATCCTGCCGCAAAACTTCATCATTATTCCAGTATTCATTATTACTGCAGCAATGGCGGTGACTTTTTCATTGAAAATGATCAGGAACCAATTCATGAAGAAAATCAACCAGCCAATTATGCCGCAGTTTTTTAGATATATCTTTTCATTTATCGCTGCGCTTGTATTCCTGGCTGTGGCGGCAGGGGTAGAGGCATATTTATCACCCGCATTATTGAAAGCAGTCATTAATTCGATTAATTATAATTAGTTTTAAATAATAATAACTATTGTTTCTTATTTGTAATAATTTTATTTTGAATCTCATTCCCCTTCTGGTATAATATAAGAACAGTGGCGGGGGAGTGAGAGTATCGAAATGGAAAACAGAATTGAGAGAATCAAGAAACAGCTGCATTCGTCCAGCTATAAATTAACGCCGCAGCGTGAAGCTACCGTTCGCGTGTTGCTTGAACATGAAGAAGACCACTTGAGTGCGGAAGATGTTTATTTGCTTGTCAAAGAGAAATCTCCTGAAATCGGTTTGGCAACAGTATACCGGACACTTGAGCTGCTGACTGAACTGAAAATTGTTGATAAAATCAACTTCGGGGATGGTGTATCCCGTTACGATCTCCGCCAGGAAGGCGCTGCCCATTTCCACCATCACCTGGTCTGCATCGAATGCGGAGCAGTGGATGAAATCCAGGACGACCTTCTTGAAGATGTTGAAGAAATCGTTGAAAGAGACTGGAAATTTAAAATCAAGGACCACCGGCTGACTTTCCATGGTATTTGCCACAGATGCCAGGAAAAGGAACCGGCTGAAACTGAATGATCCCAAGACCCTTTTTCCAATGGAGAAAGGGTTTTTTATTTTTCTATTAAAATTGCCCCAGTAGGAGGTATAATTCTTGTCCAAATTGGCATACAGATTAGTAATTAAGTAAAGGCGAATAGAACATGAGACGACTATTAAAAAGAAGATCTCATAGTTCTAAGTGTCGAGTTGGAGGCAAGAAAAATGAAGTCTTGGTTCGGTTTGGTCATGCACACCTTTAAGGTCTTTATATTATTCACTGGATGCACAATCTTATTTTATTATGGTATCATGTGGATTAACGAAGAATATGAAAGCTATCATCGATATGACGCACCAGAGGGAGCAGCCATAAAGGTGTCAGGTACTTTTGATCAAGAAAAAGGGAGTATGCTTGAAAGGCTGATACTGTTTTATCTGAATGGGGAGTAATAAACATGGAAGATAGGCTCGACGACTTTATCCACTTTTTAGTTGTTGAAAAGGGACTTTCAAAGAACACAATTGTGTCCTATAAACGAGATTTGAATAGCTATATCACATATCTGAAGAATGTTGAACAGCTTGGAGACTTAAATGGTGTGCAGCGTCCGCAGATTGTTCATTTTCTGGGTCATTTAAAAGACACAGGAAAATCATCAAAAACATTGGCAAGACATATTGCCTCGATCAGGGCTTTTCATCATTTCCTGCTTCGAGAAAAGGCAGTTGACCATGATCCAACTGTGCACATCGAGAGTCCACAGCATGAACGATCTTTGCCAAAGGTATTGAGCATGGAAGAGGTCGAGACACTTCTGGACAGCCCGAAGCTGACAGACCATTTTGGCTATCGTGATAAGGCGATGCTGGAAATGATGTATGCTACTGGTATCCGTGTGAGCGAGCTGATTGGGCTGACGCTATCTGATATCCATCTGACAATGGGGTTTGTCCGCTGCATGGGAAAAGGCAGCAAGGAAAGAATCATCCCGATTGGCAAGACAGCTTCTGACGCGATCGAGCAATACCTGGAAAAGGGCAGGCCAAAGCTGGTATCCAAAAAACATAAGGATGACTCTTTATTTTTGAATCATCATGGGAAAGGTCTATCACGACAGGGCTTTTGGAAGATTCTCAAACGCCTTGCGACAGAAGCGGGTATTGAGAAAGAATTGACTCCGCACACAATGCGCC
This sequence comes from Mesobacillus selenatarsenatis SF-1, assembly GCF_000813125.1. Taxonomy (GTDB): domain Bacteria; phylum Bacillota; class Bacilli; order Bacillales; family Cytobacillaceae; genus Mesobacillus; species Mesobacillus selenatarsenatis. The sequence continues at coordinate 11,705 of NZ_BASE01000032.1, forward strand.
ACTCATTTGCCACTCATCTGCTTGAAAATGGGGCCGACCTTCGCGCTGTGCAAGAAATGCTCGGCCATGCGGACATCTCGACGACCCAAATTTATACGCATGTGACAAAGACGAGGTTAAAGGACGTTTATACGAAGTTCCATCCTCGTGCATAACAGCTTGACTGATTGCATCTGCGCACATGGGGGCCAGTATGGCAGTATGTTTTTCCAATAGAATAATAGTTTCATAGAATTGTCATAAAAGGCCGGCTAAAAGTCGGCTTTTTTTCTTGTGTTTTTCATTTTATTTAGTACAATGGAGATGTCAGACTTCTGACAAATGAAAACGCAAGCATTCGATTAACTGAAATAAAAAAGGGTATCATAAAATTGTAAAAAGGTTGTAACGCATTCATACTTTTAAGGAGGAGAAGGAATGTCGAATACATATAAAAGAGTATTTTTAGTCGTTATGGATTCAGTCGGGATTGGAGAAGCACCAGACGCGGAAAAGTTTGGGGATAAAGGTTCCCATACATTAGGCCATATCGGAGAAAAAATGAACGGATTGAACATGCCTAACATGGGCAAGCTCGGCCTCAGCAATATTGAGGAGATCAAAGGTATTGCGCCTGCAGAAAAGCCAATGGCCTTTTATACAAAGATGGAAGAAGCTTCTAATGGAAAAGATACAATGACAGGCCACTGGGAGATCATGGGCTTGAATATCCAGACGCCATTCCAGGTGTTCCCTGATGGGTTCCCGGATGAGTTGATATCTGAGCTTGAATCACGTACTGGCAGGAAGGTCATCGGCAACAAACCGGCAAGCGGAACAGAAATCCTTGTTGAGCTTGGCGAAGAGCATATGAAGACAGGGGCGTTAATCGTCTATACATCTGCTGACTCGGTTCTGCAAATCGCTGCGCATGAAGAGATCGTTCCAATCGAAGAGCTTTATGATATTTGTAAAATTGCCAGGGAATTGACACTTGATGAAAAATACATGGTCGGAAGAGTCATCGCAAGACCATTTACTGGTGAACCAGGGGACTTCAAACGTACATCCAACCGCCATGACTATGCACTGAAGCCATTTGGCAGAACAGTTATGAATGCATTGAAGGACTCAGGCCTTGACGTACTGGCTATCGGTAAAATCTCCGATATCTATGACGGTGAAGGTGTGACCGAATCTCTGCGCACAGTGTCAAATATGGACGGAATGGATAAATTGCTCCAAACGTTGGATCAGGATTTTACAGGGTTAAGCTTCCTGAACCTTGTTGATTTTGATGCTCTATTCGGACATCGCCGCGATCCGGAAGGCTATGGTAATGCTCTCGAGGAATATGATGCCCGCCTTCCTGAAGTATTCGAGAAGTTGAAAGAAGATGACCTTCTCATCATTACGGCTGACCACGGAAATGATCCAGTTCATTACGGAACAGACCATACACGTGAATACGTGCCGCTTCTCGTTTACTCGAAGGGAATGAATGAAGGAAAAGAACTTCCTGTCCGTAAAACATTTGCTGATATCGGTGCAACTGTAGCAGAAAACTTTAATGTGAAAATGCCTGAACACGGAACAAGCTTCCTGAAGGAATTGAAATAAGGAGAGGATTTATGGATTACAATCAAATTCAAAATGCAGCATCTTTTATTAATGACAAGCTTAAGCAGCAACCAAAGATCGGATTGATTCTCGGTTCTGGGCTTGGTGTTCTTGCTGAAGATATCGAGAACCCGGTTAAGATTCCTTATAACGAAATCCCGGGATTCCCGGTTTCGACTGTAGAAGGCCACGCAGGTCAGCTGGTTTGCGGACAGCTTAGCGGTGTCGAAGTCATTGCAATGCAAGGGCGCTTCCATTATTACGAAGGCTACATTATGGATAAAGTTACCTTCCCGGTTCGTGTTATGAAAGAACTTGGAATTGATAAACTGATCGTTACGAACGCAGCCGGCGGTGTGAATGAAAGCTTTGAGCCAGGCGACTTGATGATCATCACAGACCATATCAACAATATGGGAACAAATCCGCTTATTGGGCCAAACGATTCACGTTTCGGCGTGCGCTTCCCGGATATGAGCGAAGCATATTCAAAGAATTTAAGAGGAATTGCGAAAGATGTTGCTGACAAGAACAAACTTACGATCAAAGAGGGAGTATATGTCGGAAATCCTGGACCAGTTTACGAAACACCTGCAGAAGTAAGGATGATTCGTACAATGGGCGGAGACGCAGTCGGAATGTCCACAGTACCAGAAGTCATCGTTGCGAGACATTCAGGACTTGAAGTGCTCGGCATTTCTTGTATCTCAAATATGGCAGCAGGGATCTTGGACCAGCCATTAAGCCATGATGAGGTAATCGAAACGACTGAAAAGGTGAAGTCTAGCTTCCTTTTATTGGTGAATGAAATTGTAAAAACGTTAGGGAATAAGTAATCAATAGCTTCTTGGCTAAATAATGATAAGTGGTGATAATGATGAGAATGGTTGACGTTATTGAAAGAAAGCGTGACGGGCATGAATTATCAACTGAAGAAATTCAATTTTTTGTTAATGGATATACAGATGGCTCAATTCCTGATTACCAGGTAAGTGCGCTGACAATGGCGATTTTCTTCCAGGGAATGACGGAAAAAGAACGTGCTGACCTTACGATGGCGATGGTGAAGTCTGGTGACCAAATCGACCTTTCTGCCATTGAAGGAGTAAAAGTCGACAAGCACTCTACCGGCGGTGTAGGCGATACAACAACTCTTGTTTTAGGGCCATTAGTTGCTGCTGTCGGTGTTCCAGTCGCAAAAATGTCAGGGCGCGGCCTTGGTCATACGGGAGGGACAATCGACAAGCTGGAATCCGTAGAAGGCTTCCATGTCGAAATAGACAATGACGAATTCATCAATCTCGTAAATAAAAATAAAATTGCGGTAATCGGCCAAAGCGGAAACTTAACTCCGGCTGATAAAAAGCTTTATTCATTGCGTGATGTAACCGCAACTGTTGACAGTATCCCGCTTATCGCCAGCTCAATTATGAGCAAGAAGATTGCTGCAGGTGCTGACGCGATTGTCCTGGACGTTAAAACAGGTGCAGGTGCGTTCATGAAGACACTTGATGATTCCCGTGAACTGGCAAAGGCTATGGTTCGCATCGGAAATAATGTCGGACGCAGGACTATGGCTGTTATTTCAGACATGAGCCAACCGTTGGGATATGCAATCGGTAATGCTTTAGAGGTTAAGGAAGCAATCGATACATTGAAGGGTGAAGGTCCAGAAGACCTGACAGAACTTTGCTTGACTCTCGGAAGCCACATGGTATTCCTGGCTGGGAAAGCTGAGTCACTTGGAGAAGCACGCAGCAAATTAGAAGAAGTGATCAAGAACGGATCCGCTCTTGAAACGTTCAAGATATTCCTGGAATCTCAGGGTGGCGATGCTTCTGTTGTTGATGATCCAAGCAGGCTTCCTCAGGCAAAATACACCTTCGAACTTGAAGCAAAAGAAGCAGGCTATGTTGCTGAAATCGTTGCTGACGAAGTGGGAACTGCCGCAATGCTTCTTGGTGCAGGAAGAGCGACAAAGGAATCAGAAATTGATTTAGCAGTAGGTTTGGTATTGCGCAAGAAAATCGGCGACAAAGTCGAAAAAGGCGACTCTCTTTTAACCATTTACAGCAACTTCGAGGATGTAAACGAAGTGAAAGAAATGCTGTATGAAAATATCAAGGTTTCAAGCGAGCATGTTGATGCACCGATTTTGGTTCATGAAGAAATTACAGAATAAATAGAGTAGACAAAAGCGAAGAGGGGACTCTTCGCTTTTTTGTTTGGGAATATATCGGTTTTATATACCTTGTTTGTATAAAAATGGATTCATTGGAAAAAATAGACCCTATAAAGATAGGAGGGTTATGGCCATGAATCTGAAAAAGTTAACGAGTTTACTGCTTGTTTTTATGATGGGCGCTGCAATTATCTCCCCAAAAGGATATGCGAATGAAGGAGATCCTGGACTCGCCAATGATTCCAGTTCAGCTATTTTGATTGAACGTGACACAGGTCAGGTACTATTTGATAAAAACAGTCATGAAAAGCTGCCTCCAGCCAGCATGACCAAAATCATGACGATGCTTTTGATCATGGAAGCGCTTGATGAAGGAAGGCTAAAAATGGACGAAAAGGTCCGTGCCAGTGAATATGCCGCATCAATGGGTGGTTCTCAAATCTTCCTTGAGCCAGGAGAAGAAATGACAGTTGAACAGTTGCTTAAAGGAATAGCAATAGGATCTGGAAACGATGCGTCAGTTGCAATGGCTGAGCGGATTGGCGGCTCAGAAGAAGCATTCGTAAAAATGATGAATGATAAATTAAAGGAACTTGGCCTGAAAAGTACAGTATTCAAAAATACCACCGGATTGCCTGTCGATGGCCATTACAGCTCGGCATATGATATGGCTATGATGGCAAAAGAATTATTGAAATACGAAAAAATAACCAAGTTTACTGGAACATATGAAGATTATCTCCGTGAGGATTCTGATAAGAAATTCTGGCTAGTCAATACGAATAAGCTCGTTCGTTTTTACCCTGGAGTAGATGGCCTGAAAACAGGCTTTACGAATGAAGCGAAATATTGCCTTACTGCTACTGCAGAAAAGGATGGAATGCGTGCGATTGCTGTTGTGTTTGGAGCACCTACCTCCAAGGCCAGGAATGCACAGGTAACGAAGATGCTGGACTATGCGTTCAGTCAATACCAGACCCATCCTATGTTCAAGAAAGGTCATCCACTAGGAAAGGCAGCAATCAGCAAAGGTGACAAGAAGACAATAAATGCCGTTACATCTGAAAGTGTCTCCCTCCTAACTAAAAAAGGAGCAGACGTCAAGGACGTAAAGCAGAAAATCACTTTGAATAAAAGTCTTAAAGCACCAGTCGAAAAAGGAGACAGAGTAGGCACTTTGAAGCTGGTAAAAGACGGCAAGACCCTTGCGGAAACGCCTCTTGTTGCAGATGCAAAGGTGGAAAAAGCGAGCTGGTGGGTCCTATATAAACGCTCATTCGGGATGTTTACGAGGGCTGGAAACCAGCAATAATGAAAATTTCCGCATTTGATTGTCGAAAACTCTGCCATTCCATCTAGTTTTAGCGAATAGACACTAGTTTTGTTCTTTAGAAGGATTTGGCTGAATCAATGGAGAATTTGACTCACTATACCAGATAAGGAGGCTTTGGATAGTGAGTCTTAACATTGATATTGAAGTGAAGCATGACGTCTTATTGATTCGAGTTAGTGGTGAATTAGATCACCATACTGCAGACCAGCTTCGCGAGCAGGCAACAAAAGCCCTTGAAAACGAAGAAGTCCGCCACATTGTCTTGAACCTCGAACACCTCACCTTTATGGATAGTTCGGGTCTAGGGGTAGTTTTAGGAAGGTATAAACAAATCAAGCAGCTTCATGGAGAGATGGTAGTTTGCGCAATTTCTCCGCCAATCAAGAGGTTATTTGACATGTCGGGTTTATTCAAGATTATTCGTCTTGAACCGTCAGAAGAATATGCATTAGAGAGATTGGGGGTTGCTTGATACATGAAGAATGAAATGAATCTTCATTTTAGCGCATTAAGCCAAAATGAATCTTTTGCCCGCGTGACGGTCGCTGCATTCATTGCACAGCTGGACCCAACGATGGATGAACTGACCGAAATAAAGACGGTAGTATCGGAAGCTGTAACGAATGCTATCATTCACGGATACGAAAGTAATCCAGATGGAAAAGTGTTTATTTCTGTGATGATTCAGGATGGAACGGTGGAAATGCTGATTAAAGACGAAGGAATTGGGATTCCAGATATCGATGAAGCCATGCAGCCACTTTATACATCCAAGCCTGAACTTGAAAGGTCCGGTATGGGCTTTACGATTATGGAAAATTTCATGGACGAAGTACAAGTGAGATCAGAGCCCGGCTTTGGGACAGAGATTCGTTTGAAAAAGCACCTGTCAAAGAGCAAAGCGCTGTGCAATTAAGGGAGTTCTGCCTATGGATGTGGAGGTAAAAAAGGATAATAGCCAAACGTATCTTAAGGACCATGAAGTCAAAGAACTGATTTTGAGAAGCCAGCAAGGGGACCAGGCCGCAAGGGACCTAATCGTCCAGAAAAACATGCGACTCGTATGGTCTGTCGTCCAGCGCTTCCTCAACAGGGGATATGAGCCTGACGACCTGTTCCAGATTGGCAGCATCGGCCTCTTGAAGTCAGTTGATAAATTTGACCTCTCGTATGACGTGAAGTTTTCGACGTATGCCGTTCCAATGATCATTGGTGAAATTCAGCGTTTCATCAGGGATGACGGTACCGTGAAAGTAAGCAGGTCACTAAAAGAAACTGGCAATAAAATCAGGAAAGCGAAGGATGAGCTTTCCAAAACATTGGGCAGGGTCCCAACTGTCAATGAAATAGCCGAGTTTCTGGAAATTTCGCCTGAAGATGTGATCATGGCGCAGGAAGCAAGCCGCAGTCCTGCATCCATCCATGAAACGGTGTACGAAAACGACGGCGACCCAATTACTCTTCTTGATCAAATTGACAACGGGGAAGAAGGCCGCTGGTTCGATAAAATCGCGTTAAAAGAAGCAATAAACGAACTGGACGAACGGGAAAGACTGATCGTGTATTTGAGATATTATAAGGATCAAACTCAATCCGAGGTCGCGGTCCGACTGGGAATCTCCCAGGTTCAGGTCTCACGCCTCGAAAAGAAAATACTGCAACAAATGAAAGGCCGTATGGATCTCTGAATCCATATGGCTTTTTTGCGTTTTCTAACAGG
>NZ_BASE01000031.1 GCF_000813125.1 Mesobacillus selenatarsenatis SF-1
GCTTTGCATTACCCGTAATTCGGTGGAGGATTCCATTTGGGGAAAAGCAACGGCTCTGCATTATCCATAATTCAATGTAGATTTCATTTTAGTAAAAGCAGCACTTAACCTTATTATTTATTCGATTTATTAATAAAACAGCATGAATTATGGTGTACACACGTAAAAAGGGTGACGACTTCAATTCGAAGCCAGTCACCCTTTTACTCTTATAAGATCATTTCAGATTGAACGTAGTGATATAACAGTTTCGCTGTATTCTCAATTGAATCCTTGTGTGTCCTTTCAAACGCATGGGATGAATCGATACCAGGACCGATTAGTCCATGAATGATATCATGTCCTGAACGGATAGCGGCAGATGCGTCTGATCCGTAGAATGGATAAATATCCAGCTTATAGCCGATTTCATTATCGATTGCCAACTGTGTCAGTCTTTTCCTCAGCTCGTAATGGTACGGACCGCTCGCGTCCTTTACACAGATGGAAACTGTGTACTCATCCGTTGACTGGCCATCACCCATTGCGCCCATATCGACCGCTAGATACTCAACGGTTTCCGGTGTGATATTCGAGTTCCCGCCATAGCCAATTTCTTCGTTATTGGAAATCAAAAAGTGTGTTGTGTATGGCAATTCGATGTTCTCTGCCTTAATTTGTTTGATCAACTGTAGCAGGATGGCCACGCTTGCTTTGTCATCAAGGTGACGTGATTTAATGTATCCTGAAGGTGTTGTTTGAACACGTGGATCGAATGAAACAAAATCTCCTACTTCAATTCCAAGTGCCCTCACATCTTCCACGCTATGTACTTTTTCGTCAAGACGCACTTCCATGTTGTCCTGGTTGCGTTCTGCTTTCCCGGCATCCTTATAAACATGGACGGAGGTTTGATGCATTAGTATTGTGCCAGTGAACTTTTTGCCGCTTGAAGTTTCAATTTCACAATACTCGCCTTCAATGGAGTTGTATTTGAAACCGCCAATCAAATCAAGCTTTAGACGCCCGCTTGGCTTGATTTCTTTTACGATCGCTCCAAGAGTATCAACGTGGGCAGTCAGCATTCTGTGGCTTTGCTGATCCTTTCCAGGAAGAGTCGCAATCAATCCGCCTTTGCGGTTCCGTTTCGTTTCAACCTGTAACTCTTTTAAATAATTTTCTACATATGTAATAACTTCATTCGTATTTCCCGAAGGACTTGGGATGCTAACCAATTCCTTCAATAAGCTTACTGTTTCATCTGTGTTTGGGTATGCCATTATAAAACTCCTCTCTTAAATAAATCTTCACATAATTCATATTATAAACTTTTTTCCTGCAGCAAAGTAAGCCTTAATCCAAAATACTGTAATCACCAATCCAGTCTATTCATATTTTGATTATGGATGCAGTTTTGGGGAGGGATTATAATGAATGGGTATTGGTTTAGGTATTCATTGCTGGAATGGTGCAGGGAGATGGAAGCAAAATGGGCTTCTGTAAAAGGACAGCATAGAGACTCAACAAAAGAAACCGCATTAAAGCAGTGGGAAGAAAAACTTTTAACACTGAAAGTTCAAGCTGAAACTTCCGTGGATGAGGAAGAGCTATATGTTCAAGCAAGAAACTTATATGACGAGCTTGCGGATTATTTAAATGATTCTGAAACAGAAAATGATCGACAGCAAGGCCAAAGACTGCAGCCAGTCCCAATAGGAGGACATAAACTGCCACCTTTGCCATATGCGTATAATGCACTTGAGCCTGTCATCGCTGAAGAAATCATGAGGCTGCATCATTCAAAGCACCACCAAAGCTATGTAAATGGTTTGAACAAGGCTGAAAAAGAGATGCAGAAGGCACGGCAGACTGGAGATTTCGGGTTGATTAAACATTGGGAGAGAGAAGCAGCTTTCAATGGTGCCGGCCATTATCTGCATACGATCTTTTGGAACATCATGAGTCCAAATGGCGGCGGCTCGCCAAAAGGCCAGCTTGGAAAAGCAATCAACGATTCATTCGGCAGCTTTGATCAATTCAAAAAGCATTTTTCGGAAGCTGCGAAAAATGTTGAGGCTGTTGGCTGGGCAATCCTTGTTTGGTCTCCACGTTCCCACAGACTGGAAATACTCCAGGCAGAAAAACACCAGAATTTATCACAATGGGATGTTGTCCCGTTACTCGTATTGGATGTTTGGGAACACGCCTATTATTTGCAGTATAAAAACGAACGGGCCAAATATGTTGAAAACTGGTGGAACGTCGTTAACTGGAAAGAAGTCGAGCAGCGGTTTAATAAGGCCAGGACATTGGCTTGGCAGCCATTTTAGAGGAGTGACTTATTGTCACCCTTTTTTTGTAAAATCGGCTTTTGGATTTTAACAACAAACTTTACGAAAACAGTATTTGTATAAAAGCCTCCCTATAGCAAAGACTAAACATATGTTCGGGAGGTGTTTTTTATGGAAAACAAAGATTATAACCAGATTTACAATGAATACAAGGAGCGAAGCCAGGGACAAGCGGAACTGGAAGCTAACTCACCACAATCAGGAAAAGAACAAATCATTGCCGTCCGTAAAAATGATGATGGCGATCTGATTGCTTTTAAAACAGAAAGCGGAAGGGAACTTGATTATGTTTCTGCTCTTACTGAGGCTAAAGCGGGGAAACTCGCACATGTGGATGTATTCCATAAATATGGCCGCGATATTCTCAGGAGTGAGCCTGATGGAATTAAAGAAAACAACCTCGATAATTTACCTCATTTTTAGCAGGGTGATATCCCTGCTTTTTTTATAAATAACTTGATTTTTCAGAAATTTCACTCTAAAATAAAACTAACATACCAACCGGTAGGTATGTAATGAATAATTAAGACATATATTTTTAATAGAATATCAACATACAAGAATAAGATGGGAGTGACTTGAATGCATTTACGCCTTACGGAAGAACAAAAGATGGTGCAAAAGACGATTCGTCGATTTGTAGAGAAAGAATTAATACCGCTCGAGAATGAAGTTTTAAGAAATGAAAGAGAAGGACGTCCAAGCCTTCCTCCCGGAAAATTGCATGAGCTACAGCTGAAAGCTAAAGAGGCAGGATTCTGGGGCATCAATACACCGGAACAATATGGCGGTGCAGATTTGGGACAGATGATGATGGCCATCGTTTTAATGGAAGTATCTAAAACGTTCGTGCCTTTCCAATTTGGCGGTTCAGCCGACAATATCCTTTATTATGGAAATGAAGAGCAGAAGCAAAAGTACCTGATCCCAACCATCAACGGGGACAAAAAATCTTGCTTCGCGATGACAGAGCCAGGTGCAGGGTCCGATACACGAAATATTAAAATGACAGCAGTAAAAGAAGGAAATGAATGGGTCCTTAATGGCGAGAAAACATTTATAACAGGCGGAAATGAAGCGGACTTTGTCATGGTCATTGCGATCACTGATAAAGAAAAACACAGGGCAACAGGACGTGACGGCGTGACCTGCTTTATAGTCGACAGGGATATGGGCTGGAAATCAGAATTCATACATACGATGGGCGAATGGGGGCCGGCTGGGCTGGTGTTTGATAACGTCCGCGTACCAGAGGAAAATATCCTGGGTGAAGTCGATGGCGGCTATAAACTGGGACTGGAGTGGATTGGGTTTGCAAGATGGGTTGTTGGTGCCAGGGCGATCGGAGCAGCGGAACGCTTGCTGCAAATGGCGATTGACTATTCCAAAGAGCGCATTACCTTTGGCAAACCGATTGCGGAAAGACAAGCTATCCAGTGGATGATTGCAGATTCAGCCGTGGAAATCGAAGCCGCAAGATGGCTCGTGCTCAATGCTGCTTATACACTGGATGCCGGTGAGGATAACAGGCATATGGCATCGATGGCAAAATTGTATGGCTCCAACATGGGGAACAGGGTTGTCGACCGCGTCATGCAAATTCATGGCGGTATGGGCTATACAAGGGAATTGCCAATCGAGCGATGGTATCGTGAAGCAAGACTTTGGAGAATTTACGACGGCACGGATGAAATCCAGCGCATGATTATCGCCAGGGACCTATTGAAAGGGCATGTGAAAATCGGCCAGTTTGTATAACGAACAAATGAAAGCGTTAACAGTTTAATAGATAGAGGAGGAACTAGAATGGCAGGAAGATTTGAGGGAAGAGTTGCTTTTGTGACGGGAGGCAGCAGAGGAATCGGAAAAGGAATCGTTCAGCTTTTCGCCGAGGAAGGAGCAAAGGTTGCTTTTATTGACTTGAATGAAGAAGCATTGGCGGAAACAACGAACGAGTTACGTGAGAAGGGATATGAAGTTTATTCCAAAGTAGCGAATGTGACGGACTCCGGGCAGGTTGAACAGGCAATGAAAGAAGTGCATGACACTTTTGGTTCTGTCGACATCCTTGTGAACAATGCCGGGGTCATCCGCGATAACCTGCTTTTTAAAATGAGTGATTCTGACTGGCAAACGGTCATGGACGTCCATCTGAAAGGTTCATTCAATGCAGCGAAAGCAGTTCAGAAGTATATGGTTGAACAGAAATATGGCCGGATCATCAATATTTCGTCAACCTCCGCACTCGGAAACAGAGGTCAGGCAAATTACGCAGCTGCAAAGGCAGGTCTCCAGGGTTTCACTAAAACACTTGCAATCGAGCTTGGACGTTATGGAATCACAGCCAACTCGGTCGCTCCAGGTTTTATCGAGACGGAAATGACGAAAGAAACAGCAGCGCGAATCGGAATCTCGTTTGATGACCTGATTAAACACAGTGTCGCGAGCATTCCGGTCGGCAGGAGCGGAAAACCGGCGGATATCGCCAATGCAGTAGCCTTCTTTGCTGATGAAAAATCATCCTTTGTCAACGGCCAGGTCATTTATGTGGCTGGGGGTCCAAAAAACTAAAGTGAGGTGAAGAGTAAGTGTTTAAAGAGCATATTGGCAAACAGTCCAATAAAGTAAAAAACATTGTGGAACGTGGCGCTGTCAAGAAATTTGCTGAGTCCCTCGGAGATCTACACCCCATTTTCATTGATGAGGGAACCGGCCAAAACTCCAGATATAAAAGGAACATTGCCCCGCCTACTTTTCCAAGGGTTTTCGATTACGGAACAATACAAGGACTGAACCTTCCTAATAAAGGCCTGATCCATGGGGAACAGACTTATCATTACGAACGCCCTTTACTTGTAGGTGAAGAAATAACTTGTTATTCGGTAATCAAAAATTATTTCGAAAAGAAAGGAACCCAGGGTGAAATGGGCTTCCTAGTATTAGAAAGCTTTGGTGAAGACGAAATGGGAAAACAAGTCTTTTCCTCCACGCAAACTGTCATTATCACCGAAGCGGTAAGGAAGGTGCTGATTGGATGAGTAGCTTGGCAGAATTGAAGGTAGGCGAATCCCTGAAGGAAGTTCAGCTGGATCCGGTCGACCGGATCACCCTGATAAAATATGCCGGTGCTTCAGGAGATTACAACCCTATCCATACAATCGATGAAGAGGCGAAAAAAGTTGGGCTTCCGGGAATCATCGCTCATGGTATGTGGACTATGGGCAACCTGGGAAAGCTTTTCACCGAATTTTACGAGGAAGGATTCATTCAGGATTATACGATTCGTTTTAAAGGAATGGTGTTCCTGAATGATGTAGTCACTCTCCAGGCTGAGCTGGCTGAGGAAAATGAGAACATCCTCACATTCCACGTTCGAGCTGTCAATCAAAATGGCAATGAAGTCATTAAGGGAGACATCCTCTATCATCGGTATGCTTCTTAATAATCTAAAACCCGGCAGAGATTTGCGGGGTTTATTGCTATAGCCGTGGCGATGAATGCCATTTAGGAGTATAACGAGTTTTCAGGAATTAACACAAAATCTTAGGATTATCGGTTCAATTATGGACTTACTTTCGATTTCGCAGATTAAAAAATAGCAGAAACGAGGTGTTAAACGATAGTGAACTTTGATTTTAACGAGGATTTACTCGCGTTAAAAAGAAATGTCCGTGATTTTATCCAGAGTGAAGTCGAGCCTGTGGCGATGCAGATCGAAGAAGAAGACAAAATTCCGGAAAACATCATCCAGCTTTCCAGGGAAATGGGCCTCTTCGGACTAAGCATACCGGAGGAATACGGCGGACTTGGAATCGGCATGGTGGAGAAATGTGCCCTGTATGAGGAAATCGGCCAGACGCACAATGGCTATACGACTTTGATTGGAGCCCATACCGGGATTGGCACAGTCGGGATTGTCGAGTTGGGCAATGAACAGCAAAAGCGAAAATATTTGCCCGCTATGGCCAGCGGAAAGAAAATCGGTGCCTTTGCCCTGACAGAACCTGATGCCGGTTCGAATGCAGCAAACCTGAGAACGACAGCTGTGAAAAAAGGCGATAAATATGTGCTGAACGGATTGAAGCACTATATTACGAATGCATTAGAGGCGAATGTATATACAGTGATGGCAGTGACGGACCCTGAAAAAGGAGCAAAAGGAATTACTTCATTCATCGTTGAGAAGGACTTTCCCGGCTTCAAGCTCGGCAAAGTTGAAAAGAAGATGGGCCTGAAAGGGTCACATTCGGCTGAATTGGTGTTCGAGGATTGCGAGGTCCCAGTTGAAAATATTCTTGGAAATGAAGGCCAAGGCTATGTAAATGCCTTAAAAATCCTGGCCAATGGAAGGGCAGGCCTTGCAGCGAGAAATTTGGGGTCATCACAAAAGCTCCTTGACATGTCTGTAGCCTACGCGAAAGCGAGGATCCAGTTCGATAAACCGATTATCAAGCATCAGGCAGTAAGCCATATGCTGGCGGAAATGGCGGTTGAAATCGAAGCGCTCAGGTCTTTTACATACCGAGTTGCCTGGATGGTTGATTCTGGCCAGAAGGTTATAAAGGAAGCTGCCATGCTGAAACTCTATGGATCGGAGGTTTATAACAGGGTCGCAGATAAAGCAGTGCAGGTTCACGGAGGACTCGGTTATATTTCTGATTATCCAGTCGAAAGATATTTCCGTGACGCTCGAATCACAAGAATTTATGAAGGTACATCGGAAATCCAGAAGAACATTATAGCTGCTCAACTGGAAAAAGATTATTAAAAAGCGAACATACCTACTAGTTAGTATTAAAAAGAAAGAGGTGGAATGGATGAATTTTAACCATACAGACAAGGTCAAGGAATATCAGGCCAGGCTGACTGAGTTTATGGATGAATATGTCTATCCGAATGAAAAGCTTTATAAAGAACAAATTGACAAACATGACCCATTCTCCAAAGTTCCCCCAATCATGGAAGAACTGAAGGTGAAGGCGAAAGAAAAAGGGCTCTGGAATCTGTTTTTACCAGAGAGCGAATACGGCGAAGGTCTCACCAATCTCGAATATGCACCGCTCTGCGAAATTATGGGAAGGTCAAGTATTGCACCAGAGGTGTTCAACTGTGCTGCGCCTGACACCGGCAATATGGAAGTCCTTGTCCGTTATGGAACTGAAGAGCATAAGGAACAATGGTTAAAGCCTCTCCTGGATGGCGAAATCAGGTCCTGCTTCTCGATGACAGAGCCAGACGTCGCTTCGTCCGACGCAACGAACATACAGGCAAGCATCGTCCGTGATGGAGATGAGTATATCATTAACGGAACGAAATGGTGGTCTTCAGGTGCTGGTGATCCACGCTGCAAGATTGCTATTGTGATGGGTAAAAATGACCCTGAAGCCCCGAAGCATGAGCAGCAATCTATGATTCTTGTTCCTCTTGATACACCGGGAGTAACGATTAAAAGAATCCTTCCCGTCTTCGGGTACGACCATGCGCCTCATGGACACGCGGAAATAGAATACAAGAATGTAAGAGTTCCTGCTTCCAATATGCTATGGGGTGAAGGAAAGGGCTTTGCGATTGCCCAGGGCCGTCTCGGACCGGGGAGGATCCATCATTGTATGAGAACGATCGGTGCCGCTGAAAGAGCTCTTGAAGAGATGTCAAAACGAGTTCTCCAAAGAACTGCTTTCGGAAAAAAGCTCGCCGACCAGGGTGTAATTCAGGAGTGGATCGCGGAAGCAAGGATCGATATCGAGCAGGCGAGACTCCTTACACTAAAGGCTGCGTTCATGATGGATACAGTCGGGAACAAAGAAGCCAAGGCAGAGATCGCGATGATCAAGGTGGTCGCTCCTAATATGGCACTCAAAATCATCGACAGGGCAATCCAGGCATTCGGAGCTGCAGGTGTAAGCGATGACTTTACGCTCGCAGCTGCATGGGCGAATATCAGGACACTAAGACTCGCAGATGGTCCTGATGAAGTACACAAACGAGCGATAGCAAGATATGAACTGAAAAAATATCTGTAAGGAGGAAACATCTATGCATGTATCTGAACTGTTTTCACTAAAAGGAAAAGTAGCGATTGTCACTGGCGGAGGACGAGGACTGGGAGAACAAATCGCGATTGGTTTCGCAGAAGCGGGTGCCAATGTCGTGGTTTGCTCACGGCGAGTAGACGCCTGTGAAGAAGTCAGCGGGAAGCTGAAGGAGATCGGAGTTGAATCCCTGGCTTTGAAATGTGACATCACCAACCCGGAAGATGTGAAAAATGTAGTAGAACAGACCGTCGAGAGATTCGGCAGGATCGATATCCTTGTGAATAACAGCGGAGCCTCCTGGGGCGCACCAGCGGAAGAAATGCCGCTTGAAGCATGGCAAAAAGTCTTGAATGTCAATGTGACAGGAACATTCTTAATGTCACAGGCAGCTGGAAAAGTGATGCTAGAGCAAGGGTCAGGCAAGATCATCAATATCGCGTCGGTTGCTGGGCTTAAAGGCTCCAACCCAAAGGTGATGGATGCCATTGGATATAACGCCAGCAAAGGTGCTGTCATTACTTTTACAAAGGATCTGGCAGCAAAATGGGGGCCGCGCGGCATTTATGTCAATGCGATTGCACCAGGTTTTTTCCCGACAAAGATGTCCAAGGGTTTACTTGAAAAAGGCGGCCAGGCCATTCTCGAGGGAACTCCACTCCGGAAATTTGGTTCTGACACTGACCTCAAGGGTGTAGCAGTATTCCTGGCAGCATCAGCATCGGATTATATTACCGGGGATATAGTAGTCGTCGATGGCGGAACACACGTACTGTAAAAGGAGGCAGCATCCATGAACAGAAATGCAGTGATTGTATCTGCGGTTAGGACAGCAATCGGCAGGCAGGGAGGAGCGCTTGCTTCTGTACCTGCCCATGTCTTCGGAGCTGAGGTAATCAATGAAGCTATCAGGAGGGCAAATGTACAGCCTGAAATGATCGAGGATGTCATCATGGGGAATGTCATTAGCGGCGGCGGCAACATAGCCAGGCTGACAGCTCTGCAAACAGGTCTTTCGCTTGCACTGCCCGGCCTGACGATCGACCGCCAGTGCGGCTCGGGAATAAATGCAGTCAATCTTGCGGCCCAGGCAATTAAGGCGGGGGCTGGTGATGTCTATGTTGCTGGCGGCATCGAAAGCATGAGCAGGGCTCCGTATTTAATGGATAAACCAGAAAGACCTTACAGCCCTGTGCCTCCAAGCTTCAGGAAGTCCCAGCTTTCACCAAAAGAAATCGGCGATCCGCCAATGGGAATCACAGCGGAAAATCTAGTAAAAAAGTATTCAATTAGCAGGGAAGAACAGGATGAATTCGCGCTCTCCAGTCAGCAAAAAATGGCAGCAGCGATGTCTGAAGGACGATTTGATGAACAAATTGTGCCGATTACGATACCTGTCCGAAAAGGGATACCAGTCATTTTCAACAAGGATGAGCACCCGCGGCCGCAAACGACTATGGAAACCCTGGCCCAACTTAAGCCAGCCTTTTTACCAAATGGAACGGTCACAGCAGGAAGCAGTTCAGGCCTGAATGACGCGGCCGCAGCGCTGATGGTTATGTCAAGGGAGAAAGCACAAGAATTGGGTGTGAAACCAATGGCGGTCGTAAGGGAGCAGGCAGTAGCCGGGGTGGATCCAAAGATCATGGGCATAGGACCTGTACCAGCAGTCAGAAAAGTGCTTGAAAAGTCTGGCCTGACTCTCGATGACATGGACTTCATCGAAATTAACGAAGCATTTGCTGCACAGGTGATTGCTTGTGACAGGGAGCTAACCATGGATAAAGCCAAAGTCAATGTCAATGGCGGGGCGATTGCTCATGGACATCCATTGGGAGCAACAGGAGCAATACTAATCACGAAAGCTGTTTACGAGCTTGAGAGAAGAGGCGGGCGGTACGCGCTGATCACTGCTTGCATCGGCGGCGGGCAGGGAATCGCCACCATTATCGAACGAGAATAAAAATTTCACTTATAAGGAGGAATGGTACTCATGGCTTCTGATACGATTCCAATCAGGCAAGGAGAAGAATTAGATACCAGCGCTATCGAAAATTACCTGAGGAAGCAATTGCCGAATCTTCCTGAAGAAAACCTGACGATCGAGCAATTCAGCTTTGGAAAATCTAATTTAACCTACCAGCTGAAGATGGGTGACTGGGAGGCGGTCTTAAGGCGTCCCCCGCTCGGTCCCGTTGCCCCAAAAGCGCATGATATGGAACGGGAATATAAAATCCTGAAAGAGATCAGCCCCCATTTCCGGGCGGCTCCAAAACCATATTTGTTTGCAGATGAAAGTGTCATCGGCAGCCCATTTTTTGTAATGGAAAGAAAACGCGGTATTGTTCTTGACACTGATTTCCCGGAAGGTATTACGCCTCGCAGAGAGATATGCAGGTCTCTGTCAGCAACGATGGTCAACCACCTTGTAGAGCTGCACAGCATTGATTATACGAAAACAAAGCTTACGGAAATGACCAAACCCGAAGGCTTCATGGAAAGGCAAGTAATAGGCTGGATCCGCCGGTATGAACGGGCGGAAACGGATATCGTTCAAGGTGATGAGCAGTTGAAGCAATGGATGCTGAAGAATGTATCTGAATCAGAAACGCCATCAATCATCCATTATGATTACAAATTGAACAATGCCATGTTCAATGAGGAAATGACTGAAATGGTTGGATTGTTTGACTGGGAGATGACAACTGTAGGTGATCCACTTGCCGATTTGGGTGTTGCGATGAGCTATTGGATACAACCCGAAGACCCCGATCTTTTGAAAAAAGGGATGGGAAAAGCGCCGGTCACGGTAACTCCCGGGTTCATGACACGTGATGAATTTATGGAGAATTACGCAAGAATAAGCGGCAGGGATCTGGCTAACATGAATTTTTATCAAACATTTGCCTATTTCAAGCTTGCTGTCATTTGCCAGCAAATCTATTACAGGTGGAAAAAGGGACAGACGAAGGATCCCCGCTTTGCGCACCTTGATGCATTTGTCAGCAGCCTAATCCAATATGCTCTTTACACCTCAGAAAAAAAATGACAGAAAGGGCTGAATGCTGTTGAAAGTTCATCTTTTGCTAAAAAAAGAGGACATTGATAAACAGAAAATGGCTGACAACAAAATCGCTGTTGTTTTCGATGTTCTGCTGGCTACTTCCACTATCGCGTCAGCACTTGAGTTCGGTGCGAAAGAAGTGATCCCTGTCCTGGATGGAAAGGCAGCCGAACAGGAAGCTGCCGGCATGGAAAATGACAGTTTCGTTCTGGTTGGGGAGTATCAAGGCAAAACAATCGACGGGTTTCTATCGCCAAATCCACTAGAATTGAAAGAGAAGATAGGAGGGAAGTCTGTCATTCTTTCTACCACTAATGGAACAGTTGCTCTCAGAAATTCCGCCGATGCGAATGCGGTTTATGCTGCTTCGCTACTGAACTGCGAGGCAGTCGCCAATCATATTTTAAAAGAATATCAGGGAGAGACGATCGTGGTGGTCTGCTCGGGTTCTTCCAATGAATTTAATGTCGAAGATTTCCATGGAGCAGGCTGCTTCATTGACTGCCTCATCAAGCAATTCGGTGACGAGTTCTTCCTAACTGATTCAGCCTATGCTGCGTACAGTTTCTACCATGGGCACAATCAAAATAGTGATGATATCCTAAAAGCTTCCCGAGTAGGTCGAATGCTGAGCAACCATGGATTTGACAAGGAAATTGAATTCGTTTCCCAGCAAAATATATTTAATAAGGTTCCTATGCTTATAGATAAAAAAAGAATTATTGCAATATAAAATGATAACGCTTACATAAAAAGGAGGACAGATTATGTCATTAAAACCGGAAGTAAAGGCGTTACTTGAAGCATTTGCCAATAACCCTGTTCCGCCACTGGAACAGCTGCCATTGGAGGAAGCAAGAAAGGGATTTGAACAATCTGCTAAACAAATGAGCAGAGCTGAAAAGCAGGCTAAAACGGCAGATCGGAAAATTAAAGGATTTAACGGAGAAATTGATATCAGGATCTATACACCTCAAGGTGCTGGAGAGTCAAAGCTTCCAGCCGTAGTTTATTATCATGGAGGCGGCTGGGTGATCGGCAACATCGAAACTCATGATGCTCTATGCCACACATTTTCTAATGAAGCTGAATGTATAGTAGTTTCTGTTGATTACAGTCTTGCACCAGAAAGCAAATTCCCGGTTGCAGTAGAAGATTCATATCTAGCTGCTCAATGGGTGTTTGAAAACGCTCACGAGCTGAATATCGATGAAAACTTTATCGCGGTCGCGGGGGATAGTGCAGGAGGAAATCTTGCAGCTGTTGTCAGCTTTCTTGCAGTCGAAAGACAGACACCGTCGATTGCTTACCAAATGCTGTTTTACCCGTCTACAGGATTTGAGTATACTCCATCTTACGAAAAATACGGCGAAGGATACTATTTAACGAAGTCCACAATGAACTGGTTCCGTGAACAATACCTGAACACACCAGCTGATACACAAAATCCTCTGGCCGCACCGATGCTGATTCCCGATGATGTCACTGCACAGCTTCCGCCAGCTTTTATTATGACAGCAGAGCTTGATCCTCTATGCGATGCCGGCGAACACTTTGCCATGAAACTGAATAATGCCGGAGTAGAAACAGAATATGTCTGCGTTCCTGGAATGCTCCATGGATTCCTTGGAATGACAGAATTCCTGCCAGATGCCAAGAAATCAATCAGAGATGCCGCAAAGGCTTTTAAAAACAGAAGTTCTCTTAAACCAGTTGAGTAAGAAATAAGGAGGATAAATGATGCCTAATCTTCATTTTAAGCATTGGCCAAAAATCTCTAAATCTCTGAAATTGCCAGAAACATCACTATATGAAAATTTGAAAGTAAGTGCAGCTCGTTATCCAGACCAAAGCGCGATCTACTATTATGGAAATTCAATTTCCTACAAGGAGCTTGATGAAGAGGTCAACGCACTGGCAGGTTTCCTTCAACAGAAGCTGGGTGTTACTAAAGGGGAAAGAGTATTGTTGTTCATGCAAAATTCACCTCAATTCGTGATTGGATTCTATGCAATTTCAAGAGCAGATGCAGTCGTGGTGCCTATTAATCCAATGCTGACCGCTGAAGAGCTGAGCTTTTACATCAAGGATTGTGGAATCAATTCCGCGCTTGTTGGCCAGGAACTTTATGACAAGGTCGAGCCTCTCATAGGAACAACTCCATTAAATAATGTGGTTGTTGCCGCTTATTCTGATTATAAAGGGGATGAATTCAACGGCATAGTGCCTCCGGAGGTAGTGGCAGCAAGAAAGCTATATGATCAGCCAAGACACTTCCACTGGAAGGAATCCATTGATGCGCAGTATGAACCTAACATCCATAAGACCCGGGCAGAAGATCTTGTTGTGCTACCTTATACTTCTGGGACAACTGGCCTGCCAAAAGGCTGTATGCATACAAACCGTACCGTTCAGGCGAATACCATTGGTGCGTATCACTGGTCGAGCTCTACCACCAGTGCAGTTCATTTAACCACCCTCCCATTGTTTCATGTTACCGGTATGGTTCACAGCATGCATATGCCTATCTATTCAGGTAGCACAATGGTGCTGATGACAAGATGGAACCGCGAAGCAGCAGTTGAACTGATTCAATCACAAGGATGCACGCACTGGGTGGCAATCGCAACAATGATTGTCGATTTCCTTGCAAATCCGAAACTGAAACAAGAAGACATCGCCACATTAACCTCGATTTCAGGCGGCGGAGCGGCACTGCCCGAGGCTGTTGGAGAAAAATTATACAATCTTACAGGCCTAAGGTTTGTGGAAGGATATGGACTTTCAGAAACCATTGCTCAGACCCACTTCAACCCGCCTGACAGGCCTAAAATGCAATGCCTTGGAATTCCGTCTTTTGATGTCGATGCAAGAGTCATTGAACCATCAACCGGAAAAGAACTTGGTGCAGGAGAGATTGGTGAAATCGTTGTGAATGGCCCGCAGGTAATGGTTGGTTATTACAACAGGGAAGACGAAAGCAGGAATTCATTCATTGACATTGACGGCAAGAAGTTCTTCAGAACAGGGGATATTGGCCGTTTTGATGAAGAAGGATACTACTTCATGGTCGACCGCGTCAAAAGAATGATCAATGCCTCCGGTTATAAGATATGGCCTACAGAAGTCGAATCCTATCTTTACAAGCATCCAGCCATACAGCAAGCTGTGGTGGTTGGTATTCCAGACCCAAGAAGAGGTGAATCGGTGAAGGCCTTCGTGATTCTAAATGAGGGGTACGATGGAGAAATAAGTGAAGATGAAATCATCGAATGGTCCAAACAGCATATGGCAGCCTATAAATATCCCCGTGAAGTCGAGTTCAGGTCACAGTTCCCAATGACAAGCAGCGGCAAGATCCTATGGCGTAAATTACAGGAGGAAGAACGGGAAAAAGCTGAAAAACAGGTGAGGTAAAAGCACTCCGTCGAAGGCAGCTATCAAATTATAAGGAGGATTTTGATGGAGATTTTGGTTCAGCAGCTGTTCAATGGGCTTACGATTGGAAGTGTTTATGCATTAGTAGCCCTCGGACTAACTCTAGTTTACGGTATCCTTCATATCCCGAATTTCGCCCACGGTGCCCTATATATGATGGGTGGCTATATCACCTTGATGATGATGGTTCAGTACGGGCTTCATTATTGGCTGGCTATCCTGGTTTCTGTCATTGTTGTCGGACTTATTGGTGTGCTGATGGAACGTTTAGTTTTTTACCCATTAAGGCATGCACCGCCTATTCACGACAAAATTGCTGCGATCGGCATTCTGTTGTTTCTGGAAGCTTTTGCTCAGTATGTCTGGGGAGCTGACTATCAAACAATGCCCACACCATATGGCCAGGTCGTACAGTTATTCGGATTGACCTTTACCTTGCAAAGATTGCTGATCATCATTTCGGCGATTGCCGTCATGGTACTGCTATTCCTTTTCCTGAAAAAGACTTATACAGGGGCATCCATCATCGCCATGTCACAGGACCGTGACGGCGCTAACCTTGTGGGAATCAATACGAATCGGGTCGCGATGCTGACGTTCCTGATCTCCGGAGGGCTTGCGGCGATCGCCAGCTCTCTGGCTGCGCCTATCAATCTGGTTTTTCCGGGCATGGGGCAGCTGGTCATTTTAAAAGCTTTTGTCATCATCATTCTCGGAGGAATGGGCAGTATTCCGGGAGCCATCATCGGCGGCTACATTCTAGGGTTCAGCGAAAGCCTGGGAGCAACGTATATTTCAAACGATTATAAAGACATCATCGCTTTCATCCTGCTGGTGGTCATTCTATCCGTAAAACCAACAGGCCTTTTTGCAAAGGGGGGACACTAGTGGCAAATATCATTAATAAAAGATTTATCATTCCAGTACTCATACTGTTTGCCATCGTCTTTCCATTTGTGACCCAAAATGACTATTTCATCCATGTCATGACTCTCTCTTTTATCTGGATGATTGGTGTGTATGGGCTTAATCTTCTGGCCGGTTACACAGGATATTTATCATTGGCACATGCTGGATTCTTTGCGGTTGGGGCATATTCATTAGGGCTTTTGACAGTAAAAGCCCAGATGAATTTCTGGCTGGCTTTTGTGCTCTCCCTGATTATTACCAGTGTTCTTGGCTTTTTGATTGGCCTGATTGCACTCAGGACAAAAGAGCATTTCTTTGCCATCTATACGCTATGTGTAGGGTATATCCTTTACCTTATCATTGATAAGTGGGATAGCTTAACAGAAGGAGTCCGAGGTCTGATCGGCATACCAGCACCAGGAAATATCGGGCCGATTTCCTTTGAAACACCATTATCACAATATTACCTTGTCCTTGCGATTCTGCTAGTTGTGATTCTGATTGTCTACCGTATCGTGCATTCCCTGACCGGAAGGACTTACATTGCTATTCGCAATAGTGAGGACCTCGCCCTAACAATCGGTATATCAACAATGAAAAATAAACTCGAAGTATTCGTACTCTCGACTTTTTTTGCTGGATTATCAGGAGCACTATACGCCTCTTTCATCCGCTTCATTGGTCCTGATATTGGCAACATCGTCATCACGTTTGATTTGCTGACCTACCTGTTGATTGGCGGAATCGGAACGCTTTCAGGCCCGATCGTGGGAACAGTTCTGGTCGTCTGGATTTCACAGCAGCTGCAATTTCTCCAGGATTATCGAATGCTTATATTCGGTCCGATTCTTACACTGCTGGTAATCTTTTACCCACGAGGAATCGCAGGTTCGATTGCCGGATGGAATGCAAAACGTGCTGAGAAAAAGCTTGCAAAAGCCCAACAGGACGAACGATTTTCACAAAGCCCAATCTCGGCAGAAAATCAGGTGAAGGAGGGATAAGAATGTTCCTTGAAACAAAGAGTTTATCGAAGAAATTTGGCGGCCTGACAGCTGTGAACAATGTGGATTTTACAGTTGAAAAAGGGAAGATCAATGCCATCATCGGTCCTAATGGCGCCGGCAAGTCTACGTTTTTCAATTTGATAAGCGGCTTCCACCCTCCGAGTTCAGGCAGCATTATTCTGAAAGGTCAGGATATTACGAGGATGCCTCCTAATAAAATAGCTGAAATGGGAATTGCACGCACCTTTCAAACTACCAATCTGTTTGAACAGTCAACTGTACTTGACAACGTGGTCGTCGGACACAGATTGAGGACAAAGTCCAATTTGCTGGACGCTGTTTTAAGAACAAAGAGGTTGAAAAGAGAAGAAGAACAATGCCGTGAAAAGGCCCTCGAAGTGATAAACTTTACCGGGTTAGAAAAAGTTGCAGGGAAATTGGTTGGCAGCCTGACTCAGGAAGAAAAAAAGCGAACGGCCTTTGCGCTGGCTCTGGCGACAGATCCAGAAATTGTTTTCCTTGATGAGCCTGCAGCCGGTGTTAATCCTGATGAAACTGAGGGGTTGGCACAATTAATGAAGAAAATGGTCGATAAAGGGATTACTGTCTGCCTGATTGAACACAAAATGCAAATGATCATGAAGCTGGCAGACAAAATTATGGTTCTCAACTACGGAGAGAAAATCGCGGAGGGTACTGCTGAAGAGATCCAGAATGATCCTGCTGTCATCAAGGCTTATCTGGGAGGGAGCGCAAGTGCTTAAACTGCAGGATGTTTCAGTTAAATACGGAAGCTTCACAGCTGTCCATAATGTGAATCTAGAGGTCTCTCCTGGTCAAATTGTTGTTTTGCTAGGGGCGAACGGGGCAGGAAAGAGCACAATATTCAAGACGATAAGCGGGCTGAACAAGGCGTCTTCTGGAAGAATCGAATTTGAAGGTGAACCCCTTAACAAACGCTCTCCAGATAAAATTGTACAGTCAGGCATTGTCCAGTGTGCAGAAGGGCGTAAACTCTTCCCATCAATGACAGTAGAAGAGAATTTGAAGATGGGAGCCTATGTCCACAGAAAGAATAAAAAAGGGATAAAGGAATCGATGAAGCACGTATTCGAACTTTTCCCTATTTTAGAAGAGAAGCAGGTTGATATGGCTGGTTCACTGAGTGGAGGTCAGCAGCAAATGCTTGCCATCGGGAGAGCACTAATGGCTAAACCGAAGCTGATGCTTCTCGATGAACCATCAATCGGGCTTGCTCCGTTGATTGTAGAGCAGATGTTTGAAGTAATTAAAACCATCAATCGTGAAGGCACCACTATTCTCCTGGCGGAACAAAATGCAAATGCTGCCTTGAGGATTGCTGATAAAGGCTATGTGTTCGAAAACGGTGCTGTTGTGCTTGAAGGTACTTCAGAGGAACTGTTCGCGAATGATGAGATTAAGAAAGCTTATATCGGTGCTTAGAGCAACTTCTTTATTTAGGGAGGTGGTTGCGAAGCGGTTCATTATAATATTTCTGAATATTAAGAAATCTAATTAAGGGGGAAAAGCAAATGAAGAAATCTAAACTTTTATTGGTCTTAAGTGTGATGTTTTCTTTGATTTTTAGCCTAGCCGCTTGCAACAGCTCTGAAAAAACGGATACGGGAGGATTGGACGGCGAAGCATCAGGAGGAGGTACTATTAACATAGGATATACGGGGCCGTTAAGCGGACCTGCAGCCTTTTACGGAGAACGGACATTGAACGGTGTACAAATGGCAGCCGAAGAAATTAACAATGCCGGCGGAGTTGAGGTAAATGGCAAAAAATATAAATTCAATATCGTCTCGCTAGATGACAAATATTTGCCAAATGAGGCAGGAGCGAACGCCAAGAGACTGATGCAGGAAAACAAGACACCGATTATTTTCACACCACACAGTGGCGGAGTGGCTGCAATGCAAGTGTTTAACCAGCAGGAAAAATTCGTTATTGGCGCCTACACTAGTGAACCTAAGGTAACAGAAGGCGGCAATAAATTAACAGTGAGAATCCCTCCTCGTTATGATGGCTATCTTGAGCCATTCACAAATTATTCAATGGAGAAATTCGGCAAGAAAATCGCCTTCCTGCCGACTGCCTCACAATACGGAAAGGACTGGGCAGAAAAGCTGCAGCCTCATTGGGAAAAAGCAGGCGGAGAAGTAGTGTATAACTCTTCTATTGACTTCGCGAAAGATACTGACTTCTTTACGATCATAACCAATGCCCTGAAGGAGAAGCCTGATGTATTGTTTATCGGCGGACCGTCTGAGCCAACCGCAAAAGTTGCCAAACAAGCGAGAGAACTAGGCTTCAAAGGCGGATTCATTGTCATGGACCAGGCAAAGTTCGATGAAATGAAGAAGGTTACTGGCAGCTATGATGTCCTTAATGGAGCGATTGGAGTAATGCCGCTTGTTAATTCTGACAGTCCAGGCATTCCAGAATTCGTGAAGAATTATCAGGCAAAATATAATGAGGATCCAGGTTCAGAAGCTGGCTTGAATTATATTGCAATGTATGTTTTCGCTGAAGCGATAAAAGCAGCAGGATCAGTAGATGATCCAGAAAAAATCATGGCGCATATGCAGGATGGTTTGGATAATCTTCCAGAAGACAAAAAAGTATATGTCATTCCAAAGATCGACCCTAATGGTGGATTTGAAGCCGAGCTGATCGTCGCAGCGATTGAGGATGGAAAAGTCGTGCCTATCAAGGCAGACTAATAGGGGTCATTGTGTAGTCAGTATAGTTACTGGCCAACTGTCCCAATCCCAGTTCCTTTTTATAAAAAAGCTTTGCTAAAGTAAAGGTACAAACAATACACATTCTGAAGGCGGCAGGGAAATGACTGCCGCTTTTCTTTGCTTTCAATGTTTTCAAAGACTTACAATAGAAAAAAGGTTAACTTGGTAAAGTTCCCATGAAAGGGGAGACATCATGTATAATATGATCGGCATAGACGCTGGAGGATCATTAATTAAAATAGCGTATGAAGAAAATGGCAGATTGAATTTCCGGAAACAACCGATTGGAGAAATGGATGATGTATTAGGGTGGCTGAAACTTGTTTCCTCTAACAAAAGGGTCTCCCTTACAGGCGGGAGAGCAGGAAAAATTAAAGCCGAATTCTTTCCGGAATCAGAGATTATCGATGAATTTACCGCAGCATTTAAAGGTGCGAATTACTTAATGATGAAGGAAGGATTGCCTAGTGTTGGTAAATACCTGCTCATCAATATTGGTACAGGCACTTCCTGGTTTAAAATTGAAGGCGAGCACTATGACAGGGTTCTTGGCAGCGGAATTGGCGGTGGTACTTTTATGGGAATGGGGAATCTTCTTGCCGAACCGAGTGATTTTACAAGTCTGGTGAGTTTATCTGCAGCCGGTGAAAAAGGAAACGTTGACCTTCTGGTAAAGGATATCTATCATCCAGAAGAACCACCAATTCCTGGTGATTTAACTGCGAGCAACTTCGCAAAGACTGAAGCTATTTCATCAAGTTCTGCGGCCGACAAAGTGTCTTCAGTTTTGAATATGATAGCAGAGACCATCACGCTTCTAACCGTACAAACAGCTGCTCTACACAATACAAAAAGAGTTATTTTTATCGGAAGTACGCTGGCAGGTAATAAGCCCTTGCAAGAATGCCTTGATTTTTATTGTAAAATGTCGGGGCTGGAACCAACATTTCTGCAGAACGGGGAATTCAGCGGAGCAATCGGGGCATTACTCAAGTGATGTAAACTACATGCTTATAAGCAAAATTAAAAGAGGAGAATCTATTAAATTCTCCTCTTTCTATCATGAACTATTTTTTCTATCCTTTAAAAATATCAGAAACGATTTCGAATGATTTCAATCTTGCTTTATGGTCAAAAATTTGCGCGTTGACAATCATTTCGTCTGCCTGTGTTTCATCCAGGAATTGCTGCAGCTTTATTTTGATGGTTTCAGGGCTGCCTACGATAGATGATCCGATACGGCTGCCCAGCAGCATTTTTTCATACTCACTTAGCTGGTTTTCCAGGTTCTTGACAGGAGGCAGCAATGGACTTGGATTATTCCTGAACAAGTTAAGGAACTGCTGCTGCATCGATGTTGCCAGGAATTCTGCTTCTTCATCGGTTTCGGCAGCAATCACGTTAACACCGACCATCGCGTAAGGCTCTTGCAATACTTCTGAAGGCTGGAAACTCCTTCGGTAAAGCTTTAGTGCACCTAAAGTATTTTCAGGTGAGAAGTGGCTGGCAAATGAAAACGGCAAACCTAGTTGTCCTGCAAGCTGAGCACTATAGCCACTTGATCCTAATAACCAGATGGGAATATTCAATCCTTCTCCGGGGACCGCCTTGACACTTCGATATTGAGAATCGAGCTCTGGATTGAAATATGCGCGAAGTTCATCCAATTGCTCAGGGAAATCCTGACCATCACTGCGACGTTCACGACGTAATGCATATGCCGTTACCTGGTCAGTTCCTGGAGCGCGACCAAGACCAAGGTCAATTCGCCCCGGGAAGAGAGATTCAAGTGTACCGAATTGTTCAGCTATCACTAGCGGAGCATGGTTTGGGAGCATAATACCGCCTGAACCAACCCTAATAGAGGATGTACCAGCAGCAACGTGGCCGATGACAACCGATGTAGCGGAACTTGCTATGCCAGGCATGTTATGATGTTCTGCTAACCAATAGCGGTTATAGCCCCATTTTTCAGCATGTTGGGCAAGATCCAGTGTGTTTTTGAACGCATCTGCTGCTGTGCCACCTTCAAGAATCGGAGCCAAGTCGAGCACGGAATATTTTATATCATTTAAACGTTTGTTGTCGGTCATTTTTCATCTTCCTTCATCGAATAATATTAACTGCCAGGATTAGCATTTTTACTTTTCCCAGCGGTTATACAATTCAATAGTAACAATTATCTTTCGGTAATCAAAATAAAATGATTTGAGATAAATCGTATAAAGACATTTAAGAAAGGGAGTTTGGGGAGGGGTGCGTGGAACAAGGTTACCTTATTAAGGATAAGTATTCATATACCTCCCGCAAATTCCGGTAGTCCTGCTCACGGGCTTTTTTTAGATAGAAAGTCCAAAGATTTGCTGCCATTTTAGCATCTGACAATGCATGATGCCTATCGTTTACTTCAATTCCGCACTCAATGCAAATTTGTTCCAAAGGCAGGGAACTGACAACAGGCTGGAATAATTTTATTAAAAATGAAGTATCTATCACTCTGTGTTCAAAATTAAAGCGTAAATGGCTGCTTGTAAATTTCTTCATAAAGGCTAGCTCATGTTTGGCATGGTGAGCTACCAGTACTGAGCTGCCAATAAAATTTAAAAATTCTATCAGCACTTCTGAAGTTTTCGGGGCAGCCATGAGCTCTTTCTCAGTAATAGAAGTCAGTGTAAGGACATTAGTAGGTACAGGAATTTCAGGGTTGATTAAAGAGTAGAAAACCTCATCATCTAGTATCCTGGAACCAATTACTTTGACAGCTCCTATTGAGATAATCCCATCGCCTTTTTCTGGATAAAAGCCTGTTGTCTCGAGGTCAAAAACGACGACTGGCAATTCTTCCAACGGACAGTCGAGGCTATTTCCTTCCTTCATTTCTTTTTGCAGCTGCCTTAAAAAAGACATTTGCTGCGGATTTGAGTGAGGGGGCATTCCTGCATAGATGTGCGACCCAAGCTTCCCGGTCATTTGTCGAAAGAAACGAACCATATCATTCATCCCCATAAAACTTACATCCTCTCAAGCATCCTCCGGACATGTTCATAAAATTGTTCACCAACTTTAAGAATTTCCTTCAATGATTTCTTTTCATCTTTAGTGAGCTTGCTCGTATTTACGTAGTGGCCGGAGTCATAATCCCTGTTGCATCCATGTTTAAGGCGATAGTCAAGCAGTGCAGAGAAATTCTTGCTGTACAAAGATTTATCTTGATCTGGCATCATGACGTCAGATACAAGGCTGATACGAGAGAGTGTGGGAGTTTCTTTTATCCCTCCGTAAAATGATAACAACCTTGCTGCATTCACAAAGGGGAGAAATGCTGTTTCCTTAAGATTAATAGATCCAGTATAGGCACCATGAGTTTCTACAAGCAGCTGGCCAAGTACTCCGACCCCTTTTTTCATATACATTGTGTTATCAAGCATTCTTAACAGCAAATGCTCTCTTTTAACTTCATCAAAGGCTTTTTCTTTCAATCTGCTTACCAGGCCAGGATTGCCGTGGATCGACCTGGCATCTGCGAATATGAGCAAATAGCGGATTGACTCCCATGTAGATTCACCAACCCAAAGTCCAAGTTGTGCCTCCCAATCTTCCATTGATTTACACCACAATGGATTGCTGGCCATAACAGAACCTGAACATTTTTTATAGCCAGCGATCTCTAATCCTTCGGAAATCTCTTTTCCTAACTTTAAAAAGTACTCCTGTGCTTCATCTGTTTTTAGTGTGAAAACCAATCCGTGGTCCTGGTCACTCCAAATAGATTGCTCCATTCGACCAGCACTGCCCATGACGAAGAAAGAGAATGGGGAAGGGGGATTCCCATATTCTTTTGAGACTTTGCATAATGCAGCAGTTAAGACTTGATCATAGATGAAATCATGAAAGTGGTTTAATTGTTCATTGCTAAAAGATGCGTCAGACAGCCTTTTGACTCTTATTCCATTAATATTTGAATCATGACTCAAGTTCATAAGGCGGACGGCCTCCTTTCTCCATTCATCAAAACACGGCTGGCCCACAATAGGGGCCGCCGCTTAATTACCTCTAACATTAATTGACAGATGGTCGCTGTGAACTTAAAGGAACATTGCCTGTTGAGGGGATTTCAATTGATCCCTTTACAGCTGCTTCTTTATTGACCAATTCCGGATACCCGTAGCTACCATGTTCACTAATATCCAGCCCGATGATTTCTTCCTCTTCCGTTACCCTCAAGCCCTTCATTGTTACCTTCATAATCGATAGGATGATAAAAGATACAATGAAAGCGAAAGCACCTGAGGCAACAACTCCCAGTGCCTGAACTCCCAGCTGTTCAAGGCCGCCGCCATAAAATAATCCTGGGTTTCCTACTGTGGCTAGCTCAGGGGTTGCAAAGAATCCTGTTGATAGAGTTCCCCAAACACCCGCCGTACCGTGTACTGATAGCGCAAAGATAGGATCATCTATCTTTTTGCTTTCAAAGAAGCGAATACTGTAGAAAACAAGGATGCCGGCAATCAGCCCGATGATGACCGATGCCCAAGTATCAACAAAAGCACAGGATGCGGTAATGGCCACAAGACCTGCGAGCGCTCCGTTCAGCATCATTGGAACATCCGCTTTGCCTAAAACAATCCAAGAGATGAGCATGGCTGCAACTGTACCAGCAGCTGCCGCAAGATTCGTGTTGAGAGCAACAAACCCAAAGAATGCTCCATCAACAGAAACGGTGCTTCCTGCATTAAATCCGAACCAGCCAACCCATAGTAACAATACGCTCAATGCTGTGAAAACCTGATTATGGCCTTCGATATTATTAGCTGAACCGTCTTTATTAAATTTGCCAATACGCGGTTTCAGGAGGATGGTCGCTGCCAGTGCCGCCATTGCTCCAGTGAGGTGGACTACAGTTGAACCAGCGAAATCCTGTTTTCCATGTTCTGCAAGCCAGCCGCCGCCCCAAATCCAATGGGCAATGAACGGATAAACTAAAACTGAGAATAGAAGTGCAAAGACAAGATATACAGATAATTTTGCTCTCTCAGCAAATCCGCCAAAGGCAATCGTTAAGGAAATCCCGGCGAATGCCAGCTGGAATAGAAAGAATACAGCACCTGAAAGTCCTAAGCCCTCTACATCGTAACCAGAATAGAAGAAGTCCGAAAAACCCAGTATCGAGTTACCTTCTCCAAAAATAAGTCCATAACCTACAGCCCAGAAAACGATTGATGAGATCCCAAAGGTAAGAATAGTTTTTCCTGCAATGTGGCCGGCGTTCTTCATTCGTGTTGATCCTGTTTCAAGCAGGATGAAACCTCCAATCATCAAAATAACCAAAACCGCGGAAATCATAACCCATAGGCTATTCATTAAAAATAACGTATCCATTTTTTTCTTCCCCTTTCAAATTGTGAATGTAGTTTGTATTCTCGCATGTATTTTTTAATCAATCTACGTTTGTGTAAGAAAACCTAACATGATTTTTTCAAAAAAGAAAAAACCTCCATTATGAAGGTTTTATAGTTTAATATTTTCGGACGCCGAATCGAGCGTTCAATTGTCCTTGTATCATTTTCTTATGTGCCTCGTCTTTATGTTTTTTCTTTTCCTTAATCATTTCCTGCCGGATCTCATAAGTCTGGACGCCATCTTCAATTTTGTTGGCAATCTCCACT
Organism: Mesobacillus selenatarsenatis SF-1; assembly: GCF_000813125.1. Taxonomy (GTDB): domain Bacteria; phylum Bacillota; class Bacilli; order Bacillales; family Cytobacillaceae; genus Mesobacillus; species Mesobacillus selenatarsenatis. Next base: position 25,218 of record NZ_BASE01000031.1, read on the forward strand.
AATTGTTCGACATCTACGAATGAATATCTTCTGCTTCCACCAGGGGTTCGCTCCGGAAAGACTAATTTCCTTTCTTCATAATATCGTATTTGTCGTTCAGAAAGTCCGGTCAGCTCACTGACAATACCTATAGTTATTACTTTCTTTTCTTTAAAGGAGGATGGGTCTGCAGCCAATTCATACACCACGCTTTTTAACAGTTTTAAATATTATATGTCATATTTCCTTACATGACTATTAATTTGTATAATAAAAACCGTTAATATCCATTAATTAAATTTTTAAGTTCAGTCAATGTTAATTTTCTTAATTCTTCTTCGCTTTCATTTGTAATGTTTGATTTGATCAGATGCTGGATATAATGGTCCTTTAGTTTTTCTACGGCAGTACGCAAATGCAAGGACACAGGGAATCCCTCCTTAAAAAGTTTCATTTTGAGCAGCACGTAATATTTCTACAGCGTGCTTTCCATGTCTTTTCAAAAGTTCTTCATACAATTCATCCCGAAAAAGATCAAGCATGATAATCAATTGTGCCAAATCAGAAGTATTCTGTCTTTCCACATTCATCTCCTCATTTCCTGAAACGGTTGTGAATTTTCATAAGCGTAAAGAATTCTTGCAAAAAAGTCAGCAGGTTCGTCAGGATATCTGACAGGATTTTTTCAAGGTGAAGTTATGATTAAAGTAAAATCCGGAAAACCTAAAGTGATTTGTACATAAAGGAGGAATGAGGATGGAACAGAATATGCAGCCCGAAAATAGAGGGTATGTCATAAATGAATATGACGTACTTAAGAAAGTCATTCTTTGTAGCCCGCAGTATATGACAATACGGGATGTAATTAATGAAACTCAGAAACATTTCAAGGATGAAGGCATACATATAGAAGTTGCCTTGGAACAGCACAATGAATTCGTGAATACTTTGAAAAACTACGAGGTGGAGGTTATCCTTCTTCCATACCATAAAAAATACCCTGAGCAAGTTTTTACGAGGGATATCGGGTTTACACTCGGCCAAACCATATTTGTTGCGGATATGGCTAGCGATGTGCGAAAGGGCGAGGAGAACGTCCTGAAACAGTGGCTCGAGGATGAGGGAATATCCTATTATAATTTAATTGGTGATCAGATCGAGGGAGGGGATGTAGTCATCGATCAAGACACTATATATGTTGGCTTGAGTAACCGAACCAACCAACAAGCAGCAGATCATTTACAAGGATTGCTTCCAAACTTTGAAGTTAAAGCCGTTCCCTTTAAAGCAGAGTACTTGCACCTTGACTGTGTTTTCAATGTCGTTTCCCCAAAAGTCGCATTAATCTATCGACCAGCATTGACAGAGGAAGATATTAATCTGTTCAGTTCAAGGTATGACCTAATAGATGTTAGCGAAGAGGAACAATTCACACTTGGAACGAATGTGCTCTGTATCGGCTACAAAAGAATCCTCAGCTTGCCAGTAAATAAAGGAGTTAATGAACAATTAAGAAGTAAGGGATTCGAAGTAATTGAAGTGGATATAACAGAGATCATAAAGTCCGGTGGTTCATTCCGCTGCTGTACACTTCCGATTTTACGAGAGAAGAGTGGACATTAAGAAACAAAGCGGGAGACAGTCGTCTCTCGCTTTGTTTTTGTTTATGGCTAGCTTTGGACAGGTGTGAAGGAGATAGCGCGAAAACCTGTCCGAATTTGGAGCAACTTCTGACAGATTTGATGGTAATCAGCGAATAGCTGTCCAAACATGGAGCAACTTCGGACAGCTTTAGAGCAAACCAGCGAAAACCTGTCAGAACAAGGTGCAACTTCTGTCAGGTTTTGATGGAAGCAAGGGAATCACACCCGAACAGAACCCATATAAACCCGGTACAGGTTGCGGGAAACCAACAAAATAAATACTCGATCCCTTGTTTTTATACAGTTATATAAATTGTTTGCTGTTAAATATCACATTTTGATTGTCCTTTGAGTTAAATTGTCTTATAATTCAAAATAGAAAGAAATCAAATCTGTAAAGGGGGATTCATTTGGAAGCATTTGTTTCTTGGCTCAATGGGATTTTGTGGAGCAACCCGGTCATTTACATCATTCTGGGTATCGGCTTGCTTTTCTCTATCCTGACACGTTTTCTGCAAGTTAGACTCCTGAAAGACATGGTTAAACTTATGTTCACAGGAAGAAGTTCCGATGCTGGCGTTTCATCTTTTCAGGCCTTATCTATCGCTTTATCAGGCCGGGTCGGAACAGGTAATATCGCAGGTACTGCCACGGCTATAGCAATGGGCGGTCCTGGTGCGGTTTTCTGGATGTGGACGATTGCGTTTATCGGGGCAGGAAGTGCGTTCGTAGAATCGACACTAGCCCAAATCTACAAAGTAAAGCAAGATGGTCTCTACCGAGGCGGTCCTGCTTACTACATCGAAAAAGGTCTTGGAATCAAATGGTTCGCGATTGCGTTTGCCATAGCTGCTTTGCTGGCAATGTCACTATTAATGCCAGGAATTCAGTCCAACTCGATTGCACTTGGTCTTGAGAATGCTTTTGGCGTTAGCAAGTCAGTGACAGGTTTTGTCGTAATCGCACTTTTGGCTTTAATCATTTTCGGAGGCGTAAAAAGGATCGCGACTGTCGCGCAATATACAGTTCCATTTATGGCTGTTGGTTACATCCTTGTCGCCCTAGTCATTATCGGAATGAATATCTCAGAAGTTCCTGCCGTTTTCTCCTTGATTTTCAAAAGCGCTTTCGGTGCTGACTCAATGTTTGGCGGTATTCTTGGCAGCGCGATTGCATGGGGTGTTAAACGCGGTATTTATTCCAATGAAGCTGGTCAGGGTACTGGTCCACACGCAGCTGCTGCTGCAGAGGTTTCACACCCGGCTAAACAAGGTCTGGTCCAGGCATTCTCTGTATACATCGACACACTATTCGTTTGTTCCGCAACAGCATTCATGATCCTATTCACAGGAATGTTCAATACCGTTGGTGCTGACGGAGCATTCATTGTCGAAAACCTTAAGGGAGTGGAAGCAGGTCCAGGATATACACAGGCTGCAGTTGATGCGGTTCTTCCTGGATTCGGTGCAGAATTCGTTGCTGTAGCACTATTTTTCTTCGCTTTCACAACAATCATGGCTTACTATTATATGGCTGAGACGAATATTGCTTATCTTCTTAGAGGAAGAAACGGCAAGGTGCCAATGTTCATCCTCAAAATTGTCATCCTTGGCGCGGTCTTCTATGGAGCGGTAAAAGAAGCGTCATTGGCATGGGCACTTGGAGATGCTGGTCTGGGATTGATGGTATGGCTGAACCTGATAGCCATAGTTCTTCTGGCGAAACCAGCCTTGATTGCCTTAAAGGACTATGAGGAACAGAAAAAGCAAGGACTTGATCCAGTCTTCAATTCCAAAAAACTTGGCATCAAAAATGCTGAGTTTTGGGAAGAAGAATATTCCTTCAACCATGAAAAGGATAAAGTATCATAAGTTGTATTTTCCAGAAGAGCTGCCTTCTCAATGGGCAGCTCTTCTTTTTTGCTTATTCGGTTTGATTATATTGTCCCGGTGGAATGGGAAGAATGAGATCATTAAGGAAGAATCGGGGGAATTTCATGAAAATGTTATGCATCGATGGTGGCGGTATAAGAGGCATTTTCCCGATTGCTATCCTGCAAGCGATAGAGGAAGAGTTTGGAAAGCCTGTGGGTGAACTCTTTGATGTGATCTCAGGCACAAGTACAGGATCAATCATTGCTGCTTCAGCTGCTTTGAACACATCGATGGAAGAGGTGATGGGCAGGTACGAAACTTATGGTGAAAAGATTTTTGTGCGAAAAGCCAAGATTGGTCTTTTCAAGAGTGTTTATAGTGACAGGTATTTACGTCGGCTGTTAAAACAGGCCTTCAAGGAAATTACTCTTGGTGATATCGATAAGCCTTTGTTGATACCAGCTGTTGATATAACCCATGGAAAACCTTATGTCCATCGAACTGACTTTGGTTATTCGTCCGAAAATGAACTATCGATAAAGTTGTGGGATGCTGTATTATCGTCTTGTTCTGCGCCAATCTACTTTCCACCCAATAATGTAAATAATCAATATTTATCGATCGATGGAGGACTATGGGCTAATAATCCATCGTTGGTTTGTGTGACGGAAGCCCTGCACCACTTTAAAACCGACTTAGCCGACATCCATATACTATCGATTGGAACTGGCCAACAGAATATCGATTTTTCCATAGGTGAGGAAAAGTATTGGGGCATCCGGCAATGGCTGCCTTTCCATTTTCCAACTTTAAAGGTTACGCCAAAATTATTGGATCTGGCGATGGATTTATCCTCTGAATCAGTTTCTTATCACTGTAGGCTTTTGTTAGGCGATCATTACCTCAGACTGAATACAGAGCTATCAGAAGAAGTCCCTTTTGATGATTTTACTAATATGGCAGAACTAAAGTTTCTGGGACGGCAGGTTTTTCAAGATAACAAAGACAAAATAGCATCTTTTTTATCAGGTAATTAGGCTTTATACTGGCTAAAAACTTCTTTTTAACTTAGTCTTAAACAGAATGTGGATTACATAGTTTTGAGATACTATGCTTTGTATAAAAAAAAGACAGGAGGTACAACCGATGGAAAAACTTGAAGTTGGCGAAGTATTTACAATTAGTGACGAGAATGATGTGGAACAAGAGGTCGAGGTGATCGGTACGTTAACGATTGAAGGCACTGACTATGCAGCAGTCAGCTTTGTTGAAGATCTTCAAACAGAAACGGAAGAGGATATTGATATCTTTTTCTTGAAAGTAGACGAAGATGGAGATTTTGAAGCAATTGAATCTGATGATGAATTTGAAAAGGTATCTTCAGCATTTGATGAAATGATGAATGAAGAAGAATAATGAGGAGGAGGGAGGTTTAAGCCTCGCTCCTTTTTTAGTTTTATATTGTAAAGGCATTAGTAAAAAAACTTGTAAATAGAAGGAAATTAAACGAGTTTGTCGAATTGTTTTTGAAAGGAGTTGATTCAATTGGAAAGCGTCGTCCTTGTCACCTTTAAAATAAAGGGGATTCCGATACCTATTAAAATAGCATCTACTAACGAACCAAGCAGGGAGCAAATACTAAAGAAAATTTCGGATTTAGCAAACGGATATGACTTATCAGGCGAAATCCAATTCAAGAAGCTCCTGAAGGAAAACGGCCATAAAATGTATATCTATGAAATTGGCGACAGAAAGTGCATGGTGCTTGTAGAAAGGCTCGAGAAAATTAAAGAATTCGAAGAGATTAGCTCTTAGCACTCCTGTACATCTTGTCTTACAATACTGCGTAATGATCGTTTACAATTTTACATTACTTTTTTTGTAAAACGTAAAAACATATCAAATGAAACCCAGAGGTAGAAATCCCCTGGGTTATTTCGTGCGGATTACGATTTGATACTTTTGAGTTTTCGTCAGAATACACTGTCATACATTTTTTTATAAAGAGATCGCCTGTTTCATTCTACATTTTCGCCGTAATCCACTGTCATAAGCAAAGTATTCTCCAGTTTGCCTTTTTCGACCTCCAGATAACCGATTGAGTTTTTCGTTTCGGCAACGCTGCCATCTTCAAAAGAATGATAGTTTATTTTTTCCTCCCACAATAGTCTTTTATCTGGATTCACATCACTCTTTCCAAGGGTGAGAGTGTAAGAATCCCCGCAGCTGCGGTAAAGGGACTGTTCTCTCCGTTTCCTAGCGTTAAGCCAAAGCACTGACTTCATCAATGCTCCCCATAATCCAGTAAAGCTTTCATTATGAATTGGACTGCTTGTAAATTGATAGAATGAATGTTTTTTACCGGATCGAAACTGAACCTCTGATTTCACGGATGAAGAGAAGTGCACATCGCCGGAAAGCAAAACACAGTAGGCAGGATCCCATGAGGCAATTTGGTTAATAAACGCATGAAAACCTTTGCCATTGTATTTCCACCCATCAAAATCAAATGAAGTCTGGACGGGGAAGCCTAATACTTTGAATGGATATACATATTTATGGAGAAAGGATTCGATTAATCCCATTCCGTAAAAAGGAGTTGGTGAAACTATATTCAGGGGAGTCTTGCTTTTCCAGCCGCTTTGAATCAATTTTTGAGAAATAGCCTCCCAGCCTTCTTTGCTGATCAACAGGGGAGTGCGCGTCGTTTCTTCTATCATTCTGCCCAGCTTAATTGCCTTTGGTCTAGGATCGAACTCTCGCTGGGTCCTTGTATCAAGAAAGACTGTTTTTGGGACGGTAGGAGCGATGAAATGCCAGGAATGATAATTCCATAGATAATTCAACCCGTCATTATAACTGGCTGAATCAATGCTGGTTGAGGCAATATAGCTATTTACTTTTTGGAAAAATGTCTGGTCAAATCCTTCCGGTTCATTACCCCACCCCTGGAATAGCCAGTAGGCTGTAAGACCGTTGCCTATGATATGCTTTCCCAAAGAGGATTCTCTGACTGAAGAAGTCCACTTTTCGGATATATTCCAATCATCTGTCATGTCATGGTCATCAAAGATCATGTAGGTAGGCGTGTTAGCCATCAAACGCCTTGCCGCAGACAGGGAGACGACAAAGTCCCTTATATTCTCGATTTGCTCATCATACCTTGCTTCCAACATCGACAATTCCTTCAATCTCGTCTTTTCATCTTTATCCAACTTAAAGTGAAGTTTATTTTTTTCCTGTAATTGCTGAAAGGAAAGAAGCAGCTCATTCTCATGGATGTAATCCCAAATTTCCGGGCTCCAGCTGAATAAATAAATGGCTGCATATTCACCCAAAGTGATCAGATGATTATCGCCCTTCCTGGTAGAAAAGTTGGCAAGATGCTTGATCAGGAATTGCCGTCCATTCACCTGGTGTAGTTGGGTATATAAGTTCTCTGGCAGGAGCTCATGTAATTTGCCGATTTCGCTATCACCAATCAATCCCTTGCCAAGTTCAGTCAGGATGGGAAAAAGCGGGTCTGCAACATCATCAGCATAAATCTGGTCTCCCATTAAAAATAAGGCATTAGGTCTCTCTAAAAGATCAAGATGTTTATTTTCTACGAGCACGTCTGCAGCAAATAAGGCATCATCACCCTGTCCATGCGGCTTTCGGCAGGAGCCATACAGCAAGTTTGTAGGCTCGTTTTCATGGTTTAAATAAAACGAAGGATATTTAAGATCTCCGTATACGATTGAACGAGGACTATCAGGATTGAGCAGGTTATAGCTACCTAGATTATTAACAAATCGTCCTCTTTTAAAAATTAAATCATAACCAAGGAGGGTGCAGGGAGGGAAATTCGAATCGGCGGGAGAGATTTTAACCAAATATATAAATAACTGCTCTCCAGCTTTAAACACTTTGGTTTCAGTATGGATATCTAAAAGAATATACTTGTTCTCTTCGTCTGTACCAGTAATATCAATCTGGAATAATTGAGCATCGATTTCAATCTGACGGCTTAAAGCAATCCAAATATATATAGTAGAAGGGTCGACCCTTCTAATGACCGGTCCGGACAAAATAGTTGGTAATCTCATTCATCAGTTCACCACCGTTTAGTTCTTTACTGCTAACTTATTCATGCAGTAACTAAACGGTGTCCAATAGGCCCATAAAGAAAAGGAAGCCAATAGCGGCTTCCTTGTTTATTTCCGGGTATAGTATCGAGGATCTTCCTGTTTTTTTAATTCCCCTGAGATTAAAGCCGTGGCACTGTGATTCCCTTTAGCATCTAGACCTGCTTCCCATAGCATCATGCCGCCCAGCTGTTGGGAGAGTGCAAGATAGGTTTTCTTTTTCAATGTGGAATGGCCATTATAATGGTATGTTGTCCCATTCATTTCGACCTGGTCCTTTCCGGTATTTGCAGGATGATGATTGATAAGAGCTTCGTATGAGACCTGTTTGACCGAAGGATCCTCAGGCTGTGCATATAGCGGCACACCCAGGACTAGTTTCTCCCTTGAAAATCCATGCTTGTCAAAAAGGGCTGTCCAGTACGCCACTATATTAGCAGAATAAGAGTAAGGTGATAGGTTCGCAGCATTATACTCTCCATCCCATTGGCCATCATAAGCCATCAAATTGACATGATCAAAGTACTTGAACATAGATGGCTCAAACACGACAGAGTGAATTTCAGTCCCTGTCACGCTGTGCACCTTGGCATTTACTGCGATGGACAGTTCCTTACCTTTTGGTTTCAATTGTTCACTTAATTCTTTTGCAAAAACAGCCAGATATTGAGCATCTTCTGCTGAGCGAGGATGCTCAAAGTCGATATCTATGCCATCTAGCTTTTCTTTTTCTGCAAAGCTAACAAGCTCGTGAACTAGTTTTTTTCTTGAAGCAGGGTTTGAGATTGCTGCCTTGAAATAGTCATAAGATTCCCCGCCATTGATATGGTACCAGCCGCCGATTGCCAGCATAACCTTCGTATCGTGTTTTTGCGCATTAGTAACAATCGCTCTTAAATTTTTGACAGCATGATCTCCATTCATTAACAGGCTGCCATCCGAGTTTGGATGTGCAAAGGAAAAAATCACATGTGTCAGGCTTTTGTAATCGATCTCGTCCGGTTTCCTGAAATCCTGGACATAGCCAATTAAAACCTTTGATTCTTGCTCTTTCAATTGTGATTCTTTCTTAACTCCAGGTGTTTTGGTTGAATGTGCTGCTTCTGCACTAGTTGTGATTGTTTTAGTTTTTTGCGTATTCGAATATAATGTTCCAGATATAAAACCGCCCATGAAGGTGAGTAAAACGATCATCAGAGGCAGAAAACGTTTTTTCATAAGGGTATCCTCCTGTGTTTTATCAACCTCAAAATTGTAACAGAGAATACACCTTTATAGCTGTGGAAATATCAGCCTATCGATTATAGCGATAGATTAATAAACGAGATTGGGGGAATATAATAAATATACTGAACGATAGGAGCGGAAGATATGGACTCAAAGAAGGTAAGAACTGGTAGTACGGAAGTAAGTTTTTATGATCAAGGCAAAGGAAATCCAATCCTCCTCATACATGGATTTGCCGGCAGCAAGCACTATTGGGATAAAATCATTCCCGAATTGGCCAACGAGTATAGAGTCATCGCACTCGACCTTCCTGGACACGGAGAGTCAGGCATGGGGAAGGACAGATATTCCATTCAGGATATGGCCAGTACAATTAAAGAATTATTGGATCAGCTAGGGTTGGATAAGGTAACAATGTTCGGTCATTCACTGGGCGGATATATCACCCTGGCATTTGCCGAGTTATACCCACAGTACTTAAAAGCTTTCTCTTTGGTACACTCAACAACCAATCCGGATTCAGAAGAAGCGAAGGAAGCCCGGGAAAACAATGCAAAGAAGATTCAGGAAGAGGGAGCTGGAGCATTTATCGAAGGACTTTCCAGGAAGCTCTTTTCTCCTGAAAATACAGAAGTGAATGCGAAGGAAATCGAAGAGACAGTCAAAATTGGCATGATGACCAAGGTGGAAGGCCTTGTCAGCGCCTTGATGGCGATGAAGGATCGACCAGAACGGAGTAAAGTGTTAGAGGAAACGGACCTTCCTGTGCTCTTGATTGCTGGTGAACAGGATCAAATTATCCCTCCTGAAAAAACATTTACTGTATCGAGAGATAATATTGAGAAGAAAGTCATTCAAAATGCCGGCCATATGAGCATGTATGAACAGCCTGAAGAGCTTGTTAAGGTGATGAAAGATTATCTTGCAAAAATATAACGAGTCGGTACAGCCTGTCCACTTAGGGCAGGCATTTTTTATTTAAAGTTCATGAGTGATAAAATGTAATTCAGCAAGTGTATAGGAGTGGATATTTTGGTTGACAGAATTATTTTAGATGGAGAAACAATTTTAATCAGTCATTTTGAAATGGACAATACTGGCGGACAAAGGCGAATTGCAGCGCATTTTCCTGTTACAAGCGAAGACTATCATAATGTCACCACATTATTATATAAAGGCGAATTTGATGTACACCTTCCTGCTAAAGAAATAACCTTTAGAGGAAAAATTGTCGAGTACTCGACCTCTGTTACGAATTTATATGAAAGCGGACAGGTCGGTACCTTTCAATTAACCTTATTAGAAGTAAAGGAGTAAGAAATGAAATTAAGTATCCTTGACCAGGCCCCAATCTCAGCGAACCAGACAGCCAAAGAGGCTCTGGAAGAATCTGTTTTGCTTGCACAGACTGCCGAAAATTTGGGCTATACGCGTTTCTGGATTGCTGAGCACCACGATATCCCGGGGCTTGCCTGTCCTGCACCTGAAGTGATGCTTCCGTATATTGGCGCAAGGACAAGCAAAATCCGAATAGGCTCGGGCGCTGTATTGCTTCCACACTACAAACCTTACAAAGTGGCCGAGCTTTATAATTTGCTTGCAACATTGTTCCCAGGCCGGATTGATGTCGGAATCGGCCGGGCCCCAGGCGGCTCTGCAGAGGTCACCAATGCTTTGTCAGACAACTTCCTGCAAAACGTTTGGAAACTTCCAGAATCATTGAAAGAATTGCTTCATTTTGTTAATCATGAACACCCAGAAGGAAGCGAATTAGCAAAAATAAAGGCAGCTCCCTTACCAGATGTCCGTCCAGAACCCTGGCTTCTCGGCACGAGTGAAAAAAGCGCAAGGCTCGCGGCTGATTACGGAATAGCTTATGCGTTCGGATTATTTATGAGCGATAAGGATCCTCAAGACATTTTGCAAGTTTACTATGACTCTTTCAAGCCAGGAAGCATAAAATCTCCGCAAACCATTTTGACGGTTTCGGCCATTTGCGCTAAAACCACTGAACAGGCGGAAGAAATTGCATTAAGCTCACTTATATGGAGCATCCAGCAGGGAAACGGAGAAGGTTCATCCGGTGTACCTTCTATTGAAGACGCAAAGGAATACAAGCTTGAGGAAGAAGATTATAAAACTGTGGAAGACATGAAGCGGAAAATGATTATAGGGGATCCAAAGCAGGTAAAAGAGAGATTGCTTGATTTGCATAAGAAGTATAACGCTGATGAAATAATGATTCTAACTATCACATATTCACCAGAGGACCGAATAAAATCTTATGAACTGATTGCTGGAGAAATACTTTAGCAGCGGGGGGACATCCCCTTTGCTCTCTCGGTGTATACTAACCTCTTAACAAATCTTCCATTTAAGGTATAATATTATCTGTGAGCAGCAGCTGCTACATGTATAAACATTGCAGCTATCTGATATAAGTTGAAAGAGAGTGGAATTTATGGGTCGTAAATGGAACAACATTAAAGAGAAGAAAGCGTCCAAGGATGCAAATACAAGCAGGGTTTATTCTAAATTCGCGCTTGAGATTTATGTTGCAGCCAGACAGGGTGAACCAAATCCAGAATCCAACCAGGCGCTGAAATTCGTCCTCGAAAGAGCAAAGACATATAATGTGCCACGAGTAATTATTGACCGCGCGATCGAAAAAGCCAAGGGCGGAGCTGAAGAAAATTATCAAGAGCTTCGTTACGAAGGATTTGGCCCTAATGGCTCCATGGTAATTGTTGATGCACTTACGAACAATGTAAACCGTACTGCATCCAATGTACGCGCTGCTTTCGGAAAGAACGGCGGCAATATGGGAGTAGCAGGATCCGTATCTTATATGTTCGACAAAACTGCAGTAATTGGATTTGAAGGAAAGTCTGCTGATGAGGCATTGGAAATATTGATGGAAGCGGATGTTGATGCACGCGATATCCTTGAAGAAGATGAATCCATCATTATTTATGGTGAGCCTGAACAATTCCACGCAATCCAGGAGGCATTCAGGAATTCAGGGATTACAGATTTTACTGTTGCTGAACTGACAATGCTGCCTCAGAATGAAGTTGCTCTGGACCCAGAATCGCAGGAACAATTCGAGAAGCTAGTCGATGCACTGGAAGATTTAGAGGATGTCCAGCAGGTATACCATAATGTTGATTTAGTTTAATTGAATTTTTATACAAAAACAGACCCATTCTATAAAGGAGTGGGTCTGTTTTTGTATACCTGTTAAGTTTAATTCGCTTGTTTTACAGGAATAGACAGATATATTGGAATTGCAGGTGGTTCACATGGTAGATACTTTTATTAGGGACATTTCACGCGAGGATATTATAAGACTTGCTGTATTTTTAGTAATTATTATTGTAGGAAATTGGCTGATAAAAAGGGTTGCTAAGTTTTCGGCTGCCAAAGATTCAAGATTTTTTCAAAAATCTCTGCCGATAATCGATTCGCTTGCGGACTGGGTAACTTTTTATGGAATCATCATTTTGCTCTTATTAACCTTCTCAAAGAATGAATTGTTATTTGAGCCGCTATATACCCATGGGGAAGTAAAGGTGACAATCCTGCTGATTGTCATAGCATTCCTTATCGTTTCGCTGGCTCACAGGTTAGTTAAGCTATTCAATAAGTATATTTTGTCCTCTGTATACGATTACTATGGGGTGGACAGGGGATTAGGCTATACTTTTAATCAAATCATTTACTATACTGTTATGTTTGCAGCCCTTGCTGTAAGTTTAACAAGTGTAGGGATCAACCTGACTGCGATAGGAGCAGTTTTTGGTGTTCTTGGCATTGGTATTGGTTTTGGCATGAGGAATGTTGCTGGTAACTTTGTATCCGGTATAATCATTTTGTTTGAAAGACCGATTGAAGTAGGGGAAATCATTCAAATCAATGATAAGGTCGGGCGTGTTGAAAAAATACGCTTAAGATCCACAATCATCCGAACTGCAAAGGAAGGGACACTGATTGTTCCTAACCAGTATTTTATCGAACAGATCGTCAAGAACCGAACCAGTGCAAGAATGATGGCTCAGGTAAAGGTGAGTGTCGCTTTTGGGACAGATACTCATATGGTACAGGCTCTGCTTGAACAAGCAGTTAATGAAATTAAGGAAAATGAAGATGGCATCCTAGATTCTCCGGAACCTGATATTCGTTTTATTGATTTTCATAGCAAGGCTATGGAGTTCCTGATTGAAATACCGGTCGTTAACTTTGAAATCAAAGAAAAGATTGAAAGTAAATTAAGACATATGGTCGCGGCCATCTTTGTTGAACACAATATTCAGCTTCCAACAGTAAATTTACAAATGATTGATACAAATTGACCTGTGCTTTTATTCAGCAAAGTAGGGAAAAAGAGTTTACCAGCAGGGTAAACTCTTTTTTAATCGTTAAGGAATTTAAAAGTTATTGAGGTGTGGATAACTTCAGGAAGTTTTCTTAATCCAGCTCCAGCGCCTAGCCCCTCGAGTCGCTTCGGTCCGCCCAATGAAGTCAAAGAACGACTTCACTGGTCGGCCCTCCACCGCTTGTCGGGGCTGAAAGAGGCGCTTGCGCTTTTTGTTCTTCCTATTAAAAACTTTTAATCGCTTCAGAAATATCAATTTTTCCCGAAATTAAATCAAAGGATTTCTTGGAAGTATTTTTCGCATTCAAGCATGCCAATATGGTTTTTGCTACATCAACTCTTGGAATCGTGCCAGTTTTCAGGTTCTCAGCAACCTCAATTTTACCCGTACCAGGTTCGTTGAGTAACCCTCCAGGCCTGATGATTGTATAATTCAGGCTGCTCTGCAATAAAGCGCGATCAGCATAGTGTTTTGCCACATAATAAGGTTTAATGGCTTCAGACCAATTCTCTCTTTTATGAGCTTGCAGGGCACTGACCATTATGAACCGGTCAATTCCAGCCTGCTCTGCAGCCTCCACCGTTTTCACAGCGCCATCAAGATCCACTAACAGTGTTTTATCCAAACCTGTATTTCCTCCTGAACCTGCTGCGAACACAATGGCATCGCAGCCTTTTGCGGCAGATGTGATGTCTTCAACGGTACCTTCAAGACTGGCGATTACAGTTTCTACACCTTTTTCTTCAAACTCCTGAGTTTGTTCCGGTTTTCTCAGCATCGCTCTTACATCATGTTCACTACTTTCTTTAAGCAGACCAACAAGTTGTTTGCCAATCTGTCCATTAGCACCTACGACAAGTACTTTCATCAGATTACCTCCTTAAAAATTCTATATAAAACCTCTTACTCACATTAAAATCTGTATAACGCCACGTGTATATAATCTACCCTTTATTCAGGATTGTAAAAGGATTTAACTTATCTCCCGGGGGAGTAGGCTATAAGTGGGTATCATCGACACTCATTGGGGAATACAAAAAAGGAATACAAAGCAGGAGGGATAAAAGGATGGGAGCAATCGAACGAAGTGGTTATGTATTTGAACCTGAATATAGTGTGATTAATCAGGATGGAGCTATTCATGTATACCATAAAGGGGAATTTATCGAAGAAATAAAATTTTCTTTTGATGGGGAAGGACCTGAACTTGATCAGATCGAAAAGTTGATTGATGAATATTGTGACACGCATGAACTGTAACGGAAAGCTTTATAGTTTTCAAGAAGGCCAAATAAAACAGCTGCTCAATATCAATTGAGCAGCTGTTCATAACAGTTTAGAAATTATGCAGTAACATTCTCGTCTATTTCAACTTCTTCTAAAGTTTCCCCTTCAGAGCGGGCAACATAGACGGCGCAAGCAGCATCCCCGGTAATGTTTACAGCTGTTCTGCACATATCAAGGAGACGGTCAACCCCCAGCACTAGAGCTATGGCTTCAACAGGCAAGCCTACTGAAGTTAATACCATAGAAAGCATGATCAATCCCACTCCAGGGACACCAGCTGTTCCTATACTTGCCAGGGTCGCAGTCAATATGACAGTCAATAATTGACCCAGTCCAAGTTCGGCTCCATATACCTGGGCAATGAAGATGGTGGCAACCCCTTGCATGATGGCTGTTCCATCCATATTAATCGTGGCTCCCAGCGGCTGCACGAAACCACTGACACTTTTGGAAACTTTGAGATTATTTTGCAATGTTTTCATCGAAATAGGCAGGGTCGCTGCACTACTAGATGTACTGAATGCAACAATCATAGCTGGTGAGAATTCTTTGATGAATTTAATCGGGTTCAGTTTTCCGAGCAAAGATACTGCTGACCCATAAGTAATCACAAGGTGTAGCAGCAGGACGAACAAAACCACGAACATATATTTACCCATTGCTGTGATTGCCTCAAGTCCCTGGCTGCCGATTGCTGTGGCAATCAAACCGAAAGCGCCGTATGGTGCAAATTTCATGATCGCCTGAACTAAATACATCAGTACATCGTTTGCCTGTTCGACCAGTTTGATCAGTCCAGATGCTTTTTCACCAACTCTTGCGATACCAAAGCCAATGATAATTGAAAATGCGATGACCTGGAGCATGGAGCCCTCAACCATAGCACCAAGAGGGTTGGCAGGAATAATATTCAATAATGTTTCAATAACCGGCGGTGCCTCAGCAGCTTCAAAACTTGCGCCATCCAATTGGAAGCTGCCTGAACCTGGTTGAACCAGAAGTGCCATTCCAATCGCCAAAACTAATGCAATTGCGGTGGTCACGAGAAAGAAAGAAATCGTCTTGCCGCCGATCCTGCCGAGCTTCTTAGGATCACTAATGCCCGCAGTTCCTAGTATAAGAGAAACGATGACAATAGGGACAACAAGCATTTTAATCAAATTGACAAAGATTTTTCCAAGAGGGACAAATACATAACTATTGACTGTTTCGAACACTCCAGGCAATGCTAAGTTAAAAATAAGACCAACAATAATACCCAATCCCATACCATAAAGGATTTTTCTCGTGAGTGACATCTGATCTCCTCCTAATAAAAATAATAAGATATGAAAGCGCTTACTAAAATAACTGATAATTATAAATATTTTGTTACAATTAAAGTATGACTATTTTTGAGTGATTTAGCAATATGTTTTCAGAATATTATAAAAACTAAGTGTAAAACGAGGAGATAATTCATATATGGTATATTTTTGATAACTCCATTCGGAAGGCAGTGATATATAGTGGACACTCAAGATAAATGGAATCGAAAATATATGGATAAGCTGACTAACCAGGCTTCTCCAGAACCAAATAAAAGATTGCTACAGATGGCTTCTTACCTAAACGGAGGGACTGCAATCGACTTGGCCTCTGGACTGGGAGGCAATAGCTTCTTCCTGGCAGAGCTAGGCTATGACATGACAGCTATTGATATTTCTGACATTGCTATTAACTATGTTCAAGAGCAGGCAGCCAAACGAGGGTTGAATATTACAACTAAAGTGGCCGATCTTACAAAAGAAAGAACCGATTTAACGACCCGTAAATACGATTTAGCGGTAATGACATATTATCTGGAACGTTCTCTATTTCCACTAGTAAAACAAGTGATCAAAGATGATGGATATTTATTCTTCGAAACGTTTTACAAACAAAAAGCAGCAGCGAACGAGCATATTTCAAATCAATTTAAGCTAGAGTCGAATGAGCTCATTAAAGAATTCAGAGAGTGGAAGATTCTCTTTTTCGAGGAAAATGAGCAGGAAGGACGACAGACAATATTTTGTAAAAAAATAAGGGAATCAATCGGTTAAGAATGTCATATCCCTATTTTCTGAACATAAATAATGGAAGGAGTATCAGAAGGAGTTATATTTCATAAAATAGGTAACATGAAAAAAAGGGTGGGTTGCTATGTATAATATCCTGTTGTTTACGGATTCAGGGGTAGATGATTCATTGGCCCTTATGTATGCCTTGCTTCATCCTGAACTAAATGTTGTGGGGGTTGTTACCGGGTACGGAAATATCACAAAAGAACAGGCAATAAATAATACAGCCTATTTATTGCAGCTGGGAGGAAGAGAGGATATACCGATCATTGCAGGTGCATCGGGCCCTTTATCTGGTGAACTGGCTACCTTTTATCCGGAAATACATGGACCAGAGGGGCTTGGTCCCATCAGACCCCCAGAGGATTTGGGGGAAGTAGAGGTTTATGATATTGACAAAATCCTTGATATTGTTAACCAGTATCATGATAATCTTGTAATCGTCGGAGTCGGAAGACAAACGGAACTGGCGATCCCATTTATCTTATATGGCGAGGAAGCGTTCAAAACAGTGAGTGCTGTCTATATCATGGGAGGAGCGTTCCTCGTACCTGGCAATGTCACAGCCGAAGCTGAGGCAAATTTCTATGCCGATCCGATTGCGGCTAATCAGGTGCTGGAAAAGGCAAGAAATGTATTTCTACATCCTTTAAATATCACTAATAAAGCCATCATTCCCCCAGCAGTAATAGACTATCTTGCACAAAACAGCCAGTCTCCTTTTAAGGATCTAATTAAACCTGTATATGATTATTACTTTGATGCGTATAAAAAGAATGTTCCGGGCATCCAGGGGGCGCCGCTCCATGATGTGATCACCTTGAGTGCCCTGGTGAACAAAAATCTTGTGAAATATTTGCCAAGACGAGTATCAGTAGAATTGTTTGGGCGCGCCAGGGGTAAAAGTATGGCTGACTTCAGGCCCAAGCCTGAGCAGGAACCAGAAGAGAATTTGGATTGGATAGGCATGGAAGCAGACATTCCAGCTTTTATTGAAGATTTCACTCTTGTCTTCATGGGCGACACAAAAGCTAAAAGTTAAACAAAAGGAACTCCAGCAATAGTAGGAGTTCCTTTTTCAGTTATAAACTTTGATTTACTTCCTTATACTTTTTCCTATTAGCATTTGAATATAGCATCACCAAAAAGCTTGAAGTAATCAAAGTTCCGTGGAAAATCCAGACCATTTTAGCCAATGAAAGAGCTTCTAACAGAATCGGGGCAACGACAAAGCCAAGTGCGAATCCTAATGATTTTAACAGCATGCCAACGCCAAATATTCTCCCCCTGATGTAATTTTCTGTTTTCTGAAGGATGGTCGCGTGCAGGGTGGTGAAGCAGGCATCAAAAATCCCGGTAAAGAACGCAAACATAAGGACAATCCAGATATTTAAATTTGACAGAAAGGTTATAAAGCCAGTCGACATCAAGATCGCTGCAAAAAAATATGTACGATACAGGTGGTTACCCTGCAGGAATTTCATTTTCGGCAGCAGAACGGTGGCTAGCACAGAGCCGATTCCCCAGACACCCCAGATTAGCCCGTAAATCAAGCTCTGTTTGCTGGAATCAATTGTTTCAGCCAGCAAAGGAATACCAAGATTATGAGAGGCACCGGCAAATGAACCAACTAGGAAAACAATGTTTACATACAATAACATCGGCACTGAAAGGATGAAAGTATATACTTCTTTTAAATCTCTACCAATCTGGGAAACTTTCTGTTTAAATCCATTGGTGATCAAAACTGAATTTGCCGGCTCAGTTGTTTGCCACTTGATTTTGATTAATACTGCTGCAGATATTAGATAAGTAGCAGCGTCGATGATCAAGGTAACCTGGTAACCGAGAAAATCTGTGATCAATCCAGCACCAATGAACCCAAAAACTAAGCTGATCGATGTAAGTCTCGAGATAAGAGCATTCGTCTCTAAAACCTTGTCCTGACCGAAAATTTGCGGAATTTCAGCACTGTAGCTTACAGCAAAAAAGCTGCTCGTCAAACCAATCAAGAAGCAGACAACCAATATCATTACCGGATTAGGGAAGGGAATCAAGCTCAGTATGATGATTGCACGAAAAACATCAGTCCATATCATGATTTTTCTCCGGTCAAAACGGTCAGCAAGAACACCTGAAAATAAGCTCGATAAAACACCGCCTAATGTACGGAACGCCATGGTGGCTGCAAGCCAGGCAGGACTTCCGGTAGCGATATACATCAAAACATTGATTGCGATTAAATCCATAAAGGTTCCTAGATCTGAAAATGCTTTTACATAAAGAAAAACTTTGCGGTTCATAGAATCTCCCTTAATCATGAGGTAGTATAGTTATTCTGTTTAATTTTAAAGATTTTGAATTTACTTCGCAATACGAAATTTCAGTTTTTTGCTATAATAGAGTAAATTTGTTTAATAAAACTAAGAAACTCCCTGAAAAACAGGGAGAGCCTTGTATTTTTGCTAACTTGCTATCTTACCACCATGGTCTGCCATACCAGGGACGACGACCGTATCCATACCAGGGACGTCGGCCAAATCCATACCATGGTCTGCGGCCGTACCAGTACCCAGGACGTCCGTAACCATACCAGGGACCACCGAATCCATAACCGCCATAAAATGCAGGTGCGGCAGCAGCAAGGAACAATAAAGGTATAATCCTTTCATCGTTCTGCTGATCTTTTCTGTGAAGATAAGTTTGAGGATAATTCATTGAGCAACCTCCTATAATATATTCAATATAGGATATGTGACTAAAAATATGACGGTATTAAAATAGGAAAAATAGACAGTTGCCCATGCTTCTTAAGAAATACAGCGCTATACATAAAAAGGAGGGACATACATAATGATTCAATTAATCAATCAAACTGTAATGCATAGTTATCCAGGAATGGTCGCACTGGTGACGGTTAATCATAACGGAGAAAATAATATCATGGCTGCTGGCTGGCATTCCTACATATCTTACGAGCCGCCAATTTACGGAGTTGCCATCGGCCGTGAACGTCATACTTACCAGCTCATAAAATCTGAAGGCAAATTTGCCATTAATTTTGTGCCATTTGAATATTCTGCTCTTATTCAGCAAGCAGGTGTGTATACGGGGTCAAAAGTGAACAAATTTGAAAAGGCGAACATCAGTTTCGATCACGGATCAGCAACGAATTCACCGATACTGCGTGATGCATATATAGCATATGAATGTGAAGTCATAGACCGTCATAGTTACGGTGACCACGATTGGTTTGTTGCAAATATCGTACAATTTTACAAGGATCCAGATAAATTCCTAGAAAACGGCATGCCAAATTTCGATGAGCTCACGATTCCGCTTTATTTAGGAAGATCAACATATACGAATGTAACTCAACATAGTGATTTTGTTTCGCATAAGATAGAGGAATAGAAGCACAGTAAAAACACGAAAAATGATCAGCCACAGGTGCAGATGATTTTTCGTGTTTCTTTTTAGTAAAGTCGGGATGTACGTTGAAGAAAATCGTCCTACATTTGAATATAAGGAAAACGCTTAGAGAACAAGATTCTTTTTGTTATGTAGGTATATTCTCTTCATTTATTTAATGAAGAGAATATACCTACATAATAATATAATGAAGAAAAAGACCCTACATACATAACTTAAATTTTTTAATGAATTTATTTAAAATAATACGGTGTAATTTTTTACTTTTAGTTTTGTGATATTTTATAAGTACCGTCATGGGCTTGAATTAAATTTCCCCATAATTAATAGTGGATATAAACTATATACAATATTAAAAGTAATAAAATAAAGATTAAAATTTATATGGTAAAATAAGTATTATGAATTTTAGAGGGGGTAGTTTTTCGGGGGTGGAATACGATTATCTATCTGGTATTGTTGATATG
Organism: Mesobacillus selenatarsenatis SF-1; assembly: GCF_000813125.1. GTDB lineage: Bacteria > Bacillota > Bacilli > Bacillales > Cytobacillaceae > Mesobacillus > Mesobacillus selenatarsenatis. The sequence goes on from NZ_BASE01000031.1 coordinate 45,729, forward strand.
ATCAATTCAAAAAGAAAAAGCTACGGTGAATTAAAAAAATGTGAATTTCATTTCCATACACCAGCTTCTTACGATTATGAACTTATTAAAGGAAGTAACTACCATACATTATCTTTAGATGAAATTCTTAATTTTTCAGTTTTAATAGGATATTTAACAAATAGTAATAAAGAAGAATTAATACGGAATATGGATCACTATACAAGTGAAGATTACTTTAAAGAACTTAAGCTGAGTGGAAAGCCATTTCATTCTTTTAAAGAATATTTAGCGTATATGTTAATCGCGCATAAAATGTATCAAGAAGACATTGAAGTGGCTGTTATTACTGACCATAATACAATTCAAGGATTTCAAAAATTAAAATATGCGTTAGAAGAGTACTATCAACAAAGAATAAAGAAATTTAATAATAAAAAGAATCCAGTATATTTATTTCTTGGTGTTGAGATCTCTTGCTCGGAGCAGAATCATCTTATAGCTATATTTAACGAACATAAATACGACAAAATCCAAAGTTTCCTTGATGAGATCATTATTAGTGAGGAAGAAGGAACATATTATACTGGTGAATATATCATAAAAGAGATTACAGGAGTTTTAGATGGACTTGCTTATATTGCTCATTTAAATACTAGTAATCTTCATGGAAGTGGATTGTATAATAAAACATTATTCTCCTCTAACCTAATGCATGTTTTTGGACTAACAAACTTAGGAAGTGAAGACGCACAAAGAAATAGAATATGGCATCATGATAAAGTAGCTTCTAAGCGTCTAGGAGTAATATTTGAAAGCGATTCTCATTCTATTGACACTTTAGGCGTGAAGAATACTTGGGTGAAATTTAATAAGGTGAACTTCGCTTCTTTAAAAAAATCCTTTCAAAATCATCCTATAAATATTTATAAAATAAAACCTAACAAATCTAACATTTTCATTAAAGGTATGGTAGCTTATCCTGGTGATGCAGGCTTTCTAATAAATAAGCCTACCAAAACTACTGAGGAAGCCTTTAGTATTGATTTCTCCAGAGATTTAAATTGCATTATTGGTGGTAGAGGAACCGGAAAAAGTACAATTATTAATATAATAGAGGTTGCATTAACTTTAGAAGTTAATGACATTAAAAAGCTGGAATTTATCTCAAGACATAAGAAGATATATATTCTTTTTTATTATAGAGAAAATGATTATATTTTAGAATTTGTGCCACAAACAAAGGATCTTGAACGCGAATATTATATAGATAATATTTTTTTACAGAACGCTTTGCTTGATAATCTTGAAGGTAAGATACACCTATCCCCAAACTGGGTATCTCTATATAAAGTCGATAGAAATAGTTTTGTAAAACTTGATTCAGATGATTCATTCAAAATATTAACCAATATATATAGAAGGTCATATTCAATTAATAATATCATAAACAAAATAAATCTCGGAAAAGTGGATGAATTTATTAGGGATATGGTACTTTTCCGTTTAGAGGGAGATAGTTTCTCAAACATATTGACAAGTATTAAAACAATTTCTGATAGAAGTTTTTATAAATATGTTCGAGAAAATATAGACCTAATGTTAATTGCTGTAAATCAAAGAAAAGAAAAAATCAATAAACAAATAAGTGGATTCAATGATGAGTTTGAAAATTTGCTGGAGATAGTTTATTCTCCAAAATTAAAAGAGGATAATTATTATCTGAACAATTTGTTAGAAAACATTAGCTCTAATCAAAGAATTCTAAATACCTATTTAAATTGGGATAATGTGGCTCGTTATATCCAGGAATTTTCAAAGAAATATGGTTTTTTAGTGTTTCTAAAATTGTTATTAAAAAAAGATTTCCATGGTTTAGATAGGAAACTGGGTATTTCTTTTTTTGCTAATAAAAATGAAATTAAATACTCAGATATTGTATCGGAAATCTTAGAAGTGAATGAAAAAAACAAGTTTGAACTATATAAAGAAATCTACAAAAAAATTTCTTCTAATAGGAAATTAATTGAAGATACTTTAGTTAGTTGGTTTGAAGTTATTGATGAATTCACGTTGAGATTTAATGTGAATTCAAAAGAATTAACAAGTACCAGTGGTTCTTTAATGAAAGATATAACAGAAATGTCCCTTGGGCAAAAAGTTGTAGCTGTTTTAACATTCCTATTTAATTATGGTTATTATACTATGGATAACACTCCTCTTGTGATAGATCAACCTGAAGATAACCTAGATAATCAATATATTTATAAAAATTTAGTAGAAAGTTTAAAACAGATAAAAAACAATAGACAAGTGATAATTGTAACTCATAATTCAACAATTGTTACCAATTCCGATACAGAACAAGTTATTATTATGGATTCAAACAATAGTAAAGGTTGGATTGAAAATAAAGGGTATCCTTCTGATGAAAAAATCGCAAAACTTATTGTAAACTGTCTTGAAGGTGGCATTGAATCTTTTAAACACAAAATGGCTATCTATTCCTTGTTTGTAAAGGAGTTAACGAATTAATAAGTAACCATTAATTTAAACAAATTATCAAACGTCTACTAAATTGTAGACGTTTTTCTTTTTGACCAAAGTTAAAGCAAGTATAAACACTTAAAAAATTGGAAAATATGAGAATAAAATGAGAGGAGGTTATATTTTGAAATTCATAGAAATCAGATTAACTAAGCATTCTATTTACTTAACAGAAGAAGAGATCAGACTAATCTTATCTAGTCATCCTGAGGTTTATTTAGAAGGTATAAAAAGAGGGAAGGCCTTCAAAAGAAGCAACCAATTGAAGGAACGAATAAGAAACAAAAACAATGAGGAAATAAATTGAGTATTTCCCATAACTTTATATGTTCATAGTTATTTGAAATTAGAGTAAGCTATATGTAATTTATGAATTGAGGTGTGACAATTGTATGAACCGCATCCTATAATGAGGAACAGCTCGTTTTATAAGAATTATTGGGAGGCCTATAGTCCTAAATTAAAACGTGATGTCTGCTATCTTGGACAAGCTAATTATGAATTATGGCTGCTGATTGAAATAAACCATGAAATAATATCATTTTGTGAACGTCCTTTAGTGATATCGGGTGTTTTAAATAAGAAAAAAATTGAAGTTATCCCTAACTTCTGGCTAAAATACAAAAATGGACAGGAAAGCATTGTAATTATTGAAGCAAGCAAAAGTGAGAAACAAAAAAGAGAAATTACCTTTTTAGCAAAATGGTGCAAGGAAAATAACAGACAATTAGAGGTAAAAGATTATTCATATCTATTAAAAAATCAACTATTAATAAATAATGCAAAGCGGATAATCCCCTATCTCTCTAGTTCTAACCCCATAGATTTAGATATACATAAAGTTAGTAAATGTCTATCTTTTGAGAAAAGGACAATAAAAACGGTCCTGAATGAATTAAACGACTCGATTACTGAGCAAAGAATCATAGTTGCTCTTTATAGCTTAATATTCAATAACAAAATAGCATCCAATTTAAACTCAAAACCAATAAATATAAATACGGAGGTGTGGCTCCATTGTCCAGAAGAAGAATCACAGAATCATACGATAACGAATTATTAAATACAACCAAATGGCCAAGAGCAAATTTAAATATCATGCCCGAACAAGATTTGGAGACTTATAAAAAAAGAAAAAAAGCTGTAGAGATGTTTATAAAAGGCGATTCTCTTAAAGAAATAAAGATAGAGACTGGCATAGATAGGAAAGAAATTAATAATTTTTTCAAGAAGTGCTTATATGAAGATAAGTTTGGGATAATTTACGGATTTAATGCATTAATACCTGGAAAGACAATCAAACAATATAACAGAAAAGAGTTACCAAACTCTACATCAAAGAAGCACTATAATCAGCAGACTGGAGCATTTGCACTGTTGTTAAAAACCTATCCAGTATTGCAAGAATTAATCGATACTTTATTCTTCAAAAATAAGAATAAGTCTCTAACCGACCCTGTTATGAAAAAAAACAGAATACATAAAAGGTTTATTGAGAAATGTAGAGAGTTAGGATTAAAAGCGCCTTTTGATTACCCCTTTAACACGAAAGAGTTGGCAAGAAGATCTTTATATAGCTATCTTCAAAAATTAGAAGAAGATAAAATGTCTGATGCAAGCTATAGATACAACAGTGAAAATGAACATCATGATAATATTAATAGTCACTTTAACGAACAAGCACCTACCCTTTTAAAACCATACGAGAGGGTCCAATTTGACGGACACAAAATTGATCTATCCCTCTCATTAACTTTTGAAACACCTTCTGGAGATGAAGTTACTAAGGTTTTAGATCGAATTTGGTTATTAGTGATCATAGATGTAGCATCAAGAGCAGTTCTCGGATATCACATTTCGTTAAATAAAGAGTACAATTCAAACGATGTTCTGCAATGTGTGAAAAAATCAATAGAACCTTGGAAGCCTCTTAACTTGACTATTCCTGGTTTAAAATATCCACCAAATGGAGGAATACCTTCCGGGCTTATAAAAGAATCAAAGTGGGCTTTATGGGATGAATTTTATTATGACAATGCAAAAGCCAATTTATCCATCATAGTAAGGGACAGAGTAAAAAGAATCATAAACTGCAGAGTAAACGCTGGTCCAATTAAATCCCCAACAAAAAGGTCTTTGATAGAGAGATTTTTTGGATTACTTGAGGAAAATGGGTTCCACCGACTAATAAATACAACAGGCAGCAATCCTAAGGATCCTAGAAGAAATAACCCAGAAAAACAAGCACTAAAATTTAAGATGAATATAAACGATCTTGAAGAATTAACAGATGTGTTAATTGCTGATTATAATTCTACGCCTAATGAAGGAACAAGTTATTCAACTCCATTAGAAGCATTACAACACAGAATAAATAAAGACCCAATTATTCGCCAACTTCCCGAAGAAGAGCGAGATAATATTCCATTTTTATGCGTTGAAGCTAAACGGGAAGTTAAGGGAAGTATCGAGCAGGGAAGAAGACCGTATATTCAGTTTGAAAACGTAAGATATACAAATGAACTTTTACTAAGGTCTCCAGGCTTAATAGGAAAAACACTGGAATTAGTTATAAATATTGATGATGTAAGGTTTTTAACTGCATATTTACCAGATGGATCAGAACTCGGAAAATTAGTAGGAAGCGGTTATTGGGGTAAAACAAAGCATAGCCTGGCTTTAAGAAAAGAGATTTTTAGTTTGAGAAATAAAAAACTCATTCACTTTACCACAAAAGATGACCCGATTAGGGCTTTTCAACAGTATTTAAAAGAAAAAGCGATCACACATAAAAGATATAGAAATAAATTAAATTCGTTAGAAAAAACTTTAGCCAATGAACAGGAAGTAGCCAAAAACATACCAGAGACATCCGAGAGGAAAAAGGTTAATCCGCCTAAATTAAACAATGTAAGTCCCATTAAAATAAATACTAAAGATAAGATGCCAAGTGTTGAAGTAGAAAATAAAAAAAGATTAAAGAGAACATTAACCTTTTAATGAATTGTCGAGGTAATAATTATGGAACAAGCAAATCAAATTCAAGCTCCTCAAGACTTAGATCGTCCAATAATACCAAATGGTAGCCATCCGATTGAAACAGGTAGATATTTGCTGGCAACAAATGAAATCCAAAAGCTATATTTTAAAATACAGCAGTGTTTAAATAACCGTTTTCCTGGTGCAATAATTTACGGTCGACCCAGACTAGGAAAAACAAGAGCAATTAAGTATCTGACTCATATCCTTCCCAATGAATTTGAGGGTTTACCAATTTATTTTATTACTTGTCGAAAGTATAAAAACCCAAATGAAGCTGTATTTTTTGAAGATCTTTTAATCGATGTTGGGCACGGAATTCCTTTTTCTGGAAAGGCAAATGTTAAAAGACAAAGATTGCTTAAATTTCTAATTCAAGAAGCTGAAGTCTCTCGACAAAAAAGAATAGTACTTTTCATAGATGATGCACAAAGATTACACGAAATACAGTATGGGTGGCTAATGGATATAAATAACGAGTTAGACAGATTCGGTGTCTCTTTAACGGTTTTTTTAGTAGGACAGCAAGAGTTACTCGATCAGAGGTCTGTCTTTCTTGAATTAGGTCAAGCTCAGATAATTGGTAGGTTTATGGTACAACAACATAAATTTGAGGGGGTATGTAACCGGTCAGATATGTATGAATGCCTACTAGGATATGATGAAGATTGTGAATTCCCTGCAAATAGTGGATTCAGCTTTACTAAATATTATTTTCCTGATGCGTTTGTAAATGGATTTAGATTGGCAAATTATACTGATGAGTTGATGGAAATTTATACAGAAATGAGAAGAGAAGCTGGACTAAGTTCTCGATTTGAAATCCCTATGCAATATTTAACTTTAGCCATTGAATATGCATTAAAGAAATATGGTGTTGAAGGTGAGGATTTGAGCTCTATTTCAAAAACTCAATGGATCGATGCTATTACGTACTCAAGTTATATAGAATCTGAATTATATAGTGCTATCTAATTAATATAGACTGTGGTAAAAGGGTTGAACCTATTTTGAATCGCATACATCTAGAACCTACAGAAACACTATGCACAAGGTTGACATGGGATATTAAGTGGATAGCCGACTTTGAATCTCCTTGGGGCATTATTGAAAAAATCAAGCATGCAAACCTAATTCCCTCAAAAGAACTTTTAAAAATATGTGGAACAGCACATGTTAAGGGATTGAAATCAAATATAGGTTGGAATCACCGGGAGTTATTGACCTTAAAAGGAATTGATGATAAACAATTCAAACATTATTTCGGTTTTTCCATAAAAGAATATAATAATAATCTTATTGATATGCTTTGCAAACCACTTTTTGATGGAAAAACAAATGTAAATAAATACTTTCATAACAGCCTTTATATTTGTCCAACTTGTATTAAAAAAGGATATCATAGTATTATTCATCAACTTAAAATAATTGACGAATGTCCTTTTCATAATCAAAAACTTATTCAAGCTTGTGAACGTTGTAGCAGATGGTACCGAAATGACTTTGGTTATGAAATAACCAATAAAGCTACCCCTCCATTTCATTGTAATTGTGGAAATGGATACTTAGAAGAGAATGACGAGTTATTCCCTAACTGGTATAGCCCGAGAATGGAAGATATAAAATCAATAGAACTAAGAAGCTGGTTAACGTTAAATGAAGAAGAGTTAAAAGTGTTACAAGGAACCTATTTTTTACACCATAAAGACTTTCCTTTACAAAATAATCTTTTGAAAAAAATGATAACTTTAGTTTCTGACATACCGCATATTAAAAGTGGTAGGATGGTTTCTAATGGTTCAATATCTTTTTCAAATATTAAAGGAAATATGGTTCCATTATTACTTCTCGATAGTTTTCCCTATAGAAATCCCTATTTAAATGTAATAGATGAAATATTTTTATCCACCAGGCAAACGATAAAAGCCATCAGTAGGAAAATTCGTAAAGAGGTCTATAAATATCACCGAAGTTGCCTTAAGCGAATGAAGAATCATCTAAGAGTGAGCGAAGAAGATAATTCCTTTTTTTGCCCGGTAGCTTTCGCATACCTAGAAAGCAGAAAAAATCTACAAGGTTTTAATGAAGCAACAAGTGTTGATAATCGATATGCCTATGAAGACAGAATAAATGACCGAGGATTTGATATTGCAAATAGAATTGATAGAAACTTAATTCTTACTATGACAAAAGATTTGATTCGATCAGACAATTTTAATTTTAATGTACCTAAATTAGAATGGGTTATTAATAGAGTAATTGCCCATTTATATTCACATCATTTTAATAGTTTGCTAAACTCTTTATCTACAAAAAATAGAGAAAATACTAGTGTTGATTACATTAAATATAAAAATTTAAATCAAATCTTAATAGTGAATTCTAGGTTAGACAATTGCGACAAGATTTATTGGGTGGATTATATACCTGATTATAGTAAATTAATTACGAAATATAGTGAACTTTGTCCGAATAAAAGTGTGAAACAAAGAAGAATTAAAACTTCTGAAAAAAATTATAATCCAAGGAAACTAGCAATAGAGAAATTGGATTCAAGAAGAAAAAATTAAATATATTTTATGCTGCTGAAAATTTTCAGCAGTTTTTTGTATTTCTTCACCTCCGGCTGTCAATAATCATAGTGAGGGGGAGGAACATATGAGTTCAATTATAATTATTGAGAAGGATATAAAGAAAAAATCTTTATTAAACTGGAATAATAGCTGGATTAATGAGTTTGAGTCTATATGGAGTATTTTTGAAAAGATAAAGGAAGCAAACAATGTTAGCAATAAAGAAATTTTAAATCTTTTCACCAGTGATAAAATTGTTTCAGATAACAATCACTCAATATTTTTTTCTAGATTTAATTCAGTACCGAATATATTAATTGGTTATGATATCTGTCAACATCAGTTGAACTTAGTTAAATTAATCACTGCTGGACTGCCTATTAATAATTTCCCATTTGAAAAGTTGTTTAGAAAGGAAGTTACAACTTGCAAAAAATGTATAGAGTTTAATTATCATAGCATATTCCATCAATATAAATTCTTAAGTTACTGCCCTTTTCATCAAATACCTTTGGCCATCACTAACCATAAAAAGAGTATTATAGTTGATGATTCTCTTAATAGTAATTTTCAACTTAAAGAATTAAATAGAGATGTAGAGTCAAGCGAAAAAGTTCATTTGTTTTTTGATGCTAAAATGAAATGGCAAACAGTAAAAAAATTTCAGTCAAGCTGCAGTATTACAAAAGAATTAATTGAAAATAAATCAAATAAAGGAAATATAATTCTTTATTTTGATCCTGGTGTATTTATTGTCCGAGAGGCTGCTTTAGAGAAGTATAATTACATTTTATTTAATAAATGTAATGAGAATATAGGTAATGAAGAGTTACTTACTTTCAGTAGTCCAAAAGCAAATAATAATGAGGAGAAATTCAATTTTACTGAAAACGACTTTAAAATACTGTACTTGTCTACTCTAAAAACCTTTCATTCATTTGTTAGGCACCTTAAAGCTACCATATTATTTAAACACAAACAATGTATAGAATTTAATATTAGGAAACATCCTGTTAAGCCAAAGTGTCCATACGCTAACGCCTATGTTCATTGGAGAAAATTTATTGAGGGGCTTAGTAATATTTCTGAAGTAGACAAAAAAAGACCAAAGATTCATGATACTTACCTTAATTTTAAAGTTTATTCCTACCAAGAACATGGTTTTTTTGAAAGGCTTTTTTATGCAACGATATCCTCTATTGATGAAAAATATAGAACTCGCAAATTAGTTTTATGGTTAATTAATAAAATTTATGGGATGGTTATAACTAACTATTTCTATTGTTGGTTAGAACACTTTCAGCAGAGCGAATTTAATGAGAATACTTACTATTATTGTCCTCTAAAATTTGAGTACATACCAACTTTTATAGTTGAAATAAAAAAGGAACAAAAAGATTCTGTTAATCTTCACCTTTGGAAACAAAACAAAAGTAAGTTAGCAATTAACAAACCAAATACTTAAAAGGCATTTGGTTTGCTCTGAGTATTTTTATCTAGTCCGTTTTCTTGTTATTAAATCGAATATTCTCGCATTAGAATTACCTAGTAGATTTAATATGAATACAGCCAAAAATTGTAGAGACACATTTCATATCACTGAATGACAAAAAGTGTCAAGGAATGACAGGCTGTTTACCAGTCTTCTTTAAACGGGGCAGATTTTTGCAAATCACATTTAAGTCTTTAGAGTTTGTGAAAAAAATGTACTTAAAGTAACGACGACGCAGTTTAGTTAAAGAAGAATTTAAATTTTTCTATAGAATCTAATATGATTAACTAAATTCCCTTTTGTTTATGCCTCTATAAAATGTGCAAAACTTGTTATTCTTTAACTGTAAGCAAATATATTCTTCTTTATATAATTGCTGAAAATCAAAAGAGAAGGACTGATAAATTTTTCTCTTGGTGATATGACTGAAAAGCTTCTTTGGCTTCTTTCGTTAATTTCATACCTTTCTATCTGTCCTGATTGCAGTTTATCCGTAATAACAAGCTGTGGCAGGATACCAATTCCTCTTCCATTTTTAAGTGCTCTCATGATTGCTTCGTTTGTATCGAATTCAAGCAGCTTAGTTGGTTGGAACCCATGTGATTCAAACAGTAAATCAATAAGTCCCCTTGTATTTGTGCCTTTTTTTCTTAAAAAGAATAACTCATTTTTCAATTGATGGATAGAAGATACACCATCCAGTCTGAAACCTCTGTCAGTAACGAATATTATTTCATCTTTCAAAATTGGCTTATATGTTAATAATGGATCATTATTTCCATAAGCAGTAATAGCTACATCCAATTCTCCTTTTTTTAATTTTTCAATGATAGAATCTGTATGATCAATTATTAAATCTACCTTTATTTTTTTATATTTGTTTTGAAAATCGACAATTAAAGCGGGCAGAATATAGTTGCCAACAGTCGTGCATGCTCCCACTCTAATATCACCAGTCTCCAGGTTGGTAAGGGCCATCATGGCTTTTTCTGTTTCTTCTGTCAGCAAAAGGATTTTTTCGGTATATTGGAGCAATCTCCGTCCTGCGTCTGTTAATTCAACCTTCCTGCCACTTCGATTAAAGAGAGAAAGCTTATAATAGACTTCCAATGCTTCAATTTGCCTGGAAACGGCAGGCTGGCTAAGGGAAACCTTTTCTGCAGCTTTTGAAAAATTAAGGTAGTTGGCTACATAGTAAAAACTCTTTAATTGGTGGAAATCCATATTTACACCCCGGAATCTTATCATGGTATGATGAAGTTATTAAAAACAAAGGAGAAGAGTATGCATAATCCTAATATTGCGTTAACCTCTTATTCTTCAGGATCTGGCTGAGCATGTAAAATACGGTCCTCAGACCTTGCGCAAGTATTGCGTAATTTACCAGATTCATCTGATCAAAAAATTATTGCAGGCATTGGGGAAGATGTGTTTGCTTTTACCCATCAAAATGAAACCCTCCTGCAAACTGTCGATATCATAACACCTATCGTGGATGACCCCTATCAATTTGGTGCAATTGCAGTTGCGAATGCCCTCAGCGACATATACGCAAAAGGAGGGATCCCTAAGTATGCGTTAAATATCATTGAATTCCCGATTTCATCCCTGCCTCTAAGCTACCTTGAAACTATGATCAAGGGTGGAGCAGATAAAGCGATGGAAGCCGGTGTTGCCATTGTTGGCGGCCATACCATCGACGATTCCCCCAAATATGGGTTCAGTGTAACTGGCTTCATCCCTGAGGGTGGTAAATTCATCAGCAAATCAGGTGGTAAGCCAGGAGACTTAATTTTTCTAACCAAGCCGCTGGGCATTGGTATTTACACAACTGCCATCGACCATAAGCTGGCCAGTGAACAGCAAGTAAACGAAGTGGTGGAACTGATGATGACGTTGAACCGTGAGGCATCTGCAGCATTTCTCGAGGTAGATATTCATGCCTGTACGGATGTGACGGGATTCGGTCTTTTAGGCCACCTGTCAGAAGTAGCAGAGAAAAGCAGAGTATCAATTGAAATTTATAATGATAAAATCCCGCATCTCGATGATGTTTTTCCTTTGCTAGAACAGGGAGCTGTGCCAGAAGGAATCATCAAAAACCACTACTCTTTCCATAAAAACGTTCGACATAGAGACGCATTATCGAGGGAAGAAGAGTTTTTATTGTTTGACCCACAAACCTCCGGCGGCCTTCTTATATTTGTTTCGCCTGAGCAAGCAGAAATATTGAAAAAGTATTTCTCTGACAAAAGTCTGCCTTTATACGAAATAGGAAAGGCTGTTGAACAAAAGGAAAAACTTGTTGAAACAATAAAAAATATCAAGATTAAGAGTTAGGAACACTTGTCGTTCCTGACTCTTTTTTTGTTCACTTAACTATGCAAAATACTCATTGCAGTATAATTATAATGCATTTCCATTATGAATTGACCGGTTCTATAATGACAATATAAAGAACATTTATCAAGAACAGCAAAGGAGGAAAATTCATTGAAATTTGGAATCATTATCGAGACGAAAGAACCGGAAAAAAGCTGGAATGCCTTTAGGTTTGCAAATGCATCTCTCCTTCATGGTCATGAGGTAAAGATTTTTTTAATGGGAGAAGGAGTTGAATGTGAAAGTGTTACTCATGAAAAATTCAACACCGCAAAAGAGTTTAATCATTTTCTTGAAAATGATGGAGTGATTTTGGCGTGTGGCACTTGCATTCAATCCCGCAAACTTGATAATCAGACGGTTTGTCCAATCTCAACTATGAAGGATTGTATTGAAATGGTGGAATGGGCAGAAAAGGTTATTACATTTTAAAGGAGTTTAAGAAGATGAAATTAAAATTTGCTCCAATAAAGTTCCAGGCAGCACTGGCTGCCGGAGGCGTATCCCTGATGGCGTTTAATTATCTGCAATTTGCCATCCCACATGGAGAAGGCCTTATCAAGATATCGGACATATTTTGGTCTCAAATGAGTCCATTACAGGTCATTCTTAATGCGATTCTAGTATTGATCATGCTTGGTTCAACTGCCGCCAACCTAATTCTTACTATTGTATTCCTAAGGGGAATGGCTTCATGGCTGAAGACAAAAAATCAGTTCAATTCCTTTATGGAAAACCCGCTTACAAATATAACAATTTTTGTTCCTATCGCATCCTTATCGATGACGGCAAACGTTGTATGGGGGCCATTTGCTTTCTATCTGCCAGGTTTGTCTTTACAGACTCTCATGTGGGGCTCTCTACTATTCTATATGTTTCTATGGGTTTCGTTATTTTTTCTGGAATTTAAAGTGGCAAAAAGCTGGTTTTTCAACCCAATGGATGCCAGTAAATTGAACTTTGTCTGGCTGCTGGATGTTTTCGCTTTCGGCCTAGTGAGCCTGGCTGGAACGGGGATTGCCTCAATGGCAGAGAATAGTTCCATTGCATCCTTCGCATCCGTAACATCATTGTTCGTGTTGGTCTTTGGAGTATTCTTGTTTGTGGCAAAGCTATCGTTCCTGATTTACATTCAGATAAAAAATGCCCAATTGCCTGATAAACCTATACTCCCGGCATTCTTTCTTGTCATCCCAATTACCTGTTTGCTAGGGTTAAGTTTTTACCGGATCATGGGTCATTTTCAAAATATCTTTATCTTTGATGCCAGTGTAATTTCTTTTTTCCTTATTACTGCTTCATACGTCATCACCATTGGTTGGGGAATCTTCACCGTTTACCTGCTCTTTGACTATCTGAGAAGAGAGTTTTTTAAGAGTCAGTTTGCTCCGACACAATGGGGGATGGTTTGAGCGTTTGTTGGCTCCCAAGTTTTGGGGGTTTATGTGCAGGGGATTTACTTCCCTGGAAACTTTCTTTCAATAGTTAATTATATCAGCACAGTATTCGCTGCAATCCTATATATCATCATCTTTGTAAAATTCCATAAAGCGAACAAAGCTGAAATCATTCCTGTTATCACCAATCAGAATGTAACAGGCTGATTATTATTAAAACTTAAAAGAAGAGGGGGAATAAAAATGAAATTCTTATTCATCGTAAATGATCCGCCATATGGAACAGAGCGCGCCTACAATGCATTAAGGCAGGCAAACGCAATCGCTGGAAAAGAGAACACGGAAGTAAGGTTATTCTTGATTGCTGACGCAGCTTCCTGTGCCAAAAAGAATCAAAAAACACCCAATGGATATTACAGTTTGGAAAAAATGCTCACTGTCGCTAAGCGTAAAGGAATCGACGTTGCTGTTTGCGGCAGTTGTATGGATGCTCGCGGCATGTCTGAGGAAGAATTGCATGAAAGCTCGCATAAAAGTACGATGGATGAGCTTGCAGAATGGTCCATCTGGGCAGATAAAATCATAACCTATTAAAACTAATTTCCCTCCGCGAATAAGGAGGTTTTTTTTGAATGAAGGATGTTTGCTGCTGAACTTTTGTTATAATTTAGTAAAATTTAAAGTTAGTGAGGAACAATGCTAATGGCACTTTTTGATCGTTCTGCTGCAACATATGATTCGTGGTGTACGACAGAAATTGGATCATATGTCGACAAATTGGAGAAGAATATTATCTTCCAGTTATCACTGCCGAGAAAAGGTGGGAAAGCACTAGACCTGGGGTGCGGCACTGGTATTTACACCATTTGGCTGGCGAGAATGGGGTTGAATGTTACAGGTGTGGATATTTCAAGTAACATGCTTGAGATTGCAAAAGAAAAAACAATTGCTTCTTCTTTGAATATCGATTATGTTCAATCCGATATACAAAAACTTCCTTTTGATGAAGAAACATTTGATTTAATCGTTGCCAATATCGTGCTTGAATTTGTAAAGGACCCTGAAGCTGTCGTAAATGAAGCAATCAGAGTGCTTAAAAAGGGAGGAAGATTTGTATGCGGCTTTATTGGGAAGGAAAGTTCCTGGGGTGAGAAATATCGCATGCAAGGGGAAGAAAAGACGGAAAGTGTCTTTGCCAATGCTACTTTCTTTTCTCCCGGCGATGTAAAGAAGTTGTATTCAGTGGAACCTGATAAGGTTCAATTGGAGCTCTTTATGACGGAAGCGGACTTTTTAAATACAGAACAGGCAAATGCATTGGAAACTGAGAAAAGAATAGGTGGATCTGAAAAAGAAGCAGGCTACTTTGCGGTCCGCTGGGTAAAGCCGAAGGGGGGATGAAATCATGAATAAGATTTATCTGGATTATAATGCAAGTACTCCAATCGATCCGGAAGTTGTAAATGAAATGAAGCCGTTGTTAACCGATTTCTATGGCAACCCTTCAGCAGTTCATTGGGCAGGCAGTCCGGTAAAGGAAAAGCTGACTCTAGCACGGAAACAAGTGGCTAACCTGTTAACAAGCTCACCTGAAGAAATTATATTTACAAGCGGAGGAAGCGAGGCAAATAACCTTGCTTTAAAAGGGTATTTCTTTAAAAATAAAGATAGAGGTACCCATATCATCACATCAAAAGTCGAGCACCCTGCGATACAACAGCCTTTAAAGTTTTTGGAACATTTGGGTGCACGGGTCACAATGGTGGATGTTGACCGTTATGGTATGGTTTCTCCTAAAGAGATTGAAAAATCTATTAGGGAAGATACTATACTGATTACGATCATGCATTCCAATAATGAAACCGGTACCCTTCAGCCAATAGATCAAATTGGACGACTAGCGAAACGATACGGAATTGCTTTTCATACAGACGCTTCCCAATCTGTGGGAAAGGTACCAATCGATGTGAATGATCTAAATGTTGATCTGCTGACAATTGCCGGTCACAAACTTTATGCGCCAAAAGGTATAGGCGCTCTTTACATACGGGAAGGAACAGATATAGAGCCGCTTATCCATGGCGCAGGACATGAATTCGGCTTACGGGCTGGAACAGAGAATACACTGCTTTCAGTGGGCTTGGGAAAGGCGTGTGAGTTGGCCTTAGAGCATGTATACGACGATTCCATTCAAGAACTGACTAACTACTTTTGGAAACAATTAAAAAGCACTTTCGGTGACGGAATTGTTTTGAATGGTCATGCAAAAAGCCGATTGCCGAATACCCTGAATGTGAGTTTTATCAATAAAGTAGGTCAAGATATATTAAATTCTATTCCTGAAATGGCGGCATCTACAGGTTCAGCCTGCCACTCAGGAAGAATAGAATTATCTCCTGTACTGAAAGAGATGGGAATACCTGAGCATATAGGGATGGGCGCAATCAGATTCAGCCTTGGGAGATATACAACCAAAGAAGAAATCGAACAAGTACTGAATAGGTTAAAATTGAAAATTTAAATAATACAACCATGCCAAAAAATTATTATCTGGCATGGTTGTATTATTTTAAAGCAAAGGATTTCAAAAAAATTAATCTATATCATTTCATTTTATTCATTGGGTGCTAGAGTTTTTTAATATCGATTCAGAAATGTAGTTTTATTAGATGAATAAATAAGGACTTTTTTACTTGGGGTGAATAATCGATAAATATCATCTTTAGCAGTCCTTATTTAAAAAATACAAGAAAACCTTGGATACATGTATGATGATCAAGGTTTTTTTATATCAGTAATAGAGATAAAGTGATAATTTTGTCACATTTATTTGAACATTTTTATGCATGTATTGTGAGGTGCAATTAAGGGGGGTATGATAAAATCAAGAGTTTTGCTTTATTAGATTATGAAAACTTTACTTATGTTAAGAAAGTAGCTTTGTAAAGTTAGTCCAAAATCATTTTTAAGAAATGAAGGGATAATCCTATGTTAACATCGAAAAGCTTCATAAAAGTTTTGTCAGTCCCCCTTCTAATTGGTTCCGCTGTGTTAATTAGTATGAATACATACAAAGAACCAGAGATTAAAATAGAACATTTCCCCAAAGAAAGTGAAAAACAGAATATTAATTCAGATATACAATTTGGTGTCTATAATGAACTGTCACCTCTTATGAATTTTGTGCTTTTTAATAAGATGGCTAATGACATAACTGAAAAAACTTCCTTACTCACACACCTTCATTTAAAAAAAAGTTATTCAGAATTCAATATGTTGTTAGAAGATGGCCAAATTGATGTGGCATATCTTTATCTAGATCAATATAGCTTTCAAAACAATATGAAAGAGTATTCAATTGTTTTCTCCCCTTCTTTCCTAACTCCTCCCAGGTCTTTGATTGTTGTTAAGGATGATAGTATTCAAGAAATATCTAATTTAAGTAATCAAGTATTTGGATTTACTGAACCTAGTTCTGTCAACAGCCAAGGAATAGAGGAATATTTAGAGGCTATTGGTGAGAGTAAGGAAACCTTTTTTGGAAATTATTATTATTCATTTTATGTAGACGAGTCCATTTCTGCACTTCAATCAAACATTGTTAAAGGTATAAGTATTGATTCATTAAATCTCTCCATAATAAATAATTTTAATAACAAAAGAGTTGCTCCACTACTGGGGAATCTACAAGTAGTTAGAGAATTCGAGTCCGGTCCGCAGCCAGTCATTCTGATTAGTAATAATTTAAATATTGATATAAAAGAAAAAATCTATGATTATTTTAGAAATTTTCCGGTAGATAAAAAGCAAGAAGTTATAGCGGAAACTATACAGGTATCTTCATTCGATGAAATAAATAATGATAGGTTGAAGTAGGATGGAAAAAGAAAGATTGGCGAAGGTAAGAAAATTCTTACATGAATCATTAAACTTGAGCAGCAAATTATTTGGAATTTATTTAATCTTAGCACTTATACTTTTTCTATGGATAGGAAGCTTCACTGAATCATTGCTTAGAGCACATTTACAACAACAATTCGAAGTTCAAGGGAAGAACCAGTCTAAAACAATTGGTGATTCTGTTGCAGAATATCTATTAACTGAAAATGTAAACGGAGTTAACAATATATTAAAAGAACATAAAAAAGCAAATGAAAATATTGAATATATTTTGGTGTTTGATTGGAACTCTAGGTTGTTTGCCCATACATTTTCAGGTGAGCCAACAAAAGAACTACTGAATGCTGGAGATGATGAAAATTTTAGAGTTGTAAAAACAGATAAGGGGTATATTTGGGATTTTCCTGCACCTGTAACTGAGTATGATGTTGGTTTAATAAGGGTTGGAATTTCAGAGGATAAACAATTGTCCATTATCAAAACAATTTTATCAAATATTCTTTTTAGCCTTGTTATTTTTTTCTTAACGTCTGCTATAATTGTGGCCTCACTTCACAGAATCATTACTAAGCCAATTAATGATTTAGTTAAAGGGACACAATTTTTATCAAAGGGGAATTTTAACTATAGAGTTCCAACTAAAGATAGGAATGACGAAATGGGGACACTTATTCGTTCATTTAATCAAATGGTTGATGACTTGGAGAATTATAGAGTAAAAACCGATGAATTAGATAAAAAGAGACAGATCCTTTTAGAAAAAATTATAGATATTCAGGAAGAAGAAAGAAAATTTATAGCTATGGAACTACATGATGAAATTGGCCAATCGTTAACAGGTGTTAAGCTTAACCTCAAATCGCTTGAACAAGAAATGAATGATGAGAGACTAAAGGAACAAATCATTGATTTACACAGCCAAGTATCTCTTTCTCTAAAAAATATTCATGATTTAATTGTTGAAATTGGTCCACGTTTTTTAGAAGGCAGAAGTATTGTAGATATACTAGAACGTTATGCAAAAGATTATCAACAAAGGTCAAATATAAATATTTCCCTTGAGATAGATAATCGAACCAAATTAGATTTATCAAAACAAACCAAAACGACAATTTTCAGAATCATGCAGGAAGCCTTAACAAATATTGCTAAATACGCAAATGCGACAGAGGTAGTAATAACGATAGAAAACTCAAAGACACACTTAATATTAATTATTGAGGATAATGGAATTGGTTTTGATGTTAATCGTGAATTTGAAAATATGAGTTCTAACAAGAATATGGGTCTCTTTAGCATGAAAGAAAGAGCGTCCCTAGTAGAAGGAACATTGCTAATTGAATCAGAAAAGGGCTTAGGTACCACAGTTTTTGTGCGTATACCGCTGAAGGAGGTTAAAAGTGATGATTAGAATTTTACTAGCAGATGACCATAATCTGGTGCGGTCTGGATTAAAAATTTTACTCAGCCAAGTGGAAAATTTCAAAATTGTTGGTGAAGCAGAGAATGGAAAAGAATTATTGGAATTAGTAAAAAAGACTAATCCTGACATCATTCTTTTAGATATAAATATGCCATATATGGATGGATTTGAAACGATTCCTGCAATAAAAGCAATCAAGTCTACTATTAAAATAGTAATGCTCACTATGTATAGCGACCAAGATTCTTTAGTTCGCGCAATGGAGTTAGGAGCTAACGGCTATATATTAAAAAAAGCACCAGAGGAAGAGCTAATTTCTGGGATAAAAAACGTAATGGAAGATGGGTCATATGTTGATACAAGCCTTGCTCAATCGTATATAAACTCATTGATAAATAAGAAAAGTTCGTCTGGAAGACGGCCTATCCAAGAAAAAAAGAATTGACAAAACGTGAAAAAGAAGTGCTAAGGCTTGTTTCAAGAGGTCTAACGGACAAGGAAATATCCGAGGATTTGGTAATTAGCATAAAAACTGTTGAAACTCATAAACACAATATAAAAGAAAAGCTACAAGTAAAGCGCCTTGCTGATTTAATACGTTACAGTATTGATCATAACCTTGATGATGAAGAGTGGTGATAATATGGAAGATAAAAAGCTTACTAGAAAAAAATTATTGATTACATCGCTATTAGGTACTTTAGGGTTAGTTGCAGGTGAACTAATTAGAAGTAGTAATAATATAGAGGAAGAATCAGATAAAGATGATGATTCAAGTGTTAAATATGGCATGGTAATAGATTTAGACCGGTGCATTGGTTGTAATGCGTGTACTATCGCATGTAAGCAAGAAAACAACACACCTCCAGATATGAACTATAATGTGGTCATTGAAAGAGAGGAAGGAGAGTTTCCTCATCCCAAAAAGAAGTTTTTACCTAGAATTTGTATGCAATGTGATAAGCCTCCCTGTGTGAAAGTTTGCCCTGTCGGAGCTACTAAAAAGCTAAATAATGGGATAGTAACTATTGATTATGAAAAGTGTATCGGTTGCAGGTACTGTATGACTGCTTGTCCATATGGTGCAAGAAGTTTTGATTTTGGAGAAAACTATAATACTCCGCCCAACTCTTTTGAAAGCACAACATATGCAGAATACGACCAATTCTACAAACGAGATAAAACAATGCCCGCATTAAATGGAGTAAGGAAGTGCCATTATTGTTCGCATAGACTTGCAGAAGGGAAGCTACCAGCATGTGTGACCGCATGTTTAGGAAAAGCAAGAACCTTTGGGAATTTGAATGACCCTGAAAGTGAAGTGAGCAAATTGGCAAGTAAGAGTTGGTCATTAAAGGATAATTTAGGAACAAAACCAAGAACTATGTATATAGGAGAATGGAAAGAGGAAAGAGGAAAGCGATGCGTAAATCAAATAGTATATGGTGGTTAGTCTTTTCTATTTTGGTTTTAATTGCATTTTTACTTATGTATATAAGAATTAATCAAGGGCTCTCATTTACAAACTTAAACAACCTGGTGGGATGGGGGCTATGGGTTACTTTTTATGTTTATTTTTTGGGGATAAGTGTGGGGCTGTTTTTATCCTATGGGTTAATTGAGATATTTAATCTGGAAAAATATAGGGATTTAGGTAGAGTTGCGCTTTATTCTTCGATGGTGTCACTTTTGGTTGGATTGTTTTTTATATTAATTGACATTGGACATTTAGGTAGATTTTGGACGGTCTTTATCAATCGAAACGTAACGTCTGTATTATCATGGGAACTTCATTTATATGTTTTATATTTTTTTGTGATTGCTGTTCTATTATTTATGGATAATCTTCCTTCTTCTTGGAAACCAACGAATGAGCCAAAAAGGATAAAATGGTTATGCAAAAACAGAAAGAGTATTATTAAATATATAACTTATTTTGGTATTCCACTTGCAATAGCAGTTCATGGTGGGACAGGGGCATTGTTTGCTGTTGTTAAGGCGAGGGCATTCTGGAATTCAGCTATTTTTCCAGTAATATTCCTAACCTCTGCCACTTTATCTGGGATATCTGCAATAATCTTTTTTATTGGCTTTTTCAAAAAATTAAAGTATTCAATTGGATCTCTCAGAAACTTGAGTAGAATCTTTTTTATACTTTTAATCTTTGATAATTTTCTTGTTCTTTTACAACTCTTTATAAATTATTATTCGGACATTAATGACAGGGTTGCATTCATAAATTTAATATTTTTGGGTGATTATTCAAAATCTTTTTGGATTGGCCAGATTGGAATCGGTGTTATATTAACTGTATTATTATTTTGTATATATTTTTATTCTGACCAGAAATTCTTATACCTATGGCTAAGTTCAATCACATGTTTAATTGGTATATGGTTCATAAGGATGAACTTTATTGCACCTACTTTAAGTGTACCCCTAATTGATGGATTAGCAGAGAATATGTATCGGTCAAATGAATCTTTTAAATATACTCCTAGTATTATGGAGTGGATCTATAGTTACTTTATAATCATATCCGGAACTATCATATATATTTTCGGAATTAATCGGATACCTAATGTTCGGGATGCTCTTTTTAGGAGAAAGATAAAAGGTGATGACATTGAACAAAACATTTAAATGGTTCGATTGCAATAGAAGAGAGTTTCTGGTTGGGACCGCTGCCTTAGGAACTTCTTTATTGTTGGGAGACTCCCTAAAGCCTAAAGCAGATAGTTTGCGGGTAGGGGAAGAAGTAACAATTCCAACCTGTTGTCATATGTGTGGTGGGGGAACTGGTGTTATTGCGACTGTCAGAGATGGAGTTGTGTCAAAGCTAGAGCCTAATGTTGATAACCCAATTGGTGTTTGTAACACCTCCACCGGATACTATGAGAATAGTAAGTATGGAGCTGCAATGTGTCCTAGAGGGCTTTCAGCAATTATGTCTCTATATGATCCAGACCGAATAAAAAAACCTATGTTGCGCACCAATCCTAAAAAAGGTATCTCCATTGATCCAGAATGGCAGGAAATAAGTTGGGAAGAAGCATTGGAGATTATTCAGGATAAACTTAAAAAATTGTTAGATGAAAATCGCCCAGAAGCTTTAATCACTTTTTCTGAAAATTCATTGTTTACCGATGTCCAACGAGATTTCTGCCATTTATTTGGGACACCAAATGTCAGTTTTCATACCAATATATGTAGCGTTACTCGAAAATCAGCTGCAAAATCGGTGCTAGGGGTAGAAGAACCCTTGGGCGATTACCAGCACTGCAAATTCATGCTGTTATTTGGATGGAATCCATTATCTGCTGTTAAGTGGGCACATCTACCTCAAATAATCCTAAACGGGAAGCAGAATGGTAGTAAATTAGTTGTTATTGATCCAAGGTTTAGTGAAACTGCTGCAAAAGCAGACAAATGGTTGCCTATTCTCCCAGGGACAGATGGTGCTTTAGCACTAGCATTAGCACATGTCATTGTGAAAGAAAATTTACACAACGAAAGATTTATAAATGATTGGACTGAAGGTTTTAAGGAGTATAAAGAATTTTTAACCGATAAGACTCCAGAATGGGCTGAAAAAATCTGTGGAATTCCGTCTGATGAAATTCAAATTCTCGCAAGGGAGTTTGCTAGCAATCAGCCAGCGATAGCAGATGTTTGGGTGGGTCCTGGCCAACAATCGAATGGGTTTAATGCGTCAAGAGCAATTTTTTTATTAAATGTGTTAGTTGGTAATGTAGACCAGCCTGGTGGTATGATGCTTACTGAAGAGTTTAAATTGGGTAATTCTCCAATTCAAACTAGCCAATCAAAAACTAAAAGATTTGATGGACTGGAAAACTTCCCCTTTGGACATCGGTCGGGTGTTTATGTCGAAGCAATTCGGCATCTATACCATCAATCAGGACCTTATCCATTAGAGGTAGCATTTTTTACAATGAGTAATCCTGTTCTATCCTTACCTAATTCAAATATAGTAGTTGATGCATTAAAAAAATTAAACTTTATAGTTGTCATTGATAATTATATTTCAGAGACTGCGCTTTTAGCTGACCTAGTTTTACCTGGGACAATATATATGGAGCGTTCAGGACTGGTAACTAGGGGAACAAACTGGAAATATGTAGCTTTAAGGCAACCGGTTGTTGAGCCACTATTTGGTCAACTTCCTGAAGTTGATATCTTTATTGAACTTGCCAATAGACTAGAGTTAAAGGATATCCAAGGGAAAGTGGCATTTAAAGATATTTCATATGAGGATTATATGGACTATCGACTCCAAAAAAGTGATGCTGGAATAACTTTAGCTGAATTGAAATCTTTTTCTGGTGCTGTATGGCGGTCTAATGAAGAAACCCAATTTGAAAAATACAAATTAAGAAACAATAAATTTCATTTTTCAATTTCTACTTTGGATTTAGGTAATGTAGATAAGTTTCCAGTATTTCGTCAGAGAAAATGGATGCCTGATTCCAATTATCCATTTTATTTAATATCATGGAAACATATCTCTCACACCCATTCCCGTACACAAAATAATCCATACCTATCAGAGTTAAAGAACCAAAATTTCCTTTATATAAATCCAGAAACAGCAAAGTCCTTGTCGTTTAATGATGGAGACCGTATCAGGGTAAATTCACCCTACGGTAGAGTAACAGCAACACTTCGTATTACCCCAGGAATACATCCAAAGGTTTTAGGCACAGAGTGGGGTTTTGGACATAAAGGATTTGGCAAATATGCAAAAGACAAAGGTTTC
Organism: Mesobacillus selenatarsenatis SF-1; assembly: GCF_000813125.1. Lineage (GTDB taxonomy): Bacteria > Bacillota > Bacilli > Bacillales > Cytobacillaceae > Mesobacillus > Mesobacillus selenatarsenatis. The sequence continues at coordinate 69,238 of NZ_BASE01000031.1, forward strand.
TCGGTTAACCATTTAAATGGTTTGTTATCAGATGAAATAACTGGTCAAGCGTTACACAAGGAAATCTGTGTTAATATCGAGAAATTATGATTGAAAGGTATAAGGGAAAACCCTGATTTTTTATCAGGGTTTTTTTCTATTTTCAGACCATGGAAAATGAATGTTTCCCCCAATTATGTAGATTTATAAAGGGCTTTAAAATAGATATTGAAGATATTTTTCGTTTAATTCTTATGGAGGTGAAATAAATGGGTTCAAAAGAGACAAAAAACACATCAAGAAGAGACTTTCTTATAAAGGGGGCAGGTGCAGCAGCCTTAGGTGCCGGAGCATTTGCTATTAGTCAAGTCCCTTTATTAGAAAAATTGGCTTCAGCAAATGAGGATACAGTCAAAGACCTGCTCCCTTTTCCTGAATTAATTGAATCAGATGAAATTATTATTAGAATGCAAAACGATGTTAGGAGGGCGCTAAAAAAACCATTAAATGAAATCCAATGGATCATGGTGATTGACTTAAAGAAATGTGTGGGTTGTTCTTCCTGTACTGTGGCATGCGTTTCAGAGAATGTATTGCCTCCCGGTGTTGTTTACCGTCCGGTTATCGAGGAAGAGATTGGGACATTTCCTAATGTGACAAAGAAGTTTACCCCAAGACCATGTATGCAATGTGAACATCCACCATGTACAAAGGTTTGCCCGATTGGTGCAACTTATAAAAGTGAAGATGGAATTGTGGCAATTGATTATGATAAGTGTATCGGTTGTCGCTATTGCATTACTGCTTGCCCGTATGGTGCGAGAACATTCGACTGGGGTGAGTATCATACTGAGAATACACCTGAAATCATGCAATATGAAAAAGAGCCAAACTATGAGTATGGAGTAGAGCGAGTAAGAGAAAAGAAAAATTCACCAATTGGAAATGCAAGAAAGTGTCATTTCTGTAAACACCGACTTCATAAAGGAATGCTGTCTATGTGTGTAACAACCTGCATTGGTAGAGCAACATATATTGGTGATAAGAATGATCCTGAGAGCTTGGTAGCAGAATTAATAGCTTCACCTCGAGTTATGAGATTGAAAGAAGAATTAGGTACTGAACCAAATGTATATTACTTAACATAAAGAGGAGGTGCTGAATAATGTTAAAAAAATTATATTTTACAGTGTTATCATTTATTGCAATTGTTGGTGTAATAAGCCTTTATATAAGATTAAGTGAAGGTATGAAAATGTCTGCACTTACTAGTTATTCCAGCTGGGGCTTATGGATTGTATTCTATATATACTTTATAGGTCTATCGGCAGGATCATTTCTTCTATCCACAATGGTCTATGTCTTTAATATGAAACAATTTGAGCGAATTGGAAAGCTTGCGCTATTTACTGCATTTTTTTCCTTAATGGCCGGATTGCTCTTCGTACTAATTGATTTAGGCCACCCTGAAAGATTTTGGCACACTTTAGTTTATAGGCAACCGAATTCAATTCTATCTTGGGAAATCCAATTTTACTTAATTTATATGCTACTAATTGTGGCAGAAATTTGGTTTTTAATGAGAGAAGAATTCGCACAAAGGGCCCAGTCTACAAAAGGATTAACCAAACTGTTTAACAGAACCTTAACACTAGGATATAAGGTTCCTAACAGTCAACAAAAGCTTGAGTTTCATAGAGAACAAAGTCATAAATGGATGAAAATCTTGGGGATTGCTGGAATTCCAACGGCAGTTGGGGTCCACGGAGGAACTGGCTCATTATTTGGTGTAGTAATGGCAAAAGAATATTGGTTCTCAGGACTTACTCCTATCATTTTCTTAGTTTCCGCTTTAGTCTCTGGTGCGGCATTAATGTTGTTCTTGTACTCGTTTTTTGGTGGTGCAAAAAAGAACGGGGATTCTCTCTTAAAGGAATTAGGAACCCTACTAACATTATTTATTGGTATCGATCTCTTGTTAATGATCGCAGAATTTCTAATTGGCCTATATAATCCTATACACCATGAAAGAATGACATTTAATGAAATCCTCTTTGGGGATAGGTGGTTTATATTTTGGATTGGACAAATCGGAATGGTAATTATATTGCCAATTCTCCTTATTACCATAAGTAAAGGGAAGAGGCTATTGATGGGCTTAGCTGGACTTTCTGTGGTTTTAGGTATTGTATGTGTTAGATGGATTCTCGTAATCCCGGCATATGTAGCGCCGCATTTTGATGGTTTAGATAGCGCCTATAATTCATCCCGTTTACTTTACGAATATTCTCCCAATTTGCTTGAGTGGTCTTCAAGCGTAGGATTAATCGGTATTGTGATTTTATTGTTTAGTATAACTGTCCAATTAGTACCAGTGTTCAATAAGCAAAAGGAGGTACATCAAACTCATGGAAAACCAACACCAGAAATTCATATCAAGGCGTAATTTTATTAAAACAAGTGCTTTGTTGGGTGGAACAGCATTCTTGGGAACGGGACTGCCCAATATAAAAAAGACCTATTCAAAAGAATTGGATTATGTTGGGAATTTTGAATATCCACTTGCAAAGCCAGAAAACATACTTTACTCAGCATGTTTACAATGTACAGTTGCCTGCAGTATAAAGGTCAAAATCAATAATGGTGTTTGTATGAAAATAGATGGCAATCCATACAGTGCAATGAACTTAGGGGAAAATTTACCTTATGATTTATCACCAAAAGAAGCAGTAAGCATTGATGGTAAGCTTTGTCCAAAAGGTCAAGCGGGAATACAACATGCATATGATCCCTACAGACTTAGAAAAGTAATAAAAAGAGATGGTCCTAGAGGTTCTGGAAAGTGGAAAACCATTCCTTATGACCAAGCAATAGATGAAATTGTCAATGGTGGGAACATATTTAAAGATATCGGTGAAAATCAAAATGTTGAAGGTTTAAAGGATATTTTTGTTCTAAAAGATCCAAAGGTTGCAAAAGCAATGGCTGACGACGTTACAAAAATTAGAAAAAAAGAAATGACTGTTGATGAATTTAAAGCAAAGCATAAAGATAATTTAGATGTGTTAATAGACCCGAACCATCCAGATCTTGGACCAAAAAATAATCAATTTTTATTCCAGGTCGGTCGTATCCATAATGGGCGAATAGAATTTACAAAAAGGTTCGTAAATGACTCATTTGGTAGCGTAAACTGGATTGAAAAGACGACATTGTGTGGTCAGACTAGTAATAAAGCTTGGGTACATTCAACAAGAGAGTATCTTGAAGGAAAGTGGACGGGAGGAATTAAATCTCCGCGACCTGATCATAGAAACACTGAATTTTTATTGGTTTTTGGATCAATTGTATTTGAAGCAAACTACGGGCCAGTACAGGAAACTGAACCAATCACTGAAGGGTTGGAAAGTGGAAGGTTAAAGATTGCAGTAGTAGATCCACGATTGACTAAAGTCGCTTCAAAGGCTTGGAAATGGGTACCGATAAAGCCTGGGAATGATGCAGCTTTTGCTCTTGGTATGATTCGATGGATTATTGAGAATGAAAGATATGATACAAAGTTTCTACAAAATGCAACTAGACTGGCAGCGACAAACTCTGATGAACCATCTTACAGTAATGCGACCTATTTAGTAAAAGTCGAAAAGGACGGTAGAGCTGCAAAGCATTTAAGAGCTAATGAAATTGGCATAGGCACAGAAAAAGAATTTGTCGTAATAAGTAATGGTAAACCAGCTGCGGTTGATCCAGAAAACAGCAATCTAGCAATACAAGGTGAGCTATTTGTTGATACCAACTTAGAAGGAATTAAGGTGAAGTCTCCTCTACAACTAATAAAGGAAGAAGCATACTCAAAGGAATTGGCTGAATGGGCAGAATTATCTGGAGCAAAACAAAAAGATATTGAGGATATTTCTAAAGAGTTTACATCTCATGGAAAAAAGGCAGCAGTAGAATTTTATCGAGGGGCTATCAAACATACTAATGGTTGGTATAATGGTCAGGCGTTAATAGTGCTAAATCATCTAATTGGTAATATGAATTGGCAAGGTGGAATTTCTAATACTGGCGGTGGTTGGTCTTATATTGGAGATAAAGAGGGGCAACCATATCCAATGGCAAACCTACACCCAAATAAATTATCTAAATTTGGAGTACCAATAACAAAAGAAGGTTGGAAATACGAAGAATCAACTTTGTTTGAAGGATATCCAGCTAAGCGTCCTTGGTATCCGTTTAGTGGTAACGTGGCTCAGGAGACTTGGCCGTCCATTTCAGACGGATATCCATATAAAATTAAAGCTGCCCTAATTTCATCCCATTCACCAATGTATTCACTTCCTGGTGGTCATGTACAGCTAAAGACACTATTAGATACTGAAAAAGTACCATTATTAATTGCTAGTGATATTGTAATTGGTGATTCAAGTCAATATGTTGATTATATTTTCCCAGATTTAACTTATTTAGAAAGATGGGCAACGCCAGGACAATCTCACCATATCCGGGTTAAAGTGAATCAAGTTAGACAGCCAGTAATTGCCCCATTAACTGAGAACGCAACAGTATTTGGAGAGGAAGTTCCAATATCTTTAGAAGCTTTAATGATGTCCATATCTGAGAAAGTCGGCTTATCTGGATTTGGTAAAGACGCATTCGGGCCAGGTAAAGATCTAAATAGAATGGAAGATTTCTATCTAAAACTAGTTGCTAATATTGCATCTGGGAATAAGCAAGGTGAATTAGTTAAAGCTGCAGATTCAGAAGAAATGGAATTATTTAAGTCTTCACATAGACATCTCCCAAAGACAGTTTATGATATTGAAAAATGGCAACAAACTCTCACTTCTGATGAGTGGAAAAGAGTAGTTTATGTATTAAACCGTGGTGGCCGTTTTGCATCAAGTGATGACGCTTATGAAGGCTCGTTTATTAAAAAGAAAATCCCTGGTCTTGCAAGATTATATTTGGAAGAGATTGCTGATTCTCGTAATTCCATTTCAGGTAATTACTTTACAGGTTATCCAAAGTACCTTCCAATTATGGACATGGCAGAAAACTTGATAAATGATGAAGGAGAATTCCACTTAATTACTAACAAAGAGGTCTTTGGTACTCAGTCAAGAACTATAACTAACTATTGGGCACAACTAGCGTTACAACCAGAAAACTTTGTCGTATTAAATAGTGTGGATGCAAAGAAATTAAAGGTAGATAATGGCGATAAGGTCTTAGTAACATCAACGAGCAATCCAAAAGGGGAACACTTAATTGCAGCGGATGAAAGTAGACCAACCATTGGTAAGGTAAAAATCGTTGAAGGTATTCGCCCTGGTGTTGTTGCAATTTCAACGCATTATGGTCATTGGGGTTATGGTGCAAGAGATATTCAAATCGATGGAGAAGTTGTAAAAGGTGAGGAAGTAAGAGGTTTAGGAATACATCCTAATCCACTGTTTAGGCTAGATGACAATTTGAGAGGAACAACCCTTAGTGATCCAATTGGCGGAAGTGCATCTTATTATGACACTAGAGTAAATATTCAAAGAGTTTAATCTTTAAAAGATCTATTTAACAGCAACTGGAACAGGAATTGTGATTTACAGCACATCTTCGTCTAGGTGGAAAGTGTCTGGTTTCTTTGTTAGTAACTTTGTGCGAAAGGGAAGCTGCCTTCCTGAACGGATTGAAGCTTTCTTTTCGTAATTTTAAAGAAAAGGTAAAATGGGTGAAATTCTAGGGGGTTGTTGGACAGATGGAATGAGAGTCTATACTATCAGTTTGAAATTTTCCAAACTTGTAGTCGTTTAAAAGGCCCCGTTCCAATTGTCGAAAATGTCTTGGTATGGAACAATGAAGCTATAACAACTAATAAGAACCACCCAGTTATTAAAATAGATGAATGTATTGAATGCGGATATTCATACTCTTTAATAAATACGTTCTGTTGATTAACAACTATCATTTTTCTCTATGACTATGTAGACCCCAAGGTTTACAATTAGAGCCTTTTAAGAATTGGAGTGGGTTATCATGATATCAAATATTGGAATACCTGGATTAATATTAATTCTAGTCCTTGCACTTATTGTTTTTGGTCCAAAAAAACTTCCAGAATTGGGTCGTGCAGTTGGCCAAACATTAAGGGAATTCAAGAGATCCACAAAGGGGTTAATAGAAGAGGAATTAGAGGTTGAGTTGGATCCTTTATCCTCACAAAAACAGCTTGAGAAAAAAGATATGTAAATATTTTTTTCGAAGGAAAAGTATTAGAAAAACGAAAACCATCTCCTATTTCTGTAGCGATAAAGAAAGTAATGTCTTTTTCAAGGATGGAAGTCTAGAATACGTTATTATGAATGAATGTGACAATAGATTTCTGGGAGGAACTATTAGTTGTTCCAATAATGTTCACAGTCAGTAGACAATAATTGGTATGAAGGGGTTTTTAGATTCATATAAGAATACAAGAATTTAAGACAGGCCTAAAGTCATGCATGGTGCTCGAAATGCTGACGGATCATGTTTTCCTTGAACGATGAGATTCCTTGTAAAAAGATCTTCGATTTTTCAACCGGACTCCAGCGCAAAAGTAATAAGACGATATCACAACTGGCCATGCTATATTATTGAATCTAAAGCTACATGGAATACGTTAAAACGTAAATGTAGAGTTAATAATGAGTAACTTCGAACTTTAAAAAACATAAAACCATGCCAAAAGGTAAAACTATGGCATGGTTTTATTCATGTTTAAATCAAAGGTATTTACAATAATAATTTGATGTGTTATTATTCAACTAATAAGTTGAATAGTTGAATTTTTGATGTGGAGGTGATCTATATACAAGCTCGGGAATTTAAGGATTTCGTATACGGAGAGTTCGCCCGGATTGGAAAAGCGATCTCCAGCCCAAAGAGAATTGAACTGCTGGACCTGCTAACTCAAGGGCCAAAAACAGTGGAAGCTTTAGCTGCGGACACTCAAATGAGCATAGCTAATACATCCAAACATTTACAAACCTTGCTTGATGCGAAGCTTGTCACATACTCAAAGGATAAAAACTATGTAATCTATCGATTGGCAAGTGAACAGGTGTTAATATTTGTATTGGCTTTAAGAGGGACGGCGGAGGACCGCATATCAGATGTAAATATAGTAAGGGAGGGTCACATTCTAAGAGAAAACTCACTAAGTCCTATCTCGTTTGAGGAATTAGGTGAAAAATTGAAAAGAAATGCTATCACCTTATTGGATGTAAGGCCAATTGAAGAATATAAGCATGATCATTTGCCTCATGCCTTATCAGTTCCGATTTCGGAACTTGAAGACCGCCTAGACTCATTGCCAAAGGATAAAGAAATTGTGGCATATTGCCGCGGACCATATTGTGTTTATGCGACTGAAGCGGTAGAGCTTTTAAAGTCAAAGGGTTTTCGTGCCACATTACTTGAGGCAGGAATAAATGAGTGGAAACAAATCCAACATTAAATATTAGGAGGAGAAAAAATGTTATTTCGTCAATATTTACACTTGAATCCCGTATCAGCATCATATTTGTTTGGCTGCGGAAGTCTTTCCCAGGGAGTGGTTGTCGACCCGCTAAAAGAAGAGGTCGATCTCTATGTTAAAGAAGCAGAAACACTAGGATTAAATATTGTATATGTGATTGATACACACTTACATGCAGACCATGTATCCGGGGCTCGAGAGCTGGCAGAAAAAACAGGAGCTCAATATGTCCTTCACAGCTCTGCTGATACAACGTATGAATTTACAGCAGTAGAAGACGGAGACGTACTAATGGCAGGAAATACAAAGCTGACTTTCTTGCATACTCCTGGCCATACTCCGGAACATATTTCAATTGTAGTGACGGATACACGAAGAGGGGAGGAACCATGGTTTGTCCTGACAGGTCATACTTTAATGGTCGGCGATGCTGGCCGTACGGAATTGGCTTCTTCTCTTGAAGAAGGTGCAGATGACCTATATAACAGCCTTCAGAAATTGATGGAACTGGATGAACATATTGAAGTATACCCAGGTGCATTTTCTGGTTCGGTTTGCGGCAGAGGTCTGAGCGGTAAGCCATCCTCTACTATCGGTTTTGAAAAGCGCTTCAATCTTGCCCTGCAAAAAGGCGACAAAAATGAATTTGTCCGGTTCATGACGGAAAATGTTCCACCACAGCCGGAGAATTTTAAGGAAATGAGAAAAGAGAATCAAGGAAAGTAATAATTAAAAGCCTGAATTTTTTCAGGCTTTCTTCATGGAGGTTAAATTGATGCAACCTAAAATCGGAATTAAGGAAAACATCATTCAATTCGTCCTGCTGGTTGTGACGAACCTATTTGTTGGTTCGATGGTCGGGATTGAGCGCACTGTTCTTCCCTTGCTGGGGGAGGAACAGTTCGGTCTGGCATCTGCCAGTGCTGCATTATCCTTCATAATCAGTTTTGGATTTTCTAAAGCAATTGTAAACTATTTCGCAGGACAAATTGCGGACCGGCTTGGACGTAAGAAAGTTTTATTACTCGGTTGGTCTGTAGGTCTTTTCGTGCCAATCCTAATTATATTTGCACATGCATGGTGGGTCATTATTGTAGCGAATATCCTGCTCGGGATTAACCAGGGACTGGCATGGTCAATGACGGTGAATATGAAAATCGATATATCAAAGGCAAACCAGCGCGGTACCGCAGTAGGTTTGAATGAGTTTGCTGGCTATTCAGGTGTAGCGATCATGGCTGCCGTTTCGGGTTATATTGCCTCATCCTATTCATTAAGACCAGAGCCATTCTATATTGGAATCGGCATTGTAGTGGTCGGGATTCTGCTATCATTAATTGTTAAGGATACGGGAGAGCATTTAAAGCTTCAAATCAAGAATAGTGGAGCAGGAACTTCTGAACCGACCCGATCGGCAAAGGAAGTATTTGCTCTGACAACTTGGAGGGATAAAAGTCTATCAAGCATCAGCTTTGCGGGTTTATCCACGAATTTGAAGGATGGAATGGCCTGGGGTCTGTTTCCAATCTACTTCACAGCTGCTGGATTAACTGTCGGGCAAATCGGTACAATTGTAGCGGTATATCCGGCAGCCTGGGGCATTTTTCAGTTATTCACTGGTACATTAAGTGATAAGATTGGCAGAAAAGTTCTGATTACTTATGGCATGTGGACACAAGCTGCTGCATTATGGTTCATTCTCGCTGCTGACCAATATTGGTTGTGGATTGCAGGGGCAATACTACTGGGACTTGGAACTGCAATGGTTTATCCAACACTGCAGGCTGCGATAAGCGACGTGGCTGGACCGGAGTGGAGGGCTTCCTCAATGGGAGTCTATCGCTTCTGGCGTGATAGCGGTTATGCATTCGGTGCATTAATGGCAGGTATCATTGCAGATATTTTAGGTGTCAATTGGGCAATTGGGTTAGTTGCATTACTACCATTCCTAGCGGGTGTTCTTTCAAGAGTGAGGCTAAAGGAAACGATAAATAGTTGATTGGAAAGGAGCAGTGAACTCTTGGAGGTTTCTGCTCCTTTTGTTTTGTTTTCCGGTTTAAAGGTAATTATCCAACAATGAGATGGGTTGCTGGAGATGGAGACGCATACTATTGCAGTTATACTTACCTGAGAACTATTCATGTTACCAAAAAATCAGATATGTGAGCCATTACACTTAAACTATAGGGTGCGAATATTGAAGAAAGAGTTGTCGATAGCAACTGCTATTGTGCTAAACAGTATTATCGAAGAAGAAATAGAGGATGCGTCATAACTATAAAAGCTTCCTTATTCAAGAGCTTTGGGAAAAATTTCTAACTATGTGTCGATTTCATTTGTATCAAAATCAATCAGATTTTCATCTACTTTAAGAAATTTTGCGATTCTTTTACGTAATAAACTATCCGGATATTCAATCATGCCCTCTAGGTTACATTCCTTTAATAATCGTTCAATTCGTTCTTTTTCTATAGGATCTTTAATATTGACAGTGATTGTGGAGAGATAATAGTAATCATCTTCATAAGAATGGTCAAAAAGAATTTCTATCATACAAACCTCTCCTTTGCATTTATTATAGCAAATAAAGGAGGCAGAACAAAAGGCAGAGTTCTTTTGAATTTATTATGAGACATTCTACTCCTAATCGGATGCGGTTGATGAACATCTTTAGCTGCTTCGACAGCTATTTTGGTTTCTCCAATGATGACTCAATGTTAGTTATTTATAGACTTAGCACCGTGTTGCTGTTACTAATAATTCAGCTAGATAAGATTTATTTAGTGAAATTAAATGTTATATACAACAGCTTGTCTTCATACCTATGTATAAAAGGACATTGGGTGTGAAAATATCATGAGATTTTTAAAGAATGTATTTTTATTTTTTTTGGCATCTTTATTATTAATGCTAACAATTATGTTTTTGAACGATATGTTTCATTTAGGTATTTCTGATAACGATATAGACATTTTTCTTGGGCCTTCTATTATGTTAATTTATTTCTGGATTGCTTCACCGGATCTAAGAAAGCAGTTTTACGCACAGTTTATTAGAGTCAAAGCTTTTGATCGAGTGATTATGTTGCCCGTACTATTAGCATTAATGGAGCTTTTTTTCGTATATTCCTATTTCTACTTTCCTACATTATTTGATAAAGAGCCATTTTCCATTGGTAGTGCTCAATATATGGGGCATCAGGAACTTACTACCGCTGGCGAGATTTTATTAATAGGAATCATAGGACCTTTTAGCGAAGAATTTCTATTCCGCTTCTTTCTAATTGTATATTTGCCGTATCTTGCGCTATATCATACGTTCATAAAAAAGTCGCACGTAACTAAGAAACATGTGAATAAAAAAGTTTTTAAACCTTTTATATTCATAGAAAGTGTAGCAAATAAAATATATTACCGAGTGTTTGAAATGAATGATAAAAAAATCATTAGTAGTTGGGTTATTCTGGTTTCATTTTTCTTTGCTTTGGTTCATGGGCCTGACATTTATTCATTTCCGCTCTATTTCATACCGGGGATACTGTTTAGCTTTGTATATTTAAAGTACGGATTTTTAGCAAGTTGGATATGTCATGGAACTTCTAATGCATTTTCAGGGATAGTAAATTCTATTTTCATTTCACTACTTAATAGGTAATGGAAGAAGCGGATCCAAGACTTAGTGTAAAGATAACTAAGAGGGTAAGGAGATTTAGCAATGTCCTACTGGGAAGCAAAAATAATTGATACCGCACGCGGAAAATTTGAGGTTTTTGTTAAGGAGAGGGCAATCCAACTTGCGTCACTCACCATTATTCAGAGTTTAATCATACAGGCGATTAATTCGCCGATTCTTTTACAGAAAATAATACTGTTTATCTTGTAAATTTAAAGAAGATGGAAATTGAAGTAAGGCAAATACCAAAATCACAAATAATTGTTTTTAATGAAAGCAATCATCACCCTTTCCTTGAAGAAAAGTCGTTGTTTAGACAAGTCATCTCAACTTACTTAAAAGAAACGTATTCTTCTTGAACTATAGATAGGAGTTTAGTTGAAGAGAGAATGGGAAAAGGCCAGTTTAATATACTATCTGAAAAAGCTCTATTATAGGGCCAGGAATTCGGTACATAGTGACGCAATGTTAAATAGATTACTGCATTCGGATATACAATTATATTTATGTACCTCTAATTAATTTATAGTTAATCGCAATTTTATTATTAAACTTACTTACCTCATTCTTAAGTTCATAATAGGAATACATTTCTCTTATAATTTCAATTAGGAAATTCGAAATAACCATCACATGTGTATTAATTTCACCCCCTTTTCTATATACCTCAACAATTCCATGATCAAATTTAAAGTAATTAGTTGCCTCTAATGCATGAACTTCACTAGAAAAAGTTTGATATAAAAGTATATATTCTTTTTCGTAACCAAGGTACTTACATAAAGCACGAAAATTATTAATCTTCCCAGTAACATTGTACCACTTCTGATTTTTATCTTTGTGATTTAGACTGTCTATAAAACCTGTTTCAATATCCTCTAAATAAGCATTATCAGCAAACTTAGGGAATTTTTTATATAGGTTATCAATGCTAAGTGAAAGGTACTTCCTAATTTCACTACCTACTAATGATTGTTCAATCATTGTATTAAAAAACTTAATCTGTCTAAGTTTTAAAGAATAAAAGTATGACCTAGCACGATTATTTGAATCTCTTTGAAAAATGAGTTTTAAAAAGATGAAATTCTCCATAATCATTCTAGTTAATGAATCTGCCCCATTAAAACTTTGATTATTTAATAATACAAGAAGGGAATTAGTTTTCCCTACCATATCCTCAAATAGCCCCACTATAGCTGCATCATGAACATCAAATTCTCTTTCTGAATTATTCATGTCAAAGTGATTTTCTAAGATAGTTTGAGTCACTAAATCTGCTTCAGAGTATATTATTTTTAGTAATTTCATAAAATCTCCTTATTTCGGTGATTAGTTTTTGAAGCTCCTTAAATAATTCCATATTTTTCAAAATAATTATACACTTAAATGAACATGAATAGAATAACGAACAACCTACACTTCTACTATATTCTATAAAATGATATATTTCCTAGTGATTCCTATCCAATAAATGGTAAAATATTGCTAGTGTTAAAGAAATTTATCAGGAGCTGATTTAATGTTTGAAAAAATATTAGAATTGTTAGAGGCTGGTGGAGAAACGAGGAATATAGAATTTAAGAAAACCTACGATTGGGGAAATCCACAGCATAAAGCAAAGATCGTAAAATGTATTTTAGCTATGAGTAATACCAAAGATGGTGGGAACCTTATCATTGGCATTGATGATGAAAAACAAGGCTTAGAGAAATTAACAGGTATGGAAGAGGAGCATTACGTAAAATTAAACTATGATCATATTGTAGTTGAGGTTAATAAATTCGCAGATCCTCCTGTAGCATTCCATATGTATCCAATTGAGAATGATAAAAAGTACTTTATTTTAATGAGGATTCCTGAGTTTGATGAATTGCCCATTATTTGTAAAAGGAGTGGTGAACAAGGACTAAAAGAAGGAGCAGTTTTTTCAAGATCAAAAACAAAGCCAGAATCTGCTCTTATTAGGTCTCAATCAGAAATGAGAGAATTAATGGATCTTGCAATAAACAAGGGAATAAGACAATTCTATATGAGGGTCAGAGATTCTGGATTACATCTAGCTGACGACGATACGTCCCAGGAGAGCTATGCTAAAGAGTTAGTTGGTATTGAAGATGATGAAGTTGTCAATCTCATTATGAAAAGAGGCTATTGGAAAATTACAATAAGACCTACTTTTTATGAAGAAGATAGAATTCAAACATTGGAAAATTGTAGAAATATATTACAAGACAACAAGTTGAGTTTGAGAGGATGGGATTTCCCACACTTGAACGGTTTTTCGAATGGAAATAATTATGTACAATCTAAAGAAAATTTCGGTCAATTCAAAGAGCTATTAAGATTTTATAAGAGTGGACAATTCATTTACTATAAGTCTATGTACGAAGAGTATATGGAGGATATGTATCAAAAAAGAGTAAATGGGAAGGGATTAGAGATTATTAGTTCGCTCTATTTATTCACAGAGATATTTGAATTTGCAACAAGGTTAGCACAAAGAAAAATACTAGGAGATGAAATTACAATAAGAATAGAGTGCTATGGTATTAAAGGAAGACAACTTTTCTTCTATGAGGCAACAAGAACGCTTTTCCGTGACTATATTTCAACTATAGAGAACGAAGCACACTTAGAAATAAACGTTGCGGTTGAGGAATTACTATCTAATGGTAATACGATCGCAATTGAGCTATTAAATAATTTGTTTGAAAAGTTTAATTGGGACATTAATGCAATTCAAGGCGTGTTTATAGAAGAGCAACAAAAACTGTTAAAAGGATAATCATAAATTGAAGGTTAGGTCGTCAGTGGATTAGCTCTTTTCATAGGAGAAGGGCTTTTTTAAAAGGTATTAATCTTTTTTAAATATATTAAATTAATTCTTGGTGTTCTAACACCTTTTTAAATTGGAAGGCAGAGGGGAGGTATAGGTTTGAAGCTATACCTAAGGACAAAGGTATTTATAAAATACGAATTGTTTTCGTGTGCCCCGGTTCGAACAAAACATGGAATAGGGACCTACAAATTTTTTCTTGAACAGTTTCTCCAAGAAAAGAGGTTCGAAAACATTATTACGTAAAATATGAATTTGATGTAATATTATAATGAACATTAATTTCCTAAGGAGTAATTTGATGAAAAATAACTCTCAGTCCCAAAATTATAAAAAACTTGATTCTTTACTTAATGAACTCCCATGGTTTGTAGAAGAATATATTGATAAGAAAAAAAGAAAACTATCACCAGGCACTTTGCTTAATTACTGTCATGATTTTAAGATCTTTTTCAATTGGTTGGTGTCTGAAGGTTTTTATGATGGAGAAATAAATGAAATTCCGCTGTCATTATTTGAGACACTTACTACTCAACAAATCGAGGACTTTCTCAGCTTCTTAAAGTTCCAGTTAGACAACAGAGAAATAACCATAAATCGAAAGTTATCTTCTTTGAAATCACTGTTCAATTATTTGCAAAATGTGGCTGAAACCGAAAAACTCGAACCATATTTAACCCGTAATGTAATGGCTAAAATTGAATTTAATGATGTGTCTGAGGATCCTGAAACAATTGCAAACCGAATGGAAGGTAAGATTTTAATTGGTGACGAATATGCAGACTTTAGACTATTTGTTGCTAAGGGTTACGGTGAAATAAATAAATCAAATAAAAGGATTACTACATTTTATAATCTGAATAAGGAACGTGATACAGCTATTGTATCTTTATTTCTAGGGTCAGGTTTAAGGTTATCTGAATTAGTATGGTTAAATATAGAGGATATCGATTTTAATAAAAACTGTGTCAGAGTAATAAGAAAAGGAAACAAAGAACAATACGTATATTTTAGTGAGCAAGCAATGGCTGATTTAAAAGCATATTTAAGTGTTAGGGGTAATAAATACAATATTCCGAGAGAAAATAAAGCTGTATTTGTTGCAGCTCCTATGGGTCCTAAAGGAACCACCAGAAGACTATCAGGAAGAGCTATCGAGAAATTAATTGAAAAATACGCAATTGCTTTCGGGAAACCATCCTTATCAGTACACAAATTAAGACATTCATTCGCAACGCGGTACCATTCTGAAATAAACGATGTACCCAAGTTAAGAAGACAGTTAGGTCATTCATCAATTGAAACTACAATGATATATACACATCTGAAGAATGAGGATTTAAAGAATGCAATCAATAAACTTAATATGCCTAAAGAACAATAAAAGACTAATGTAGGTAATTTCTCTTCAAAAATTATGTATGTAGGTATATTCTCTTCAAGTTTAATCTATGTAGGCACGTTCTTTTCAAAAAAAATTTCAGTGGTTTTAGGGCAGCAACTAAGATTTTTGCTCTAAAACACTGAAATGGAAGGAATGTAGGAACATTCTCTTCATTTATGTAGGTGGATTCTCTTCAACGGACACGGGAGGAGAAGAGTCCAGATTAACTTCTCATAAAAAACTTATTTTCTAGTTTACATAACATAAATTCTAGGAAGTTGAATAAACAATTTCTAATATCGTCTCATTGACTAAGTATACTTAAATTAGTGAGACAGAATCAAAATTTTCATAAATTCACTTAATCATTATGCTTTTACAACAATTTAGATAGTAGTTAAATTCAATTTGTTTTTATTTAGTTCCATTTGCTTTGCTATTAAAAAATTCATTTTATCAATCCTCAATCCGGCTTCTGATCATTTGAGTAAAACTTACCGGACACTTTTTAAAAACTCTATTATTTCTTATATTTCCAGGTATTCATTTACAATGTCTTTAAAACATTATAATTAAAGTCAATTCAATCTTTCCTTATACTCTTTCAAATCATTTTGATTGTTTACATAACAATATTATGTCCCTTTATTCTCTATCTAGGATTGCTATCAACGAATAATTTAAGAAACACAGGTTTATGCCTGTGCTTCTTGGGTTCTTTCCTTATTCACTTTGTTAAGATACATTCTTGGCGTACCATAGTAAGCTACCTGATTAAATTCTGGGTAAATAGATGAAAACTGTACGTAAATTGGAGCATCGAGCAGCCAAGGATAATATGTGAAGAAGTTTTTATCTCCATAAACCATCGCAGTCAGTGCTAAATCCAGCTCTCTTTTGAAAATCATATAACGGATCCTCGACATATTCAGGTCGTATTCCCCGTTACTGATATACACCTTAGCATACAGCAAGTATTCACCATTGATGGTGATCCAGTCTGCCAATACTTCATCCCGCATTTCATAGTTGATTGCCTGGTAATCATAGACATTCCCCACTGCTAGAAACAGCTCTCCAGTAATATCGGAATGTGTTAAAGTATACTTTCTGCTATCTATTGGTACAAAAGCAGTTGCTGGTGGAATAAAGTTAACGCTCAATCGTTCTGGCTTGAATTTGCTCATGGCAGAAGGCTCCTTCCCGTTAAAAGAATCCTTTTCCGATATCATATGCCTCTGTGCCGCAATCCGTGACAATCGCCTATATTATTGAGACTTCAGGCTTTTGACTTCAGCGTTTATTAAATGCCATTTACCCTTTTCATATATCCATGTCGATTCAATATTAGCAATTCCATCCGCATTATATGCACCATTTATTCGCTGGATGCCTTTTAACCCATAAAGATTATCTTTTACCTTAATCGGCTTTAATGTACCAAAAGGAAGAACCATTAGCTCTGTTGGTTCATTTAACTTTCCATCCTGATATAAACCCAGGCGTTCGTACTCATCTTTTCTGTCGCTTAGGTCAAAACTGTATGATTGCCCTGTTTCTTGAATATTTATGGAAGCCTTGTAACCATCCTCAAATTGGCTGTTGACTGCAAGAGGTTCTGGTACAGTCAGATTGGTAACTTGGAAATCCTTTAAACTATATAAATAAAAATTCGATAGACCTCCACTTCCACCGGTAGGAACACTGATAAATATGTCCTTTATGGAATCGTGGTTCAAATCTTTATAAATAGTAGCGGGATCGTAACCACTATCGAGTTCAATTTTATATATTTCACCATTTGATGCTCTGACTTTTAAGAAAATCTTTTTGAAAAACTGCGCACCTTCTTCATAAGGCACTCCTTTTACATATATCAAATCCTTTTTTCCATCACCAGTTACATCGACTTTTTCTTCAGAAATCGTCACCGTTTTTTCATTAGACTCCCCTGCATATACGCCGGTAAGGGCGGTTAACGACATAAAAAAGAACGCGCTGAACGTGATTAATAGCTCCTTTTTCAACATGCATCACCTCGTTACATTTAACATCTCCAAATTTGGTAAAAAAATGCACAAAAAACCTCTCTGATCTCATCAGAGAGGTTTTTGATGATTATTTGTTCTTGGATTCTCCGTGTTTACGGTATTCCCAGGATTCAATTCCTGTTAAACCATCGATAGAATCAGCATAAAACACTGGATCTTTTCCTTGTTTTCGCTGTTCTCTATAATCCTTTAACGCTGCCATGGCGATCTTTGCAAGCAAGGTTATGGCTACAAGGTTGATTAGTGCCATTATTCCCATGAAAAGATCGGCTAAATTCCATACAATGGCTAACTCGGCAACTGAACCGAACAAAACCATTGCGATAACAGCAAGACGATAAATAAATAGAGCTGTCGGGCTTTCTTTGATGAAGCCAATATTCGTTTCACCATAATAGTAATTTCCGATAATCGATGTGAAAGCAAAAAGGAAAATAGCTCCGCCGACGAACGCTGGTGCCCAGGAACCGACATGCGAAGTCAGTGCTGCCTGCGTTAATTGTATTCCATCTAAATCAGGATTCATATATTCACCTGACATAATGATAATGAAGGCGGTTGCCGTACAAATAAGTAAAGTATCCGTAAATACTCCTAATGTTTGGATCAGGCCTTGCTTTACTGGATGGGTGACTGCAGCAGTGGCCGCTGCATTTGGCGCACTACCCATTCCAGCCTCATTAGAGAATAGGCCTCTCTTGATCCCCATCATGACCGCTGCTCCCATTCCGCCGCCAACTACTTCTTGGAAACCAAAAGCATTCTTGACAATCAGTGAAAGCATTGCAGGAATTTCGCTAAAATTCATGATCACAATGAACAATGCAAGGATTAAATATAGCACGGCCATGATTGGCACGATTATTTGTGATACAAAAGCAATCCTTTTGATGCCGCCAAAAATGACTGCGGCAGTCATAACAGTTAAAATGATTCCCATCCAAAAGCGATCGAATCCAAATGCCTGGTCAAAAGCAAGGGAAATGGTATTGGATTGAACAGAACTAAAAACGAGTCCAAACGTAAAAATAATAATGACAGCAAATAAAATTCCCAGCCATCTTTTATTTAACCCGCGTTCCATATAATAAGCTGGTCCGCCACGGTATTCATCTTTATCCTTTACCTTATAAATTTGAGCAAGAGTGCTTTCGATGAAGCTTGATGCTGCGCCTATTAACGCAATGATCCACATCCAGAAGACTGCTCCTGGCCCTCCGGCTGAGATAGCTGTCGCTACTCCTGCAAGATTGCCTGTACCAACCCTTGAAGCGAGGCTGACCGTGAATGCTTGAAATGAAGACCGGCCTCTTTTCCCCTCTGATGATACGGTGGCTGGATCTTTTAAGACCTTGAGCATTTCAGGAAAGTATTTGAATTGAACAAACCTGGTCCTGAAAGTGAAATATGTACCCAGTACTACGAGGACAGCAATTAAGATATAGCTCCACATGTAGTTGTTTAACTCAGATATAATGTTGTTGAAAATCTCCATATAAAACTCCCTTTACTTGTTTTTGAATAAAGTTATTTAAATATAGTTTTTAATGTACCAAAAATGCAGTCGATTCACAATGGTACTTGACTCCCAAAACCAGCTTTGTTCTAAATAGTTTGGAAGTTATCCATTTTTTACCCTAATTTTGGTGATGAAAACAAAAAAAACACAGGAAGTATCCTGTGTTTTTTTAAAAAACTTTATCACTTGGTGCCTGTTTCTTGTTTTTGTTCACTTTTCCAGATAGATATAAACTTCCCTGTTTCACTTTCATCTACTAGGAAAGAGCCATTTGTATAACGATCGCTAAATCTTAATTCTGAAGCTTTTACTGATACAATTTGCTGTTTTTCAGACTGGAAGAAAACTTCATCTTCGTTATGAACAGCCTCCACGCCAATAATTCGGTGAGGGTTTGCTTTCAGTTCTCGCAGCATCACAACACCGCGTTTTGCGCGGGAAGTCTTCTCGAACTCTGACAGCTTCATTTTCTTAACGGCACCTCGCTGTGTAGCGATGACGATAGAATGGCTTTGGTTGTTGTCAATAATTTTCCCGCCGACAACATAATCTCCATCCTTCAGGTTCATTCCCTTAACGCCTGCTGCCCTAATTCCAATTGGACTGATTTCTTCTTCGCTGAACCATAAAGCATAACCGAGATGTGAAGCAAGGAATAAATCCTTCTCCCCATTGGTTACATGTATGTCGATGACTCTGTCGTCACCTTTGACATTGATTGCAGTTAGCGGCTTGGAGTAACGCTGGGCTTTATAAAGGCTTAATTCAGATTTTTTCACCATACCATTCTTTGTCACAAATAAGAAGAATAAACTCTGTGCGAAATCGGTGACTGGAACAGCTTTGATGATTTCTTCATCCCGGTCTAACGGCACAAGATTTGCTACATGCTGACCAAGGTCTTTCCAGCGGATGTCCGGTAGTTCATGGACAGGTAAGTATAAGTAGCTGCCTTTATTCGTGAATAACAGCAAGACATCAGTTGTATTCATATTCAACTGTGATAACAGTCTATCCGTATCCTTCATCGCGAAATCCTGACCATTGGATGCGGCATAAGATCTTTGGCTTGTCCGTTTCACGTATCCATCCTTCGTCACGGTCACAATGACGTCTTCACTTGCTATTAGGACTTCAAGGTTAATCTTGATTTCCTCAATCTCTTCCTCGATTTTTGTCCGGCGATCATCTGAGAAACGCTTTTTGACATCCTTCAGTTCCTTTTTAATGACAGATAATAGCTTCTTCTCACTGCCCAGAATGGCGGTAAGTTCCTCCACCTTCTTGGCAAGCTCTTCCGCCTCGGCTTGAAGGGCAGTAATATCAGTATTTGTCAGACGATATAGCTGTAAGGATACAATCGCCTCAGCCTGAACTTCGGTGAAGTCGAATTTTTTGATCAAGTTATCCTTGGCGTCACGCTTATCTTTGGAAGCACGAATCGTTGCGATTACCTGGTCAAGTATCGATAAAGCTTTTATGAGGCCTTCAACGATATGTTGGCGGTCCCGGGCTTTTTGAAGGTCATATTGGGTACGCTTAGTTACAACATCCTTCTGGTGGTCAATATAAGCATCTAGCATCTCAGCAAGTCCCATCAATACAGGTCTTTTCTTATTGATGGCAACCATATTGAAGTTATAGGTAATCTGCAAATCACTGTTCTTGTAAAGATAGTGCAAAACACCGTTTGCGTCTGCTTCCTTCTTCAATTCAATGACAACACGAAGGCCGGTGCGGTCTGTTTCATCACGCACTTCCGAAATGCCTTCCACTTTACGGTCGAGACGGAATTCATCTATCCGCTTGACCAGGTTAGCTTTATTGATTTCATAAGGAATTTCCGTGATGACGATCTGCTGTTTGCCTCCACGGATATCCTCGATTTCAGCTTTGCCGCGAACAATAATCTTACCTTTACCAGTCTTGTATGCCTTGGCGATTCCTTCGACACCCTGTATGATTCCGCCCGTCGGAAAGTCCGGCCCCTTGATCACTTTCATCAGATCTTCAACAGTGCATGCTGGGTTGTCCATCCTCATGATGACCCCATCAATCACTTCCGCTAGATTATGTGGAGGAATATCAGTCGCATAACCCGCTGATATTCCGGTAGACCCATTAACCAGCAAATTAGGGAACATCGCAGGAAGCACCGTAGGTTCACTTGAGGTGTCATCGAAGTTCGGAATGAACTCGACGGTTCTTTTCTCGATATCCCTTAACAGTTCACCGGCGATTGCTGACAATCTTGCTTCTGTATAACGCATCGCAGCTGGCGGATCACCGTCAATGCTTCCGTTATTCCCATGCATTTCGACAAGGTAGTTCCGCACTTTCCAATTCTGGCTCATACGGACCATTGCTTCATATACAGAGGAATCACCATGCGGGTGGTAGTTACCAATTACGTTTCCGACTGTCTTGGCTGATTTCCGGAAGCCCTTTTCATTTGTATTGCCTTCTACATGCATAGCATACAAAATCCTGCGTTGAACAGGTTTGAGTCCGTCCCTAGCATCAGGAAGTGCACGTTCTTGGATAATATATTTACTATAGCGCCCGAAACGGTCGCCCAGTACGTCTTCTAAAGGAAGGTCACGAAATTTTTCTACTGAACTCATTCGTCAGCAACCTCCTCTGCAACTGAGATATTTTCATTTTCAAGGATGTTTCCATCTTCCTCAAGGCCGAATGCCACATTCGATTCAATCCACTTCCTGCGTGGTTCAACCTTATCTCCCATAAGGGTCGTTACTCTTCGCTCCGCTCTTGCTGCATCGTCAATACGCACGCGGATCAAAGTCCTGGTCTCCGGATCCATCGTCGTTTCCCAAAGCTGGTCGGCATTCATTTCTCCCAGTCCTTTATAACGCTGAATTATATAGCCTTTACCGACTTTCTTCATCGCGCCCTTCAGCTCTTCGTCGCTCCAGGCATATTCGATGATTTCTTTTTTGCCGGTGCCCTTGCTGACCTTATATAACGGCGGCAGGGCAATGAATACCTTACCCGCTTCGATCAACGGCTTCATATATCGGTAAAAGAACGTCAGCAATAGTACCTGGATATGGGCACCATCAGTATCAGCATCCGTCATGATCACGATTTTGTCATAATTGATATCTGCTACGTTGAAGTCTGACCCAACTCCGGCACCAATCGCATGGATGATCGTATTGATTTCTTCATTTTTGAAAATGTCCTGCAGCTTTGCTTTTTCCGTGTTGATGACTTTACCGCGCAATGGGAGCACAGCCTGGAATTTCCTGTCGCGCCCCTGCTTGGCAGAACCACCAGCAGAATCACCCTCCACTAGGTAAAGTTCATTCTTCGCAGGATTCTTTGATTGCGCTGGAGTCAGTTTGCCGGATAGTATCGCATCTGATCTCTTTCTCTTCTTCCCGCTTCTTGCGTCCTCGCGTGCTTTCCGGGCCGCTTCACGTGCCTGGTAAGCTTTGATGGACTTGCGGATCAGCAATGTACTGATATCTGGATTTTCCTCAAGGAAATAAGAAAGGTGCTCTGAAACGACTGAGTCTACGGCAGATCTTGCTTCACTTGTCCCCAACTTTCCCTTTGTCTGGCCTTCAAACTGAAGCAGCTCTTCAGGAATTCGCACAGAAATGATGCCTGCAAGACCTTCTCGGATGTCAGCTCCATCAAGGTTCTTATCCTTCTCCTTGAGCAAGCCAACCTTGCGGGCATATTCATTAAATACACGGGTCATCGCTGTTTTGGAACCCGCTTCATGTGTACCGCCATCTTTCGTGCGGACATTGTTGACGAATGACAGCACATTCTCTGAGTAGCCATCATTAAATTGAAATGCAAATTCAACTTCTATTTGGCTGTATTCGCCTTCGAAGCTAACAACTGGATGCATCACATCTTTTTCTTCATTCAAATATTCAACGAAAGCCTGGATCCCAGTCTCAAAATGAAAAATATCCTTAACATCATTGCGCTCATCGATTAACTCAATTTTCAATCCTTTTAGCAAAAAGGCAGACTCTCTAAGACGTTCCGAGAGTGTATCATAATTATATGTTAGGGTAGAGAAAATTTCAGGGTCTGGTTTAAAGTGGATTGTCGTACCTGATTGGTTTGTTTTTCCGATCTTTTCGAGCGTCGTCACTGGTTTCCCGCCATTTTCAAAACGCTGTTCATAGACGAAGCCATCACGTTTGATGGTTACAACCAGCCATTCTGATAATGCGTTTACAACAGAAGCACCTACACCATGAAGACCTCCGCTTGTTTTATACCCGCCCTGACCAAACTTTCCGCCTGCGTGCAAGACGGTAAGGATAACTTCAGGTGTCGGTTTGCCAAGCTTATGCATTCCGGTAGGCATACCTCTCCCTTTATCCTGGACGCTGATGGAATTATCTTTATGGATTTTGACGATGATTTGATTACCGTAGCCACCTAGTGCTTCGTCTACCGAGTTATCAACGATTTCGTATACGAGGTGATGAAGTCCCCGTGTATCCGTGCTGCCAATATACATACCCGGCCTTTTGCGAACCGCTTCAAGACCTTCAAGTACCTGTATGGCATCATCATTATAATCAAAAGCTTGCTGATTTCTTGCCACGAACATACCCCTTTCATTTCTTGCAAACAACATTGACGGTTTTTATGTATAGTGTCAATGATTTCGTTAAGTATTCGTCTTTTCTGATTTAAAAGATTACGTGCAACGTATCCTTTTATCAGCATCAGAACAATTGTTCTCTTAGTTATTTTACCATAAGAATGGCGTCTATGCTTAATTGTAGCGATTAATTGGGATTTGGCAAACGGATTTCAAGAATTACTTGGAATTTTGTCATAAAAATTCGGTTATTTGGAGACTTATGTAAAGTTTTCATGTCCTTTTTTATACTATTTTCGGATGATTCAAAATCATTTCTTAGAATATTCGTCTTATCCGCCACTTTTTACAATCCTCTAAACTCCCAGAGATTTCCGCCGTTAATTTTTTAAGATGTACTGCAACATAAGAACAAATACATTTATGGAGGACTTTTAATTATGAGAAGAACGAGGGTAATCTTTCTTGGATCGGCATTAATCCTTCTTCTTGCCCTTACTGCCGGTGGAATATTCAGGAATGATACTGATAAAAAAGAGCTTGGGGCCAGAATCCATTCATCAGGACAACAAGTTATGATGGCTCGGTCTATGGCAAAGGTGAATAACGTGAAGATGGGAGAGAAGATCAAAAACCAACTCGATACACAAGAAGAAGTCACTCTAATTTTTCATAACAAGAAGGATACAAGCCACTATTATGATCATGAAGCTACAGTTGATTTTGTAAAAGAACCAAGTGTGGAGGAAATAGACGAAATTACACGAGATATTAAAGGCTGGGTCATCAAGCATCTAAACTCAATTTATATTTTCAGGTCAACAGTGATGGAAACACCCGAAATGATTGAGTACTTTAATCAGAGAAAGAATATCGAGTATTCTGAGCCTAATTTTATCTTAATGCAAAATGAAGTGAACGGACCTAATGACCTGCTTTACCAGGAGAATTATCAATGGAATTTGCCAGTCATTGGTACGGAACAAGGGTGGAGGGTAACCCGTGGAACGGAAGAAATTGAAATAGCGATTGTTGATACTGGTGTTGATTTGGACCATCCCGATTTAAGGAACCGGATTGTTAAAGGCTATAATGTCATCAATGAGAAAGCTGATCCTGATGATGATAATGGGCATGGTACCCATGTAGCCGGAATTATTGCTTCGGAAACAAATAATAACGAAGGTGTTGCCGGCATGACATGGTTCAGTAAAATCATGCCAATAAAAGCGATGGGAGCAAAAGGCTACGGTACTACTTTCGATATTGCTAAAGGGATTGTCTGGGCTGTTGACCACGGTGCAGATGTCATCAATTTGAGTCTGGGCAATTACCAGCCTTCGAAGGTTCTGGAGGAAGCAGTCCGTTATGCCTATAAGAAAAATGTTGTCATGGTGTCTGCTGCCGGTAATGATGGTTCAGATCAGCCGACCTATCCTTCGGCATACCCAGAAGTATTGAGTGTAGCTGCTGTAGATTATAAAGGGAACAGAGCAAGCTTTTCAAACTACGGAGATTATATTGATATTGCTGCACCAGGTGTTTATATACCTAGCACCTATTTTAATGAGCAATATGCTGCCCTTTCAGGTACATCGATGGCTGCTCCACACGTCGCCGGTCTAGCAGCATTGATCAAATCAGCTAATCCAGATTTGAAAAGTTCGCAAGTTATCAAGATCATTAAGAATTCCGCAATTGACCTTGGTGAGCAAGGAGAAGATATTGAATATGGAAATGGCTTAATTGATGTAAATTCAGCACTGCAGGAAGCGGCTAAAAAGCAACCCAACATCAGCAATCAAGACAAGTCTTTGTTCAAGTGGTTCAAGTGATCGGTACAAACCTAAAAAAAAGCCGCCATTAATATTTTGGCGGCTTGTTGCTGTTATACCAGATTATATAATTGTTCATCAACATCATCCAGAAGCGGACTAAGCTCTACCTCGGAAAGGATATATAACTCATGCATTGCCCTTGTACATGCTGTATATAACAATTTCCTTTCTTCCGTTCTTGTGTAAGACGATGAATTGTAAATGATCACCGCGTCGAATTCAATGCCTTTTGCGAGATATGTCGGTACAACATTTACACCATTTTCAAATGTCATTGTCCCTTTTTCGATCAATCTCGCATCATGCGCTTTTTTGACTCCCTCGAAAGCAGATTTGCTCTCTTTAGCAGTTTTGCAAATAACAGCGATGTTTTTATGTCCTAATCTCTGCAACTCGGAGATAAGTTCATTTGTCTTCAGAATATGGTCGCTGCCTTCACTGCTCGTGACGATTACTGGCTTTGGTCCAGTACGGTTGAAAGGCTCGATCATATCTCCGCCCTCGATCAGTTGGCGGGTAAATTCAACAATTTGCTTCGTTGACCGATATGTCTTGGTAAGCCTGTATTGTTCCTTTTCTCCAAAGTCAAGAGCTGACTCCGCCAGGATCGTTTGGGCACCTGTTGGTCCAGAGTAAATCGCCTGGTTTATATCGCCAAGCAAAGTCATCTTACTGTATGGAAACAGCATTTTAATATATGCAAACTGGAAAGGAGTATAGTCCTGGGCTTCATCAATGAAAACATGGCGAATGGATGTATTCGATTTCCTGCCTTCAATCAAGTCTTGTAGGTACAGAAAAGGAGTTGCGTCCTCATATGCAATATATCTGTTTTCCAAATTACTGATTGACTGTTCACATGTGGCGGCCCAATTTTTAGGAATGGCTTCGGTTTTGGAATGAGCTTCTTTAAAGAAATTCATGTATATGGCTCTGATATTAATGAATTTCAACCTTTTTACTGCATTGAACAATGGCTTGAAACGCCTCTTGACTACCATTTCCGAAAGCCACTGCTGCTCACGGTCATAATCATGGAACGTATCATGTGCTCCACCCTGTTTTTTCTGGCTTTGCTTAAATGACTCCAGATAATCTTCCTTTTCAAGGAATTGAATCTCCTTTTCCACCCACTCCTGTGACATTTCCGCTTTTGCTTTTTTCTTAAGTCCCTTTAACAGCCATTCCTTAACAAGCTGAATTCTATTTGGAATTGAAATACTGTTATCAAGTGAATCATAGTATGCTGCTATGTCTTTCTTTGAGATGATTGCCCGTTTATTTAAGCCTAAGCTTTTAAAAACAAGCGTTTCCGTGGCTAATTTCTCAGCGTATTGATCCAATAATTTTTTAAACTCTAAACCTGCCTTAAAACGAATGCTATCAATCCTGTCAAAATAAGCATCATTTTTTTCTGCTTCTAGCAGGAATTCCATTTGTTCAAAAGGATCCTCTAGTTCATATTCAGCGCCAAACCGTGTTGAAAGATACTCCTGGAATGTTGCCTGCTGCATATTTTCCTCTCCAAGCTCTGGTAAAACCGTAGCAACATAGCTATTGAAGAGAGGATTGGGTGAAAATAACATGATATTTTCCGACGTGATGATATTCCTGTACTTGTAAAGTAAATATGCGACGCGCTGCATGGCAGCTGATGTTTTTCCGCTTCCTGCCACACCCTGGACGACAACAAGGCTGCTTGAGTCGTTGCGAATGATTTGGTTCTGTTCCTTCTGGATTGTTGCCACAATGGTTTTCATTTGGGTATCGGCATTGTTGCCCAGGACTTCCTGAAGCATTTCGTCACCAATGGTAACCCCGGTTTCAAACATTGCTTTGATTTTACCACCCTTAATGACAAACTGGCGCTTTAGCTCCATCGATCCTTCGATAGAATCTGTTTCTGTTTTATATTGCGCCGGACCGGGTGAATAGTCGTAATACAGACCGGATATCGGTGCTCTCCAGTCATAGATCAGGAAGTTTTCTTCCTGTTCATCCATTAGAGTCGCAATTCCTAAATAAATTCTCTCGATCCCATTTTCTCCATCTTCTTTAAAATCGACTCTGCCGAAATAGGGAGAAAACCTGAGGTGAGATAATGTCTGAAGCTGTTTGACCATTTGGGATTGTGTCCGTTCACGCTCGGATAAAAGCGCGGCCTGTTGCTTAATACTCGTGAAGGTTTCCGCTACATCATCAGCTTCGTCAAAGTTGACCGTAACATCCTCCCAAAAGGTTTTTCTGATCTGAAGAGCATCTGAGCCGACATCACTTGAACTTTCATTCCATTTCGCTGCTTTTTTATCAATTTCCTCAATGATGGAATCAACACGTTCCTGTTCCATTTCTAAATCTTTAAGCTGCTTTTCTTCCATGAAAAATCACTCCCAAACTCAATGCTCTTTTACTTGACTGTGATTATTATTTGTGATAATGTTAAAATAGAATTATTGT
>NZ_BASE01000030.1 GCF_000813125.1 Mesobacillus selenatarsenatis SF-1
CCTAGGCAAATGTCTGAAGATCTTTTCAATAAAAGACACTTATTTTCCAGTATTTACTTACCGAAAAAGTGTTTAAAAAATGTTAAAGTAGGGTTGTGGTTAAGTCTGAAAGTGAAGGTGATAGGTTTGGACGCTAAACAACTCTATAATAAAATGGTTGATTTTAAACAATATGGAACTGTACTTCTTGCTGTAGGAGTATTTTTTTACCTCGGTACGATCATTCCGTCTGAAACGAAAGTGATGACAGATATATATATTGCAACAGGTGCATCTGTTGGTTTCCTTGCTGGATCAGTATCATTCTTTTCAATCGCTAAGAAATTCCGTAGCCAGCTGATTGAAACTGAAGAAGGCCAGGAATTATTGATGAAGAAATAAACGTCCGTGCAGGGCGTTTTTTTTGGAGTATCAGAAAGTATTTCATCTTTGAATTTGAAAAA
Organism: Mesobacillus selenatarsenatis SF-1; assembly: GCF_000813125.1. GTDB lineage: Bacteria > Bacillota > Bacilli > Bacillales > Cytobacillaceae > Mesobacillus > Mesobacillus selenatarsenatis. The sequence goes on from NZ_BASE01000030.1 coordinate 444, forward strand.
TGTCTAGCTCCAGCGCCTAGCCCCTCGATCGTTTCGGTCCGACCAATAAATCAAACAACGACTTCACTGGTCGGCCCTCCAACGCTTGTCGGGGCGACAAAGGCGCTTGCGTTTTTTTTGTTGGATTTTGACGAATACTTTTTTGGAAAAAACGGCCAAAAAAAGGTTTACAAAATAAAGGAAAGTGGATATACTTACCAATGTGGTTAAATAATTCAAAAGGAGGTCGAGTGAAATGATCATGATTGGATACTGGAATAACGCACAAACTTCATATTGTAATTCGCATTCGACCGGATCGGAATGGATTATTTAAGCTGTTTTTTTAACTAATACATCCATGGCCGCAGGGAGAATCGTGCCCCTGTGGCTTTTTTTGTGCCCATTTTGCCGCAGGGGAGATATCCTTGCGGCTTTTTGGGGTGGACTTAAAAAGGAGGTGAACCGATAATGACCTTAAATATCTTGTTTTTAACAATTACAATCAACAAACGCCAAATGTCTTTAGAAGAATTTCGCCATAACGAAATGGTAGAAAAAATGATTGAAGATAACAAAACCCGTCAAACAATGCTGCGCCCGTTTTAATTCATTTGAATAAAAAACTTTAGAAAGGTGGAAAGAAAATGATTTATTTAATTCAAAGAAGACTGGCTAGCTTATGGGTGGAGAAGGACACCACCTAACGACGGAGTCGGGAGGAATTTGTATGTCACTGCATGTATTGCTATTAACCCTGATTTTCAAGAAAAAGAAATCCCATCGTTAACAAAATGTTCACATCCACTTCCTTTTAGCACCGTCATTATATGATAAATTTGGTGTAAACACGGGTAAATACTAAAGGGGTGATGGGCATGTTCTTGATTGTCATGGGATTGGTGATCTGTGGCGCTGTCGGTTTGGTAGTTGCTGCAGAAGTGAGTGTGGAATAGAGTGTTAAAAGGCATCGACCAATTGCGGTTGATGCCTTTTTTGTTTTCCTGAAACGCATATATGAAAAAAAGAAAACCCGGAGCAAATGCCTGGGTTTTTGTCATTGACCTTTATTCTTTTTCTTTTCTTTTTCGGCACGATAAAACTCATGGAACATTTTCATCAACGCCCTCTTCTCGATCCTGGAAACATAACTTCTCGAGATGCCAAGTTCTTTGGCAATTTCCCGCTGTGTTTTTTCCTTCTTTAAATCAAGGCCAAAGCGGCCAACAATGACCTCTTTTTCACGCTCATCGAGGACATCGATATATTCTTTTACTTTTTCAAGCTCCATATTGAGCTGGATGGTATCAATTACATCTTCTGATTCAGACTTCAGGACATCGATCAGCGAAATTTCATTTCCTTCTTTGTCCTGGCCGATAGGGTCATGCAATGAAACATCCTTTTTAGTTTTCTTCAATGCGCGCAAATGCATAAGAATCTCGTTCTCAATGCAGCGAGCAGCATATGTTGCCAGTTTGGTTCCTTTGCCTTCCGAATAGCTTTCGATTGCCTTGATCAGGCCAATTGTTCCGATAGAAATCAAATCCTCCGAATCCTCGCCGGTGTTTTCGAACTTTTTCACGATATGTGCGACAAGTCTTAGATTGTGCTCAATCAGCATATTTCTTGCGTGTGGGTCGCCAGTTGCCATCAACCTTAAGTACTTCCGCTCATCAGCTGCAGATAACGGTTGAGGAAATGCATTGTTTTTAACATACGAAACAAGAAGGATCACTTCTTTAACTAAGTAGCCGAGTGCTGTTAGTATGCCCGACATGTTTCCACCCCCGCTTTTTTAGGCTTTCGCCTATAATAAATTCCTATGTCTTAAAGGGGTGAATTGTGTCTGTCCGATTAAATATTTTGTTTTGGTAATTTAATCCAGATTAATATTACGAAGGAATCAATAGTTAAATTTGTGAACACCTTGTTTTGTCACTTTTTAGACTAAGAACGTTCACATAAAAGAAACAGACATAGAGGTAGGGGTATGGGTATAATTCAAGTGTAAAGAAAAAATCATTCGAAATTATTAGGAGGAAATAAATCATGGAACAGCAAGCACCATCTTTAGCGGTCATTTTATTATCGGAAGATCTTGAAAAGCTTCATGCAGGAGCGCTAGTCGGCTCAGTGGCATCAATGTCTGGCATGACTGTGAATGTATTCGTCACAATGAACGCATTGAAATCCTTCCGCAAAGACAGCTTTGAAACTACTGATTTCATCACTGGAACGATTGGAAAGGAAATGCTGGCTAAGAAAATCCCATTGTTCGATTCGCTTTTACAGGAAGGTAAAGATATGGGTGAGCTTAATATTTACGGATGCGCACTTGCAATGGACATCATGGATTGGCAAGAAGAAGACATGATCGATGTATTTGATGGAGTAATCGGGGTTACAAAATTCCTTGGTATGACTCAGGGTGCAACTGTTATTACAATGTAAGCTGCAGAAGCAGGAAAAAGTGATATGGCGTGCAGGCCTTTCAACCTTTTCCCCTTCATGCAAAAATAAAAAATCTTTTCTTATTTTAACATAAAACTTAACCATACAGGAGGAAAAAATCATGAGTGAAGTACAAGTAACTAAATCAATCGATGCAAGAGGAGCATATTGCCCAGGTCCGTTAATGGAATTGGTAAAAGGAATCAAGACAGCACAAGTTGGCGATATTGTAGAAGTTCTTTCAACTGATAAAGGTTCAGCAGTCGATATTCCTGAATGGGTAAATAAAATGGGCCACGAAATTGCTTACCTCGAAAATGACGGCGATGAATTCAAGATCGCGGTTAAAAAGGCAAAGTAAGTGATTGCTGTTTAATCAGCCTTCATAAAAGAATTCAATAAAGAGGTGTGGACCAAATGACTAAGAAAATCGTCGTTCTTGGAGCCGGCAGCGCGGGTACAATGGTTGCAAACAGACTCGCTCGCCAGCTTGGGGAAGAAATTAAAAAGCGTGAAGTCGAAATCACTTTGATTTCAAATACAGAAAAGCACATTTACCAGCCTGGATACTTATTCATTGCCTTTAATGAGAAGCCGTCTGAGCATTTCATCAGAAAGCAGGAAACACTTGTTCATAGACATGTAAACCTTGTTTATGATGATGTTGAAAAAATTGATGTTGAGAAAAAATCAGTCAAAGGGAAAAAACAGTACCAGTATGACTACCTTGTGATCGCAACTGGTTCACATCCTGACTTTGACAGTGTACCTGGCTTAAAAGAAGGAGCGCATAACTTCTATACGCTTGAAGGTGCAGAACGCCTTCGCACTGATCTTGCTGCAATGGAAAAGGGCAGAATCCTGATCACGATTGATGTCCCGCACAAGTGTCCGGCCGCTCCGCTTGAACTTGCGCTAATGCTTGATGATTATTACCGCAAGAATGGCAGACGTAAGGATATCGAAATCAAATATTCTTATCCTATCGGCCGTATCCATTCATTGGTTCCAGTTGCAGAATGGGCTCTTCCGCAGTTTGAAAAGCGCGATATCAAATACGAAACATTCTTCAACCTTGAAGAAGTGGATCCAAAGCGCAAAGTCGCTATCACGATGGATGGTTCGGAGCACGAATATGACATGCTTATTACGATTCCAGCTCATACTGGAGCTAAAGCAGTGATGGATTCTGGTATTGGAGATGAGTCCGGCTTCATTCCGACAAACCGTACAACACTGAAGATGATTGGCCAGGATGATGTGTACGTCATTGGTGATGCTACGAACCTTCCAATCAGCAAAGCTGGTTCAACAGCTCACTACCAATCTGAATCACTTGTTGCCAATATTATTAGCAGATTGACTGGTCGTCCGGAAACTGCTGTATACAATGGCAAGGTTGCGTGCTTCCTTGAAAACAGCCTTGAAGATGCCAGCATGATTACATTCGATTACAACAATCCTCCGCAGCCTGCAGAAACTTCTGACCTGCTGCACTGGTTCAAAGCTGTTTACAATGAGCTTTACTGGTTAAATGCCAAAGGGATTTTATAGAAGGGGTGGTTGAGATGGCTACAGAGACACCTCAAGAACAAAAAACGGAACAGCATAAACTCGTAGGCTTTACGAATGCAGCCATGAGTGCAGTTACCGGAGAAATGGTCTCAACAATTGCCGAAACAGGTGTGAAAATGGTTGAGATGGCGGATGACATCCTTCAGCCAGAAACACTTTCTTTACTGAAGGCTTTGCCTGAAGTGGCTGAGAACCTTGAGAGAACATTAATGGAAGTTAAACGGATGGAAGAAACCGGAGTTCTTAAATCATTAATGCAGCTATCTGATATGGCTGCAGCAATGAAGGGTGCTATGACAGGACCTATGGTTACGGACATGGCTGAAAAGGCTATCAAAGGTGTCGAGCTTGCGGATTCCTTCGTTCAGCTTGGTGCCATTGATCTGGTAGACGGAATGCTTACTGCATTCCATAATGCTCAAGAGGAAACAAAGGATAAAGAACCTTTGTCATCCATGCAGTTGATGAAGGCTGTCACGCAGAAAGAAACAAGGGAAGGTATGACATTAATGATTTCCTTCCTGCAAAACCTGCCGAAACAACTAAACAAATAGATAAGGAGAGGGGACTATCCCTCTCCTTTTCTTGTTTATCTATAATTTCAATGTGGATAACAATATGGGCTTTCTTAATCCAGCTCCAGCGCCTAACTCCTCGAGACGCTTCGGTCCTGCCAATGAAGTAAAAGACGACTTCACTGGGTAGCGCTTATCGGGGCTGAACGAGGCGAATGCGATTTTTGGTCATTATTTATATAGAATATCATTCTTCATGCCTGTCAGTTTCTCCAGTACTTGATTGATGTCTTCTTCCGATACATTGAACTCCCTTAGGCTAGCAGCAAGGTGATTGGCGATGGCGCCAAAGTGCTCATCGTTCAGGTTCATGCCTTTATGCGCGAGCTCCATGCTTCTTCCGGAATATTGGTTTGGTCCGCCCAATGCCCAGCTGATAAACAATGATTGGTGCCTGCGCTGTTTTTCCATGTCCGTTTCCTCGAAAAACTTATTGACTGTTTCATCTGCTAGTACCTTTTCGTAAAAAACATCGACTACTTTAGAAATGGCATCTTGTCCACCCAGACGATCGTATAAAGTTTCCATTCTATTATCCTCCTATCTAAAGTTAACGTCACTATTATTTCTCTTTATCCAAAGGATTATGAATGAAACCTTATAGAGCAAAGATACGAATTTAATCAATCCATTTATAGCCCACACCCCAAACAGTAGACAAATATTCGTCCACCGCAAAACCAGATTTCCGAAGTTTATCCCTTAGGTTCCTTACATGCGAATCGATCGTACGGTCTTCTGTATCGACACCATATCCCCATATGGTTGAGATTAAGTGTTCTCTTGTGAAAACCTTATTCATGTTTTGCAAAAATAAGCTGAGCAAGGCAAATTCCTTAGGCGTAAGAGGAATCGAAATGCCATTATACTGTACTTCATAGGAGTCTGTGTTAAGTTTCAATCCGTTGAAATTGAGAAGGGTACTTTTGACAGAGTGTCTCCTAAGCACTGCTTCGATTCTTGCAATTAATTCACCTTCATCAAAAGGCTTGGTTATATAGTCATCAGCTCCTATTTTCAAGCCTCTGACAACGTCTGGCTTCTCACTTCTGGCAGTAAGCATGATGACGGGGATATCCCAATGCCTGCGAATTTCACTGCATGTCTCCCAGCCATCCTTTTCGGGCATCATGACATCAAGCAACACGAGATCAGCATGGTTATCCTCCAGGAAGCTGATGGCGTCATTGCCGGAAGTTCTTTTGATGCATTTATATCCTGCTGGTGTTAAATACAGCGCAAGCAAATCAAGCATGCGCGTTTCATCATCTACTAACAAAATTGTGGCCATATAAAAACCCCTTGGAAAATATTCTTGAGTTTATCTTACACGAAAAGTTTGGAAAAACCATGCACTTATGATGAATTTCATATATCATTCTGGCTCTGTTTAAGCTTATTGATTTTTAAAAAGGTTTCGCTAAAAGCCCAAACCAAACTGGACAGAATCCCATAAAGTGATAATAGGATACAGAAAAGGAGTGTGAAAGTATGCCTTACGGTTACTATCCACCATACGGTGCACCCTATGGGGGGTATCCGGGATATTACGGCGGAAGTGGTGTATGGTTTGCACTGTTCATCATCCTGCTAGTCATCGTCCTGATTTTTGGCGGTTGGTGGTATTTCTACGGATAGAATGGAAAAAGGTTTATCCTTAAAACAGGGATAAACCTTTTTTCATTCCTAAAATTGTTTTCCCCGCCTTAGGTTTCAGTTAAATCCTTTCATAAAATCATTTGAAAAAATAGAAATTTTAGAAAAATAACATTATAATAATATAATAGAAAAAAAGGGGGAACAAATCAATGTCCAATACATACTCAGAAGTCTGGGACTTAGACGTCTTTTTTGAAGGAGGAAGTGATTCACCTGAATTCGCTGCGCACCTAAAGGCTGCAGGTGAGGAGATCACACAATTCAAGAAGGAACTTGAGGGCTGGCAGCCAGCTGACCAGGCAAGTGAAGCTGGCAGGCTGGCGAGTCTTGTTGAAATGTTTGATGGAGCAGCCAGGAAGGTAAGGCAGGCAGGGGCTTTTGTAAGCTGTTTGCATGCTCAGAATACTGGTGATAAAAAAGCCGGACAATTAAAATCGGCCGTTACAGAACTTAGTGCATCATTGCAAACAGCGCTGACGATCTTTGACCAGAAGCTATCCGGCTTTTCGGAAAGTGTTTGGGAGGAGCTTGTCCAGGAAGGACTGTTTCATGAGCTGCGTTTTGTACTGACAGAGCGCCGCGAACGGGCTGCGGAAAAGCTTTCAGAAAAAGAGGAATCAGCAATCAATGCCTTGAGTGTAGACGGCTACCATAGCTGGGGCCAAATGTATGACCTTCTTGTTGGTAATACGAAAATCAATTATAAAGAGGAAAGTTTATCTGTCGGCCAGGCAGCCAATAAGCTCTCTGATGCTGACCGCTCTGTGCGTAAAGAAATTTTTGCTCAATGGGAAAAAGCCTGGGGAGAGAAAGAGGATTTCTATGCAAAGACCCTGAACCACCTTGCAGGCTTTCGATTGAATGTCTATAAATTGCGGAGCTGGGAAGATGTATTGAAAGAGCCGCTTGATATTAATAGGATGGAAAAAGAAACTCTTAATGCCATGTGGGAAGTCATCTCCGACAATAAGGAGCCATTTGTTCAGTTCCTGAATCGTAAAGCGAAGCTGCTTGGAGTTGAAAAGCTTAGCTGGTATGATTTGGATGCGCCAATTGGCAGTGCGGAATCTAAAATGTCCTATCAGGAAGGGGCAGATTTCATCGTCGATAATTTCGAGCAATTTGGCAAGGAAATGGCTGACTTTGCGAAAATAGCATTTGAAAATAAGTGGATTGAAGCGGAAGATCGTCCCGGAAAAGCTCCTGGTGGATTCCATACTTTCTTTCCGGAGAGCAGCCAATCCCGAATATTCATGACCTACTCAGGCACACCATCCAATGTCTCAACACTGGCTCACGAGCTTGGACATGGATTTCACACATATGCCATGAGAGATTTACACTTGCTGAATCGTAATTATGCGATGAACGTTGCTGAAACTGCCTCTACATTCGCTGAAATGATCGTTTCTGATGCTTCTGTAAAGAATTCGAAATCGAAAGAAGAGAAGCTCAGTCTGTTAGAGGATAAAATTCAGCGGTCGGTCGCGCTATTGATGAATATTCATTCCAGGTTCCTGTTTGAGACGAAATTCTATGAAGAGCGCAAGCAGGGAGTTGTTAACGCTGAAAGACTGGGTGAATTGATGGAAAATGCACAAACCGAAGCGTACGGTGGAGCTCTGGAGGAGTATCACCCGTTATTCTGGGCTTCGAAGCTGCACTTCTTTATTACTGGAGTCCCGTTTTATAACTTCCCGTATACATTCGGTTACTTATTCTCCCTTGGCATTTATGCAATGGCCCAGGAAGAAGGCAAGGGATATGAAGAAAAATATATCGCTCTGTTGAAGGACTCCGCTTCAATGACAGTCGAGGAGCTGGCACAAAAACACCTGAACGTCGACCTCACGAAAAAGGATTTCTGGGAAAAAGCAGTCCGTATGTGTGTGGAGGATGTCGAAGAATTTATGGCATTGACAGAGTAGTTACTGCTGCTTATAAAGGTATAGAAAGCTGACGAACAGGGTTCCTTTGCGGTTGAACCATGAAGGGCCAGACAAAGGCAAGCCTTGCGGAATGAATATACATGAGAAAACCCAGCCATTCAGGCTGGGTTTTTATACTTTTTTCAATTTGAAAGGACTGACCATCATCAGACTAAGGGTCAGCATAATGAACAGGAATGTCTGAGGCGGAACGTGGGGAATGGCCAGGAAGCTTAGTGTTGCCAGCACTCCTGCTGCTGTGATCGGCAACCCTGTGAAATAACCGTTATTCTCGGAGATATTGAATCTTGCAAGGCGGAAGGCGCCGCAGCCTATATAAAAAACGATGAAAAAGGCTCCTGGAGCACCGAAATCAGATAAAATTCCCTGATAGATTAATAATGCAGGTGCAACTCCAAATGATATAATATCACTCATGGAATCCAACTGCTTTCCAAGTTCTGATTCAATATTAAGTTTTCTGGCTACCATGCCGTCAAATCGGTCTGCAAGGGCGGCAATGAAAATCAACAAGAGGCTTAAGTTCAGATTACCGTGAATGGCCACGATAATCGCAAATCCACCTAAAGAAAGATTCGCCAATGTCAGAAGATTGGCTGTCTGGGATTTTACTTTCTTGACTGTTGAGTCGAGTACATCATGCAGAAACATATAATTTCACTCCTCATAATCAGAGGCTCTTTTCTCAAACTTTGTTGATATTGACTACAAAATAAGATTGAATAACCTTTTTTCTTTCCAAACTTGACTCTTTATAATGAGAAAAGAGCATAAACACTTAATACCCACCAGCAATATGGCTTTATATAACGTTAAAGTCGGCTTTAGGATTTCAACAACAACCTTTAGGAAAATAGCCTAATCAGAAAAGGGAACTAGCACATTGGGTTATTATATAATAATATATAATTCTAAGCTGATTATGCTATTTCGTAAAGATTTCTTTTAATAGTTTTCGAAATTTCAGATTAATTCCCGCGAAACAAAGCTTAATCTGTGCAAACACTTAAATAATAATCGGAGGTAAGAGTATTGTTTCAATCTATATATCGCTTGCTAATAGAATTGACAAATGGGAAGTGGACTTCGGCCATTTTGCATAAATTCGCAAAATCCAAGAGCAGCAAAAGAATTATTCCTTCGTTTGCTAAAACGTATAAAATCAACCAGGATGAAATGGAGAAGCCAATTGGAGATTATGAAAATCTCCATCAATTTTTCATCAGGAACCTAAAAGAAGGCGCAAGGAGAATAGATGAGGATCCTTTGTCAGTTGTTAGTCCAGTAGATTCAGTAATCGAAGAGATTGGACAAATCGAAGCTGATAAAACGATCATGGTAAAGGGAAAGGTTTATTCTATTTCTGAGATGCTCGGAAGTGACGAAGCAATGGCCAGGTACGAACAGGGGACTTATATGATCTTTTACTTGAGCCCAAGCCACTATCATCAAATTCACAGCCCGGTAACTGGAGAGGTAACCAATCAATGGACCTTGGGATTGAAGTCATACCCTGTCAATAAAATGGGGTTGAAGTATGGTAACTACCCGTTGTCTAAGAACTACCGAAAGATCACTGAAATCAGGCATAATGCTGGTATGACAGCGGTCATTAAAGTAGGAGCCATGTTTGTCAATTCGATTGAAACAACACATGATGGAACGAAGCTGGAGAAAGGTGATCAAATGGCATACTTCACCTTCGGCTCGACTGTAGTCTTACTGTTCGAAAAAGATACTATTAACCTGCTGCCGCAAATTACTCCTCCATACCATATTAAGTATGGTGAGAAAATCGGCACATTAAATGGACAAGACTGAAAAGCGGGGGCACAGGCTGAATCTGTGCCTTATCCTTTTCTATAACGTTTAACTCAAAAAAAAAGCCCTTTTAGGGGCTGTCAGGATGAGGCTTTAATTCGGTTAGATAATGAACGCCGGTGGATTTCCGTTTCAATCAAACGAATAAACTCATAGCTTAAATTCAATTCTCTTGCTTTATAATAAGACTCGATCAACAGCTCGTCCGACAGTTTACGCATTCCAGTCATTCACCCCCAAAAGGATCTTCTAAAACAGATGTTAATTGCATATAATTGTAAGTTATTTCGTTCTACCCTTACTCTAGCAGAATGAAACACGGAGAACAACTGTTCTAATTATCCACAGTTGGCAGTGGATAACCTGTGATTAATTTGTTTATAAATGGGAAATTATTAATAAAATCAATGTGTGTTATGTGAATAAGGTTATCCACAGGATTGGAAATCGTTGGATTTTGTCGAAAAGTTTTTTGGAATATTTTTAAAAAAGTTAAAGCCAAGCGAATAAATGCTGTTTTTGTCGACCTTTATCGGGTATTTTTCTTTATTTCCTATCCATTTAAATGTTTGTTTTGAATACGAGGATAAAATTGGGTATGATGTTAACGGTATGATAGGAATTTAATTAATGAGGTGTAATGAAATTGCTAAAGCATTTTTTGCCGGATCAGCATGTGAAAAGTATATTTGAAATCACGCCCGAAAGCCTAAAAGACAAAGGCGTGAAGGGCATCATAACAGATCTTGATAACACACTCGTTGAGTGGGATCGGCCGCTTGCGACCCCAAAGCTCATCGAATGGTTTGAAAATATGAGGAAACATGAAATACTCGTAACAATTGTTTCAAATAATAATGAGAAAAGAGTCAGGTCATTTTCCGACCCACTTAAAATACCATTCATATTTCAGGCGAGAAAACCGATGACTTCTGCATTTAATAAAGCATTAAAGCAAATGGGTTTGCGAAAAGAAGAAACGGTCGTGATTGGTGACCAGCTTCTAACCGATGTACTTGGCGGCAACAGAAGCGGCTTTCATACGATCCTCGTTGTTCCGGTTGCGCAGACGGATGGGTTTGTGACTAGATTCAACAGGAAAGTAGAAAGAAGAATTTTAAATTGGTTCAGGAAACAAGGAAAGCTGAATTGGGAGGACTAAGATTTGAGTGAGCAATTTAACTGTACAGGCTGTGGTGTCAAAATCCAGACGGAAAATCCAGAGGAATTAGGGTATGCTCCTGCCTCTTCATTAGAAAAAGAGGTTGTGGTATGCCAGAGATGCTTCCGCTTGAAAAACTATAATGAGATCCAGGATGTTAGCCTGACGGATGACGACTTTTTAAAAATATTGAATGAACTTAGCAGCAAGGATGCCCTGATCGTCAAGATTGTTGATATTTTTGACTTCAATGGGAGCTGGCTGCCAGGAATCCAGCGTTTCGCCGGCAAAAATCCAGTATTATTGATCGGCAATAAAGCGGATCTTGTTCCTAAATCTGTCAAGCAGCGAAAGTTGATTGACTGGATGAAGAAGGAATCCAGGGAATTGGGACTCAATCCGATTGATGTATCCCTCGTCAGTGCTGCAAAAGGATATAATATCAGGGAAGCTGCTGCGGCAATCGATGAATATCGCAATGGCAAGGATGTTTATATTGTAGGCTGTACAAATGTAGGGAAATCTACTTTTATCAATAGAATTATCAAGGAAGTGACAGGGGAAGGCGATGTGATCACCACCTCTCACTTTCCGGGAACTACACTTGATATGATAGAAATACCGCTTGAGGATGGAAAAGCGATTGTTGATACACCAGGTATCATCAACCATCATCAGATGGCGCACTACGTGGATAAGCGTGATTTAAAGTTCATCACACCTAAAAAAGAAATCAAGCCGAAGGTGTACCAATTGAATGAAGAGCAGACGCTGTTTTTCGGCGGTCTGGCACGTTTCGATTATATATCAGGCGGGAGAAGGTCTTTTTCATGCTATGTGCCGAATGAAATCAACATTCACCGAACAAAGCTTGAAAAGGCAGATGAGCTGTATGAAAATCATGCTGGTGAGCTTCTGACACCGCCGCGGCGTGAGCAGATGGATGAATTCCCTGAACTTGTCCGACATGAGTTCACAATTAAGGAAGCAAAAACCGATGTTGTATTTTCAGGACTTGGTTGGATAACGGTCAATGATGCGGGCGCAAAAATCGCGGCGCATGTTCCTAAAGGTGTTCATGTAATGCTGAGAAGGTCACTTATTTAGGAACGTTGTTTAGCAGGACCAAATCAAAAAGAAAGGGCGGGAGATGTAATGAAAAAGCTGTTCGGTGTCATCGGAGATCCTATCGCTCATTCGATGTCTCCTGCCATGCACAATGATTTATTTGATCTTTATGGAATAGATGCGGTTTATTTGCCTTTCCATGTGAGCAAGGGGAATCTAGAGAAGGCTGTGAAAGGCTTGAAAGCGCTGGGTGTGAGTGGATTCAATGTAACAATTCCACATAAAACAGATATCATCTCTCTCCTGGATAAAGTTGATCCTTTAGCAAGAGCGATAGGAGCGGTCAACACAGTAAAAAATGAGAATGGCCTTCTGGTAGGCTATAATACGGATGGTCCTGGCTTTGTAAAAGGGCTTGAATACATGGCTGCTGATCTTGGTTCAAGATCAGCTTTGATTATTGGTGCAGGGGGAGCTTCGAGGGGCATTTACTTTTCGATGGCCCAGGCCGGGATCGAGCGAATTGACCTGTATAATCGCACTCCCGAAAAGGCTGAAGAGCTTGTCAACTCTTGCCCTTTCAAAGTGGAATCAAATGTTATTGGCCGAGAAGCGGCTGAAAAGTCACTTGCTGAATATCAGCTAATCATACAGACAACTTCTATTGGTATGGTGCCAGATACAGAAAGTTTGCCGCTGTCTCCTGAAAACATAACCCGAAATACGATAGTTAGTGATATAATTTATAATCCATTGCAAACAAAGTTTTTAAAAGAAGCTGCCAGAATGGGAGCTGCTGTCCAGAATGGTGTGGGGATGTTTGTGTTCCAGGGAGCGCTTGCTTTTGAAATATGGACAGGGATTTTTCCTGACGTTAATAGAATGGAAATGAATGTTTTAAGAAATTTAGGAGGTTAACATATGTTAACAGGTAAGCAGAAACGTTTTTTAAGATCGAAAGCCCATCATCTTACTCCGATTTTTCAAGTTGGAAAAGGTGGGGTAAATGAAAATATGATCAAGCAAATCGCAGATGTGCTGGAAGCGAGAGAATTGATTAAGGTCAGCATCCTGCAGAACTGTGACGAAGACAGGGATACTGTGGCTGAACAGCTGTCTCGCGGTGCTAAGGCAGAGCTTGTCCAGGTAATTGGTAATACCATTGTTTTATACAAAGAGTCCCGTGAAAATAAGCAAATCGTTCTTCCAAGATAAATACTGGGAGGTGCCTGTTTGAAAAAAGTTGGCATTTTAGGCGGAACCTTCAATCCGCCGCATACCGGACATTTAGTTATTGCGAATGAAGTGTTACATGCTTATGGGCTGGATGAGATTTGGTTCATGCCAAATCAGGTACCGCCGCACAAAACTGTAGATGAGCCCATCAGCCAATCAGACAGGCTGGCTATGCTCGGGCTTGCTATTGCTGATAACCAGCAATTCAGGATTGAAAAAGCAGAGCTCGAGAGAAGCGGTCCATCTTACACGTTTGAAACGATGAAAATATTAAAAGATATGTATAAAGAAACCGATTTCCACTTTATCATTGGTGGTGATATGGTTGAATATCTGCCAAAATGGCATAAAATAGATGAATTATTGAAAATGGTCAAGTTTGTGGGTGTCAGCAGGCCATCATACAGTACTGATTCACCTTATGATATTCTTTATGCAGAAACACCACAAATGGACATCTCTTCAAGTATGATTAGAGACAGAGTGAGGGACGGCCGGAGCATACGCTATCTGCTTCCTGATCCGGTCAGGGTTTATATAGAGGAGCATGGTTTATATGGAACGTGAACAAGCACTTCAGATAGTGAAGCCACAACTAACTGAACACCGCTATCAGCATACTCTTGGCGTGATGGAGACAGCCATCAAACTGGCCGGGAAATATGGAGCAGATATAAAGAAAGCGGAACTGGCTGCTATTTTTCATGATTATGCTAAATTCCGCCCGAAGGATGAAATGAGACAAATCATTGAGGAACAAAAAATGCCTGCAATCTTGCTTGAGTTTAACAGTGAACTCTGGCATGCGCCAGTCGGGGCGTTCCTCGCAGAAAAGGAAGCCGGAATCGACGACAAGGAAATTCTTGATGCAATCCGTTACCATACTTCAGGAAGGATTGGCATGACGCTTCTTGATAAAGTCATCTATCTGGCTGACTATATTGAGCCAGGCCGCCATTTTCCAGGAGTGGATGAAGTAAGGGAACTGGCAGAGAATGATTTGGACAGAGCATTGACTCAATCAATGAAAAATACAATTCAATTTTTAATGAAGAAAAACCAGCCGGTCTTTCCAGATACATTTAATGCATACAACAGCATCGTACAAAATTCAGGAGGTTGATTTAATGAGTGAGCGCGAATTATTAATAACAGCGGTAAAAGCAGCAGACGATAAAAGAGCAGAAGATATTATGGTACTGAATATGAAAGGCATCTCATTGATTGCCGATTACTTTGTCATCTGCCACGGAAATTCTGATAAGCAGGTACAGGCTATTGCCCGTGAAATCAGAGAAAAAGCAGAAGAACAGGGATATAATCTTAAGAGAATGGAAGGTTTTGACGAAGCAAGGTGGGTGCTGATTGATATCGGTGATGTTGTTGTCCATGTCTTCCACAAAGAAGAGCGAAGCTACTATAACCTTGAGCGCCTATGGGGAGATGCTCCGATCGAAAACGTGCAGAGTGAGCTTAATTAATGTCTTACGAAAGGTTCGCTTATTTGTATGATGAGCTCATGCAGGATGTTCCCTATGATGAATGGGTTTCGATTGTAGAGGCATACAAAGAGAAATATCAAGTGAACGGAATGAAGCTCCTCGACCTCGCATGCGGAACCGGGGAGCTATCTGTAAGATTTGCGCAAAAAGGCTTTGATGTGACCGGCGCGGATTTATCAAGTGATATGCTCTCAGTAGCCCAGTCGAAAGCTCAGGCGCTATCGCTGCCAATACAATTTTTTCAGCAGGACATGACAGAGCTTGATGATTTAGGTGAATTTGATATCATTGGCATCTTTTGTGATTCGCTGAATTATTTAGAGGATGAACAGGCAGTCCGCCAGACATTCGAAGGGGTGTCCCGCCTTTTGAAAAAAGGGGGCTTATTCCTGTTTGATATCCATTCTGTCTATAAAATGGAACAGATTTTCTCAGACGCGACATTTACCTGGGATGATGAAGAAATCACATATATTTGGAATAGCTTCAAGGGGGAAGGCGCTTACAGTGTTGAACATGAGCTCACCTTTTTCGTCTTGGATGAAGGAGCCGGAAAGTATGACCGAGTCGATGAATTGCATTACCAGCGTACATATCCAAAGGATTCCTATGTAAAATGGTTAGAGCAAGCCGGCTTTGAGAGTATTGAGATTACCGGGGACTATTCACTTAAAGCTCCCGAGCCAACAGCTGAGCGTTTATTTTTTGCGATGGTAAAGAAATAAAGTAGAAAGGCTCCCGATTCTTTGGGAGCCTTTCTTGTGCTAAATTTGTCACATTTATATAGGAGGATTATAAAGGCCAATAGCGAAATCTTTTAGGGACCGAATTGTTCCTTCGTTTTTTCCAGTTCTTCTGCAAATTTTTTATGAGTAGCCTGAAATATCTGTTCAAACATATCTCCCGTTTCGCTTTCAAGTACCTTGATTCCTTCTCCTGTTATGCCGCCTTTAACGCAAACCTTTTCCTGTAAAGTTTGTAAAGTATAATGATTTTGACTCAATAATTCTCCTAAACCAATCAGCATCTCACTTGATAGTTTGGTGGCAGTTTCCTGATCAATTTCCGTTTCCTTGACCGCCCCATTGATAAAACTCTGAACAAGGTGACTGAAGAAAGCTGGACCGCAGCTGACAATATCTGATGCCACTCTTGTGATATTCTCCTCGATTTCCAGTGGAACAGATACCTTTTTGAAAAGGGTAAATAATGCTTCCCTCCATTCGGTCGTGCATCGAGTTCCAAACGAGAAAAGTGAGATACCTGCAAGCGCTCTGTTTGTAATGCTTGGAATGATTCTCATGACAGAACAATCCACTTTGCTTTCTATTTGCCCTACACTAATTGGGCTTGTTATGGAAATTACACATTTATCCCTTGTGAGCACAGGATTGATGGTCTTGAGGACTCCTAAAACATGATGGGGCTTAACGCATACGAAAATTGCATCAGCGTTTTCTGCAACTTCTACAGCATTCTCGCCAACCGATAAGCCAGGATATATTTTTTTAATCTCTAAAGCTTTTGATAATGTCCTATTTGTGATCATCATTGAAGAAGGGGAAACGGCATTCCCATCAATGAGAGCTTCGGCGAGAATTCTCCCCATATTCCCTGTGCCTATAATCCCTATTTTCATAACCCTTCCCTCCTTCGTACATTTATTCTCCTATATCCATATGATTTCAAGTTTTAGTTTATGACATATAGAAAGGTGTTGACCGTTTGTGGACTGGATCAGAGAAAACAAAATCTATGTTATTGCAGGAATAACGGCTGTATTATTTTTTCTTTATTCATCCTTTGATAAAGAAGATGAATTAACTGAAATGAATGAAGGAACTGTAGCTATGGTTGCAGATGTCGAAACTAACAGTGATGAAAAAGATGAATCGAATGTCGAGGAAAAAATAATGGTCATGATGGCTGACATCAAAGGCGCAGTCGAAAACCCTGGCGTTTACGAAATCTATGAGGGAGGAAGGGTGGTGGACCTAATTGAACTGGCAGGAGGGCTTGCGAAGGACGCCGATACGGCTGCCATCAATTTCGCGTTATATGTTCAGGACGAAATGGCCATATATGTACCGCGAATCGGCGAGGATGTTAATGCCGTCCTCCCTGTACAGGTGGGGGAGACGGCAGAAAATGGGACAGTGAACCTGAACTCTGCCGGGTCCAGTGAGCTCCAGACATTGCCGGGGATAGGTCCTGCAAAAGCAGAGGCCATTATTGAATATCGCGAATCGAACGGTCCGTACAAATCAATCGAGGATTTAAAAGAAATCAGCGGAATTGGTGATAAGACTTTCGAAAAATTGAAGGACTTGATTTCGGTAAAATAGATGTATTGAAATTGACTCTTTGATGATTAGTATTAAAATTAGATACATGGAAAGGGTTTATTTAAAATACCTGTACATTTTTTGAGCTTTTAAAGGGGGATTACAGCATGGAACGAAAGAGTTGGGATGAATACTTTTTGGATATCGCTGAAGAAGTTGGGACACGCTCTACCTGCCCCAGGCTGCATGTAGGCTGTGTCATTGTAAAGGACAAGCACATTGTATCAACTGGTTACAACGGCTCCATACATGGCCATGACCACTGTGAGGATGCCGGCTGCCTGATTAACGAACAGGGAAGATGCATAAGGACCCTTCACGCTGAAGAGAATGCCGTCATCCATGCCGACAGAGGACTTTTAAAGGGAGCAACAGCCTTTGTTACCCACGAGCCTTGTGAAAAATGCTCCAAGACACTTGCACAGTCAGGGATTACAAGAATCGTATACCGCAGCGCCTATCCTAACAAGTATAATGAACTTTTCTTAAGGGATGTTGAGGTTGTCCACTTATCTAAATAACTTAATAAAGGAAAAGAGAATATGTTGCCAAATCGATTTTGGCCTATTAAAGGACAGCTGTTTTACCTTGCAGCTGTCTCCTTACTGGGTCTTTTGACCATTACTGAAAACAAGTTCATATACGGGGGATTGTTCCTGCTTAATATGATCCTGTTAAAAAAGCTGAAGAAACTCCCTGCTTCCACACTTGTGCTTATGGCGGGCTGCTACCTCATTTTTATGGCCGCGGGGTATTCAGAGTCACATTCTGAATCAATTTTAACTGGCAATGAAAAAAACTTCCTGATATTATTTGACGATGAAATCAAACTGGACGGTGACTTGCTTTTTGCTTACGGAAAAGCATTGCCTACTAATGAAAAACTGGTTGTCAAATACAGAATCAAGTCAAATACCGAACAACATATTATCCAAACACTTCTTACTCCTGGAATGGCATGTGCAGCGTCCGGGGTCCTTAATCGTCCATCTCCTGCCCGAAATCCCAATGCATTCGATTACAAAGCTTATCTTCAACTGAACGATATTTTCTGGATCTTTGATGTCGACAAACTGTCTCTGGAAACCTGTTATCAACAATCAGATGGAATTTTAACTGCATTAAAAGCCTTTAGGCATAATGAAATTGCCAGGATAAAAGAAACTTTGCCAGATGAAACTTCCGCCCTCGCTGCAGCGCTGGTTTTTGGAGAAAGAAATCTATTCAACCCCGAAACAGAACGATCTTACCAGAAAATAGGGATCGTCCATTTGCTGGCTATTTCCGGCCTGCATGTTGGCTTGCTTACTGGTATGATTTATTTTATTTGTATCAGGATGGGGGTGACGAAGGAAAAAACTGAAATTTTGTTAATGGCCTACTTGCCGGTTTACGCAGTTATTACCGGGCTAGCTCCTCCGGTAGTCAGGGCAGCCGCGATGCTGATTATGTTGATTGGCTCACGGCGATTATCGCTCCACATGACGCCCCTTGACGCAGTTTCAGCAACCTTTATGCTCATGGCACTTATCCAGCCGAGTATCATCTTTGATATAGGGTTCCAACTCTCCTTCGCTGTCAGCTTCTCTCTGGTCATTTCAGCACCGGTTATTCTGAAAGGTTTTAATTCGTTTGTAAAGAAGACTGCTGCGGCCTCTTTTATAGCTCAGCTGTCAAGCCTTCCTGTCATCCTTGCTTCTTTCTATGAAGTCTCTGCCATATCGATTTTTGCCAATCTCCTGTTCGTGCCGCTCTTCTCTTTCGTATTGCTTCCGCTTTTGTTGATTTCCTATGTAATTTTGTTGCTTCTGGGAGAGTTGCCTTCTTTTTATTTGTACTTCTTTGAGGACCTCGTACACCATGTAAACCTTTTAGCCATAAAACTGTCTGAGCTCCCGATGTCAACCATCATTATTGGTAAGCTTGAGCCATTTTTACTTATTGTGCAAATCATTTTGATTCCACTATTTTTTTTCAAATGGGAAGGTTTTATTTTTAAAAGTTAAAACCTCCTCTATGGCTTTTTACCTTGCCGTTACTTCCTCTATTACTGCAAATATTATTACCGTATTTGAATCCACATGGGCAAATCACCTTCCTGGATGTCGGGCAAGGTGACAGCATCTTCATCAGAATGCCGTATAATCAGGGCAATTATCTTATAGATACAGGAGGTGTCATGCCTTTCGAAAAAGAAAAGTGGCAGCAGAGAAGCAGTCAGTATGATCCCGGCAAGAAAATTGTCGTTCCATTTTTAAAAAGTGAAGGGGTCAGGACTGTGGATAAATTGATTTTGACCCACGGGGACGCGGATCATATAGGGGGAGCTGTCGCTTTGTTGGAGGAAATACGCGTAAAACAGCTGATAATACCGCGTGTTTCAGATAGATCTGTATTAGAGGAGGATATTATCCAGTTGGCCAGAAAGAAGGGAACAGACATTTATGTAGCCGGTTTAGGCACTGGATGGACAACTGCTGGAGGCGAATTTATGATTCTTAATCCAAGCGTAACCGTTGGGGAGCGAAACGACCAGTCAATTGTACTGCTTGCAGCTATTGGCGGAAAAAAGTGGCTTTTTACAGGAGATCTGGGCATTGAAGGAGAAAATTCAATGGCCAGGAAAATAAAGGACATTGACATAGATGTTTTAAAGATCGGGCATCATGGCAGCAAATACTCCAGTTCAGAATTTTTTCTGGAAAGAACGAACGCAGATTTTGCAGTCATTTCTGTAGGAGAGAATAACCGGTATGGCCATCCCGGCGAAGAAGTCATCAAAAGGTTAGAAGAACGTGGCATGCAGATTTTCAGGACCGATGAAGATGGTGCAATCATTTACAGGTTTAAAGACAATTCAGGAACGTTTACAACACATCTTCCATAGTATATAGCAAGAACAAATAGTTCTCTCCCCCGAAAATCACATGAACATGATAAGAGACTGCATTTTGTTAAATGCAGTCTCCAAAAGTTTATCCTATGTAGCCGTGATTAACTCCCGATTAACTGCACGACTGTCGCAATAATGAACATTGTTGCAAAGAATCCAAAAGAAACGATGAATCCAACACCTGAGTCAACAGCGTCATTGCGATTACTTTGGACATTTTCTTCGAATTGATTCACAGTCAATCCCCCCTAATAATTCTATAATAGTATAAGCGATTCAAATTAAAAAATCCAGTGTTCTCTGCGCAGCATTGTAATTGAAAAATTAAACCAAAGTTTGCTGCCTTCCTATATGTGTGTCAATGTACCAAGAGTTGTCACAAATACTTTTCCCGTCTGCGGCTAAAATAATCTTACCATGATGCACCGTTGAGATATAAGTATCCTAGGCCTTATATCTCAGCGTTCAATATAAATAGGGGAATTGGTCCGGATAGGGGGCCAATTCCCTTAGAATGCTTGTCAAAATGTCCAAGCTTCTTTACGATAGATATATGGCAAAACTGGATTGAACGGAGCGGAAAAAAGTGGTATTGGACATTTGGAAAAAAATAAGCAAAAAACAGGTGGATCCTGTCTATTTAATGTTTGGAACAGAAACCTTTCTAATAAATGAAACAAAACAACTCCTGGTGGACAATGTTTTGGATGACGAAGAAAAAGATTTCAATTATTCAGTTTACGATTTGGAAGAAACACCAATTGAGGCAGCGCTGGAAGATGCTGAAACTTTCCCGTTCATGGGAGAGAAACGATTGGTCATCCTTCAGAATCCTGTATTTTTGACATCGGAAAAGTCAAAAGGAAAGGTTGAGCATAACTTAGCGAAACTGGAGGAATATCTTTCACAGCCTGCGCCATACTCAATTGTTGTTTTTTCTGCACCTTACGAGAAACTGGACGAACGAAAGAAAGTGACTAAGGAGTTAAAGCGGAAAGCTACGGTCATCGAAGCCAAGAAGCTGAGTGAACAAGAAACAAAAGTCTGGGTAGAAGAACGCGCTCAGGTAAATGGAGCTATAATTGATAATGATGCAATCGAGCTTCTATTGACGCTTGCGGGTACGAATTTGTTCATGCTGACTTCTGAAATTGATAAACTTGCGCTTTATGCGGGAGAAAACGAGCCAATCAGCAGGGAGATTGTCGACCGACTGACTGCAAGGTCGTTGGAACAGAATATTTTTTCGCTGGTCGACAAGGTTGTCCATCGAAATGTAGAGTCAGCCTTAAGGATTTATTATGATTTGTTAAAACAAAACGAAGAACCGATTAAGATTCTTGCCGTGATTACGGGGCAATTCAGGCTAATATACCAGGTGAAGGAGCTTGCTCGAAAAGGGTATGGCCAGCAGCAGATTGCCGGGACTTTGAAAGTCCATCCTTTCAGGGTGAAATTGGCAGCGGGGCAGGCAGGATCGTTTTCTGATGAGGAATTGACCAGGATCATGAAGCTTCTTGCTGACGCGGATTACCAAATGAAAACTGGCGGCATGAAAAAAGAAATGCTTATTGAAATGATTTTGTTCCAGATTAACGGCAGGAAATAATTTTACATAAGGCTGTTTTCGTAAAGATTTGATGTTAAAATCCTAAAGCCGATTTTAACGTAATATATTACCGTTTTGCAGGTGAATGCTCTCTTCTCATAAGAAGAGTCAACTTTACCAAAAAAAATAGGTGATTCATCCCATTTTGTATTCAATAACACAAAGTTTGAGAAAAGAGCCTTACATAAAGAGCAAAATAAA
>NZ_BASE01000029.1 GCF_000813125.1 Mesobacillus selenatarsenatis SF-1
CCGTATGTCACTGGAAGAAATCCTTGCTAAAATGGGTTCTGGTCCTGATGCGTCCGAGCTGACTGACAAAGATCCATACGATGTTCTTGTTGTCGGCGGCGGCCCTGCAGGTTCAAGTGCAGCCATCTACGCGGCACGTAAAGGCATCCGTACAGGGATTGTTGCTGATCGTTTCGGCGGGCAGGTAATGGATACTTTGGGCATTGAGAACTTCATCAGTGTGAAGCACACAGAAGGTCCAAAGCTTGTTGCCAGTCTTGAAGAGCATGTTAAAGAGTATGGTGTTGATATCATGAACCTTCAGCGTGCAAAGCGTTTGGAAAAGAAGGACATGATTGAGCTTGAATTGGAAAATGGTGCAGTTCTTAAAAGTAAGACTGTCATCATCTCAACTGGTGCTCGCTGGCGCAATGTCAACGTACCAGGAGAAGCCGAGTTCAAGAACAAAGGCGTTGCCTATTGCCCTCACTGTGACGGACCATTGTTTGAAGGAAAAGACGTTGCTGTTATCGGCGGAGGAAACTCAGGTGTTGAAGCAGCAATCGACCTTGCAGGTATCGTAAAGCATGTAACAGTGATTGAGTTCAACCCAGAGCTCAAAGCTGACCAAGTTTTACAAGACCGTCTGCACAGCCTTCCGAACGTCACAGTTGTGACTAACGCTCAAACAAGTGAAATTACCGGAACTGACAAAGTGAACGGTATCACCTACATTGACCGTGCAACAGGAGAAGAACACCATGTTGAATTACAAGGTGTATTCGTCCAGATCGGCCTTGTACCGAACACAGAATGGCTTGGCGACACGCTTGAACGCACTCGCTTCGGTGAGATCGTCGTAGACAAGCACGGCGCTACAGACCTTCCAGGTGTCTTCGCTGCAGGCGACTGCACAGACAGTGCATACAAACAAATCATCATTTCAATGGGATCAGGTGCAACAGCAGCATTAGGTGCGTTTGATTATTTGATCCGAAATTAATTAAAAAGAAAAGTCACTGCGCTCCTAACGGTAGCAAAGTGACTTTTCTTTTTAATTTATACAGACACTAGAACGTCAAAACAACTCTTCTAACCCATCTTGCCACACCATTCCCTAAAGTCCTGTCCATAGGTTCTTCTTCTGAATCTACAACTTAATTATTTTTCCGATATACTTTTTATAACGAATCCAATCATTTGGATTAATAGAGGAATATGAGAGATAAACTAAGTGGTAGCTATGCGGAAAGGGATGTGACTTTAGTGGATTTTTTTGAAGGACAGGAAACGTTAACTAGCATCCAGTGGGCTCTTAGAGCTATTGTTGGTTTTTCATTCCTGCTAATAGTCACCAGAGCGTTAGGTCAACGTGCCATCTCCCAATTAAGGCCACTGGATTTTGCTATTGCTTTGGTAATTGGGAACATTATAGCCCATCCCCTATCAGATGAAAACCTTGGGCTAAAGGGATCGATAATTACGACTACGGTATTATTAGCCTTGTATCTCACCGGAATTTTTTTGATTCTCAAGTTCCCATGGTTTAGAAGGCTGCTTAATCACGCACCGATTACCATTGTACAAAATGGTGAGATACTTAATAAAGGTTTGAAGAAAGCTAAAATATCCATTGATGTTTTATTGGAAGAGCTGCGTGAAAAAAAAGTAGAAGATGTGAAAAAAGTAGCCTTAGCGATTTGGGAGGCAGACGGAAAATTGTCCGTTTTTTTAGAACCAAAATATGATCCGCTAACACCCTCCTCCATCCAAATAGCATCAGAACCATTCGATTTCCCCAGGACAATCATTAAAGAAGGTAAGATAAATTTTGAGGTATTAAATCAAGTACAGAAGGATGAAACCTGGGTTGCTTCAACTTTAGAAACATTGTATCAGACAGACGTAAAAAACGTTCTGCTTGCCACCTTGGATAAGAAAGAGAACTTTAAAGTATTTCTGTATAAATGATTTACCTGCTCCATTTGGATCAAAGCTTCCGAAAATTTAAAATAACCTTCAATCCATTTTGGGATTGAAGGTATTTTTAGTTAAGGTCATACAGAATTAACTATAGACCCTTTCTTTTTCGCTAAGACCAAGCATCTTCGCTGTAGAAGTATGGATTTCATGGAACAGTTCCGGGTTATCCACTAGTGATACACCATAAGAAGGAACCATTTCTTTTATTTTATCCTTCCAATTGAACATTTGCTCAGGGAAGCATTTTTCTAACACTTCCAGCATGACGTTAACGGCAGTGGACGCACCAGGGGATGCACCTAGCAATGCCGCTACTGAGCCATCAGAGGCGCTTACAACCTCTGTACCGAACTGTAGTGTCCCTTTGCCAGTGTCGGTATCCTTGATGACCTGGACACGCTGTCCTGCCACCACGATTCCCCAGTCCTCGCTCTTGGCATTAGGAATAAACTCACGGAGTTCTTCCATCCGTTTTTCATGAGAGAGCATCACTTGCTCGATCAGGTACTTAGTCAATGCCATTTCTTTCATGCCTGCTGCCAACATAGTAATCACATTATTCGGTTTTACTGATCCAATCAAATCCATATTCGATCCTGTTTTCAGGAACTTTGGCGAGAAACCGGCGTACGGTCCAAACAGCAAGCTCTTCTTATTATCGATAAATCTTGTATCAAGATGCGGAACTGACATCGGAGGAGCGCCTACCTTGGCTTTTCCGTACACCTTTGCATGGTGCTTTTCTACTACTTCTGGATTGTTGCAAACCATGAACAGTCCACTAACAGGGAATCCGCCAATACGTTTTGATTCAGGAATACCTGTCTTTTGCAGTAATGGCAGACTTCCACCCCCGCCCCCGATAAAAATGAATTTCGCAGTATGATATTCAGTATTACCGCTTTCAAGGTTTTGCACTTTCAGTTCCCACAATCCATCACTTGTACGATTGATATCTTTTACACTATGGTTATAGTTAATCTCGACATTTTTACTCTCCAAATGATCAAACAACATACGAGTTAACGCACCAAAATTCACATCCGTTCCTGAATCAATTTTGGTTGCTGCAATTGAATCATTCGATGTACGTCCTTCCATGACTAATGGAATCCATTCTTTAAGTTTCTCAGGGTCTTCTGAGTATTCCATTCCCTGAAACATAGGGATATCTGAAAGCGCTTTAAATCGTTTTTTCAAAAACTCAACATTTTTTTCGCCTTCTACTAAACTCATATGAGGCAGCGCCCTGATAAAGTCCTGAGGATTACGGATCAAGTTGCTTTTAACAAGATAAGACCAAAATTGTCTTGAAATTTGAAACTGCTCATTTACGTTAATTGCCTTGCTAATATCTATCGATCCGTCGGGTTTTTCAGGTGTATAATTCAACTCACACAGAGCAGCGTGCCCAGTACCCGCATTATTCCACTCATTGGAGCTCTCTTCACCTGCAGAAGCTAGTTTTTCAAACACTTTAATGTCCCATTCTGGTGCTAACTCTTTCAGTAAGGATCCCAACGTCGCACTCATGACTCCGGCACCAATTAAGATAACGTCTGTTGCTTTCTGTACGTTGCTCATTATACCCTTCCTTATCCCTTATATTTGAGTAGGTGCGCCTGCTTCGATCTCACCTAGGAGCACACCTTTTCCGTCCATGTTCAAACCATAACATAATCTATTATAATGACTTACATATTAAAATATCTACTATTTACTGATAATTATAAACTATTTTTCCATAGTAAAAAAGTGAGAAGTCTCTCCATATGGTTTAGGAGCAAACAAAAGTAAAAACAGTAACCTAAAACAATTAACTATGATATTGGTTTTTGCCCCCTATGCAGCCAAAATTGAAAACCCTAATCTTGCACTCGCCAGAAGTACTGAAGTGAACGCTTTCCCGAAAAAAAGATACCGTTATTAAACAGTATCTCTTCTAAAACTATTCCATGAATTGTCTGCTGCTCAAAGATACGTGAAGTCGCAGCCTTAATTCGACTGCGTAAATAACAAGAACCTTGATGTTTCTAAAAGCAAGCGTCAGACCCAAACTGAAATTCACTTTAATCTCATTTCTCTATGAAAAACATTGAAATGGCTCCCGGACCTACATGGGTTCCAACGGAAACTCCCATCTGCATGATATGGATAGCACCTGAAAATCCTGCTTCTTCCCGGATTTTTTCTTTTAGCGTTTCAGCAACGGTCTTATCCGATGTATAGCCAATGAGAATAAACTCTGTCATCTCCTTGTCGTTTCGTTTAATAAACTCTTGAACATAATGCTTCAGTACTTTATTACGGCCTCTTTCCTTTGCAATGATTGCTCCTTTTCCTTGCTTCATCGTCATGATTGGTTTAAGCATCAGAATCTTGCCTATAAATGCACTTGCATTCGTGAGTCTGCCACTCTTGATTAAATGATTTAAATCATCAACAGAAAGGAAGTGTTTTACTTTTGTTTTGTAAGTTTCATTAAAATCAACGATTTCTTCAAATGATGCCCCCTGCTCTCGCATCATCGCACTCTTCATGATTAACCAGCCGCTGCCATGACTCATGGATTTAGAATCGACTATATGAATTTTAACAGCCGAATCAGGCGATTCCTCATAGAAATAATCTTTTGCTATCACAGCTGATTGATAGGCACCGCTTGTTCCGCTTGACATGCATTCACATAGTATTTCATTGCATCCATCATTCACAGCTTTCTTTATGATCTTAAGGTATTCTTCAGGACTTGGCATCCCTGTTGTTGGATGCTCAGATAACCCTTCCAACATTCCATAAAAATCATTCGGTTCTATATCCACTCTATCTTTATAAAGTTTACCCTCTATATTTATTGTCAACGGAGCTAAGCTAATATCATATAACTCAAGTACTTCCTTCGATAAATCACAAGTTGAATCAGCCATAATTTTTATCATTTATATCCTCCAATTAAATAACTACCCTTATCTTAACCCAACCTTTACTTGTGTTAATACATATTTTATTAGGTCTTTCAGTAAACTGTTGCTTTACCTTTAAAATCGGCAATAAAAAGAGGATTTTGTTAGTAAAGATTTATAAAAATGAACTTAATTTGGTAGCACCGTAACTAAAACATGCTTTTTTTAGCATGATTTTTTATTAATACTTTCCCCCTTTTTCATACCCTTTGATTATTGCATTAGGTATTTTTACTTATCTACCCTATTCTTCCTTTTTTTGTACATATATTTTTTAACAATGAAAATAATAGTTAGGTATAAATTCTTTGAAGGGACAAAAACATCATGGACAATGTTCTTATTGCACGCTCGTTATTTGGCACTACTATGGCCTTCCATATCATATTTGCAACGATTGGTGTCGGCTTGCCTTTAATGATTCTTACAGCAGAATTAATCTACCAGAAAACTAAGAACTATGAGTATGTTGTAATGGCCAAACGTTGGACGAAAGCATTTGCTGTTCTGCTTGGTGTAGGTATACCGACAGGTACTATAGCTGGTGTTCAGCTGTCGCTATTGTGGCCAGGTTTCATGGAAGTCATTGGGCGAGTAATGCCACTGCCTTTTCAAATAGAAATATATGCTTTCTTCATTGAAGCACTTTTTATGTCTATTTATGTTTATGCAGCTGAAAGGATTTCTCCTTGGTTGAGGGTTTTAAGCCTTATCTTAGTTGCTTTAGGAGCATTGGCTTCTGCCGTATTAATCACGAATGTGCATGCCTTTCAAGGAACCCCAGCTGGTTTCCGTTATGAAAACGGGCAAATTGTAGACATTGATCCCTGGGCAGCCTTTTTCAACCCAGGCTTTGCGGTTACAGCCTTGCATGTGGCAGTTTCTGCTTATGTTGTAGGAGCATTTATCGTTGCATCTGTTTCAGCTTTTAAAATGTTACGAAACGAATATGGATCACGACTCTATCGTTTCCACCAAAAAGCGCTGATGATCAGCCTTGTAATGGGAGGAATCTTTTCTTTCCTGACTGCAATTAATGGGCATGCAGCCGCTCAATATTTACATGAATACCAGCCGGAAAAACTAGCAGCTGCAGAAGGATTATTCGAGACTCAATCGCACGCTCCCTTAGCTATAGGCGGATTCACCGATAGAGAAACGCAAGAGGTGAAGTGGGGGATAGAGATTCCCTGGGCATTAAGCTTCTTGGCAGGAAACAGCTTTGATACAGTCGTTGTGGGCTTAAATGACTTTCCTGAAGAGCTTTGGCCACCTTTATTCATTCATACCCTTTTCAATGTAATGGTGTTCATTGGCACATTTCTCATCTTAATAGCTTTACTTGGAATCGCATGGAAATGGATTTTAAAGAAGGAACAATGGCCAAAATTTTTCCTTTGGATACTGGTTCTTTCAGGTCCTTTAGCAATCGTTGCCATTGAATGTGGCTGGATATTTGCGTGTACAGGCCGTCAGCCCTGGGTTATTTATCGCATTTTAAAAACAGCTGATGCTGCTACTTCCGCAACAAATTTAGGAGCCATTTCCATCTTGTTTTTTAGTGTCTATATTATTTTAGGAATTGCCGTTGTTTCCGTGCTTCTGTACTACTTTAGAAAAAATACGGTATTAGATGACTTTGAAAGAGCGGAGAATAAGGGGATCCCTCTATACGGTTCGAATTCTTAGGAGGAAACAAAATGACAGATGCACTTTTAGCGATCACGGTACTTTGGGGATTTGTATTTATTTATGCAGTAATGGCAACGATGGATTTTGGTGCCGGTTTTTGGTCAATGGTCTACATTAATAGAGACAAAACAACAGCTACCAATGTAGCGAATCGTTATTTATCACCAACATGGGAAGTGACGAATACCTTTATCGTTGCTTTAGTAGTTGCTTTGTATAGCCTTTTCCCTAAAGCAACCTATACTTTAGGGACAATCCTCATCATTCCGGGGAGTGCAATTTTACTGCTATTGGCTCTACGAAGTGCTTTCTTGGTTTTTTCCAATATTGCAACTGAATATAGAAAGCCTCTTACGTATATATCAGGCATTACCGGCATTATCATTCCGGGAATTTTAATAAGCGTATTACCAATTACACATGGTCAAGCTATTGACCATGTAGATGGAGTTGCCAATCTAGACCTTGCCAGCCTTTTCACAAGTCCCAATACCTATGCATTCATCGGGTTTGCCATTAGCAGTACACTCTTTTTATCTTCCTTACTATTAGCTGACTACTCCAAGGTATCTAGAGAGATGCATGCATACAAAGTTTATCTTAAGGATGGACAGATTTTTGGCCCTCTTTCCTTAGCTATGGCATTTTTGATTATGCTCACATTAAGAAATGAGGCTCCCTGGCTATATGATCGAATGATAGCAGATTTACCTCTGCTTTGGTTATCTATCGGATTCTTTTTGATTGCTGGATTGGGTTTGTTTCTGCCATCTTTCGCTGATAAGGGCGTTCGTGGAATGCCTCGGCTTGCTGTTGTAGCTACTATCCTTCAGTATTTAGTTGCTAGTTATGTGTATGGGAAAGCACACTTGCCATATATCATTTACCCTGAAATAACCATTCAGGAAGCTTTTACCGATCCAAATTCGTTTAGGGCCGTCTTTACTACTTACATTGTAGGATTTTTGATTCTGTTTCCTGGCTTCTTCTACTTTTGGCGATTATTTATGAACGATAAACAATATTTACGGCAAGTGGGAGAGGAAAAAGAATAATACATTTAAGGATAGTTTCTTACGAATGCAGGTGAAATTTATATGACGATGATCGATATAGATGTAACGAATCTATATTTTACAACTAAGGGCGAGGGTTTTCCCAAATTGTTTATCCACCCTCTCCCCTAACTTCTGTTAATGTTAGAGTACCAGTTTGAGGACTTGTCTCAATATTTAAAGTCATTACTTTTGATATGAGAGGTCACAGAAAAAGCTTGTATTTCAGTAACTCCATAACATTTCAACTTATAGGTGAAGACATCGATCCTTTACTTAATCATCCTGGAATTAATGAGCATTTATTTGCGCTCTTACCAGCTACTTTACTCTCCTAGCTGCTTGCTGAACAGGATCCCATACACCATTATACGGGGGAGCATACGCCAAATCTAAATCAAGCAGCTCATCGGTCGTCATGGAATGAAAAATTGCCGTCGCTAGTACATCAATCCGTTTATCGACCCCATTTCCCCCAATGATTTGCCCGCCAAGAACCTTAAGTGTCTCTTTATGATAGACAAGCTTTAATTTCATTTTTTCATCATCCGGATAATAACCAGCGATATCAGTTGCTGTAATGGTTACAGAGCCACAGGGGATGTTCAGCATATTTGCCTCTTTTTCTGATAGCCCTGTTCTCCCCAGGGTTAAATCGAAAAACTTAATAATTGAAGTGCCGACAATTCCTTTAAACGTTTTATGTACATCAACCATGTTCAATCCTGCAATTTGTCCTTGCTTATTGGCATGTGTCCCCAATGGGACATGATCATCTTTTTCTTTTACTCGGTGATATTGTGTGGCACAATCTCCTGCCGCGTAGATATCCTCAATACTGGTTTGCATATAGGCATTTATTTGGATCGCTCCATTTACACTGGTTTTAATACCTGTTCGTTCTAAAAAGGAAGTATTGGGTTTCACACCTACAGCGACTAACACCAAATCTGTTTCATACTCTCCTTTATCGGTTTTCACAGATTCCACATGGTCACTTCCACCGAATGCTTCGACGGATTCACCCATTTTTAGCACAATGTTTTGCTTTACTGCTTCTTCATGAATCAGTTCTGCCATGTCTGTATCGAATATTTTAGCTAATTGCTCATTTCTTTCAATGATGGTTACCTTCTTGCCGAGCTCCGCAAAACTTTCAGCCATTTCAAGTCCAATGTATCCGCCGCCAATCACGGTCACATTATTTATATCTTTTTCCAAATAATCCATGATTGCTTTTGCATCAGGGATGGTCTTTAATGAAAAAATACCTGGAAGTGTCACACCCTCCCACTCTGGAATGACCGAGCTTACACCAGTTGCAATCAGAAGGCGGTCATATGGAAGGCTGAACGTGTCACCATTGCTATGGTTTATTCCGCTTACCATTTTATTTTCTATGTCTACGTTTTGAGCTTCATGAAATACACGTGCATCAATGCCATATTTCTTTTTAAAAGTAGACGGAGTGCGAGCTATTAACCGATCTGTGGACTCAATCTTCCCGCTGATAACATAAGGCAGGCCACATTGTCCATACGAATACACGCCTCCCTTTTCTAATACAGTGATTTCATGCCCAGAGCTGTTTCGTACAATTTGCATCGCAGCACTCATACCTGCTGCATCTCCACCAATAATAAGTATTTTCATCTTCATCCCTCCATTCCTTGTGTTTCCATTTATTACTGATTTATAAACATTGTTTAAATCCCTATGTATAAACTACTTCAGAACTTCTAGCATTACTTATGATAAGGTTCGCCGCGATTTATCCTGTAAGCACGGTAAATTTGCTCAACGAGGATTAATCGCATTAATTGATGAGGGAATGTCATTTTGGAGAAGGATAATTGTTCATCGGACCTTCTCAGTACTTCTTCACTCAAACCGAGTGATCCACCGATGACAAAAGCGATTTTACTTTTTCCGTACGTCGCTAGTTTATCGAGAGTGTCTGCAAGCTCTTCTGATGATTTGAGTTTCCCATTAATGGCTAAAGCGATGACATATGTATCTGGGCCGATTTTTGCGAGGATTCGTTCTCCTTCTTTTTGCTTGACCTGGATCATTTCAGTTTCGCTCAATTCCTCCGGTGCTTTTTCATCTGGTACTTCGATTACTTCCACTTTTGCATAGCTTCCGAGTCGTTTTAGGTACTCCTCAATCCCCTGTTTCAGGTATTTTTCTTTTAATTTTCCAACCGTCACAATCGAGATATTCACAGTCATCCCCACTTTACAAACAGATTACAAACAGTTTACAAACAAGATATACACAATAGTTATCCACATATTCACATCGATATCCACATTTAGTAGGCGATCATTCGTTCGCCACAATATATACAGCAGGTTGTCCACAGTATCCACAGACAAACTCCGACTTATCAACAGACTCTAACTTAGTTAATTGAGGTGCTACCTCAAACTCATCAACCGCTTCATCCAGCGCTAATTCAACATGTTCACCGCAGCAATACTTCATAACATTCATCCCTTCAGCTTCTTTTTTATATGGTTATCATTTGCTTAAATTCACTATAAAATTTATCCACAATGACCATTTTAACACAAAAAAACAGGAAGCATTCCGCCTCCTGTTATTATCCACAGCCACTATAATGTTTCTCCGCCTAGCTTCATTGTTGTTTCTTCCAGCTGGCCATTTCGATAATACTTGACCTGCATGTCATCGCCAACCTTCTTTTTATTGTAAAGGTGCTTGCGCAGATCAACAACATCCCGGATTTCCTCGCCATCCATTTCGACAATGACGTCATACTCCTTCAATCCTGCCTCGGCTGCAGGGGAACTTGGCTGTACGCCTCTAACTGCGACACCATAGTTGATTTCCTTTGGCAGCTTCAACGTGTTTTCCTGGTGGTAGGCTGAAATTTCATTTACGGAAGCCAATTCTACACCCATGAATGGCCGCTGCACTTCACCTGTCTTCTCCAGGTCCTCAATAATTGGCGCTGCGTAATTAATTGGGATGGATAATCCGATTCCTTCGACAGCACTCTGTGCTATTTTCATTGAGTTAATGCCTATCACCTGGCCTTCGATATTGATTAAGGCCCCTCCGCTGTTGCCGGGGTTAATCGCTGCATCTGTCTGTAAAACTTCTGCCTGCCAATCGGGAGTTCCGTCCTGATTGATATCGACTGGAATCGCCCGTTCTAAACCTGAGATAATCCCCTGTGTAACAGACCCTGAAAAAGTTAGCCCTAGAGGATTGCCAATTGCGATGACTGGCTCACCAGGCTTCAGTTTATCAGAGTTGCCAAATTCAGCTACAACTTTAATTTCATCAGCTGGTACTTCCAACACTGCTAGATCAGTCCAGATATCACTACCTAAAAGCTTGGCAGGAATTTTCGTGCCATCACTCAGGCTGACTTCAAGTTCGGAGGCTTCCGCCACGACATGATGGTTTGTGACAATATAGGCTTTGTCACCTTCCTTCTTATAAACTACGCCAGATCCTGTTCCGCCTGATTCCTGGGATTGTCCCCAGAAGCTCGTACTTTCCTGGATATTTGTAATGCCGACTACTGCATCTCCAGCCTTGTCGACTGCATCGGTAATTTGCGAGTAAACATCAATCGATACATTTTTTTTAGTGGTATTGCCTTCTTCATTTTCTTCAGAAGGTTCTTCGTCAGTTGCCGCTGTTTGATTATGAGGTTCAATTTTGTATGGCAGCACATCCAAGTTAGCTAATAAGGGAATCGAGAAGATCACCAATAATGCACCTATGATTGCGCCTGCCAGGCTGGCCCAGAAAAAGCCGCCTTTACTTCTGTTCTGTGGTTTATACCGGCTTTGATAATCCTGATCATAGTAACCCAATGTCCACCAATCCTTTCATTGACCAATAGATACGTTAGTTATTCTTATACAGATTATTATACTATCAGTGGCGGTAATTTCTAAATCATAAGCCCCTTGAAAAAATAAAAAGGAGCAAAAGCATCAAGACCTGATGCCTTTACTCCTTTACCTATTCATTCATTGCCATAAACAAATTAAATTGCTGTCAAGCGGGTTGGAGTCTTCGGATCTGTATCTATCAAATCGAATTGTTCTCCAACTAAGATGCCCCTTCCTTCGAGGGTCTGGCTAACTGACATCCTGGCAAGGTCCTTCATATTGTTATCCGTGCTTAAATGAGCTAGATAAATCCGTTTCGTATTATCCCCTGCGACTTCGCTCATTGCAACTGCGGCATCCTCATTCGAGACATGGCCGTAATCGCTAAGAATGCGACGCTTAACACTCCATGGATATCTTCCCATTCTCAGCATCTGGACATCATGATTGCTTTCGAACACATAAGCGTCAGCATTAGAAATGATCCCTTTCATCCGGTCGCTGACATAGCCTGTGTCTGTGATAAGCACCAATTTTTTTCCGTCTTTATGGAACACGTAGAACATCGGCTCCGCTGCGTCATGTGAGACCCCGAAGGATTCGATATCCAGGCCGCCGAAGGTTTTCACAGTTTCCATGTCAAAAGAGAACTTCTGATCAAGCGGTACTTCCCCAATCAAGCCGTCCATCGCTTTCCATGTTTTTTCATTCGCATAGATTGGCAGCTTATACTTACGGGCAACGATTCCTATGCCTTTTATATGATCGCTATGTTCATGCGTCACTAATATACCAGAGAGGTCTTTCATATTACGGCCAATTTGCTTGAATAAAGCCTCCATCTGTTTGCCGCTTAATCCAGCATCCACTAAAAAGGATTGGCCCTCCGTCTCCACATAGATCGCATTTCCCGTACTCCCGCTAGCGAGAACACTAAAATGCAAACTCATATCTCTTCACTCCGTAATTGTATTTTCTTTGTCCGACAAGGAGAGCACTCGACCTTCGAATGCATGTACAAAAAGGTTTTCCTTGCCATCGACTTCAATCCTCCACGTTGGTGTCACCACATGGGACGATGTGAGGTTAACAAGTGTCGAATACCCTAACTCGAAATCGGTAATTTTACTCTTTGGTTTGAGCAAACCTTTTTTATATAGAGTTTCCAGCGCCCTTAATGGCGGCAGCAACTCTTCTGCATCCGAGAGTTCATCGATGATCTCCAAATACGTTTGCTTATACGAAGTCACTTCATTATTTTCATTGAAAAAGAAAGTTAGTTTCGCATTGCTGTTATAGTAGAACGTTTTACTATCATGCTCTTGATAATACGTAATGGTCCCTGCCTCATCATTTTTGCTCCAGAACTTATATTGTTCACCGGCAAAAATATTCGCTTTTATGAAGTCAGACAGTTCGGCCGGCTGGAACTTGCTCGTCAGTTTGAACGGCTTTTCAAGCTTGGCTTCAATCGACGTGCCGTCTCCCAGACTGAAGGACTGTCCCTTGACCTTTTCCGTTTCCTCGGAGGTGAATACCTTGGCTCTTACACTAAGATACTGTTCTTTCTTTTTTGTGTCAGGGAGTTCACCATAGGTGATATCGTCATTTCTCAGCTTTTCCTCAAGGGTCGCTTCCTTTAGAATTTCATATTGGGTCGCATCCCTGGTGTTCATGAACTGGTACACGAGATATATATCCAGGACGAGGAAGGTGAGAATAAAGATTGTCTTGATTTTACTCCAATCCATTATTCAATTCCTCCTCCCACATCAGCTGACGCCACTCCTGGTCGTATAAATAAAACCAGCCTGGCTCCAACAGGATTAACGAATTTTCTGGTCCCTGGGTCATATAATAGCCCGGCATAAGATTTTGCAGCAGCTCAGGCTTAAAGTCCTTCTTGCTTTGCAGGTATTCCAGCGCTTCATATCCAGACGGCAATGTCTTGGTGACAACATCCGGATTCAATGGCAGCTCGAGATGGAACCCCGGGCGTACATATCTGCTGATTTCGGATTGTTTCCAATGCTGATAGATCTCTGACATCCCTATCTGATTGAAAACAGGATAGCCTTCCTTGCTGTAAAGACGGAAAAGAACATTCTGGTTAAAATCATCTTTATAAACATAACGATAAGGTTCCGTCCAGCCACCATGGTTATTAACAAACTCGATACTCTTCTGGAGAACATTGTTGGTGCCGATGACTGAATCGCCACTCCTGACAGGATTCACGTAGTTAATCATATTTGTATCGGTGTCGACGATCATCTTACTGGCATCATCCGTATATTCCTCAATTCCATCGACTATACTGCGCTGTACAAAGCTCGGGTCTGCGAACAGGGCATCCTTGAACTGTTCGGAATCAAGTGGATTTTGATAGTATGTGTGCAGCACCATTTTCACTTTTTCAGTTGGCAGGTAAATCTTCTTGATATCGGAAACAGTATGAAGGAAATACGGCGTCAGCCTTTTTGCAGAATCATAAAATTGATTCGTAAAATCATTTATATAGGAAGGACTGACATTGCTGACATAGGCTTCCTGATTTTTCTGCGAAAAGAAATAGACAATCCCTTCCTGCTTTTGCTGAGTCTCTGAATTAATGATGATCCTGTCGAAATCAAATTTCGGCATATCCTTTTCATCAATATTCAGGACCCTTTTATATAGTTCAATCGGCACTTCATCTGGGAAAATAACTTCGGTATTCTCCCCCTGAGCAATCTTCTCATTAAATTCACTGATCCGCCCAGGGTACTTTTCGATATCAAAATACTTCCATCTTGAAATAACTCCGATTACATCATCAATATAGCCATTGTCTACCGAACCAAACTGTTTACCATTCACATGGTAGATCACCTGATGGGGCTTGACTATTTTTTTGATTTCCTTCTGTGTTGCTATGCTTATATCTTCAAAAGTCTTTTGATTGTTAACAACCTCATAATCTGGTTGATACGTCCAAATATTCCACGTTAAAAAGCCACTTAGAATAACAAGAAATGTTAAAATACCTGTTTTAATATTTTCATATGTCATGACCAATCATCCTCTGCACTGCGGTCATAAGGAAGTGTAAATTGAACAGTTGTTCCTTTGCCTTCCACACTTTCTGCCCATATCTTTCCCCCGTGGGCATTGACCATTTCCCTGGCAATAGCCAGCCCTAACCCTGTACCGCCTAGTTTGCGGGTCCTGGCTTTATCGACACGGTAGAAACGATCGAAAATTTTATCAAGGTTATCTTTCGGGATGCCAACGCCTTCATCAGAAATGCTTGCAACAATCTGATCATCCAGTTCTTTCACTTTGAATGTAATTTTTCCGCCCTCTGGTGAATATTTCATGGCATTAGAAATGATATTATCGAGCACTTGCGTTATTTTGTCTTCATCTATTTCTACAAAAATCGCATTCTCCGTGATTTCTCTTTTAAAAGTGACATTTTGTTCCTTCGTCAATTCGAATCGGTCAATGATCCTGTTAAAAAAGACAGGGAAGTTAACCCATTCCTTTGAAAGGCGATAATCCACACTGTCAAGTTTTGATAGCTGCAGCAAATCGTTGACAAGCCGGATCATCCGCTCTGTTTCTCCTCTGGTTGTCTCAAGGAAGTTTGGAGCGATTTCCTCATCCCTCCACGCTCCTTCAGCCAGCGCCTCCAGATAGCTGCGCATCGTTGTCAGCGGAGTCCGCAATTCATGGGAAACATTCGCAACGAATTCCCGTCTCTCCATATCAATTTTTTCTTGTTCTGTAATATCATACAGGACTGCAATCAATCCATTTACAAAGCCGCTTTCCTTCTGGATCACTGAAAAATTTGCCCGTAGGATAAATGGCTTGCTTTTCGTACTGTAATCCAGGACGATCGAATCTTTCTCCTGTAGTAAATCATCGAAAGTATAATTTTCATCCAGGCCAAGTACAGAAACCAATGGCTGCGACAGCACTGTTTCACGTGGAACACCAAGCATCTGTAAAGCAGGGTCATTGATCAGGATGATGCGCCCTTTCCGGTCAGTCGATATAACACCGTCGGTCATATAGGAAATGACTGAGGAAAGCTTCCTTTTCTCTCCTTCTGTTGTGGCCTGTGCTTCCTGCAGTTTTTTCGTCAGATTGTTAAAGGTGATCGCCAGTTGACCGATTTCATCGTAACCATAGACCTTAACCTTCCTGGAAAAATTGCCGCGCGTCATCGCCAGTGCCTGTTTACGCATATCTGAAATCGGCCTCGTAATCGTCTGTGCAAGCAAGACTCCCAAAATGGCTGTAAAAATCAGGGCAATGGCTGTTCCGGTAGCCAGGATTGTATTGATATCATTCATCTGATCAAAGATATCATTAATATTGGCAACCAGATAGACAGCGGCTATCGCTTCACCGTTATGCATGATAGGTGTTGAAAGAACCCAAACTCTTTCGTTCGCTTTCAACTGGATGACGTCTTCATCTTCTCCAGTGATGATCGAACGCTTAATCTTGACGTCAGGAGTCCTCTGTCCCACCATCCCCTGATTGCTAAGGCTTGATGTACCCAGTATTTTAAAACTGCTCCCGTCAACTACCCGAATTTCAGAAATATCATTAGGCTTATAGTCCATTAAAATCTGCCTAATTGCTTCCTCTTTCGTGGGATCTTCCTTCCCGCGCTCCTTCACCAGCTCTTCCTGTATATCATAAACCAGCAGGTCCACTCGGGATTTTACAGATTCCTGGTAATTTGTCATCAGGGTCGTCTCAAGTTTGCGGACAAAGTAAACTCCGATGATTTGCATGGCAACGAGAATAAGCAGGACGTATATAATCACAAATTTAAGATGAATGGATCGAAAGAAACCTACCTTTTTCATCCCTGTTCTTACTCCTGCTCAGAGTTTCTTAAATAATAGCCTACTCCTCGTCTTGTCACGATCCATGTCGGGTGGCTTGGGTTGTCTTCGATCTTTTCACGCAAACGCCTTACAGTTACGTCAACTGTACGGACATCTCCATAATAGTCATAGCCCCAGACTGTCTGAAGCAAATGCTCCCTTGTCATGACTTGTCCAATATGCTTGGCAAGGTAGTGAAGAAGCTCGAATTCACGGTGCGTCAATTCAATCGTCTCTCCTCTTTTGGAGACAACGTAAGCATCAGGATGGATAGTCAATGAGCCAACCGTAATTTCATTCGACTCCTCTTGTTCATCTTCTCTAATCGCATTCTGCTGATGGCGACGCAGGTTTGCTTTTACCCTTGCAATCAACTCTCTTGTGCTGAATGGCTTCGTGACATAGTCATCTGCCCCAAGCTCAAGTCCAAGCACCTTATCAATTTCAGAGTCTTTCGCAGTAAGCATGATAATCGGCATCTCGTATTTTTTGCGAACTTCACGGCAGACCTCCATGCCATCACGCATCGGCAGCATAATATCCAGCAAGATCAAATCAGGCTGAATCTCCTCCACCATTTCAACTGCCTGGTTTCCATCATATGCACAGTAAACATCGTAACCCTCTTTTTTCAAGTTGAACTGTAGAATATCTGCAATTGGTTTTTCATCGTCTACTACCAGTATCTTTTTCTCCATACCAATTCTCCTTTAAAGTACGTATTTATCTATCGTCTAGTAATAATCTTCTCTTTATAAAAATGCTATCTTATCTATTTTACTGTAAATCAGAGAAAAACTGAATTTTTCTGTTATACAACTTCTATTCTTCTCTTCCCAATTGTACCAATCCTGCCCATAACAATAAAATAAAACATTTATAGTGCAAGGACTATAAAAAAAGGATATGGAATCTAAATGGTGATAAGTGTTGTAAACCTTAATAAAAAAAGTCTCTAGTTTGGCTAGAGACTTTCATTCTAATTAACTTAATTACCTAATACAGTTGATGGGTTCACAAGTGCACCATTCAGGTAAACTTCAAAATGAAGATGGATACCAGTGGAATTTCCTGTTCTCCCCATGATGCCGATACTCGAACCACGAGAAACTGACTGGCCTACGCTTACTGAGATAGATGCAAGGTGGGCATACATTGTGCGGTAGCCGTTTTGATGGTCGATAATGATTTTGTTTCCATATCCATCGCCTTTGTTACCAGCGTATATTACTTTCCCATTATCAGCAGCCTTGATTGTGTAGTTGCTTGGCCTTGCGATATCAATTCCTTTATGCATCCTGCTCCAGCGGTAGCCTTGGCGGCTGGATACATATCCGCCATTTGTCGGCCATACGAAAGTACCATCTCCGCGTGAAGGAACAACTTTTGTTCCTTTGACGATGATTTCCTTAACAGGTTCTTTAAGTACGGTTTCTTTGATGACTTCCTTTTTTATCATCCTGCCATTTTGTTCAGTCAGCGAGGAGGTGACACCCTTCATACCAACCTGGCCTTCCTGCATTGTCTTTGTATCACCCTTGAACATCGAAGAATCTTCTTTGACTTCTCTTTCGAAAGGCACTTCTTTTTGCTCATAAACCTGGCGGTCGACCACAACTTCTACAAATGGCTTCAAGACAGTTACATTTAATTCCTGTCCTGGTTTTAGTACAACGTCTTCAGTAAGGCCTTCATTTAGAGAAAGTAATTCAGCAAGCTTCAGGTTATGTGAATTCGCAATGTTTCCTAACACATCCCCTTCTTTAACTTGGTACTTCTGTTCCTCTAAAGTACCCTTTTTAAGGAGCTGGACAGCTTCCTCGACGGTAAGTACTTTAACAGGATCAACTTTTTCTTCTGCTTGTGAAACTTCCTGAGTGAAACGGACGTCTAATATACGAGTTTCATTTTCTTTTACTTCGGGTACTGGTAGATTAGGAGTTTCTTTTCTACTCTCCACTTCAGCTAACTCTTCTTCAGTAACGTATTCGAGCATTAATGCCCTAAGGACTTCTTTTGCTGCTTCTTGATCCTTTACATAAGCTACAGGCTTACCATCGATGACAAGGGCCGAGCCTTCAGCTTGGACAGTCAACTCGTCTTTAAGTACATCTAATACTTCACTTGTATTTACATTGGCAGCTGAGCTGAACACCTGCTCAGGAATAAAAGATACGTCTAAACCAAGCTCAACATCGAGACCTGCGTATTCCTCCTTGACGGATGTCAACTTATCTTCAACCAGCTGTTCTACTTGTGCTTTATCGGTTACAGTTCCTACAAATTTATTGTTTACATAAACATGGTACATAGTTGTTAAGTCAGAATCCGCCGCAAGTGCAGCATTTCCTGCACCAAAAGACAACGCAGCTACAGTTACTGTTGCCATGATTGACTTTTTTATTGCTGGCATCATCTCTCTAGATGTTTTGCCGGCAAGATTGGACAGCCTATGTTTTAAATTATTCATCCTGATCCTCCTACAACGGTCAAACACTATTAGTCTAGTTCTAAATAACTATTATCTGATAATTGTACCTTTATACTTTACCATATAATGTATCGTTAGGAAGACTAGTCTTCATTATGTAACAAAAATGTATAATAGCTGACATTTTATTACGATATTTGTCAGTTAAATGGAATTCAGTATCAGTATATTTTCCTATCTCTTTTATTAAAAATGAGCAGAAAACCTAGTAATATCAGGGCATTCTCCGACTTTCGGAGCATAATTAGTGAACAATGTTGTTAATAGCAACACAAACATGTTAAAAACAGGAATTTTATCGTTATGTTACATAAATGTTACAAAAAAAAGAGAGCATGTCATATGACACGCTCCCTTTTTTAATGGCTCAGGACGGAATCGAACCGCCGACACAAGGATTTTCAGTCCTTTGCTCTACCGACTGAGCTACTGAGCCATGATAAAAATTGTACCCTAATCTTTATTTAGTTTAGGTCCTTTGCTCGAATGACCTTGCGGTCTTTCTCGCAGGTTGCCGCAGATGCTTAATCGATGATGTGAGCAACCTGCTCTACCGACTGAGCTACTGAGCCATGATAATATATCCTGAAAGAAGTATTACTTCTAAGATTATGCTCAAAAAACCTTTCGGTTTTTTTCGCAAGTTGCCAGAGATGCTTATTCGGTGAAGTAAGCAACTGACTGAGCTACTGAGCCATGATAATACTCTTAAATATGTAATAAGTGACCCCTACGGGATTCGAACCCGTGTTACCGCCGTGAAAGGGCGGTGTCTTAACCGCTTGACCAAGGGGCCAGATATAAATCACAACATAAAGTTTTTCATTATTAATTAAAACAATGGTGAGCCATGAAGGACTCGAACCTTCGACCCTCTGATTAAAAGTCAGATGCTCTACCGACTGAGCTAATGGCTCGTAATATGTTTCAACCCTAAACGAAGTTTTGTTTGATACAGTGTTCAAAAGACCTTCGGCCTTTCTCGCAAGTTGCCGCTGAAGCGAACTCCTGGATGCAAGCAACTGACTGAGCTAATGGCTCGTATCAAACTTTATCACTTTTTGTCGAATCAGTGACAACGTTGTTTATATTACCATAGCATTTTATTGTTTGTATATATCTTTTTAAAATATTTTTTGCTTTTTCATGTTTTTCTTCGTAGTTCGCTCTGCTTTCCTTGAATTTATTCAATTTTATAAAATGAAAATTACTACAAACAGGGTAATTCAGCGATGTTAAGGAGTTTTTCCGCGAAATAGACTGGCATTCCCGCGAATTCAAGCCGGAATTCCGCGAACTGGATAAAGCTAGGATTCCCTCTATAAAAAATCAAGCCCCCGATTCAATGAGCGGGGGCTTGATCAATAATTATTATGATCTCCACGGGCTGCGGACGACGTTTGTCTGGGTGCGGTCCGGGCCGACTGAGAAGATGGATAATGGGATGCCTGTCAGTTGTGAGATGCGCTCAAGATAGTGTCTTGCGTTTTCTGGCAGTTGGTCTAGTGATTTCACACCTGTGATGTCTTCTGTCCAGCCTGGCAGCTCCTCGTAGACTGGCTCACATTCAGCGAGTGTCTTAAGGCTTGCAGGGAATTCTTCGATTAACTCACCCTTGTAGCGGTATGCTACACAGATTTTGAGCGATTCAATTCCCGTTAAAACATCGATAGAGTTCAACGATAAATCAGTGATGCCGCTGACACGGCGGGCATGGCGGACAACGACGCTGTCGAACCAGCCGACACGGCGCGGGCGGCCTGTTGTCGTACCGTATTCTCGTCCTACTTCGCGAATCTGGTGGCCGATTTCGTTATCTAACTCTGTAGGGAATGGTCCGTCACCGACACGAGTCGTATAAGCTTTTGAAACTCCTACGATATGGGTGATTTTCGTTGGTCCCACACCTGAACCAATGGTGACTCCGCCAGCTACTGGATTGGATGATGTAACAAATGGATATGTTCCCTGGTCGATATCGAGCATGACGCCCTGTGCACCTTCAAATAGTACACGTCGTCCTTCATCCAAAGCATCATTCAAAACGACAGATGTGTCGACCACATAATCTTTGACTTGCTGACCATACTCGTAATACTCGTCTAAAATATCCTCAAGCTTAAATCCTTCAGTTTCATAGATACGCTCGAGCAGACGGTTCTTTTCCTCGAGATTGCGTGTTAGCTTCTCCTCGAAAACTTCCCTGTCAAGAAGGTCGGCAATCCTGATACCCGTTCTCGCAGCTTTGTCCATGTATGCAGGACCTATCCCCTTCTTGGTCGTTCCTATTTTATTGGCGCCCTTGCTCGCCTCTTCCACTTCATCAAGTTTCAAGTGATACGGAAGAATGACATGCGCGCGATTGCTGATTCGCAGGTTGTCTGTCGTAACGTTTTTATCGTGAAGATAGGCTAGTTCCTTCACAAGCGCTTTTGGATCCACAACCATGCCGTTTCCGATAACACTGATTTTATCTTTATAGAAAATCCCTGATGGAATCAAATGTAATTTATATGTTTCACCATTGAACTTTATTGTATGTCCTGCGTTGTTCCCTCCCTGATAACGGGCAATCACTTCAGCATTTTCTGAAAGGAAGTCAGTAATCTTCCCTTTTCCTTCGTCTCCCCATTGTGTACCAACTACTACTACGGATGACATATAAAAAGCACCTCCAAAGGTATACGGTTAATTTTTTTCCGCTTCAAACATATAAAGTTTACCAGTAATAATAGTATAAAGTCAATGAAACACGAACATTAATTTTATAATATAATTATTTCGTTCGTAAAACTCTGCATCCTATATTTACTAAATAAAATATCAGCAAAAAAAAGAGAATCAATCCATAAGGATCAATTCTCATTATGCCCCAGGTGGAGCGTACGATTCGTCATACCTGTTTTCAATGTTGACGAATTTATTGTATTCTTTTACGAATGCCAGCTTTACGGTTCCTACCGGGCCGTTACGCTGCTTGGCAATGATGATCTCAATGATGTTCTTGTCTTCTGATTCCTTATCATAATAGTCATCACGGTAAAGGAAGGCTACGATATCGGCATCCTGCTCAATTGAACCGGATTCACGAATATCAGACATCATCGGACGCTTGTCCTGTCGCTGTTCCACTCCACGGGAAAGCTGGGACAGTGCGATGACAGGGACCTGCAATTCACGCGCTAACTGCTTAAGGGAACGGGATATCTCAGATACTTCCTGCTGACGGTTTTCGCCGGCACGTCCGCTCCCGAGGATCAGCTGCAAGTAATCGATCATGATCATGCCAAGTCCCTGCTCCTGCTTCAAACGTCGGCATTTTGACCTGATATCGGTAATTTTGACACCTGGAGTATCGTCAATGAAGATTCCTGTATTTGACAGGCTTCCCATTGCCATCGTCAACTTGCCCCAGTCCTCATCAGTCAGGGAACCTGTACGAAGCCTCTGGGCATCGATATTTCCTTCCGCACAAAGGACACGCATGACAAGCTGTTCTGCACCCATCTCCAAACTAAAGATCGCGACATTCTCTCCTGTCTTTTTCGCAACGTTCTGTGCTATATTCAAAGCGAATGCTGTTTTACCAACAGAAG
This sequence comes from Mesobacillus selenatarsenatis SF-1, assembly GCF_000813125.1. GTDB lineage: Bacteria > Bacillota > Bacilli > Bacillales > Cytobacillaceae > Mesobacillus > Mesobacillus selenatarsenatis. The sequence goes on from NZ_BASE01000029.1 coordinate 22,524, forward strand.
GACGGGCGCCAACGATGATCAAATCGTTTCGCTGAAAGCCAGCTGTTATTCGGTCAAGCTCAGTAAAGCCAGTCTCAAGGCCGGTGATATCTCCTTGACGGTTATGCATTTCCTCAATATTATCGTATGTCCTGACAAGGACATCTTTTATATTATGGAAGGCTCCTCCGCCTTTGCGCTGGGCAACCTCCATGATGTTCTTTTCTGCTTCGGCAAGTAATGCTTCGACTTCATCCTCACGCATATAGCCATCTTCGGCGATGCCTGATGCTGTCCGGATCAGCCTTCTCAGCAATGACTTTTCTTCTACGATTCTAGCATAATACTCTATATTAGCAGCCGTCGGGACGGATGCAGCCAATTCACTTAAATAACTGACCCCGCCAACGTCTTCAATCAGCTTGGATGAAGCAAGCTCTTCTGTGACGGTTACAAGGTCGATTGCTTTACCTTTATCATTCAAATCCAGCATGACGCTGAAGATTTTCTGGTGTGCTACGCGGTAAAAGTCTTCTGGTATAAGTAATTCTGAAGCAAGAGTTAAAGCTGATGGCTCTAAAAATATTGCACCAATTACGGCTTGTTCCGCTTCCATGTTTTGCGGCGGAAGTCGATCCGCGAATAATTCACTCATCTGCCTGCCCCCTTACATAATTGAAAAAAGTGATCAGCAGGACCGATCACCTATTTCTGTAACTATATTATTTTATCATGTTTGCGGCTATATGGAACTGTAAATTATTTTCCTTCTTTCACATGGACATTCAAAGTTGCCAGAACATCCTTATGAAGCTTTACAGGAACCTTTGTGTATCCAAGTGTGCGAATTGCATCCTGAAGCTCGATTTTTCGCTTATCCAGCTTGATGCCACTAGCTTTTTGCAGTTCATCAGCAATCTGCTTGCTTGTGATTGAGCCGAACAGACGTCCATCTTCTCCAGATTTAGCGGATAATTCGACTGTAACTTTTTCCAGCTTTTCCTTCAAAGTTTTCGCATCTTCAAGCTCCTGCTGAGCCACTTTCTCTTCTTTCTTCTGCTGTGCGTTCAGGGAACTCATAGCGGATTGATTTGCTTCGACCGCAAGGCCCTGTTTAATCAGGAAGTTGTGTGCGTAGCCATCTGCCACATTTTTGATTTCGCCTTTTTTGCCTTTTCCTTTAACGTCCTTCAAAAAGATTACTTTCATTCTTTTTGTCCCCCTTCTAAATAATCCTCTATCGCATTTTGTAAAAGTGTTTCTGCCTCATCAGTAGAGATATCATACATTTGCGTCGCAGCATTGGTTAAATGCCCGCCACCTTCAAGATTTTCCATGACCACCTGGACATTGATTTCCCCAAGCGATCTTGCGCTGATTCCAACCGTGTCTTCTGATCTTTTGGAGATCACGAATGATGCTGACACGCCGTCCATCGTCAGGAGTGTATCAGCTGCCTGTGCAATCAGCACCTGGTCACAGTATACATCGTTTTCACCCTTTGAAATGACAATGCCATCACGGTAAAAATAAACATTCTCTATGATTTTTGCTCTTTTGATATAAGTATTAATATCTTCTTTTAAAAACTTCTGGACAAGAACGGTATCGGCACCATGGCTTCGAAGGTATGATGCTGCGTCGAAAGTACGGGCTCCTGTCCTTAAGGTGAAGCTTTTTGTGTCGACGATGATTCCTGCCAATAAAGCAGTAGCCTCCAGCATTTGGATTTTTCCATTTTTCGGCTGGTATTCGAGCAACTCCGTTACAAGCTCAGCCGTCGATGAAGCATAAGGCTCCATATAGACGAGCAGTGGATTCTTGATGAATTCCTCGCCTCTGCGATGGTGGTCAATCACGATGACGTTCTCAATCCGGTTCAATAGTCTCTCATCGATGACAAGTGAAGGTTTATGAGTATCGACAACAACAAGCAATGTGTCATCCGAAGCAATTTCATAAGCCTGTTCTGGTGTAATGAATCTTGAATAAAGAGATTCGTTTTCCTTTATCTCATCCATCAAGCGCTGTACACCTGTATCAATCTCATTTTTATTATACACAATAAAGCCTTCACGCTTGTTCATTTGTGCCACTTTAAGGATACCGATTGACGACCCAATTGCGTCCATATCCGGATTCTTGTGTCCCATGATCAAGACCTTGTCACTTTCGACAACCAATTCCTTCAATGCATGAGAAATGACTCGCGCCCTTACCCGTGTGCGTTTTTCAACAGGATTCGTCTTGCCGCCATAAAACTTAACCTTGCCGTTAGGCTGTTTGATCGCTACCTGATCACCGCCGCGTCCCAAAGCTAAGTCCAGACTGGATTGCGCCTGACTTCCTAGCTCAGGGAGTGAGGAATAACCTGTACCGACACCAATGCTCAAAGTTAATGGGACATTCTGCTTCGATGTTGTTTCCCTTACTTCATCAAGAATCGTGAATTTACCTTTTTCGAGCAGCTGGAGAATATGTTCACTGAAAACAGCGATGAATCGTTCTGAAGAAACCCTCTTGAGGAATACTCCATTATTCGTAGCCCATTTATTCAAGATGGAAGTCACAAGACTATTCAAGCTGCTTTTCGTCTGGTCATCCATTCCCTGGGTCAGTTCCTCATAGTTATCAAGATAAATGATCGAAATAACCGTGCGCTCATCTTTGTACATTTTTTCGATTTCAGCCTGTTCGGTCACATCGAAAAAGTAGAGCAGCCGCTCCTCAGGTTTATGGATGACCCTGAATTTCCGTTCATGAAGGGTAATGATCTCTGTTTCCACTTCTTGCTTGATCAATGGAATGACCGCATCGGCTACATCATACAAGGATTTGCCCACAAGCGAGTCTTCATTGAAACTAGCAGCAATGAAAGGATTCGTCCACTCAATATAATAGTCGTCATTGATAAGCATGATCCCAATGGGCATTTCCATCAATGCTTCCTCGCCGACTTTTTTCACCCGATAAGACAGCGTGGAAATGTATTCTTCTGTCTCCTGCCTAATTATATGGTTCACTTGAAAAATGAGATATATCAACAGGCCAGTGAGAATGAACCCTGCCGCTCCTATAATCCAGTTATAGTAAGACAGAAATCCAATTAGCACCAGTGTTACGGCCATCAATCCATACAATGGATAACGTATTTGCCGCCTCTCTAAATAAGAAGGCATGTGCTCAGCTCCTAAAGCGTTAGTTTCTGATTACTTCTTCTCCCCAAGACGTTTTCTTAAGTCAAACCCTAAATCAATTATACCTAATATCCTGACAATATAAAGAACAAATGGCAGGAGGAAGGTCAGGATAATGACGATGATTGGAACAGCTTTAGGATACCGTTTTATATGTGTTACATAAAAAACTAATGATAAACCTTGGAGAACCATCAGCATCTGCAGTATGAATGTAAGATTGGAAATCGCCCAGTACCAGTAAGTCCCTTTTTCCGGCTGCATGATTAATGCTGCTATCATCGCGATGAGATAGTACCATAAGATACTTTTTGGTAGATTCAATTCCCTGAATGGAGGCCAGGATGGCACCTTGATCCCAAAACGCTTCAAGAATGGGAACGAGACAAGCTGAAGCAGGAAAACAATCAAAAATGAAGCCATGACGAACATGCTTGGCATAAGCACTTCCATCATATCGATCATTGTTTCAAATTGCTTGATGAGTTTCTCATCAGGGGTCTGCCCCATTTGTTCCAGCATTTTGATCGCCTGGTCGGTAGAAACACGAAAAGCCTCCATCAGTTCTTCAATAATATTAATTTTAAATAAGATGACCGACAATGCATATTGTGCCACTAAATTCAAAAGAAACACGAGGGAACCTGCTATGTATGCTGTAAACCTACTTTTCCCTTTCCTGACCATGTATCCCATCACAGCACCAGTCATCCCATATGCCAATGCAAGCGGGATTGCCAGAAGTGACCCTAGAATCATCGATAATAATACAGCTGCAATCGTAAACACAGCCGTACTTTTGCCGTCATACTTAGCACCGAAAAACAAGAATGGCAAAGAAAGAAAGAGGTTCACAACTAACCCCAGGCCAGGTATATAAAAAGTGATTAACAATAAAACCGCAAAAATTGCTAACAGAATGGCTCCTTCCGTCAGCTTGTATGTATTCTTCATAATCCACCTCACAGAAATGCGTATGCGCCTTGGTCAGCCCCGACAAGCGTTGGAGGACCGACCGGTGAAGTCGTTCTTTGACTTCATTGTGCGGTCCGAAACGTCTCGAGGGGCTAGGCGCTGAAGCTAGACACCGAAATGCGTATGCGCCTTGGCATAAGCTCCTTGGTCGGCCTTAAGGTTCATGCAAGATATTATAAATGAACCAAAGTAGCAACCATTTTTAAAATAACCGATAAGAACTATTTTAGCTTCTAAAACGCTGACAAGCAAACGAAGTATCATATATAGCTAATATAAAAGGCAGCGGGATGCCCCGCTGCCTTTTAATATCCGATCATTATTCGCCTGAAACGTATGGCAGTAATGCCATTTGACGACTACGCTTGATCGCAACTGTCAATTTACGCTGATACTTAGCGCTTGTTCCAGTTACACGGCGTGGTAAAATCTTACCGCGCTCAGAGATGAATTTTTTCAAAAGATCTGTGTCTTTGTAATCAATCTTAGTAATTCCGTTTGCTGTGAAGTAGCAAACCTTACGGCGTTTTGCACGTCCGCCTCTGCGTCCACCCATTGCCATGGTCATTTCCCTCCTTGTGTATTCTATTTCATGTCCGAGTTATATTAGAATGGAAGATCATCATCTGAAATGTCGATCTGGCCGCCACCTGCAAATGGATCTTCATCTACTTTTGTATAACCTTGGTTCTGGCGTTGATTCTGATTCTGATTCCCGAATGGGGAACCTTGATCATTTTGGCGGGAATAGTTGTTATCCCCTCTGTCAGAAGTTTGACCTTGACCTTTTGGCTCAAGGAACTGAACACTCTCAGCAAGAACTTCTGTAACGTATACACGCTTACCATCTTGTCCATCGTAGCTGCGAGTTTGAACGCGTCCATCAACACCTGCAAGGCTGCCCTTCTTCAAGAAGTTAGCAACGTTTTCAGCTGGACGGCGCCATACCACACAGTTGATGAAGTCAGCTTCTCTTTCCCCCTGCTGGTTGGTAAATGAACGATTTACCGCAAGTGTGAAAGTAGCCACCGCAACTCCATTCGGTGTGAAACGTAATTCAGGATCCTTGGTCAAACGGCCAACAAGAATGACACGATTCATCATCAGAATCAACTCCTTCCCCCCAGCATGAATGTTCCATGTGAAACATTTTCCGCTGAAAGTTTATATTTATATCATTAACTATTCTTCTTCTCTAATTACGATGTGGCGAATGATATCTTCGTTGATCTTAGCAAGACGAGAGAATTCCTCAACTGCTGCCGGAGTAGCGTTTACCTTAACAAGCTGGTAGTAGCCATCACGGAAATCATTGATTTCATAAGCTAGGCGGCGTTTGCCCCATTCCTTAGCTTCTGCAACTTCCGCACCGTTTTCTGTAAGGATTGTGCTGAAACGCTCGGTAAGAGCCTTTTTAGCTTCCTCTTCAATGTTTGGGCGGATGATGTACATAATTTCGTACTTTCTCATCACTGTCACCTCCTTTTGGTCTAAACGGCCCCATTACAGGGCAAGGAGTAATTGTTAATTACTCACAAGATGAAATTATATCACAGAATATATTCAAAGGCAACGCTATGTATAGCAATTCTACTTTTCACATTCTGTGCTATAAATTCCTTTAATGAAACACTAACATACGTTCGTATTTTTGTCCATTTTAACTTTGGTAAATTCAAACTTTTAAAAAAAAATAAAACCCTGCGAATTACGCAGGGTTCAGCTCATTAGACATTGAAACGGAAGTGAATGATGTCTCCGTCTTTTACTTCATATTCTTTTCCTTCAAGGCGAACTTTTCCAGCTTCCTTTGCTGCTGCCATAGATCCAGCTGCAAGTAGGTCATCGTAATGTACTGTTTCTGCACGGATGAATCCACGCTCGAAATCAGAGTGAATGACACCTGCACACTGAGGTGCTTTCATGCCATGGCGGAATGTCCATGCACGGACTTCCTGGACGCCAGCTGTGAAATATGTTGCCAGACCAAGCAGACTGTAAGCCGCACGGATCAACTGGTCCAAACCTGATTCTTCAATGCCTAGTTCCTCTAAGAACATTTGCTTTTCTTCGCCTTCAAGCTCAGCGATTTCTTCTTCGATTTTGGCACTGATGACGATTACTTCTGCATTATCCTTTTGTGCAAACTCGCGGACTTTCTGTACATATTCATTTCCGCTTGGATCTGCGACATCCTCTTCACCTACGTTAGCAACATAAAGCATCGGCTTGATTGTAAGCAAATGAAGTTGTTTAACAATTTTCAATTCATCTTCCGTAAATTCGACCGCGCGCGCTGGTTGTTCAGCTTCAAATGCATCGCGCAGGCGAGCCAGGATTGGAAACTCAATAGAAGCTTCCTTATCTTTTTGCTTAGCCAACTTCTCAACACGGCTAATTCTTTTTTCAACTGACTCCATGTCAGCAAGAATCAATTCCAGGTTAATAACCTCGATATCAGAAATTGGATCTACTTTACCGGCAACGTGAGTGATATTGTCATCTGCAAAACAGCGGACTACCTGGCAGATCGCATCTACCTGGCGAATATGGGAAAGGAATTTGTTTCCGAGTCCTTCACCTTTGCTCGCCCCTTTTACGATTCCGGCGATGTCAGTGAATTCGAAAGCTGTTGGTACAGTCTTTTTCGGCTGTACTAGCTCAGTCAATTTAGTTAAACGATGATCAGGAACCTCAACGATTCCGACATTCGGGTCAATCGTACAGAACGGATAGTTAGCTGATTCAGCACCAGCCTGTGTGATCGCATTAAACAATGTAGATTTCCCAACGTTAGGAAGTCCAACAATACCTGCTGTTAAGGCCATCCATGTCACTCCTCTATTTAAAAATGTATCTATTCAAGCAAGAATCACCTAAACGATTTTTTCCTCTCACAATTATAGAGATTACGAAAGGAAAAGACAAGCTTGTAAGAAAAGCGCAAACGCCTTATTCAGCCATAAGGTATTTTTCCGCTTGAATGATACCCTTATAGAGGTGGGATTGCTTGCATAAGGATATCTTTCCGCTTGAACGGTACCCTTATGGAGATGGGATTTGGATGGCAATCATTCACATTATTGATGTCCAGATTTCACTGCTTTTCGGGCACCAATCTTCTCTTAATTTCATAAAAAGCCGCACTCTCCCAATGAAAGTGCGGCAAAACAATCATCATGCTTTTTCAATTTTTTCGATATTTACAAGGCAATCGTAAAGGGTGCTTCCGAGTCCGTTGTCTGATTCCTTGCTTGAGGTCAGCTGGTTGACTGAGCCGCCGAATCGGGCGCTCAATCCCTCATCAATATTAACAGTTCCTGGATGGGCAGCCTTGAGGATCGAAACTGTTCCATGAATTTCGCCTCTGTCATTCCACACACGGACATGGTCCTGCTCCTTCAGCCCCTTTTCATCAGCCACGCTGCTGGCGATTTCTACTTTTACATACGGCTCTGGCTGGAACAGGTGGAAGTGCTGCGAGTGGTTGGAACGCAGTGGATGGATCGTCAGCAATGTATATGGATATTTTTCCGCCAGTTCGGGATTGGTCCATTTTGTCTCTGTAGGCAGTGACAGCTTGATCTGGCCGTCAGTGACTGCAGATGATGTGAATTCATATTTGCCGCTTGGCGTTTTGAATTTTCGATTAGACCATGGAACCTCATCCACTGGCAGTTCGGCAAATTTATCATCACGAATTTTTTCGAGTGAGATGCCCTTCTTCAACAATGAAACGAGCCCCATTTCCAAGAATTCTTCTCTTGTAAAATCGAATTTCTCGCCAAAGCCTAATCTTTTTGCGAGTTCCGTCCAAATCCAGGCGTCCGGCTTTGCTTCTCCCGGTGGTTCAACCAGCTTCGGACCGTGATTCACATAATGGTGGTACATCGATGAATAGTAAACATCTTCTACCTCAAAGGCCGTGGCAGCTGGCAAAACATAATCAGCCAGTTCAGCTGTATCCGTCATGAACTGGTCAATCACCACGAGGGTTTCTAGCGATTCAAAAGCCTCTCGTACTCTGTTCGTATCCGGAACTTGAGTCAGCGGATTCCCGCACGTGACGATTCCCATTTTTATCTGAGGATCAATAGCTGACAGGATCCCCTCTGCCTGCCTCATCATTGTAAAAGTGCGTGAAGAACTTTTCCGCTCAGCCATGACCATGTTCTGATAGTCAAAACTCTGCCCTACCTGCTTGTTCGCATAGTTGGCTCCGCCGCCAGGAATACCGATATTGCCGCTGACAGCAACCAGAGCGTCCAGCAGCCTGATCGTATTGCCTCCATTTTCATAACGCTGCATTCCAAGCCCCATGATCGTTGATACCGGTCGGTCAGCATATACTTCTGCAAGATGAGTGATGATCTCAATCGGAACTTCAGTCACTTCACTGACGTAGTCCAAAGTAACACTATCCACCAAGGACCTTAATTCCTGGAAGCCAACTGAATGATTTGCTAAAAAATCCTCATCATGCAAGTTCATCCTTAGCAGTTCCTTCATTATGCCTGCTGCCAAGAGTCCGTCAAAGCCTGGCTTGATGGATATATATTCGTTCGCCAGCTTGGCTGTTGCATTATAAATTGGATCGATCACATAAACCTTTGTGCCTTTCTTTTTTACAGCCTGAAGGTTTTGGAAAAGATGCATATTCGTCCGTGCAACATTTCTGCCCCAAATGATGACATGCTTACTGTTCGCCAAATCCCCAGGTGCATGGCTGTAGGCATCGCCAAAATCCCAATTCTGCGCTTCTATCCCGGCTCCCCAGCAAATTGAACCGGTCAATTCAGTCACACCGCCATATAGGTTGAAAAAGCGGCTGTCAAGATTGGAGAGCAATCCACTGTTTGCGTAATCATGGCTATGCAAAACGGAAGTGGTTCCAAAGCTTTTTTTATAATGAGTCAGTTTTTCTGCAATCTCATCGAGTGCCTGCTCCCAGGAAATCTGCTCGAAATTGCCCTCGACTTTTTTTAGCGGATAAAGCAAGCGATCTTCTGAGTTCGCCTTGTGCTCAAGCATCCTGCCGCGGCCGCAAATTTTCCCCTGTGTGATCGGGTGCTCCGGATTGCCTTCGACCTTCGTTACCTTCCCATCCTCAACGGTAACAAGGAATCCGCAGCTGTCCCAGCAATTCAGCGGACATGCTGAATGATGTACTGTTGCCACTTCCTCATCTCCCCCCACTAATTCTCTATATCGTTCAGTAATTTTAATAATAAGGATAATACAATAATGAACAAAAAAGAAGCAGGATTATTCTCCCTGCTTCGATAAAACTTTCTTTACTTTTCTTGTGAATTCTTTTCTTGGAATCAAGACACTGTGCTCGCAGCCTTCACACTTGATTCGGATATCCATGCCAAGACGGATGATTTTCCACTTGTTGGTGCCGCAAGGATGTGGTTTTTTCATTTCAACAACATCATTTAGTTGAAACTCGTGGTCCAATTTTAAAACCTCCTTGTTTATTTACCGAATTCTTTCTGCTCTCCGCCTTCCTGGCGAGAGTACATTACCATTCTTGGGAATGGAATTTCAATTCCGTGCTGATCGAGGAGAAGCTTGATGTCCTTGCGAAGTTGCCTGCCCATATACCAGTGTTTCATTGGCAAGGTTTCAGCAACGATTCGCAACACGACCTCTGAAGCGCCAAATTGCTGAACACCTAAAAGTTCGGGTGTCTTAACCAGTTCTGGGTACTTTTCAGTTGTTGTTTCCATGTACTCCTGCAGTACTTTTTCCGCGTATTCAATATCCCCTTCATAAGCAATCCCAATATCAAGGACCGCCACACTGTTGTAAAGAGAGAAATTGGTTACTTCTACAATGCTGCCGTTAGGGAGAATATTGATTTCTCCCGTAAAGCTTTTAATTTTCGTCGTCCGCAGCCCGATTTCCTCCACAGTTCCCTCAAATTGTCCAATTCGTACATAATCGCCTACAGAAAACTGATCTTCAAAAATAATGAAGAAACCGGTAATGATGTCCTTCACAAGACTTTGTGCACCAAATCCGACTGCCAAACCGACAATCCCAGCGCCGGCAAGCATTGCTTTGACATCGATTGCCATTGCCGCAAGAATGGACATGATTGCAATAAAATAGACAACGTACGTTAGCACATTTTCAAGCAATTTCATCAATGTTGCTTCACGCCGCTCCGTAATCCTTAGCGGCCCTCTCGTCCTGACCTTGAAGAAATTGCGGATCGCAATCTTTCCAACTCGAATGAACAAGCCTGTGATAATCAGGATCGCAATGATTTTCAAAACACTTTCCCCAATCGCAAACCAGAGGTTCTCATCCATCAGCTTTTGACTCATTTTATTTAAAAATGCTTGTGTCTTGGTTAGACTTTCTTCTGTTTTACTCATATTCTCACCCGCCTGCAAAATTTGCACAATAGTGGCTCTGTAAGCTAACTGTTGATTAAAAAAACCCTTGTTTAACACATTATTAAACGTTATGTAACAAACTAGTAAGTTTCATACAAACACAATCATTTTATCAAGTTTTATAATGTAGTTAAAGAAGGCTGTTTCTGTAAGGTGATGCCATAACGAAATACATACATTCAAAAGCATGTTGTCATTCTAATATAATATTATCCTAATATAATATTATTATTTTCCGATAGAGTCCAAACCATTATAAAGCTTTTTTTAAAAATAAGTCATTATTCCTCTATAAATGATTCACCACTCCAAAAGACCCTGTTTAAATCTTTCTGTTTACAGGTATGTATAGATTACAAAAAAAGTCCGTATACTGATAGTACGAATTTTTAAGGAGTTGATCCAATGAATCTCAAAAACCATTTTTTCGAGCGGAAAAACAATGTGGCAAAAATTAACCATGAAGATGATCTGGCTGCCGAAAAGCTGGCTTCTGAAATCCTGGACCATTTGCCTAATTTCAGCACACGCCCAATTGTTTTTGTCTGTATTGGAACCGACCGCTCTACCGGTGATTCATTGGGTCCGCTAATCGGAACGCTGCTGCAGGAAAAAGAAATCGCGCCATACCATGTATATGGAACACTCGATGATCCGATCCATGCTGTAAATATGGATGCAAAACTGGCCGAAATCAAACAAAAACACTTTAATCCTTTTATTATCGGCATAGACGCTTGCCTTGGCCGCTTAAAAAGCGTAGGCTCCATTCAAGTAGGCGATGGACCAGTCAAACCAGGTGCGGGAGTGAATAAGGAGCTGCCTGAAGTCGGAAACATGCACATTACCGGCATCGTCAATGTCAGCGGGTTCATGGAATTTTTTGTATTGCAAAATACAAGATTGAACCTCGTTTTAAAAATGGCAAAAACGATTGCAAACGGTATTTTCGAGAGCAGTCAGCAACTACCGAAGAAACAGGATTGGCCTAAGATCAATTGGGACCTTGAAACCGAGCAGCCAACAGTTGCTGAATAATTTTAAAAATGCCTGGAGGCTATCCAGGCATTTTTCATTTAAATCCCAATCATATAATGTGAGATCGTGACAAGAACACCGGTTACAAGAATACCTGGCAGCAAGTTCGCAACCCTGATCTTTGTCAATCCAATCAGGTTCAAGCCGATGGCAAAAATCATGACACCGCCGGTTGCAGTCAGCTCAAGGATAAAACTGTCCATCAATGCCTGCGGTATAAACTTATCTATTTGTGTCGCAAACAAAGCGATTATTCCCTGGTACAGCATGACGGGAATCGCCGAAAAAAGAACGCCAATACCAAGTGTCGTAGTCAGAATTAATGCCGTAAAGCCGTCAATAATAGCTTTTGTATAGAGGACGTCATGGTCTCCGCGAATCCCGCTGTCGAGTGCGCCGATAATGGCCATCGCTCCAATGACAAAGATCAGCGTCGCCGTCACAAACCCTTGTGAAATACTGCCTTCCCCTTTTGACCCAAGCTTCCGTTCAAGCCAATCCCCAGCAGAATTCAGCTTATCCTCCAGCTTCCATGCTTCACCAAGGACTGCACCAATCACAAGACTCAAAATAACAATCAGGAAATTGGCACTTTTAAAGCCCATCTGCAGTCCCAGCACCATTACCGCAAGCCCAATGCCATGCATGACTGTGGCTTTCATATTTTCAGGGATTCTCGTCAGAAGCCTTCCCAGCAAGGTCCCTATGATAATCAATAGCCCATTAACAATGGTGCCAAGTAAAAACATATTGTTCACCTATCTTCAGATTTTGTATGAAAACTTGTATGTAAAAGGCTGCTTTCGTAAAAATTGTTGTTAAATCCTAAAGCCGATTTTAACGTGATAACTGGCAATTTTTGTAGGTCGGTATATAGGTCATTCAATCCTATTTTGTAGTCAATTCAACAAAGTTTGAGAAAAGAGCCATGTAAAAAAAGAAGCCATCAATTTGATAGCTTAAGAGTTTTGCTGATCTAATAGTTCCAGAATCCGTTCTAAATCATCCTTCGAGAAAAACTCTATTTCAATTTTCCCCTTATTTTTGGATTGTTTGATGTTAACAGTAGTTCCGAAACGTTCCCGAAGTGTAGTTTCACGGTCTCGAATGAAAACATCTTTTGTTGTTTTCTCTTTTTTTGTTTCACGTGGAACAACTTCGTTTATCTGCTGAATTAGCTGTTCAAGCTGGCGGACATTCATTCCATCTTTAAGGATTTTATCCACAAGAATCGGCAGCTTGTCTTTCTTCCTTAATCCTAGAAGCGCACGCCCATGCCCCATTGAAATCTTGCCATCTGAAATTAGTTGCTGGATTTTAGGAGGCAGCGATAGTAAACGGATATGGTTGGCCAGATGCGGTCTGCTTTTTCCCAGCCTTTTCGCTAACTCTTCCTGTGTAAGTTTCAGCTTCTCAATCAAAGTTTGATAGGCAATTCCCTCTTCAATCGGATTCAAGTCCTCCCGCTGAAGATTTTCCAATACGGCAAGCTCCATCATTTGCTGCTCATTCAGCTCACGGACGACTGCCGGCACTGTTTCCAACTTTGCTTCTTTTGCTGCCCGGAAACGCCTTTCCCCAACAACGATTTCAAAGCCTTTTATCGTTTTCCTGACGATTATTGGCTGAAGGATTCCATGTTCCTGGATCGATAACTTCAATTCTTCTATCGCTTCTGGCTGGAATACTTTTCGTGGCTGATAAGGATTTGGCCTTATTTCTTTGACGCTTATTTCCTGGACCTTCTCTTCTCTCTCAGCTTCCATGTTAAAGAAAGCATTCAATCCTTTACCTAAGCCTTTAGCCATTTGCAACCACTTCCTTTGCAAGATCTAAATAAACCTCTGCCCCGCGGGACTTTGGATCATATATGATAATTGGCTCTCCATGGCTTGGAGCTTCACTCAGCCGAACATTTCGTGGAATGACTGTCTTGTACACCTTGTCCTGAAAGTACTTCTTCACTTCTTCGATGACTTGAAGACCAAGGTTCGTACGTGCATCAAGCATTGTTAGAAGAACCCCTTCTATCTTCAAATCCTGGTTCAAATGCTTCTGTACAAGGCGAACAGTATTCAAGAGCTGACTTAGCCCTTCAAGTGCATAATACTCACATTGGACAGGGATTATGACAGCATCTGAAGCCGTCAAGGCATTCAGTGTCAATAAACCAAGAGATGGCGGACAGTCGATGATAATATAATCAAATTGATCCTTCACTTCCTCGAGAGCCCGCTTCAGGCGGACCTCCCTTGAAATCGTGGGCACAAGCTCGATTTCCGCTCCAGCAAGCTGGATGGTCGCAGGAATTGTATATAAATTTTCTACCGCTGTTGGATGAATGACATTTTTGGCTTCAACATCGTCAACAAGAACATCATATATGCATTGCTCTACATCTGCTTTTTCAATTCCAACACCACTCGTTGCGTTTCCTTGAGGATCCGTATCGACAAGCAGCACTTTTTTTCCTATGTATGCCAGGCACGCACCGAGGTTCACTGATGTAGTCGTCTTGCCGACTCCACCTTTTTGATTCGCAATCGCGATGATTTTTCCCACATTGTCACCTTCTTTCAAACCCGTAAAATAATTAGAAAAGCGCAAGCGCCTTGTCCAGCTCCGACAAGCGCTGGAGGGCCTGACCGTGAAGTCGTTCTTTGACTTCATTGGCAGGACCGAAGCGACTCGAGGGGCTAGGCGCTGGAGCTAGACACTCATCGAAGTATAAACATAAAAATTCTAAATGGAGATTAATGAATCCCCACTGAATCAAGGAAAACAATCCTAAAAAAGCAATCATGTATTCTATTTTATCATGAATCAAGACAGTTGATAGAATTTTTATTCAAAAGAAATAATACGGTAATATGAAGGTGTTTAACTATATAAGTTGAACTAAAAAGTATACCTTTTCATTTCGCTCCAGGTGCTTCATTTAATGGGTAATTCTTAAGTTCAACTCACATACACAGCATTGTTATCTAACTGATGACCGGATTGGATTTTAACAACAAAAAAGCGGGAGACAGCTTGTCCCCCACTAGCAATCTATTATTTCTTCTTTGGTATGCGAATCGTGAATTGATAGAACTCTTCAAACTCTTCTTCTTCCGAATCGAGATTGATGCCGCTGTCGGAAACCATTGTCAGCGACTGGCGGATTGTATTGACAGCAATCCTCATATCTTTGCTGAATGCCTTCCGTTTTGGCTTTGGTTTTTCTTCATTTTGACTCAGAAGCTTGACGACGCGTTCTTCCGTTTGTTTGACATTGAGGGATTTCTCTACGACCTCTGCCAAAACCTGCACCTGCAGCTGAGGATTTTTCAACGGGATTAACGAACGGGCATGCCGCTCTGTGATTTGCTTATTCAAAAGCGCATCTTGCACTTCCTGTGGAAGCTTGAGCAATCGCAGCTTATTCGCCACTGTTGATTGACCTTTTCCCAATCTTTGCGCCAGGGCTTCCTGGGTAAGATTGTGAATTTCCAGCAACTTTCCATATGCCATTGCTTCTTCAATCGGTGACAGTTCCTCACGCTGGAGGTTCTCGATCAAAGCAACAGACGCCGTTTCAGAATCGGATAAGTTTTTAACGATTGCGGGAACCTCTTCCCACTCAAGCTTTTTCATCGCGCGCCAGCGGCGTTCACCTGCAATGATTTCAAATTTATCCTGATCGAATTCACGGACAACGATTGGCTGGATTACTCCATGTATGTGAATGGTACGGGCCAATTCTTCAATTTTCTCATCATCAAATACAGTTCTTGGCTGGTATCTATTTGGAATAATATGGTCAATCGGAATTTTCTTTATTTCTTCATTTTCTATGTTGTCAATATCCTCAACCGTCTGTTCTTCCACTTGGTTCTGTTCTTCCACTTCGTTTCGTTCTTTTTCCTTTTCCCCAAGGCCAAAAAAGCGCGAAAGAGAAGGCTTCATCACCCTACACCACCTTTATGAACTCCCTATTACATATTCTCTATAAAAATGACAAGTTCCTGCCTATAGACTCTATTATAAACTAAATTCATTTTTCAAAATAGGACAAAAAGCGCCAGCGTACATGGCCGGTTTCCTGAATTGTATCAAATTTTGCATCTCAGGTCATTGTCCTAAGGTGCAGCAAATGATAGAAGCCTCTATTCAATCGGCGTTTTATTCGGAGTTCCCGGCTTTCTTGGGTACTTCTTAGGTGTTGGCTTTAGTTTATTGATGATTAAAATATTTCGTTCACTCTCTTCCACCGGCAATGTGAATGCATGGGAGGATTCCAGCTTGCCGCCAAGTACACTGATCGCTTTTTCACCAACCTGCAATTCCTCTCCTGCCTGGTTTCCCTTCATGGCGATAAATGTCCCGCCAACCTTCACTAGCGGAAGGCAAAGCTCACTTAATACTGACATTCTGGCAACAGCCCTGGCCATTACAACTTCATATTTTTCACGATGGGCTGGGTTCTGTCCGAATGTCTCAGCACGATCGTGAATGAATGTTGTTCCTTCCAGTCCCAGTTCTTTTGAAAGCTGCTCCAAAAAAGTGATTCGCTTATTCAAGGAATCGACGATTGTAACCTTGATTTCCGGGAATGCAATTTTAATCGGGATGCTCGGGAAGCCGGCACCGGCACCAACATCGCACAAATTGAGCGGCTTATTAAAATCAAAATAAAATGCGGCAGAAACGGAGTCATAGAAGTGCTTCAAATACACCTCAGGTTTTTCTGTTATCGCAGTCAAATTCATTTTTTCATTCCACTCGACGAGCATTTTATAATACGTTTCATATTGCTCCATTTGCTTCTGGGAAAGCTCAATCCCCTTTTCAGCGAGCAAAGCTTTAAATTGATCTGTATTCATAAGCCAACCCTTTCTGTCCTTGCTGGTGGATTATTCGAAAAGCGCAAGCGCCTTGGTTAGCCCCGACAAGCGCTGGAGGGCCGACCGGTGAAGTCGTTCTTTGACTTCATCGGGCGGACCGAACTCGAAAAGTATAGCCGACTGCCCAGAAACGCAGAAACTGGAGACTCCGACAAAGAAGCGCTTTTTGCTTCTGCCGGCGGAGTTGAAGTTTCGGAGTTTCTAGGAGGCGAAACTAGACAATTCGAAAAGCGAAGGCGACTGCCCAACTCCGACAAGCGTTGGAGGGGCTAGGCGCTGGAGCTGAACAATTCTCAAAGTGAAATTTATACTTTCTTATCTTTATAAAAAAATTTATTGCTTGATCCGTGCAATTCGCCCTTGTTCCAAATAAACGAGCAGGATTGAGATATCTGCAGGATTCACACCTGAGATTCTCGATGCTTGTGCCAATGTCAACGGACGTACTTCTTTCAATTTTTGGCGAGCCTCTGTCGCCAGTCCAGAAATGGCATCGTAATCAATATTTTCCGGGATTTTCTTGTCTTCCATCTTCTTCAGCCTTTCAACCTGCTGAAGTGATTTCTCAATATATCCCTCATATTTGATTTGAATTTCTGTCTGTTCCTCTGTTTCGAAATCAAGTTCGCCAGCTGCAGGAACGAGCTGCTTGATATGCTCATAAGAAACCTCAGGACGCTTCAATAGGTCTGAAGCACGGATGCCATCCTTCAACTCACTACCGCCAAGCGAACGAATTAACTCCTGAACCTCCGCTGTCGGTTTGATGATGATCGATTGAAGGCGATGTTTCTCACCTTCAATTGCTTCTTTTTTCGCTAAAAACTTCTGGTAGCGTTCTTCGGTAATCAAGCCAATTTCATGGCCTTTTTCAGTCAAACGAAGGTCCGCATTATCATGACGGAGAAGCAGGCGGTATTCCGCTCTTGATGTCAACAAACGGTACGGTTCATTCGTTCCTTTAGTCACGAGGTCATCGATCAATACTCCGATGTAGGCATCAGCGCGGCTAAGGATGACTTCTTCTTTGTCCATTGCCCTTCTGCCCGCATTGATTCCAGCCATGATTCCCTGGCCGGCAGCCTCTTCATAGCCTGAAGTACCATTGATTTGTCCTGCAGTATAAAGATTTTTAACTAGTTTCGTTTCCAATGTTGGCCAAAGCTGCGTCGGCACGACGGCATCATATTCAATCGCATATCCGGCACGCATCATTTGAACCTTTTCCAGACCAGGTATTGTCTGAAGGATTTTATGCTGGACCTCTTCCGGTAAGCTCGTTGACAGTCCCTGCACATAAACCTCCTGAGTATTCCTTCCTTCCGGCTCCAAGAAGATCTGGTGGCGCGGCTTGTCATTGAACCGGACGACCTTATCCTCAATGGATGGGCAGTAACGCGGGCCAGTACCCTTGATCATTCCGGAGTACATCGGTGAACGGTGCAGATTTTCATCAATCAGCTGGTGTGTGCTTTCGTTCGTATACGTCAGCCAGCAAGGAAGCTGGTCGGTGATGTATTTCGTCGTTTCATAGGAAAATGCACGGTGGACATCATCACCAGGCTGGATTTCTGTTTTAGAATAATCAATACTATCGCTGTGTACACGAGGTGGTGTTCCCGTTTTAAAACGAACCAGGTCAAAGCCAAGCTCCTCAAGATGTTCCGAAAGCTTGATTGACGGCTGCTGGTTGTTCGGACCGCTTGAGTATTTCAATTCGCCAAGGATGATTTCCCCGCGCATATACGTACCAGTCGTAATCACGACCGTTTTAGCGCGATAAATGGCTCCAGTCTGGGTAATGACCCCTTTACATTCGCCGTCCTCAACAACTAGACGCTCAACCATGCCCTGTACCAATGTAAGGTTCTTTTCGTTTTCCAGCGTCTTCTTCATTTCATTCTGATAATCGAATTTATCAGCCTGGGCCCTCAACGCACGTACTGCAGGACCCTTTCCAGTATTCAGCATCCTCATCTGGATGTATGTTTTATCAATATTGCGGCCCATTTCGCCGCCCAAAGCGTCAATTTCCCGTACAACAATTCCCTTTGCAGGTCCGCCGATTGACGGGTTGCACGGCATGAACGCAATCATATCAAGATTAATGGTAATCATCGCGGTTTTCGCACCCATACGTGCCGGTGCCAGGGCCGCCTCAACACCCGCATGGCCGGCCCCAACTACAACCACATCAAAATTTCCGGCTTCATAACTCATCCTGCTGCCTCCTTTTTATGCTGCAATCAAGCTCTATAAGTAAAAAGAATCTATATAGTCCAAAAGTGCTACATCTCTATTTTCCGTATCTTGATAGAAAGTTTTTCGAAAATAGTTTTTATATTTTTTTATTTCCCTAAACAGAACTGCGAGAATAACTGGTCAATCAAGCTTTCATGCACACTTTCACCTATTACTTCGCCAAGCAGTTCCCAGGAACGAGTCAAATCTATTTGGACGATATCGATTGGCGTTCCCATTTCGACACCGCTGATCGCTTCTTCAATCGAATGTACAGCCTGGTTAAGTAGTGCGATATGACGGCTGTTCGAAACATATGTCAGGTCGCCTGATTCAATACCACCTGAGAAGAACAAGCTCGAAATTGCTTCTTCCAGCTCATCCACTCCCTTGTCCTCAAGCAAGGATGTCGTAACAAGCGAATAACCCTTCGCAAGCTCCTTTACTTCATCCAAATCGATTTTTTGAGGCAGATCTGTTTTATTGATGATGACAATGACATCCATGCCTTCCACCGCTTTGAAAATGTTACGATCCTCTTCCGAAAGCTCATCTGAATAGTTCAGAACCAGTAAGATCAAATCCGCTTCCTTCAAAACCTGGCGAGACCGTTCAACGCCAATTCGTTCGACGATATCTTCAGTTTCCCGAATTCCCGCTGTATCAAGCAATCTTAAAGGAACGCCGCGGACGTTCACATATTCTTCGATTACATCGCGGGTGGTTCCTGGTATATCGGTAACAATCGCTTTATTTTCATGTACAAGGCTGTTCAGCAACGAAGACTTTCCTACATTCGGGCGGCCAACAATGACGGTTGACAGTCCTTCACGAAGGATTTTTCCTTGCTGTGAGGTTTGCAGAAGCTTTTCCAGCTCCCCTTTTACATATTTCGCCTTTTCCAAAAGCATGTTATGCGTCATTTCCTCGACATCGTCATACTCTGGATAATCAATGTTCACTTCTACATGGGCAAGTATTTCAAGAATTTCCTGGCGCAGCTTCTGGATAAGCCTTGATAGGCGTCCTTCCATTTGACCAAGCGCCAGATTCATCGCACGGTCCGTTTTCGCCCTAATCAAGTCGATAACTGCCTCCGCCTGTGAAAGGTCGATCCGCCCATTTAAAAAAGCCCGTTTTGTAAATTCCCCCGGCTCTGCAAGTCTCACTCCCTGATTCAGAACAAGCTGGAGCACACGGTTTACAGAAACAAGACCCCCATGGCAGTTGATTTCGACTACATCCTCTTTCGTGAATGTTTTAGGCCCTCTCATAACAGAGACCATTACCTCTTCGGCAACTTGTCCAGTTTTCGGATCAATCAGATGTCCATAATGGATTGTATGCGAAGCCACTTCACTTAGCTTCTTGCTGCCAACCCCTTTGAACAGACGCTCTGCTATTTCAAAAGCTTGATCCCCACTTAAACGGACAATCGCAATCGCACCTTCACCCATCGGCGTAGAAATCGCCGCAATCGTATCAAATTCCATTTGCTCACCCCACTTTTTCTGCAAAAAGTATATATATCAAAAGATTAAAGTTTGTTTTCTACAAATTACTAGAATACCACATCACTTTAGTGAAAAAAAGAAAGGAATCCTCGTAACTCAGAATTTATCCACAACTCATAAAATAAACTTATTTAATTTTAACTTATCCACATGTGAATAACAATAAAACCAAGGGAGGAAATAAATGATTTTTAATTAGGTTGTGGAAAACATAATTGGGATTTGAAAGAACTACTAGAGGAAGTGGAGTACGAGTTGTAATTTGAGTAAACTGGAGAAATGTGATTTGAATGAACTGGTGGCCGGATGCTGGATGCTGAACTGGAAAAAATGCATGATAATTTCCAAGTCGCCAATAAAAATTGATTTTCGCCAATATACTGCTCATTATCGCCAATAAAACTAATTTTTCGCCAATAAATTTGTTTTTTCGCCAATATAATTGTGAAAACCGCCAATATATTATTTATTGGGTAAAATTTCTTCATTCCTCATTTAGAAAACACTATAATTCTACTCTTCAGAAGCAATTAATAAGCTCGGCACTTCAAAAAATCTCCAAATTACTTTAAAACAGGTGATAAAATCGAACAAAAACCCCGAACCAGCTCCTGGTTCGGGGTTTTTTCACTCTAATTATTACTTCGAAGGCGCAATCACTATATGTCTATGTGGTTCTGTGCCATCGGAATATGTTTTGATTCTCTTGTTTGACATCAATGCAGTATGAATCACTTTGCGTTCATACGAAGGCATAGGTTCAAGCGCGACGGTTTGGCCGGTTCTGACTGCTTTTTGCGCAAGGCGTTCAGCCAATTGCACGAGTGTATCATTCCTGCGCTGGCGATAGTCCTCAGCATCAAGCAAGACAGTAGCATACTGTTCAGAATAACGGTTCATCACGAGCTGGGTCAAAAATTGCAAGGAATTCAGTGTTTGGCCTCTTTTTCCGATCAGCAAAGCGATTTTCTCACCAGACATCGTAAAGAGTACTGTTTTCCCTTCCTTTTTCACATCAACTTCAATTGGAGCTCCCATTTGCAAGCCAACCGACTTCAAATAATTTACGGCTTCTTCAACAGCATCGATTTTCACTGTCACTTTGACGACAGCCGGGCGTGTGCCGAAAAGTCCGAAAATCCCCTTTTTGCCTTCATCAATTACATCAATTTCTGTGCGGTCTTTGGTTGTCTTTAATTGAGCTAAAGCGGATTCTACTGCTTCGTCGACATTTTGTCCTGTAGCAGTTACCTGTTTCACTTTTTTGCTCCTCCCGCATTGCCGGCAGCAGTTGCTTTAAGGTCCGGCCCTTTAATAAAGTAAGTTTGAACAATCATGAATAAGTTACCGACTACCCAGTACAATGAAAGTGCTGCTGGGAAGTTGATCGCGAATACAATGATCATGATTGGCATCAGCCAAAGCATCATTGCCATTTGCGGGTTTGCTTCCTGGCCAGCCATCATCATTTTTTGCTGGATGAAAGTTGTCACACCTGCAACTAACGGCAGGATAAAATACGGATCCGGTGAACCAAGGTCGAACCACAGGAAGTTATGCTCGGCAATCTCCCTCGTTCTTGAAATCGCATGGTAGAAACCAATCAAGATCGGCATCTGAACGATCAGCGGGAAACAGCCTGCAAGCGGATTGACACCATGCTTCTGGAAAAGTGCCATTGTTTCCTGCTGGAGCTTCTGCTGGGTTTTCTGATCCTTGGAGCTGTATTTTTCTTTTAACTTTGCCATTTCCGGCTGCAATGCCTGCATAGCCTTCGAGCTCTTTGTTTGTTTGATCATAAGCGGCAGAATAACCAGGCGGATCAGCAACGTAACAGCGATAATCGATAATCCGTAGTTGTCCCCGAGCCATTCAGCCATCTTGACGATTAACAAGGATAATGGATAAACAATGTATTCATTCCAAAAACCCTTGCTTTCCTCAGTGATTGGCTGGTCATACTCCATACAGCCTGTCAGCACGGTCATCACTAAAAGCAAGCCCATTATCAATAATATTCTTTTTTTCAAGCTTCATTTCCTCCTAACTTCCCGGTACGTTCATTTATTTTCAAAAGTTTGTCCCAAAATTTATGTACATTTAGCCTTGTTAGGGCAATGCAATCAAGAGTATTTTAACATCTTTTATAGGGAAGCGCTTTTAAAAATTGCAAATCAGCAAATATTTTTGCCTCAATCATTATCTCCACGTTTTGGCTTCTTCAAAACCTTACCGACCTTCAAGACATGCTCCAGGCTTTTCTTCACTTCATGCATGTCCATTTCAGCAGTTGGCTTTCTGGCAATGATGATGTAGTCGTTCCCGTTATGGACCCGGTCCTGCAGTTCATGAAATGACTGCCGGATATATCTTTTGATTTGGTTGCGCATGACGGCATTGCCAATTTTTTTGCTGACCGACAGCCCGATGCGGAAATTCTCCTGATCAGGTTTTTTTAAAATATAGACAACAAATTGCCGGTTGGCAACCGATCTTCCTTTTTTAAAAGCCTCTTGGAATTCTTTATTTTTTTTCACTTTGAAGTCTTTTTTCATCTATAGCACCTTCAATTCTCTATGGATCTGAATTTTTCTTTGGGGTTCTTTTAAAAAGGCGGGCAAAGGAATTTATTCTTTCAGTATTGCCAAAAATAAATCCCCTAAAAGCCACTTTGCCAGCATACAGAGCTCCCAAAATAGTATTGCCCAAAGAGAAAAAAGACCACTGACATTTCAGTGGCCTAAGCTGATAATACTTTTCTTCCTTTGCGACGACGACGAGCAAGAACCTTACGGCCATTTGCACTGCTCATGCGGGCACGGAATCCGTGAACTTTGCTGTGTTTACGTTTATTTGGTTGATAAGTGCGTTTCATATATGTTACACCTCCCTGAGGAATAGCTGTTACAGACAGTCTTTGTAATTATAAAGAGGGTCAGTATAAATTGTCAAGTGCCTATTCAGAAATCGAATGCACTGGCAAAATTTTAAATTTAACTTTCCTGGTATTTCTTCAATCCTTAGATGATTGCTTTTCCAACCTCGGATCCAGACCATTCTTCTACATTTCGGAACCCTTTCGGAAATCTTTCGGAACTTTATGTTCTATTAAGATCCGCAAATATATAGAAGTCTTAAAATTTTTTAAGTTGACCCATTCTTAAATTTAACAAGAATATTTTCCGCTGCAAAAATAAATGTTAAAGATAAATTCTATAGCTGATTTTTACTAATTCCAGCGCCCTGTGGACAAAAATCGACATAGTTTTTATTATCCACAAGGCTTCCTGACAGCTTTTACACAATTCAAGTGCCTGTGGACAATTACTCTCCACAGTGATAGTGTATTGTGGATAATGTATTAAAAAGCGTTGCGCCATGCTAGATTATCTGATATTATATTTGTGTTTTCACTCTTAATAATTCGATAACGAAAATATACTTATCCACAAATTGTGGATAAGCTGTGGATAGGTTATTCAGTCCTGTTGTAAAACTTTGTCCACAGAAAGTGGATATTGTCGAAAAGCTTCCTTTCTTCCTTATTATATATTTTTCCACATTAATAGTTTCGTATATTTATTAATTCAGGGGTTGTACAGTATGTATAACCTTTGATTTTATGCTTTTCGAGCAGACTATTTTCCTGAAGGCCAGAAGATTTGTGTGAAATTGTGAGTGCAAATGCAGCCAGATATAGAGAAAAAAGCGTAAAAACGACAAGAAAAGGAGGGATAATTGTTGGAGAACATTGCAGATCTCTGGAACAACGCTCTCGCTAAAATCGAGAAAAAGATCAGCAAGCCTAGTTTCGATACATGGCTTAAATCAACAAAGGCACATTCCTTGCAAGGTGATGTCCTTACGATTACAGCCCCGAATGAGTTTGCCCGTGACTGGCTGGAGGAACGTTATTCCCAGTTAATCAGCGGAATATTGTATGAAATCACTGGTGAAGAGCTTTCTGTAAAATTCATTATTCCCCAGAACCAGAAGGAAGAAGATCTCGACATGCCATTGCCGCCCAGACGAGTGAAGAAGGAAGACGATATTCCTGATTTGCCTGTCAGCATGCTGAACCCAAAGTATACATTTGATACTTTTGTCATTGGTTCAGGCAACCGTTTCGCCCACGCGGCGTCGCTTGCAGTAGCTGAAGCGCCGGCAAAAGCCTATAACCCCTTATTCATTTATGGGGGCGTAGGACTTGGTAAAACCCACTTAATGCATGCAATCGGACACTACGTCCAGGACCATAATCCGAATGCCAAAGTGGTTTATTTGTCTTCTGAAAAATTCACGAATGAATTCATCAACTCGATCAGGGACAATAAAGCGGGAGATTTCCGCAATAAATACCGCAATGTCGATGTCTTGCTCATTGATGATATTCAATTCCTGGCGGGAAAAGAACAGACGCAAGAGGAATTTTTCCATACATTCAATACATTGCATGAGGAAAGCAAGCAGATTGTCATCTCAAGTGACCGTCCGCCAAAAGAAATTCCAACACTTGAAGACAGGCTGAGATCCCGCTTCGAATGGGGTTTGATTACTGATATCACTCCGCCAGACCTAGAAACGCGGATTGCGATCCTTCGTAAGAAGGCTAAAGCAGAAGGCCTGGATATTCCGAATGAGGTTATGCTTTATATCGCAAACCAAATCGACTCCAACATCCGTGAGCTTGAAGGTGCTTTGATCCGTGTCGTCGCTTATTCTTCACTGATCAATAAGGATATCAATGCGGACCTGGATGCTGAAGCTCTTAAGGATATTATCCCGAGCTCTAAGCCGAAGGTCATCACGATTCTTGACATCCAGAGGGTTGTCGGACAGCAGTTCAATGTGAAGTTAGAGGATTTTAAAGCGAAGAAAAGGACAAAATCCGTAGCATACCCTAGACAAATCGCTATGTACTTATCAAGAGAGCTAACTGATTTCTCGCTTCCTAAAATTGGCGAAGAGTTCGGGGGCCGTGACCATACGACGGTCATCCATGCCCATGAAAAAATATCTAAGATGATTTCAGTTGATGCGAACCTGCAAAGGCAGCTGAAAGATATAAATGAACAATTAAGGGTTTAGGAAAGTGTGAATAACTCTCCATTGGTTACGCACAGTCTGTCCACATGTGGATAGGCTGTGTTTCCTTTGAACAAACCCACTTATCCACAAATCCACAGGCCCTACTAGTACTTCTACTCTTTTTTAAAACATATTAATATATGCATTTAAGAGAAAAATATACCTAACTGGAGGCAAAAAAATGAGATTTATTATCCAGCGCGATTCATTGCTTCAAAGCGTTCAAGACGTAATGAAGGCAGTGACAAGCAGAACAACAATCCCCATTTTGACAGGTATTAAGATTGTTGCTAACGAAGAGGGTGTAACTCTTACAGGCAGCGATTCTGATATTTCCATCGAATCTTTCATTCCTAAAGAAGAAGCTGGGGATGAAATCGTCGAAATCAAACAGCCAGGATCCATTGTTTTGCAGGCGCGTTTCTTTAGTGAAATCGTTAAAAAGCTGCCTACAGATACAGTAGAAATCGAAGTCCATAACAATCTGCAGACCATTATCCGTTCTGGTAAATCAGAATTTAACTTAAATGGCCTGGATGCAGAAGAATATCCACATCTTCCGCAAATCTCGGAAGAACATGTATTCAAGATTCCGACAGACCTATTAAAAGGCTTGGTCCGCCAAACTGTCTTTTCAGTGTCCACCTCAGAAACACGCCCCATCTTGACAGGTGTAAACTGGAAGGTCGAAAACAATGAATTAATCTGTATTGCAACAGATAGCCATAGACTTGCATTGAGAAAAGCTAAACTCGATGCAGAAAGCACTGGCAGCTATAATGTGGTCATTCCAGGGAAAAGTTTGACAGAATTGAGCAGAATTCTTGATGACAGTTCAGATTCAGTGGATATCGTCATTACTGAAAACCAGGTATTGTTTAAAGCAAAACATTTACTATTCTATTCAAGACTGCTTGAAGGAAACTATCCTGATACAGGAAGATTGATCCCAACTGAGAGCAAAACAGATGTAGTCGTTAATACAAAGGAATTCCTTCATGCGATCGACCGTGCATCACTGCTTGCAAGAGAGGGAAGAAACAATGTCGTCAAGTTCTCCACAATCGAAGGCGGCGCAATTGAAGTTTCGTCAAACACACCTGAAATCGGTACTGTTGTCGAAGAAATCCAAAGCCAATCAATCGATGGCGAGGAACTGAAAATTTCATTTAGCGCGAAGTATATGATGGATGCCCTAAAAGCATTGGAAGGAACAGAAATCCAGATCAGCTTCACAGGCGCGATGAGACCATTCGTCATCCGTCCGCTTCACGACGACTCCATCCTGCAGTTAATCCTGCCGGTAAGAACTTACTAAGAAGATCTTTTGCCACCAGTTCTATGCTGGTGGTTTTTTACTTATAGGTTGCAAAATGCAGACTAATTGGGTTGTAGCGGAAGGCACGATCTAGGAAGCTAATTCAAAGTCCTGCGGGATCAGCTGGACAGGTGAGACCCCACAGGAGCTTGCTCCGAGGAGGCTCACCGCCAGCCCAAAAGAAGAATTCGCTCTTTAAAAAATCCAGCAATTGAGATTTTTCATAATTCTTCCAGTGGAAGGCTGAGTGCCTGGAGCGAAAAACCAACAGAATATAAGAAAATTTGTTTCTATGGAAAAAATTTAGTAAAATAAAGTATTAAGTCCTTTTGGAAGAAAAGGGTGAGAAACGTGAATGAGGAAATAAAAATTGATACGGAATATATCACGCTTGGCCAATTCCTGAAACTTGCCGATGTAATTCAATCAGGCGGAATGGCAAAGTGGTTTTTAAGTGAACATGATGTTTTTATCAATGGTGAACAAGATCAGCGAAGAGGAAGGAAGCTTCGTTCCGGAGACCAGATATCGATTCCTGGGCTTGGCGAGTTCAGCATAACGCAATAATCCAGAGGATGAACTGTTCATGTATATAGAGGAACTGCAGTTAAGGAATTACCGCAATTACCAGGGATTAGAGGCGACATTTGAAAATAAAGTCAATGTCATCCTTGGGGAGAATGCCCAGGGGAAAACGAATGTCATGGAGTCTATCTATGTATTGGCAATGGCAAAGTCGCACCGGACCTCCAATGATAAAGATTTGATTCGCTGGGACGAAGAATATGCTAAAATAGAGGGACGGATTAAAAAAACAACGGATCTTTGCCTATGCAGCTTGTCATTTCGAAAAAAGGCAAGAAGGCTAAAGTCAATCATCTCGAACAGCGGAAGCTAAGCCAATATGTCGGCAATATGAATGTCGTCATGTTTGCACCCGAGGACCTTAACCTGGTAAAAGGAAGCCCTCAAGTCAGAAGACGATTTGTCGATATGGAAATTGGACAGGTTTCGGCGATATATTTGCATGATATGGGACAGTACAACAAAATTCTCCAGCAGCGTAACCATTATTTGAAACAGCTGCAAATCAAAAAAACAAGTGACCATTCCATGCTCGATATCCTGACGGAACAATTTATCCAGGCAGCTGCGAGGATCATTGTGAAGCGTTTTGAATTCCTTTATTTGCTTGAGCAATGGGCATTGCCGATCCACAATGGGATATCCAGAGGGTTCGAGGATTTGAAAATCGTCTATAAACCTTCCGCAGACGTATCAGAAGATGATGATTTGTCGAAAATGATAGCAGTGTATGAAGAAAAATTTGCTAAAATAAAGACAAGGGAAATTGACCGCGGCACCACAATGTTCGGACCGCATAGGGATGACCTGCAATTTTTCGTGAATGGCCGTGATGTCCAGACATTCGGTTCGCAGGGACAGCAGCGGACGACGGCACTTTCGGTCAAATTGGCTGAGATTGAATTGATCAATTCAGAGATTGGTGAATATCCTATCCTGCTGCTTGATGATGTCCTTTCTGAGTTAGATGATTACCGCCAATCCCATTTATTGAATACCATCCAGGGGAAAGTTCAAACCTTCGTCACGACCACTAGTGTGGATGGGATCGACCATCAGACATTAAGGGAAGCAGCCACTTATAAAGTGAAAACCGGCGAAATGTCAAGAATCCAATGAGGTGGACTACATGTATTTGCATGTTGGTGAGGAAGTCCTTGTAAGGACAAAAGATATTATTGCTATATTAGATATTGAAAGCGCCAGCTCTTCTCCGTTCATGGAAGAGTTCATAACGCGCCAGGACCAGCAGATTGTCCATTTGGCCAAAGGAACGGTCAAGTCAATCGTGGTAACAGGAAATCATATATATTATTCCCCACTCGCATCAGGAACATTAAAGAAACGCTCCCAAAAATTATCCGTCCAGGAATTTTAATAGATCGGCTTATTCGCAAAAAATGTCGAAAAACAACGATATATGCGAAATTAGCCAATAGATAAGTTTTTTAAAAAAGTTGATTGAAAATGAAAGTGTAGGTGATCGATATGGCAATGGAGGAACAATCCATGCAAGGACAAGCGTATGATGAAAGCCAGATACAAGTGCTTGAAGGCCTGGAAGCTGTACGCAAACGTCCAGGGATGTATATCGGATCAACGAGTGGAAAAGGTTTGCACCATCTTGTATGGGAAATCGTTGATAATAGTATAGATGAAGCACTTGCCGGCTACTGTGACGAGATTAATGTCATTATCGAAGAGGATAACAGTATCACAGTTCAGGATAATGGCCGTGGAATCCCAGTTGGTATCCACGAAAAGATGGGAAGGCCAGCGGTTGAGGTCATCATGACGGTACTCCACGCCGGTGGTAAATTCGGCGGCGGAGGCTATAAGGTTTCCGGAGGTCTGCACGGTGTAGGTGCATCCGTTGTTAATGCCTTATCCACTTATCTTGAAGTATTTGTCCATCGCGATGGCAAAGTCCATTATCAGAAGTTTGAACGAGGCGCTGTTGGTGACCCGTTGAAGATCATTGATGAAACGGACCGAACAGGAACTACTGTACACTTTAAGCCTGACCCGGAAATTTTCACCGAGACATTAGAATACGACTATGATACACTCGCAAACCGTTTGCGTGAGCTTGCTTTCCTGAACAGAGCGATCAAGATTACGATTGAGGATAAGCGCGGTGAAGGCAAAAAGAATGAGTATTATTACGAGGGCGGAATTAAATCTTATGTTGAGCATTTAAACCGTACTCGAGAAGTCCTTCATGAAGAACCGATTTATATTGAGGGTGAAAAAGAAGGCATTACTGTAGAGGTAGCTCTCCAATACAACGACAGCTACACAGGAAACATATACTCTTTCGCGAACAATATCCACACTTATGAAGGTGGTACTCATGAGTTTGGCTTCAAAACAGCTTTGACTCGTGTGATTAATGATTATGCCCGTAAACACGGAATCTTCAAAGAAAGTGATTCAAATCTCTCGGGTGATGACGTTCGAGAAGGTTTGACGTCAATCGTGTCGATCAAACACCCTGATCCACAGTTCGAAGGCCAAACGAAGACAAAGCTCGGGAATTCAGAGGTCCGTACGGTAACTGACACACTCTTTTCCGACCACTTTGAAAAATTCATGCTTGAGAACCCGAATGTTGCCAGAAAGATTGTCGACAAAGGACTCATGGCAGCAAGAGCAAGACTTGCGGCGAAAAAGGCACGTGAGCTGACCAGGAGAAAGAGCGCGCTTGAGATTTCAAGCTTGCCGGGCAAACTGGCTGACTGCTCTTCAAAGGACCCGGCCATCAGTGAAATATATGTCGTTGAGGGTGACTCGGCGGGCGGATCAGCCAAGCAGGGCCGTGACCGCCACTTCCAGGCGATCCTGCCACTGCGCGGGAAAATCCTGAACGTTGAAAAATCACGTCTTGATAAAATTTTATCCAATAATGAGGTAAGAGCGATCATTACAGCGATCGGCACAGGAATCGGCGAAGACTTCGATCTTTCAAAAGCTCGTTACCAAAAAATCGTCATCATGACTGATGCCGATGTCGATGGTGCCCATATCCGAACTCTATTACTGACGTTCTTCTACCGATACATGAGAAAAATCCTTGAAGCAGGATACATTTATATTGCCCAGCCGCCTTTATACAAAATCCAGCAGGGTAAAAAAATCGAGTATGCTTATAACGACAAGCAGCTTGAACAGATTCTCGCGGAGCTTCCACAGCAGCCGAAGCCAGGCATCCAGCGCTATAAGGGTCTTGGTGAGATGAATCCTGAACAGCTATGGGAGACAACGATGAATCCTGAAACAAGGACACTGCTCCAGGTAAGCCTAGAGGATGCGATCGAATCGGATGAAACGTTTGAAATCCTGATGGGTGATAAGGTAGAGCCTCGACGCAATTTCATCGAGCAGAATGCACTTTACGTAAAGAACCTGGATATTTAATAATATATGCTCAGGATAGTAGGTTTTGCCTCTATCCTGCTTTTTCTGAAATGGCCAGGGGCCGCGCAGAGCGCTTTCCCCTAAATGGCCATGTTGAACAGAGTTCCTAAAGGAGGTCTCTCTTAAATGTCTGAAACACCAAATCCACGTGTAAAAGAGATTAATATTAGCCAAGAAATGCGTTCATCTTTCCTGGATTATGCCATGAGTGTTATCGTGGCACGTGCGCTTCCGGATGTCCGTGACGGCTTGAAGCCGGTACATAGAAGGATCCTGTATGCGATGCATGACCTTGGTATGCATTCGGATAAGGCCTACAAAAAATCAGCGAGGATCGTCGGTGAAGTAATCGGTAAGTATCACCCGCACGGTGACTCTGCTGTATACGACACAATGGTCCGTATGGCACAAAATTTCAACTACCGTTATATGCTTGTCGATGGACATGGAAACTTCGGTTCTGTCGATGGCGACGCTGCAGCAGCGATGCGTTATACAGAAGCACGCATGTCAAAAATTTCGATGGAACTTTTGCGTGACATCAATAAAGATACGATTGACTATCAGGATAACTATGACGGTTCTGAAAGAGAACCGATTGTTATGCCTTCAAGGTTTCCGAACCTGCTCGTCAACGGTACTTCGGGTATCGCGGTCGGTATGGCTACAAACATCCCACCTCACCAGCTTGGCGAGGTTATAGATGGGGTATTGGCAATAAGTAAGGATCCTGACATGACAATCATGGAATTGATGGAAATCATCACAGGACCTGACTTCCCGACAGCAGGAATGATATTAGGGCGCAGTGGCATCCGTAAAGCTTATGAGACTGGCCGAGGTTCGATTACCTTGCGTGCAAAGGTTGAAATCGAACAGAAATCAAATGGCAAGGAAGTCATCATCGTCAGGGAACTTCCTTACCAGGTCAATAAAGCCAAGTTGATTGAAAAAATCGCGGAATTAGTCCGTGACAAGAGACTTGACGGCATTACAGACCTGCGGGATGAATCTGACCGCAAGGGTATGAGGATTGTTATTGAAGTTCGCAAGGATGCGAATGCCAATGTCCTTTTAAACAACCTTTATAAACAAACTGCATTGCAGACAAGCTTTGGTATCAACCTTCTTGCTTTAGTAGATGGACAGCCGAAGGTTCTGAACCTTAAGCAATGTCTTGAATATTATCTTGACCATCAGGTAGTCGTAATTCGACGCCGCACAGAGTTTGAACTTAGGAAGGCAGAAGCACGTGCCCATATTCTTGAAGGGCTGCGAATCGCGCTTGATAACCTTGATGCGGTCATCAGCCTGATCAGAAGCTCCCGCACGACGGATATCGCTAGAGAAGGATTAATGACACAGTTCAAGTTATCCGAAAAGCAAGCTCAAGCGATCCTTGATATGCGTCTACAGAGGCTTACAGGCTTGGAGCGCGAAAAGATCGAAGAAGAATTCCAAAATCTTATGCAGCTGATCTCAGAATTAAAAGCGATCCTTGCTGATAATGAAAAAGTGCTTGAAATCATCCGTGAAGAGCTTACTGAAATCAAAGAGCGCTTCAACGATGAGCGCCGCACAGAGATTGTGTCCGGTGGTCTTGAAATGATCGAGGATGAAGACTTGATTCCTCGTGAAAATATCGTCATCACCCTTACACATAACGGCTACGTTAAGCGCCTGCCTGTATCGACATATAGAGCACAGCGCCGCGGCGGCCGCGGAATCCAGGGTATGGGAACGAATGAAGATGACTTCGTAGAACATCTGATTACCACATCAACGCATGATACCATCCTGTTCTTTACAAACAAGGGTAAGGTGTACCGTTCGAAGGGTTACGAAATCCCAGAATTCAGCAGGACAGCAAAGGGTATCCCAATCATCAACCTATTGGAAATCGAGAAGGGAGAATGGGTCAACGCCATTATTCCTGTTTCAGAATTCGTGGATGACTGGTTCCTGTTCTTCACAACGAAAGAAGGAATCTCAAAACGTTCACCACTTTCATCGTTTGCGAATATCCGCAACAATGGCTTAATTGCCCTAAACCTTCGTGAGGGTGATGAATTGATCTCTGTCCGCATGACAGACGGCAGCAAAGAAATGATCATCGGCACGAAGAACGGCTTATTGATCCGTTTCCCTGAAACAGATGTCCGCTCTATGGGCCGTACTGCCACCGGAGTAAAGGGTATTACCCTATCTGATGACGATGAAGTTGTCGGTATGGAAGTACTTGATGAAAGTGCCGAGATCCTTGTCGTAACGAAGAATGGATTCGGCAAAAGAACACCTTCTGAAGAATACAGAAGGCAAGGGCGCGGCGGTAAAGGAATCAAGACATGTAACATCACCGATAAGAACGGCGACCTTGTAACGATGAAAGTCGTGACTGGTGAGGAAGACCTCATGCTGATCACAACAGGTGGTGTCCTGATCCGGATCCCTGTAAGCTCTATCTCAATGACAGGACGTAATACGCAAGGGGTAAAATTAATCAGCCTTAATAAAGCGGAAAATGAATATGTTGCGACAGTGGCTAAAGTCGATAAGGAAGAAGAGAAACCTGAAGACCTCGAACTAGATGAAAATGAAAATGCTGAAGCAACAGTTGATCCTGAAGAAGTTGGCAGTGAAGAAGCAGAAGTGACTGAAACACCAGCTGAAGAGGGAGAAGAATAAACTTTTTGAGAGGAACACAAAAATGTGTTCCTCTTTTTTGGTAAAATAAAGTAAAATAATTGTAAGAAAATTAAAATACCGGGGTGGAAAGCCTTGCGCGTACTCGTAGACAACCTTAAAGAGGGCTGTATCCTTACTGATGATGTTCTAAGTAAAACCAATCGACCTATCATGAACAAAAAAACAGTATTGTCTGAGCATTTAATCGATATACTGAAAGTTTTTTTGGTTAAAGAAGTGGATGTTGAAAAAACGTTAGTGAATGGGATGCCTTTCCTAACACCTTCAACAGGCACTGATAAGAAATCTGGCTTGAAGACTAATGAAGGTGGAGAAACTTTTATCGACTTGTTTTTACAGGCGAGACAGAACTTCAAAAAAGAGTTTATCTCCTGGCAATCAGGAATGCAGATAGATGTTGCGAAACTGAGGACCATTATTGTCCCATTGATTGAACAGGTTGAAATGACTTCTTCGGATATATTCAATCTTCACCATTATTCAACAAAGGCAGAGTATATTTACGATCATCCATTGGCTGTAGGAATTATCAGTGCCTTTATCGCCAAAAAGCTGAATTACAGCAAAGGGGATATAACCCAGATTGCACTGGCTGGATGTTTATCGGATTGCGGCATGGCGAAGATCAGTCCAACACTACTTAATAAAAACACGACTTTGACGGTAGATGAATTTGAGGAAATCAAAAAGCACCCTACTTACAGCTATCAGATGGTAAAGAATAGGCCATTGCTGAAGGAGGCCACAAAAATCGCGATTCTTCATCATCATGAAAGAATGGATGGCAGCGGCTATCCATTTGGTGAAAAAGCGAACAGAATTCATCCTTTTGCAAAAATCCTTGCAGTAGCTGATTCTTTCCATGCGATGACATCGGAAAGAATATATAAGCCAAAACACTCTCCATTTAAAGTGATCGAGATGATCAATGAGGAGCTATTTGGAGAATTCGACATTACTGCTCTGAAAGCATTGAGTTCTGCAATAATGAATTATTCAGTTGGTACAAAAATCCGCCTTTCAGATGGACAGGCAGCTGAAATCATTTTTGTAGAAGAAAAGAATCCGGCAAGGCCGTTGGTTAAACTGCTAGAAACAGACCAGATTCTTGCTTTGGAAAAGAACAGGTACTTGCATATCGAGGAAATCATCCAATAAGCCGGCTATCCAAGCTGGCTTTTATTTCTTCTTATGTTTTGCATTGCATGCAAAATTGTGACTGGCTTCTTGTGTTCAAAGATGGAATATGATTAAAAAACTAGATAGATTATAGAAATTGATTAAAAGGTATTGCATTAAAATAATTGGCCTGATATAATCTTCAAAGTCAGTAACGAGAAAACAACTTCTAATTAAGAGTTTTTGAAAATAGTTATTGACTTATACAGCTAGTAAATGTTATATTATTAAAGTCGCTTCTGGGCGACGATGTAAGAAA
>NZ_BASE01000028.1 GCF_000813125.1 Mesobacillus selenatarsenatis SF-1
ACCAAGCCTTAAGCTGTCTAAATCCATTTAGACACTTCCTTATTTCCTCACTACAAATTCTTCCCCGCTCCTCAATAAATCAACCCTACTAAAATTCCTTCTATTAATTAGTTCTAAACCTAGTATCCCGTCAATATCTTAGTGATAGGAAAACTAATACTATAGAAAAAGGTGATTGAAGTGTTTGTTGTCCATTTTTATGATCAGAAAAATGAACTGCTGAATCAGTTGCTTAAGCGTGTGCCCGTAGTTGGGGAGGATCTGAGAATCAAAGGTCGCAAAGGTAAGGTTGCGAGTGTGACGGAAATCGATGAGAAAACCTACCATGTTCAAGTTGCCTTGGAAGCAAAAGCGAAACCTGGCGTAGCGGCCGACCCTGGCAAAAAGAAGAAAAGGTAATAAAAAATGGAGAACCGCGCGGAGGTTCTCCATCTCTAATTATTTGTTCAAAAAAGCCCAGGCATACTGTGCATAAAGCTCTGCTCCCGTTACCAAAGCGTCTTCATCAATATTGAATTTGCCATGATGGTGAGCCCATTCTGTATCTTTATCAGGATTACCGCTGCCGACGAGGGCAAAACTACCTGGGACCTCGTCAAGATAGAAACTGAAGTCTTCCCCACCCATCGTTGGCTTTTCATTATAGATTACATCCTCACCGAATGCCTCAGATGCGACCTGCTGAACAAGCAACGTACTTTCCTCATCATTGATGACTGCCTGTGTCCCACGTGTATATTCTACATTTGCCGCAGCTCCGTAAACTGCTGCTACACTTTCCGCATAATGTGTTAGTTGGGTCTCGATGTGGTCCCGTGTTGCCGGATCAAAGCAGCGTACTGTTCCTTCAATCACTGCATTTTCAGCAATGACATTGAAACGTGTACCTACTACCATTTTACCAACTGTGAGAACTGCGCCCTGCTGCGGATCAATCGTTCTCGACACCACAGATTGAACATTCATGACAAAGGATGATGCAACAATCGCAGTGTCGATACAATCCTGTGGAATAGCTCCATGTCCGCCTCTTCCTTTAAAAGTGACCTTGAACAAATCAGCGGAGGCAAAGGATGGTCCGGGAGTGCAGCTCACCTTATGAGTCGGCATTTGCGACCAAATGTGGATTCCAAAAACGTTATCGACTCCTTCGACTGCACCCTGTTTTACCAGAGCTTTGGCCCCTTCTGCTACCTCTTCGGCAGGCTGGAACAATAAACGGACATTTCCTGGCAGCTCATCTTTGATTTCATTCAAAGCCTTTGCCGCGACCATAAGCATTGCAGTGTGCGCATCATGGCCGCATGCATGCATTTTTCCATCTTCGTTCGAAGCGTAAGGCAGGTCCTTGTTTAGTTCCTCGACAGAAAGGGCGTCCATATCCCCTCTCAATGCGACAGTCTTGCCAGGCTTGCCGCCCTTGATTTCTGCAATGACACCGGTTGGTTCAGTTCTTCTATAAGAGACTCCTAATTGGTCCAGATATTCACAAACGAAATCTGTGGTTCTATATTCTTCCCATGAAACTTCCGGCTCGCTATGAAGCTTCCTGCGCAACACTGTTAATTCGTCTTTGTATTCCTTTATAGCTTCTTTTAATCTATCGTTAATCATCATTCCGCCTCCGTTAAGCTCTTGGCTGTTTCGTAAAAAATCCCTACCGCTCTAGCTATGTCTTCTGAATCAGACCATTCTTCCGGACAATGACTCAGTCCATTTTTGCTTGGAATGAACAGCATCCCTACATCAGTATAGTCGGATAAAACCATAGCGTCGTGTCCAGCACCGCTATTGATCGAACAATAGGGAATTTCCAACGCTTCGCTTTTCTCTTTTAAAAGAGAGCGGATACCCCGATTCAGTTCTTTTGGCTGGATATATAAAAGCTGCTCTAAGGATGTTTGAATTCTATTTTTACTATAAGAATGAACTAGAGTCTTTGTTTTCTCGATGACATTCAGGACGTTTTCTTCTTTACCAGAGCGAATATCAACCGAGAAGACTACCTGATCCGGGATGACATTGGCACCATTCGGAAAAACATTCAAGCGACCGGTGGTGATGACCGTTCCTTCCCCCGCTTCTCTAGCAAGTTCCGGCAAACGACCGATAATACTAGCCGCAGCCACCAGTGCGTCGGCCCGGCGGTCCATCGGTGTCGTTCCTGCGTGCCCTGCCTGCCCTTTTACAGTTACCTCCAGTTGAGTCAGTCCTACAATCGCCTCGACTACTCCAATAGGAATCTCTTTTTCTTCTAAAATAGGACCTTGTTCAATATGTAATTCAAGAAAAGCTTTCATGGTTTTCGGGTCTCTTTTTTTCGGAAGCGAGGGATCAAGACCAATTTCAGTCATTGCTTCAACTGTGGATACGCCGTTTTGGTCTCGCAAGTTCTGAAAATCCCCCTCACCCAGCAAGCCGACCATCCCGCGGGATCCCATTAACCCACCGCCAAACCTTGCACCTTCCTCTTCTACCAGCGCAACGACTTCCAAAGGATATCTTGGGGTTAAGTTATTTTTAGCAAATAGCCCTGCCACTTCAAGAGCGGCGACAACCCCTGCTGGACCATCATAAGAACCGCCGTGAGGAACCGAGTCAAAATGAGACCCGACCATCACGCTCGGTGCGTCCTTCAGGGTTCCCTCCAATTTGCCAAAAATATTTCCGAATCCATCTTCTCTAACCTGGAGTCCATACTCTCTCATTTTTCCTTTTAGATAATTGCGAGTCTTTAGATCTTCCTGGCTGTATGTCAGCCTTGTCGTCCCTTTACCAGGAGTCGCAGTGTACTCACTGATTTGATTAATATGATTCTCAATACTTTCCTTTAATTCTACCAATCTCATTCCCCTCTATTCTTACAAGAATCCTACAAAGATACCGGCAAGTACAACCGATACAATCGTGACGGTCACAAAGCCGCCCACAAGCATTGGTGGAAGCATATGGCTGGTCAAGGCTTCTCTTTCTTTTTCATCCTCGGTTAAAGAATTGATGACTTCATTGGTGATGATATAGTCTGCAGGGAAGCCATAAAGGGCTGTCAATGATACAGCAAAGGCCATTTCCTTGCTCACCTTTAAAATCTTGCCGACAATAAATGAGAAGACGTACATTCCTGCGATACCAAGGACAATTGCACCAAGCAAGGGAACAATGATATCAAGCAGCATTCCTGGTGTAGCCTGCTTTAACCCATCGAAAATGAATAACATCAGGACAAGAATTGCAATCCCAAATCCATTGGCCTTCTGCAGGGCCTGCTTTTCAAGGAATCCTACGCTTGTTCCGATGACACCAAATAGTAATGCAAGTACGAACGGGCTTACCGAGACGACCGGAGCCAGCAAAGTTGATGTTAGGTGTGCTAAATAAGCGACCAGTGACAGCCTGAAAAACTTAAAGAATTCTGTGTTATATTTTTCTGGCAGTTTTTTAAAAAGCTTTAATTCAACAGTTGGTGCGGCGGTTTCTACAGTTGCAGCCACTTCATTTGCTGCAAGGCTGCCCTCGCGATATTGCTTTAAAAGTCTCTTGCCTTCTTTTTTCAGTACCAGTGAGGTTAAAGGGTAACCCGCAAAACCCTGCATGACATAAATAACAATAGCGAATACCGACAGTGTTGCAAGACCTGCTTCCTTTGCGCCTTCAGACATGATCAAGGCGGAAACAACTCCACCAACTAAAGGTGGTACGGCAACAACCATTGTCTGGAATCCAAAAATGAGTGTTCCGACACTCAATAGTACAGCTACTATTCCTAAAATTCCTGATAACGCAATCACAATCGTTTTCCATTGATTTTTCAATTCCTGGATTGAAAGCAAAGTTCCCATGTTTGTAATTAACAAATACATCATCATCACAGCCACTGCCGACGGTACACCAGCAAGCGCTACGATTTCTTTCGGGAAAAACGTCCAGTACCCAATTAGGAACAATACAGCTGAGACGAACATGGACGGAATCCATGCCTTCGTCCTAACAGCAACTAAATCACCAACAAATAAAATGAATACAACAATAACCAAAGCTAACATCTGTGACATCATGAATCCCCCCAGTTTCTTTTTTACTTAAACGCTTCGCTTTGCGAAAGAAAAAAGTATTAGGTACGATAATAATATAGATATAATATTCAGTCAATTATAAATTTTATAATTTTCAAAAGAAAACGTTTTCTTATCTTTTTTGATTCTTAGTACCTATTTTTAAGTAAATAAAAAGGCGAACCACTATAAAAGCGGCTCGCCAGTTGAATTTATATTTTTAGTCAGGATTTTTTGTTTTCAGGGAAACTGCCAGTGGCTTTTTATCCAAACAGTATTCCAATAGAACGATCTTGCCTTCAAGTTCAAGGTGCTTAGCCAGGGCGATCACTTCTTCCCCTTCTTCAGTTGAGGACACAGACGAAATTCTTAAGTTCCCATCACTATTCTGGATTTGATTAAATAGCTCTTCTTTTGACATATTCACTTTCGTCTTCATATTTATCACCCCTTCTTAGGAATTACCTTTCTTTACCCAGGGATGATAGAGCTAAATCTAGGAAATAAAATCCATTTAAGGGTAAATCAACCTTTCACCCAGGTTATTGGTTACCGAAAATTTTTGTTTCGCCATTTTTAGGGCACCAATACAGCCTATTGGTTGCCTATAATTTTAGTTTTTGGCTCTTTTAGGTCACCAATACCCCTTATTGGGTACCTATAATTCTAGTTTCAGCGCTTTTAGGGCACCAATGATGCTTATTGGTTACCTATAATTCTAGTTTCAGCCTTCTTAGTTCACCAATGACGCTTATTGGTTACCCATAACTCTAGTTTGGGTCCTTTTTGGGCTCCAATACCGCCTATTGGTTACTATAAAAGACAATTTCACCGTTATAAGGGCACCAATACTGCTTAACAGTTACAAATCATCAAGACATTTCCGTCTGGATCCTTGAAGTTGAAGAAGGCAAAATCGCCAATTCGCTCAATTTCTTTGGTGATTGTAATTCCATTTGACTTCACAAAGCTATAGGCTTCATCAACATCATCTACTAGAAGATTAAACAAAACATGGTTTGAAGGCTCAAAATTAAAGCCGGGGTCGAAGGTGTGATCGTCTAGGGTTAATCCTGTCTCAGATGTAACCGGGATGTTATGGACTGGTGATTCTACCTTTTCGGCATCAAATGGGATCCCCAGCAGGTTATAGTACCATTCTGCAGATTTTTTCAAATTGCTCACGTGGATAAAAACATTGTTTACTTTATTATAAAGTGGTGAATTCAAAGTTTCTCCTCCTAAAATGTTAGTACTCTAATGGATTATCTCCATACTTTTCCCATAAGGTAGGGAACTTCTTCTTCAAACCATCTACGTCTTCCTCATCCCAGTCGAATTCAATATCAGGAGGAATCGTTTCGTCTCCAGTCAGTTTTACATATAAATCAAAGTATTCGTCGTAGTTCAACCCTGTCTTCTCTTCATAAGCAATACTTGCTGCACTCAACAAGTCCTCGAGCTGGGGGACATCCTCTTCATCCTCCAGGACTTTTAAATGAGGAATAATCTTCTCGGGGTCATTGATGACTTCATCGTATATTTCCTTTCCCTGAAAAAGCAGCCAGGCCCTAAAATAATCAAAAGAATCATCCGAGGCTCCCCCCATGATGATATAGGCCGCTGCCCAAAGGTCGGAAGTGTATGACTTGAGATAATTCTGATTGAAAAAGTAATCGAAGATAACAATATCTTTGACGGGTTTCTTCGATAAATGGCTAACCATCCACTCGATTTGTTCCTCAGTGTCTTCTCCTTTTTGCTTGGCAGTCTTAAGCATCTCCCAAAATACGATTTCGGTCATTGAGCCTTCTTTCATTACCTGATCGACAGCATTGGCAGGTGTGTATCCCTTTTTCATTTTCGATTTAATCAGTTTATCTGCATCCTTTTGGCAGGCTTCTTCAGAATCAAAACTTTTCACTTTCACCGCGCCTACTGTTCCAATTTTGCCATAGGTAATACTATAACTCTTTCCGGACACATTAATTTTCCAGAATTTATTAGATGAACCATCTTTATAAATAAGCGTTGTCTCCATCCTTCACACTCCTGTTGTCTTATTTCCGTTTAGGATGTTTCCTGTCCAGATTGTCATCCTTGTCCAAATCAGCATCTTTTATTACAGAAAATTCATATTTGTTGTAACTGAATTTTTCTCTTTTAAATAAACGCTCTATTTCCTTTTTAAGTTCATCCAAAATCGGAAACTTCGTTGCATATCCAAGGCTCTCCACAACATTCTTGTAATACCACTCCTGTTGCTTTATTCCGCGATTGAACCTGCTCCATACTACCTCGCCTGATTGTTCGACGTCCTTGCGAATTGACCTGACATTATGCAATTTGTCTGCACAAGCTACCACGCGGATTTCTTCTGATGCAATCTTCAAAAACTCGATTGTATGCTCCTTGCGTTCTTCCCAGGAAAGAGATTTGTCTGGCTCTGAACAGCCTTCAACGATCATTGCAATTTCCTTTCCAAACTCCCGCTCGATATCTTCCATTGTTAAGTCGGTATCTTCAACCGTGTCGTGCAAAATTCCGGCTGCAATCATTTCTTCGCGGTATCCCGCTTTTTGTAAAATCATTCCCACTGCGGCTGGGTGGGCAATATACGGGATTTTCGTATTTTTACGATATTGTCCTTCATGTGCCATTGAAGCAATTTGCAATGCTTTCTCAATTAAATCCATTCAATCTGCCTCCAGTTTTTCAGATACTTAATTACTTCTTTAATGGATCAGTAAATCCTTCCTTACGAAAAAGGCAAACCTGATTATTTTTCCCAAAATATTCTGCTATATTTAGTATATAAACCTTTTGGAGGCTGACATGGAAAAACTGACAGACCACTTAATCGTCATTTCCTTTGACTGTCTTTCTGAGCATGATGTTCCATTGCTCAGGGAGCTGCCAAATTTTAAGGCTTTTATAGAAAATAGTTCTTTCTGTACACAGGTGGAAACGATCTATCCTTCTGTTACATACCCTTGCCATGCGACAATCGTGACCGGCAATTTTCCTAATCGGCACGGTATTGTCAACAATACATTTATCCAACCTGGCAAAACTTCACCAGACTGGTACTGGCACCGCCGGCATATCAAAGGGACAACCCTTTATGATGAGGCTAAAAAGGCTGGCATGAAAACTGCCGCATTATTATGGCCAGTCACGGCAAAAGCCGATATCGATTACAACTTGCCTGAAATTTTTGCGAACAGGCCCTGGCATCACCAGATTCCTGTTTCGCTTTCCAACGGGAGTCCTCGATACCAGCTTGAAATGAACTCGAAATTCGGACATATCAGAAACGGATTGAGCCAGCCCGAACTCGATGACTTCGTTCTTGAATCAACAGTGGAAACCATCAGAACGAGGAAGCCTGATTTAATGTTAATCCATTTTGTCGATCTCGACTCCCAGCGCCACATGCACGGTTTTTCATCAGATGAAGCATTGGCCGCCCTTCATCGGCATGACAAAAGACTCGGAAGAATCATGGAAGCACTCAAAGAAGCTGGCATTGCTGAGAACACAACTGTAGCCATTCTTGGTGACCACAGTGCACTTGATGAGTCTAAAGTGGTGAAAATGAACGTATTATTTAAAGAACGAGGACTTATCCAAACCAATGCTTCAGGTAGAGTCACCGACTGGAAAGCCTATTGCAAGAGTTGTGACGGTTCAGCCTATATCTATGTAAAACACCAAAACGATGATGCTGCGAAGAATCAAGTCACTGCTATTTTGGCGGAGCTTTTACAAGACGAAAGCAATGGCATTGAATCAGCTATCACAGGTGCCGAAGCTAACGCAAAAGGAGCTGATGGAACAGCCTTCAGGATGCTAGAAGCTGCCAGAGGTTATTACTTTAGCGAGGCATTAGACGGTGACTACATTGAAGAAGTGACCGAACAGGATGCAATGAGGAAGAAGTACACTTTTGCCTGTCATGGATACTCCCCTGAAAAAGAAGGTTATCACACTGTTTTCTTCGCAGCTGGAAAAGGTATTCGCCCAGGAATCTCCATCAAGTCTATGCACCTTGTAGATGAAGGACCAACCTTTGCTCGCCTTCTTGGCCTAGACCTCGGCGATACAGATGGCTCCATCCTCGAAGGAATTCTGGATATTTAGGACTAGGAAAGAAGGTCTTTGAGAGACTCGAAGCGAATTATATTACCAGTTGGAAGAGATATTTTATCGGTTAAGACAGTTTTACAAGCTTGGGATAGCTTTATTTTAGGTTA
The DNA here is from genome assembly GCF_000813125.1 of Mesobacillus selenatarsenatis SF-1. Taxonomy (GTDB): domain Bacteria; phylum Bacillota; class Bacilli; order Bacillales; family Cytobacillaceae; genus Mesobacillus; species Mesobacillus selenatarsenatis. The sequence goes on from NZ_BASE01000028.1 coordinate 8,309, forward strand.
AGTGAACTTTTATTACCGGTTGAGACCCTTTTATTTCCGGTTGCAGCAATTTTATTACCGGTTGGGACACTTTTATCTCCGGTTGCAGTAATTTTATCTCTGGTTGGGACACTTTTATAAACCTTAAGTAGTTATGGTTCAACTTAATAGACAAAATACAAATTTATTGGGGGCAAAAGGATGAAAGGTTTTACGAAGGAAGAGAGCAGCTGGATTCGTTATGACTGGGCCAGCTCGGCTTATTCGATTATCATTTCGACGGCTGTGTTCCCACTATTTTATAAAGCTTCTGCTACTGAGGCTGGTGTGAGCCTGTCAAATTCAACCGCCTATTTGGGTTATACGATTGCGATCGCCACCTTCATATTGGCATTGATTGGTCCCATCCTGGGGACAATTGCGGACTATCAAGGAATGAAGAAGCGATTTTTCACCATTTTCTTTACGTTAGGGATCACCTTTACAGCTGGTCTTGCCTTCGTGCCAAGCGGAAACTGGCTCATGCTGCTAGTCGTCTACACCTTAGCCGTGCTTGGTTCGACAGGTTCAAATGTTTTCTATGATGCCTTTATCGTTGATGTAACGACAGATAAACGGATGGACAGAGTATCAGCGCGCGGTTACGGGATGGGTTACATCGGGAGTACGATTCCCTTCATAATCAGTATTGCAATCATCATTTTAGCCCAGACAAAGGTTTTGCCAATTTCTATGACCCTAGCCAGTCAGACAGCTTTTATCATTACTGCCATCTGGTGGGGACTTTTCTCCATTCCCATGTTTAAAAATGTGCACCAAAAGCATTACATCGAGCGCGAACCGCAAATGGTGCTGCAAAGCTTTAGACGTTTAGGAAAAACTTTTAAGGAAATCCGAAAGTACAGGGCATTATTTTTATTCTTATTAGCTTATTTCTTTTACATTGACGGTGTTGGAACGATCATTACGATGTCTACAGCCTATGGAACCGATTTAGGCATTAGCTCTACTAACCTATTAATCATCCTTTTCGCTACCCAGGTTGTTGCCTGGCCTTTCGCAATCTTATTCGGAAAATTATCAGAGCGTTTTACCGGTAAAAAAATGCTTTATGTCGGAATTACCGTTTATATCTTTGTTTGTATCTACGCTTACTTCCTGGAAACAACGACTGACTTCTGGATCCTGGCCATGCTTGTCGCTACGTCTCAGGGCGGTATCCAAGCGTTAAGCCGATCTTATTTTGCCAAATTAGTGCCGAAAGCAAATGCGAATGAGTTTTTCGGTTTCTATAACATTTTCGGAAAGTTCGCTTCAATCATGGGTCCGCTCATGGTTGGACTGACAGCACAGCTTACTGGCAATTCGAGCATGGGAGTTTTCAGCCTCGTCATCCTATTCGTTATTGGGATGGTCATTCTCGCATTTGTTCCAGAACCAGAACAACAGCCTCAAGCGCCTGAAATTGTTTAATTATTAGCCTCTGGGGAACCGGAGGCTTTTTTTAAAAAGGAGGTCTTCTAATAATCTATGAAAAAACTCAAGTTTTCTCTAATCATAATCGGCAGCTTGCTCCTTGTTTTCATCATTGTCACCATGTTCAATGCCCTCACCTTGGAATCCCGCCAACCCTCACCAGATTACTTTAACGGCACTATCAATGAAGACCATGCGATTAATACCCTATCAAAGGCGATTCAATTTAATACTATTTCCTACCAGGACCGAAGCAAAATGGACCTAATTGAATTCGACCGTTTTATTACCTTTTTAAAAGAAAGCTTTCCTATCGTACATGAAGATCTTGAGCTTGAAAAAGTAAATAGCCATGCACTCGTATATAAATGGAAAGGAACAGACTCTACGAAGCTTCCAATTGGATTGACAAGCCACTACGATGTGGTTCCCGTCCTTGAAGGCACGGAGGAAAATTGGGAGCACGACCCTTTCAGCGGGACCATCGCAGACGGAAAGATTTGGGGACGTGGTACACTGGATGACAAAATCGGTGTAGTTGGAATACTTGAAGCTGCAGAACACCTGCTCAAAGAAGGTTATCAGCCTTCCCGCGATATCTACTTGATGTTTGGACATGATGAAGAAATCGGCGGTGATGAAGGTGCTGCCTCTATTGTGAGTACTCTTAAAGAAAGAGGAATCAAGTTTGACTTCGTTTTAGATGAAGGCGGGGCCATCGTCGAGAACATGGTTCCAGGTGTCGATCAACCTGTGGGCGTTGTCGGTGTTTCTGAAAAAGGGTCTGCGACTGCAGAGCTGTCTATCGAAGGAAGCGGTGGCCATTCATCGCAGCCAAAAGACCGGACGAACATCGGCAGAATTGCAAGCGCGATTGCCAAGCTAGAAGAAACCCAGTTCCCCGCCGACCTGAAAGGACCTGGTGAGGATCTATTTGAGTTTGTCGCTCCTGAAATGAGCTTTGCCATGAAATATGTCTTTGCCAACAAGTTTATTTTCGAGCCGGTTATCGAAAGAATCCTGCTTGAGCAGCCTGCATCATCTGCGCTGATCAGGACAACGATCGCACCAACGATCTTCCATGCCGGCGAGCAGTATAACGCCCTTCCTGAAAAAGCTTCAGCAATTATCAATCTGCGCCTCATGCCTGGTGATTCATTGGAAGAAGTGAAGGATTATATCAAAAAAACGATCGATGACGAGGATATCAAAGTAACTCTCAAAGGCTCTGAAGCTTCTGGTGTTTCTGACGTCGATAGCTGGCATTTCAAAACAATACAGCAAAGCGCAAAAAATGTCTATGATGAAGCAGTCATCGCACCCTATCTGATGTTCGCCGGGTCTGATGCAAAGCATTACGACAGCATCGCCGAAAACACGTACAGGTTCCTCCCTGTTCAGTTGACATCAGAAGACCTGAATCGCATGCATGGAACAAACGAGCATGTTAGTATTGATAACTACCTGAACGCGATTGGTTTTTATATGGAAGTCATTAGGGAAGCGGATAAGGAAACAATGAAGTAGGATTTATAGGGGTCGGGTTGAGTGTTATTTCACTTAAGTAACGCTCGCCCAAATCAAACCAGCTTTTTTTACCTGAACCATGGCTGAACTCTCTTTCCAGTTATTTAAAATGAGGTGAAATGGATGAAACTTTATTGGCTATCTATTATGTTTCTACTCTTTATCTGGCTCACCGTATCCTCCATTTACTCAGACCCAGTATGGTGGTCAATCTTCACGGCAAATCGTTCTACCCATACCCCTTTAATTGAGCAGTTTTCTTTAGTCAAAGTAACCCTTGTTTTACTTGTTTCAATCGCCATATGGTTTATGTTAAAAAATCGACAGTCAGAATAAACTTTACTGAGGGATCGCAAGTGAATATCAAAACGTTATACTTGCCTTTTTAAAGATTTAAATTTATCACGATGTTCCCCTCTCTACTGTCATGCTTTCCATCCGAATTTTTCATCTCTTTTCTAAAAAAGTAGCGAAATTTGTCGATATGACAAAGTAGAGATTTTTAGTTTTGTTGCGAAAGGAATACTTTAAATGAAAATCAACCTTCGAGCTTATATGGCTCTATTTTTTGGCGTTATTATCATTGCGCTAACGATGCTGTTGAGTATAACGATCAGCAAGCATTCAAGTGAAACGATCAAAAGAGAGATTGGTAACAGCCTGTCTTCTACTGCCTATCATATGGCAGATAAACTAGACTCGTTTATGTGGTCAAGAATCGGGGAAGTTGAGGTCCTAAGTCAAATAGAGGATATTAAATCCCATGAGGATCTGCAGTCAGCTCAGCTATTGCTGGACCAGTTAAAGTCCAGTATTCCCGTTTTTTCTTGGATTGGCCTGACAGATTCAGCGGGAACTGTGGTCGCAGCATCAGACAAAATTCTGGTAGGCTCTGATATTTCACAGCGCCCTGTTTATCAGGAAGGTAAAAAAGGAACTTTCATTGGCGATGTCCATAACGCGGTTCTTCTTGCAAACCTGCTTCCGAATCCAACTGGAGAGCCGATGCAATTTGTCGATATCAGCAAAGCGTTAACAGATGAAAACGGAAATTTCACTGGTGTTCTGGCTGCGCATCTCAGCTGGGAATGGTCGCGGCAAGTACAGGATGAAATTGTGGAACCCTTAAAGGATGAATTAAGTGGTGCAGAAGTTTTTGTGGTGAGTGGTTTGGACAGTACGGTCCTCCTTGGACCAGATGGTATGACTGGGAATTTCCTTGATGTTGATAGTGTTCATAAGGCGAGGAAGGGTGCGAATAGCTGGCTCGTGGAAGAGTGGCCGGACGGAAAAAATTATTTGACTGGATTTGCAGTCGGTGATGGCCATGATGATTATTCTGGCCTCGGATGGACGGTCATTGTTCGAATCCCTGAAGAGAACGCTTTTGCCCCTGTCGAACAATTAAAGTCTTTTATAATCAAACTTGGCACAATAACTGCTGTAGTCTTTGCTATTATTGGCTGGTTTCTTGCCGGTTTCATAACCAATCCTTTACAAAGAATATCTAGAGCTGCTCATAGTTTAAGAATCGGCAAAGAAAGTACTATTCCTTTAATAAAAGGAATCAAGGATCTTGAACTCCTATCCAGTTCTTTAAGGGACTTAGTTGATACATTGGTACGTACTGAATCCAATTTAGGCAAAATGGAAAACCTGGCCCATCATGATATCTTGACCGGTCTTGGAAACCGTGTCGCGCTTGATCAATTTTTAAAACATGCCAAAACTTCAGGGAATTCATTGTCCTTTTTATATTTGGATTTGGATGGATTTAAAATAATCAACGATACGTATGGGCATCAAACAGGAGACCTGCTGCTAAAGGAAGTGGCTCGCAGGCTGAACGAAAATACACGGAAAGAAGATCCTATCTTCAGGCTTGGTGGTGACGAATTCCTTGTGGTCGTGAGTAGTCCGACTGAATCAAAGAAACACGTGCTTAGCGCAATAGCGAACAAGCTGATTACGAACATAAACAACCCTTATGAAATAGCTGGATCAAAGCTTCATGTCGGATGCAGTGTTGGTGGTGCAGTATGGCCCGATCATGATATCGACCCTTTTACCGTCATTAGTTACGCTGATGAGGCACTCTATGCTTCAAAACGAGCCGGTAAAAATAAATTCAGCTTCCATACGAATAAGCACCAAAAACAAATGCCAGGAGCGTAATCTCCTGGCAATTTGTTTGCTCAAAGCAATTTCATCTCCCTTTACCTAAACTAATAAGGGCACTTATTTTTGCGGAATATTCGATTTAAGGAATTTCACCAATTCATCATAATCATAAGTTTTCAGTGCGATCCCCTTATTATCCAGGACTACATATGCAGGTTCTTTTTCAATCCCGGCAGTCGAGAAAGACTCCTGAGCTGCTTCCAGCGACTTTGGATGATAAATCGTATGAATTTTTGTTTCATCAATGCCTTCTTTTGCGAGCTTGCTTCCATCAACTTCTTCATCACCTACGACATACAGGCCATAGATGCCTTCTTGATCAGAAACCAACCCTTTCAATTGTTGTTCTTCTTCACTACAGCCTGATAAAAAAGCGATTAGTATAATTGCCATAACCAGTAGTTTCTTTATCATCACTACGCACCTCCGGAAGAATAGTGGTTAATACAATTACGTATGAGAATTCTAAAGGGTTTCAAATAAACGGATAATCATTCATTTTTTTACACATCTTCTCCCTTTCTCTCTAAAAACCTCTCTAGCCATTCATAATCCACCGGTCCATTGGTAATTTCAAATTGGTACATATCGAATAACAAAACTTCTCTTTCGATTAAGGAAGGCATCGTGACCCTGTTGTCTTCATATTCCATTTGGAATTGGAATTGTTCATCTGGATATTCAGAAACAAAATCGCGATCTCCGATTTTTTTCACTTTATATTGATTTAGGAAACTAATCAGCTCCTGAATTGATTGATCATCAGTTAATTGCCGATTATAAGTTGCCCTTTCATCCATTTTCGGGAGCTGATTGTAATAGATTTTTTCAATTTTACTTGTATCTAGTAAATCCGCTAAATTTTTTTCACGATAATCGATCCATCTGGTAACACCATATATAAGTAAAATAAAAATTACGATGGATAATATATAGAAATTTTTCTTGTTCAAACCCTCTCACCTTCCTTATATGACAAAACTCTCCCTAAAACGAATCCATAAATCCAGTGCCCGGCCATCCAAAATAAAAAAGCATATGCACTTGTGATTGACGGTGTCCGTTCTGAGAGAAGCGTTGTTGGAAATAGCAGCAAACCAACGATTAAGCTCACTCTAATTACAAAACGATGTATTGTTTCTTTCTGGAAGTCCTTTCTGGTTATGTAAAAGTTCACACCAAAAGCAAGCATTATGGATATTACCATATGCAAACCAAACTCAACTGTTTCATGCAGATTAATGGTTTTAAGGATTGGTATGTAATCAACATTTAGCAATAAGGTGTACACTTTAAGGCTTGTTATAGATTGGACAAGTTTTAAAAACAAACCAAGGACTATCCCTGAAATCAGTCCGCCGACTACTGGTTTTATTTTTGTATTGATAGGACTTCTTCCCCCTCTAAATATTCATAAAATCTATATTAGATTCATTCGTTACCTATTCGGGATAAATATAGGATATTCCTTTTGGGAAATAGAAAAAGCAGATCTAAAAGACCTGCTTCCTTCAGTGATACAGCGACTTTACTCTCTCAAGGTCGCTGATCAATTCATTTATCTCGGACTGCGTCAATCTGACAAGCATCTGGTCATAAAGTGTAACTATTTGCCCATCAGAATCTCTTTCGTGTTTTATCAAGTAATTATACACTGCCTCCATCTGGCACTCTTTAAAAATGGATTGGGTTTCAAAGCTTTTTACCCGCTGCAGAGAAAATTCATTTAATGATTGATCAAATTCACCCGAGATGATCTTCCCCTCGACAAACATTCTATCACTCCCTTTGTATGGTGAAGATATTTTCCCCCATACCAAGGAACAAAACACATTGAGTTAGCCGAAAAATTTCTCATACTCTTCTTCAAGTAGTCGAGGATTTAATTCCTCGTATGCTAACTCCTTGGAAGTGATACAAAGTCCCGCGCAAACTGTTCCGAGCTTAAGCGATTCCTCAGTAGATTTACCCCTTAAAAACCCGTATAAGAAGCCTGAAAAAAAGCTGTCACCTGCTCCGTTCGCATCTTTGTATCGATACTCGTTGATAATCGGAGTTTCAAGCCATTCCTGATTATTTGTCAGAGCCGTTGCCCCATTCTTTCCGTGTGTGCAGACAACCAGTTGTTTGCCCAAAGATATCCACTTTTCCATCATCGGTTTGTAATCAGGCATATTATCTGAGCTAACGAATATAAAATCAGCAATCTCGATAAAATCATCGTGATAAGGGTTGCCTGGATTATAGTCGTGCAAATCGGTCCACACGGTTTTTTTGTATTGTTTTAATAATGGGATTAGCTGCTTTGTGTAAGCAATGATATTCAACACAACCAAATCAGCCTCTTTGATTAGCTGCTCGATCCTGTGCAAGTTCAAATGCAATTCTGATGATGACTGGGTAACAAATATCGATATTCTATCTCCCTGGGGACTCATCAAATTGACATGTCTCTCTGTCCCCCGAGGGTCATGGTCATAAACAAAATCGACACCGACTTCATCCAGTTTCTTTCGGATTTTCACTCCATACTCATCATTTCCGATAATGGAATGGAGTGTAGCAGGCACTTTCAGCTTGGAAAGGTTCAGTGCTTTCCCCGCGCCAGTAGAACCCAAAGTCTCAGTATATGCTGCATAATGGATTGTTTGCGGCACCGGATCTGGAAGTTTATCCAGATGAATGACCGAATCGAATGTAGTTCCACCTATTATAAGAACATTGCCCAACTTATATTCCTCCTTTTCCAATCAGTCCTCAATAGATTAAGCAACAAAACCTTTTTTTGTAATTCGAGCATAACAGATAATACTCTTGATTTTATTGATCTCTTTGTCCACTCGTTAACAAATTACAAAACAATCTTTGACTTTATGGATTTCTTTATAGGGGAGAACACCCAAATGAGGGAAATTGGTCAAATAATAGCCACCCGTCTCATTTCAACAGGTGGCTTTTGGTCGCTGGTAGAACTAATTGATGTACTATCAGACTAATTTCATGATTTTTGAAGTTAAAGTCTTCTGTTCACCTTCATTACCCCTGGTTCGTTGGCCTGATGATGATTTCATTTACAGCAACTGATGCGGGCTGAGAAAGTGCATAATGAACTGCATTTGCAATATCTTCACTCCGTATAGAAGGTAGATCCGGGTTCTCAAATATAGGCTTTACTTCTTGGTCAACAATTAAATTTGGCAGCTCCGTATCTACGACACCCGGGGAGATCGTGGTAGTCCTGATATTCGATTTGGTCAATTCTTTATTAAGTCCCTCCATAATCACCCTGGCAGCAAACTTTGTTGCACAATATACTGTTCCTGATGGGAAGATTCCATGTCCGGCAACGGAAGATGTCGTGATGATGTGACCACTGTTTTTTTCAAGCATATGAGGAAGTACAGCACTTACACCGTGTAAAACTCCTTTAATGTTGACATCAATCATTTGATCCCATTCTTCCACTCTATTATTTTTCATATAGGAAAGCGGCATGATTCCAGCATTATTAAAAAGCACATCGATTTGGCCATAATGTTCAAGTGCGAAACCAGCCAAATTTTGAACATCCTCCAGTGAAGTGACATCGGTAACTTTATAAACAGCTGTGCCGCCAAGTGATTGGATTTCCTCGGCAAGCTCTTGCAATCGTTCTTTCCTCCTTGCAGCAAGAACAATTTTCGCACCTACACTTGCTAATTTAACAGCAGTTGCACGACCGATCCCACTGCTAGCCCCTGTAATAATTACAACTTTATTTTTAATTACCGACATAATTGCCACCCCTTTTTTTATTAAAAGTTAATAAGTTATGAGCCTCTTTAAGTGCATTTTTCAATAAATAATTCACTTTATTAACCTGCCTGTTTATAGAGTTGTTCAACAAATAAAACTCATGTGTCCCCTTCTCCAAGGAAGCCATTCTATTAATTGAGGAGAGCGAGGGAACTGGCAATAAACCAACAGCCGGATCATGTTCGAAAAGGTCATTACTTACATAATTAAGAGGAACAAGACTACGTGAAATTGCCATGATTCTCTTATTTATTTCCTTCTGGTCTTCAACCAACAGCGCCGAAGTTGGTAAAGTAGATTGCACCTTCATGATTACTTCTTCAAGTTCATTTAAACGTTCCAAGGTTAAGTCCAGATTCACTTTATCTCCTGCTGTTTCTTGATATTTTTTTATCGTAACTTTAATTTCTAGAACCGCAGCCAATTGGTTGATCGGCACAATAGGATCGGTTAAAACTTTATAGATTGAGAGAACATAGATTTCACAATCGCGCTTTAAATTGGCAGGATGGATTTTATCAATTGTGTCTTCAACTGTATGCCACCACCAACCGAACCCTCCTGCCTCTTTTCCCGCAAAAACTTGAAACACTTTTTGGGACATCGGGTCATTAGATAGTTGTTGTTCGGACATTCCCATATACAAGGATGGAACTCCCGCTCCCCAAAAAGATTGGTCAGCGTACTTTCCATATCTGCTGCCAACATAATCCTGACCGGCTAATTCCTTCACATAGAGAGACGCAATATCTTTAGTTTCACTCATACAGTTACTCTCGCTAAGGATAGTAGCTCCTTTTCCTCCGACAGAATCAATATAGAAATGCATGACGCAATTCTCGTGGATTTCTTCCCAATGCTGATCACAGTAGGCCTGTGAACCAGCATATCTGCCATGAGAATGTCCTGACCAAAAAGCAAAACGAATCGATCGTTTCATTTTGTTTTTATATTTTGACAGCACTCTCGCGACCTCTAGCATAGTCGCATTTGCAGATCCGTTATCCATGGCTCCGTAATGCCACGAATCGATATGGCCACTGAATAAGACAAAATGCTCTGGTTCTTCTTCCCCTTTAATTTCGGCGATTAACGTTGGGATTGCTGTCCATTTCGTTTCAACCTCGGTATGTAATTCTACCTGGCTCTTCCCTTCAGCAATCGACTTTTTTAGGATTTCACCAGAGTCATCATTTACTGAAACTACAGGAATCTTCGGCATTTGTGAGATATTTTCGGCAGTGGGACTTCCCCAAACAGTTGAAACAATCATTTCATGTGTATATGGTCCATTTATAAAGACGACGGCAAGGGTTCCGGCATCACTAAGCTTTGCTATAACTTCTGGACTTGCAATGCCTTCTACAACGCTAATTTTGCCCTTGCAAAGAGAAAGCTTACCATCTGTATAATCACCAATATAAACGGATTCTCCTAATAAGCCGCCTTCTTTGGTGGACGGTGCCATTGAGTGAGTAATACAAGGCACATCGATATCCCCAATCTTTAAGCTAGCTTTACGTGGAAGAGAAATGTACGCTTCGTGAAAAGAAAGTTCAGTCTCTAGCCCAAAGCTTTCCAAAGACTTTTGGGCAAATTTGAACGCACGAAGCTCTTCTTCAGATCCTGACAGTCTTACCTCTTTGGCAATTTCCCTGTTATAATCCATTAGTTGATTTGCATTTATGTGGGATATTATTTCTCTTTCAATCACCGTCAACTTTTCCAAGGTTCTCCCTCCCATTTTCATTTAATACTGAACTCCACTCTCGATCCAAAATACTCATCTCATAATAACTCCAATAATCGTTCACGATTCTCGATGCTTCTCTAATCAATCCCTCTGTTTGAAAACCCATTTTCTGATAGAGTTTAAGAGCTGGGGTATTGAAATCATATACAGCAAGGCTCACCTTATGAAGTCCAAATTGTACAAATGCTATATTTAACAGCTTATTGACCATTAAAGGAGCTAAGCCCTTGCCTTTCATCTCCTCATCACCAATTAGGACTCGACACATTCTCGCATTTCTATTATGAAGATTGATTGAACCAAGCGAAATATGCCCGATTACCTTCGATGATTCAACGTGGACAACCTTAAAAGCCTGAATCTCTGAACCCACTTTATTTGCTTCACCCAAATACTTAATGAGCTGTTGGTGCGTCAGCGGATAGGTAAATCCTGTCCCGCTCCATTGCAGTAGAAATTCAGGACTATCAATCCAGCTTATAAGTTGTGGGATGTCACCTTCTGTAAAGTATTTCAATTCGATCATGTTGATGAGCCTCTTTCACTTTAATATGAAGGCTCTTTTCTCAAACTTTGTTGCTATTGACAACAAAATAGGATTAGATAACCTATGTTTCTTCACAAAATTAAAGATTATTAGGAGAAAAGAGCTTGCACACTTAATACCGAACTACAAAATAGCTTTTTTCACGTTAAATCGGCTTTAGGATTTTAACAACAATCTTTACGAAAACAGCCTATATGAATGAAGGGAGCAGGTTTAAACCATTTCAAAACCTGCCCTCTCTTAATTATTTGGACATTTTATGGAAAGGCACATACCATGTATTCATTGGATTCATTTCAAATCCTTTTACATAATCCTTTACAGGTGCGCTTTCCATCGTTTGTGCTATAAAGGCGTAAGGAATTTCTTCTGCCATGATTTTCTGAACGTCTTCATATAAATCTTCGCGTTTTGCTTCATCAACAGTAGTACGTGCTTCTTCTAACAGTTGATCAACTTGTTTATTGTCATAAAATGCTGTGTTAAAGCCCGGCCCTTTACTTGAGGAATGCGCAAAATACCATAAGTTATAATCAGGGTCTGCAAAGTCAGGTGTCCAAGCGCCTAAGGAAATATTATGGTTTCCTGAAGTTATCAAGTCTAGATAAGTAGGCCACGCGTATTCTTTTATAGTTACTTTTGCACCAATCTTTGCCAAATCTGATTGGATAGTCACGGCCATGTTTTTATAAACCTCATCATTTTCTGAAATTGAAATTTCAAATTCAAGCATATCTTTATAACCAGCCTCTTCGATTAATTGCTTTGCTTTTTCTAAATCATAAGGATATAGAGGAGTATCCTTAGCAAAACCGAACATCCCCTTAGGAACTGCCGAGTTAACCCTAAATGCATTCCCAAGATAGATATTTTCTATAATCGCTTCATAGTTAACAGCATGGACAAACGCCTTTCTAATAAGAGGATTATCAAATGGAGCTTTCGACATGTTCATGTCTCCAAATACTAGTTTGTAGCTTGGAGAAGAATGAACTTTGATTCCATTTTTGCCGTCCATTTCTTCCAGAGTCGCTGGAGAAATAGTGGTAGTGTCCAGCATATCCACTTCACCTTTTTCCAGCATGATTCTTGCTGTCGATGCTTCTGGTATAACGAGTATATTGACTTTCTTCAAAGTTGGCTTTTCTCCCCAATAGTCTTCATTTGCAGTTAATACAAGTTTCTGCCCTCGGTCCCAGCTTTCAAGTTTATAGGGTCCTGATCCCATTTCTTTATCAGCAAGGTATTCTTCTCCTAGATCTTCACCCTCATGTTCAGCTAGTTTCGGATTGACTATATTCGCATAAACAGTTCCTAAAGTTTTAAGAAATGGAGCATATGGATGTTTGAGATTGATAGTGATCGTATGATCATCGACAATTTCGAAACTATCTTCATCAATTACTTTTTTAAACTGTCCCGCTGCTGATTTACCTACTTTTAATGCTCTTAAGTATGAATATTTAACCGCTTCGGCAGTAACTGCACTGCCGTCATGGAATTTTGCGTCCTTTCTTAAATGGAAAGTATAACTCAGTCCATTGTTTTCAATGTCCCATTTTTCCGCCAGCATTGGGGAAATTTCTGTGGTGGTACCATCATAATTAACAAGTCGATCATAGAGCATATAAGTTATTCTAAAAGATGTATTAGCTCCGGTTCCGTGAGGATCTAAGTGAGGAATATCCTGATTGGTTGCAAAATTGAAGACTTCACTGGCAGTGTCAGATTGTGGTTTGTCTTTTTGATCATTCGATTTTGTTGTAGCCTCTTCATTGTATTTATTACACCCAGCTATTAATAAGACGGAACAAAGCAGCAATATAAATAATACAAAAGGTTGACTCTTTTTCATCCTCAAACCCCTCTCTTCATTATCTTAGGACATCATCCTCATATAGCTTCTTCAAATCCATTAGATTATCCCATGACATTTGCTTGGCCCCTTGCTCTAACTCTTTTATTCTTTCAATTACAAATTTAGTTAGAGGGAAGGACAAATTATGCTGTCTGCCAATCTCTAATATTGGAACTAAATCAAAATCCACCTCTGTCTTTCGCCTTCTTATGGCAATGTCCCTCCATATTCCACTTTTTTGTTTTTTATTTTTTGCCATCCAAGTCGAAATACGATCAAATTCTGCATTTAACAGTTCTTGTTTTTGGTTTTCCCTTGGAAAGATTAATTCCGGCCTCCATACATCAAAGGAATGGACATTCACGTTCTTTACGTGTGCTGCTTCAAGTGTTTCAGCACATAGCTCAATAAGTGCTGGCCTGAATTCTTTCCTATCTACGACAGTGGCCATAGTCTCATCTACTAGGGCGGTTGCATACAATAATGCTGCATATGACAACTTACTCCATAAATATCCCAATATATTATGCGTTTGTTTAACTGGACCCCAATGTTCCAATATATTTTTCAACACTTTCAATCTATCGGTAGATGTCCCGTTAAATTCTCCTATCGCAACAGAGGATACCCCACCATACAAAATCCGGCCTGGCTCAAGATAATCTGCCGAAAAGTTGACAAAACAACATAGTGGCTCAGACACCTTCTTTTGTACGGGAACTTTCAAATCTATTAATCCGTTTTGAAAAGATACAATTGTTGCGTCTTTGTTGATCAATTGGCAGACCTGGTCCAATGCCTGTTGAGCATGGTGGGCCTTTGTGCAAATAAAAACCCAATCAAGCTGCTTGTTTCTTGCTATTAATTCTTCTGGTGTATACGCTTCTCCTTTGACTACAAATTCTTCTGCCGGACCCTCTATCCTTAATCCTTTATACCTGATGTGATTTACATGTTCTTGCTCAATATCACAGAAAACTACATTTACACCTGCTCTCGCGATATAGGCGCCAAGAACCCCTCCAATTGCACCCGAGCCAATAATCGTTATTTCCATTCATTCACCTCCACTGAGTATATTTTTTTGAAGGTGAAGCCACAAAAGCCTCACCTTCTACCTTTATTGTTTCAACGTGTTAAAAGCATCGAATTCTTTTCCGTTCAACTTGCTGATCGCTTTGATAAAAGTATTCGTTGTATGTGGTGTGTCATAGAGAATGGAGAAATACTCTTCTCGTTTTTCTTTAGGAGTTTCTTTATAGGCGTTTCCTACCATCCAACGGCCATAATAGTAGCAAGGGAAATAAGTTTTTTGAATAGGATCTGAGAAGAATCGGAAGGCATTGTTTGCTTCAATTTCGGTTATACCGCCTTTATTGATTAAATAATCTATTGTTTCCTCCTTTGATACCTGGCCAAGGTTATACATATAGCAGGCATTAGTGGTGAACATCCTTTGGTAATCGAGATAATTCCTTGCTAGTAAGTACTGTTGCTTCTGCTCATCCGTTACACCAGGTGTTTCTTCGTTTACATCATCCCAGCCAAGGAAGCTTAGGGCTGTTTCAGGTCCACCTTCAAACAATGCATTGGTAGGACTGTTGATTAAGTAGTACGAAGCCTCGAGTGGAAGCTTTCCCTGCTGGAATAAGTAATCCCATCGGCAATAGAATGCCTGGTGTCCAGGATAGCCTTCATGCGTCATAATTTGTGCAAGGATCGGTTCTGTCCATGGGCGGTCAATATTGAAGGTTAAGTTTCCGCGATAGCTGCCGGTATATTTGGAATACCCGCTCCAGAACACTCCTCTGATTGGCTTGATCCAATCGATCCCATCTTCCTCTGGAAGCCCTATTACCCTTTTCAAAGTCCCTTGCTTGCTGTTTTCACGGAAGTTTTCTGCTACGGTTGTCACCTGTTCAGGCTCAATCAATGTATCAGAACGCCAGGCAGTAGCTTTTTCAAATAAACTTCCTTTGTACCCAAGGTCTGACAGCCCTTTTTCAACCAGCTGCCTAGCATATTCTAGCTGTTGTTCAGTTATCAAGGTGGATGGCAACTCCTGTATGTTCGCAATCAGTTCTTCATATGGAACATTGTCACCCTGCAGGCTTCGAGCAAAATAACGAAACCCGTTCGCCATAGCTCTCATATATTCTCCTTCATGTCCTTCTTTCGTTTTGAGTGCACTTTCTACTTCATCCAGAACGTCACCAATCTCATCGAAGCTGGAAAGCGTCGGCTTCAGATTACTGTAACTAGCCGTGGCAACCTCCTGGCTGTGTAATTTTTGAGCCTGTTCATTCAAACTGACGACAACATCAACGATTTTTCCCCCCACTGGTTCATCAGTCCATCTCAACATCTGCTTCTCTTCCTTAATTGACCGATTCATATGCAACCCTCCATAGATCTTCAATATCGGATAAAACTAGTTCCAGCATCATTTCATATAATCTTTCGCCTTTTTCGGCTGTTGCTGCTCCTGCATTGCCTAGATAGCCATCCTTAAATAACACCTTGCCTGATTTTTCGTACTTGATTTTCGGATTCATATTTACCTGATGGTCACCAGCAAGACTAGGATCAGCAAGCTTCTCATCAATAGCAAGAATTAATGAAGTCTCGTCTTCTCCACCGTGGCCAGGTCCTTTTGTGATTTCAAGAATTTGTTCACGGTAATCCACCCACCAATTGATGGTTAAAACCTTCATCCCTAGGTCAGCAAGCTTTTCGGCAACAGTCGTTAAGCTTGGAATATTGCCTCCGTGCCCGTTGAACAGGACAATTTGTTCAAAACCATTCCGGTGAAACTCCTTCCCGATTTCATAGACATATTGAGAAAAAGCCTCAGCAGAAATATCAATCGTCCCTTCAAATGGGGCAAGACCCCAAGAATGACCGTAAGCAACTTCAGGGGCCATCAATACTCTGTCTCCAATCCTCTGGTCAAGCCGTCGGACAAACTCACGTGGAATCCATACATCTGTTCCGAGCGAACAATGAGGTCCATGCATTTCAATCATTCCAATTGGCAGCAAAACAGTGTCTACGGAAGATTTAATTTCCTTGAATTTTGAGGCTGTTAAATCCATCATGTACATTATGTCAGACCCCCTTTATTTGTTGGCGTATCTCTGGATAATTTCAGCCATCAGTGCGGCCCTGTATGGGAGATTAGATAAATCAACATGTTCCTTCTCTGTGTGGGCTCCATCACCAAGCGGGCCCAGTCCATCGATTGTCGGAATGCCTATCCCTGAGGTGAAGTTGCCGTCGCTCGCTCCGCCTGAAGACCCTTCATTCAAATCATATCCGTGTGATGCGGCGATTCCCTTCAACTCGTCATACAATTGAATCACTGCCTCCGTCCGTTCAAGAGGGTATCGATCGATTTCTCCAATAACCTCGACCTTTGTTCCTTTTACAAAAACAGGCCTGTTCAAGATTGCTTCTGTAATCTTTTCTGCCTGTGCTTTTTTGGTGATGCGAACATCAATTTCTGCCACAGCTTCCTTTGCAATGACATTCCCTCGGGTACCGCCTTTCACTACACCGACATTCACCGAAATGCCTTCATCACGATTTTCAAGCTTTTTCAAATCCAGGATTTGATAAGCCAACTCTTCGATTGCACTCGCACCATCCCATGCATTGATCCCAGCATGAGCTGCAATTCCTTCGACTTTCATGAGGAACTGCGCAGCACCTTTTCTTATGGTTTTTACTGCACCATCTGGTCCGATGCTTGATTCCGGAACAAATACGACTGAGCTTTTTTCAGCTTCCTTGAGGATAATTTCCTTCGAATGGGTACTGCCAACTTCTTCATCTGTTGTAACCAGGAAGGTAATTTTCTTGTTAAGTTGAGCACTCGTTTCTTTCAATGCCTTTAATGCCCATAGTGTAATAGTGAGGCCGCCTTTCATATCAAAGACCCCTGGGCCATAAAGCAAGTTTCCTTCCTGTCGTATTGGCAATGCCCCCTCATCCCATACTGTATCCATGTGGCCAATCACTAGAATCTGTCCTTCATCGCCACCTTTTCCATATGTAAATTTGTATTGATTGCCAACTTCTATTTTTTCAATCATTTCAACGGAACTCCCTACTAATCTCTCGAATTCCTCCCCCAGAACTTGACCGCACTTATCTACCAGATCCTTTGTATGGGAAGGAGATTCAGCCTTTGTCAACCTAAGCAAAGTGTCAGTAATGGAGTTACTGTGTTCCTTAAGGTAGTTTAAAATATCAGACATTCACTTTGATTCCTTTCATTGATTTGCCCAACAGTTTTTCTAATTTCGCTGCTGTTTCAATCAGTCTATTGTCGTCTAAACATCTTCCAACAAGCTGTAGTCCAACCGGAAGATTATTCTTTGTAAAACCTGCGTTAATCGTCATAGCTGGATGTCCTGTAACATTGAATAAACCGGTAAATTTCATTTCGTTATCATCCTCAAGGGCTGGATCCTCTTCAGGTGCAGGATAAGGAACAGTAGGCATGAGCAGAAAATCCACGTCTTCCAATACTCCGTCCACATCCTTTCTCGCACTCACTAATTCATTTTTCGCTTTCAAGTAATCAAGAGATCGATGAACCAAACCAGCCTCAATCTGTTTATATGTTAAAGGAGCATACTCTTCTTTCCTGGAAAGCCATCTTTCATGAATTGAAGCCGCTTCCGGTAAAAGCACATTCATAACGATCTCTTCTGTAAAATCAAAGTACTTCAACTCGATTTCCTCTACAGTCCATTCTAGTTTCTTTACATGTTCTAATGCCTCTTTATAAATTCTTGCTACCTCTTCGTTTACATCTGAAAATTTGTCAGCCGGAAGAATTCCGATAATTACATTTTCATTTTTCGGAAGTTTTGCAAAGTGAAAACCCCGCACAAGTGCTTCCATAACAACCATTAAATCTTCCGAACTTTTAGCCATGGGACCGACATGATCGAGTGAGGGCGATAAAGGAAATATTCCTTCGAGCGAAAGTAAACCGTATGTCGGTTTTAGCCCAGCGATTCCACAATAAGAAGCAGGAATCCTTATTGAGCCCCCTGTATCTGATCCAAGTGAAAATAATCCTATCCCCGCTGCCACGGATGCAGCAGATCCGCCGCTAGATCCTCCAGCAGTCTTTCTCAGGTCCCAGGGATTGTTTGTCTGCCCATACTCCGGGTGAACAATTCCATAAGCAAACTCCAGCATATTCGTTTTACCAATGAGAATGGCTCCGCAATTCTTCAGCCGTGATACCAATGGAGCAGTGGTGTCAGGGATATACCCCTTAAGGATCTTGGACCCGCACGTCGTCCTGACTCCTTGTGTATAATAAAGATCCTTTACGCTGTATGGAATGCCGTATAAAACATGCTTCACTTCATTTCTTAAAAAAGCAGCCTCAGCCTCTTTCGCTGCTTCCTTGGCTTCTGATTCCATTACCGTAATAAAACTGTTAAGTTTTGAGTCAACTTCTTTAAGCCTTTCGAAGGTGCTTCCGACTAGTTCAACAGGCGACAATTCCTTTCGCCTGTATAACTCAGCCACTTCCAAAATCGTTAAATCGGACCACTTTTTCATCATTCATCACCTATTGCCAGTAAAGGATCAATCCTATTTACCGGTGCTGTTACCAGGAAGAAATCGACCGCGACACGCCTCAAGTTCCAAAACTTCCACATTGCTTTCCCTCCTGAATTTGATTGAATAAAACGACCGCATACGATAAAGTCCTGCGGTCGTTTTACTGGAATTATTCTTTCGTCATCTTCTGGAACGGAACATACCATGTGTTCATTGGATTGATTTCATACCCTTTTACCCAAGACCTTTGAGTAGCCTGGACAAGACGCTGTGCAGGGAAGATATAGGGAACTTCTTCGCTCATGACTGCCTGGATTTCCTTGTAGATTTCCTCACGTCTGCCTTCATCGACAGTCTTTCTGCCTTCTTCCAATAGCTGATCGACTTTGCTGTTTTCATAGAATGCAAGGTTAAAGCCTGGGCCCTTACTAGTAGAATGAGCAAAGTACCAAAGGTTGTAATCCGGGTCAGCATAATCCGGTGTCCATGCTGCCAGGGCTAACTGATGGCCTCCTGATGTAACAGTTTCAAGGAATGTCGGCCATGCCAATGTCTTGATTTTCAAGTCAACACCGATCTTTTTAAAGTCTGATTGCATCATGACAGCAATATTCTTACGGACTTCATTGTTCTCGGAAATCAGGATTTCTGTCTCAAAGCCGTCTCCGAGTCCTGCCTCTTCAAGTAAGGCTTTTGCTTTATCAAGGTCAAAATCATATTGTTTCACATCAGGGTTATAGCCAAACATTCCTTCAGGGATGATTCCGCCGATACGCTTACCAGCTCCAAGAAGAATATCATTATTAATAGAATCGTAGTTTACGGCGTGTGCCAATGCCTGGCGCACCTTCACATTATCAAGAGGTTTCTTCTCCATGTTAATCGCGATATCGTCAATCTGGTATCCAGGCTGTGTGATGACGTCGATCCCCTCTGTACCTTCCATTTGTTTCATGACATCAGGAGATAGCATAGAGTAGTCGAGCAAATCCACTTCGCCTTTTTCAAGCATTAATCTTGCAGTTGAAGGCTCGTTGACAATCATGATGTTGACAGTTTTTAATTTAGGTACTTCTCCCCAGTAATTCTCATTTGCTTTTAAAACTATTTTCTGTCCGCGATCCCAGCTTTCAAGAATGTATGGACCAGAACCGTAGCCCTTATCTGCAAGATAACTTTCACCTAAATCATCGCCATGATTTTCAGCAAGCTTTGGATTGACGATATTGGCAAAAACAGTACCAAGTGTTTTGATGAACGGTGCAAATGGCTTTTCAAGAGTAATCTTGATTGTATGGTCATCAACAATCTCGAAGCTATCCTTTGAGATAACCTTTTTAAATTGTCCAGCAGCCGACTTTCCAATATCAATTGCACGAGTGAATGAATATTGAACAGCTTCAGCTGTTACAGGAGTACCATCATGGAATTTCGCTTCCTTGTTCAGATAGAATGTGTAGGTCAAACCATCATCGGAAACATCCCACTTTTCGGCCAGTTGAGGTTTAACTTCAGTATCTGTTCCATCATAAGTAACGAGGCGATCATAAAGCATATATGTTACACGGAACGAAGTATTAGCAGCAGTGCCATGTGGGTCAAGATGAGGTATATCCTGGTTGGTGGCGAAATTGAAGACTTCTGGATTTCCAGAACCCTGTGGTTCTGCTGGCGTCTCGTTCTTTTCTTCTTTCTTTCCTTCTGCTGGTGTAGTTGTCGTCTCTTGGTTGTACTTATTACATCCAGTCAAAGCAAGTAACAGAATCAGGGTCATGGCCATCACTTTAAATAAGATACTCTTCCTCTTCATTTGTTTCCCCCCAGATTTTTAATGGATTTTTTACTTGCAAAGCTTTAAAAGGCAGGAATCACCCCTTTCAAAGAATTGTAATTACCTATTTTTAGGATCTAGCAGATCTCTCATGCCGTCACCCAATAAGTTAAAACCTAAGACAGTCAGCAGGATTGCTAAACCTGGGAATGTGGCTGCCCACCAGGCATCCCGCAGTATTTCCCTGCTCGAGGATAGCATCGCTCCCCACTCAGGTGATGGAGGCTGTGCTCCCAAGCCGATAAAACTTAGTCCAGCTGCAGCCAGGATAACGAATCCTAAGTCCAGGCTCGCCTGGATACTTGCAGGAGCAATCGCGTTAGGAATGATTTCTTTAAACAGAATCCTAAAAGGGTTGGCTCCGATCGCCTTTGCTGATTCGATAAACTCAGAGCTCTTAATTGACAGGACTGATGAGCGTACAATTCTTGTATACCATGGCCACCAGGTGATCGCTAATGCAAGCAGGACATTTTCAATCGACGGTCCGAGAGCAGCAGCAATGGACATTGATAGGATGATTCCTGGGAAGCTAAGAAAAATATCAGTAAGCCTCATGATGACCTGGTCCACCATACCACCGACATAACCTGCGATGGCTCCCAGGATGGTGCCGATTGGAAATGAGATTAAAACGACCATTAATCCAATCTTTAAAGAGATCCTTGTTCCAAAAATAATCCGGCTTAATATATCTCTGCCTACTTCATCCGTACCGAACCAATGCTCTGAACTTGGCGGCAGCAATTTTTGTCCAAGGTTTACCTCCAGAGGATCCCTAGGGGCTATCCAAGGTGCGAATATAGCCAGAATAATGATCATTGCTACCAGGAAAATCCCTAACACTGTTAAAGGACTTTGTAAAATCCGTCTACCCACTTTTACTGCCTCCTTTTAATCAAGACTCTTTTCTCTAACTTTGTTGCTTTTGGCTACCAAATTTGATTGAATGACCTATGTTTCTTTACAAAATTAAAGCCAATTATGAGAAAAGAGCCGGCACACTTAATTCCGAACTACAAAACTGCTTCTTATCACGTTAAAATCGGCTTTAGGATTTTAACAATAATTTTTTTCGTAAACAGCTTTAATCATAGTTAAGTCGAGGATCGACAACCTGATAGAGTATATCGATAATAAGGTTTACGAGAATGAAGAGTACGGCGATTAAGATCGTAACGGCCATAACAGCTGGAAAATCCAGATATGTAATGGCATTGACCGCATACTTCCCGAGTCCAGGCCACGAAAACACCGACTCAACGAGGACACTTCCGCCCAGCGAATGACCAAAGGTCATTCCAAGGAGTGTCATGATCGGCATCATTCCATTTCTCAATGCATGGCCGTAAAGTACTCGCTTCTCTGATCCACCTTTTGCAAAGGCTGTTCTGATATAATCGCTTCTTAAAACTTCGAGCATGGATGATCTTGTCATTCTTGTAATCATCCCGATGGTAACGGCCGCCTGGGTTATGCCTGGGAGTATTAAATGGATCACTGCTGATTTAAACACTGTCCAATTTCCTGTAAGCAATGCGTCAATCGTGTACATTCCGGTAATTGTCTCCGGTGGTGCCAGCCCAGTATCTAACCGTCCTGAACCGGGTAGCACCCCGAGCTTCAGATAGAAGAATAATAGAAAAATGATTCCTAGCCAGAAGGCTGGCATCGCGACACCTATAAGGGCCATGACCCTTGCAAATTGGTCAGCTACTTTATCTTTCTTGCTCGCACTTATGACACCCAAAGGTATTCCGATTAATATCGTGATAAACATCGAGAAGAATGTTAATTCAAGAGTTGCCGGAAAATATTGTTTAATGTCCTCCATTACTGGCTGATGGGAGTAGTTACTGTTACCAAGATCCCCTTGGAGCAAATTTTTCATGTAATTGAAATACTGTACATACACAGGATCATTAAGGCCCATTTTTTCCTGCAGTTCCTCGATTACCTTCGCATCTGCATATGGACCAGCCGCTAAACGAGCTGGATCACCGGGAATAGTATTTGAGATAAAGAAAGTCAAAATACTAATACCAATTAAAATCGGAATCATGAGCAGAATTCTTTTTACCGTGTAACGAAGTGCGTCCACCTACCCCGCCTCCTTTAAGTTAAGAAATATTAATCTTTGTCTTCTCACTCTGCTCATGATGTACATGAATACATGAAGCCCAGTGACCCATTGCTTTTTCCCTGAGTTCAGGAGATTCCTCTTTACATTCAGGAGTTGCTACCGGACAACGTGTATGAAATGCACAGCCTGTCGGAGGGTTGATTGGGCTTGGCAGGTCTCCCTGCAAAATGATTCTGTCTCGCTTTTTTGTCGGATCCGGAATCGGTACGGCTGTCAGCAGCGCCTTTGTATAAGGGTGCAGCGGATTCCTGTACAATTCTTCGACATCAGCGATCTCAACTATTTTTCCTAAATACATAACAGCTACTCTATCGGAAATATGCTGTACAACAGAAAGGTCATGAGAAATGAACATATAGCTTAAGTTAAGTTCCTTTTGCAAATCCACCATAAGATTCAGGACCTGGGACTGAACTGAAACATCAAGCGCTGATACAGGTTCATCTGCTATAATCAATTTCGGGTTCAATGTGAGTGCACGTGCTATGCCGATCCTTTGCCTCTGTCCCCCTGAAAATTCGTGAGGAAATCGGTCAAGCTGGTCTTTGCGAATGCCGATTTTATCGATCAGGCCTTCGACTACTTTCCTTCTTTCCTGTCTATTTCCTACTCCATGAACGATAAGCGGAGTTTCAAGGATTGCACGGACAGTACTCCTTGGATTTAATGACGCATAGGGATCCTGGAAGACAATTTGCATATCCTTCCGCAATTCCTTCATTTCCTTCCTCGGAAGATGGGTAATATTTTTTCCACCGAAAAAGATATCTCCAGACGTTGGCTTTATTAACTGGAGGATCGTACGGCCCAGACTTGATTTTCCACAGCCAGATTCGCCAACAATCCCTAACGTTTCCCCCTGCTCTATGTGAAAGCTTACTCCATCCACGGCTTTCACTTTTTTCTTTTCACCCAGGAATCCCTTTTTAATTGTGAAGTGTTGCTTCAAGTCCTTCACTTCCAGAAGAGCCATTCATTTCTCCCCCCTTTTCTTCGTATAGCCAGCAAGCTGCAGTATGCTCCTCTCCTACACTGCTCATTGGAGGTGTCGTTCCTTTGCATACTTCCATTGCTGAACTGCAGCGTTCATAGAAGCGACAGCCCTTCGGCATTTTATCTGGTGATGGAACCATCCCAGGAATAGATCCAAGCTTTGCTTTTTTAACTCCTAATTTCGGTATTGATTCTAGAAGACCTTTTGTATAAGGGTGTTTAGGATTGATGAATAGTTCCTTGACATTGGCCTGCTCGACAATTTTGCCGGCATACATAACAACAACACGGTCGCAAACCTCTGCGACTACACCAAGATCATGGGTGATCATAATAATTCCCATCTCGTTAACATCTTTAAGATGGTTCATTAAATCGAGGATTTGTGCTTGAACGGTTACATCAAGAGCAGTTGTTGGTTCATCACAGATCAATAGACTTGGGTTGCATGCCATGGCAACTGCTATCATGATTCTCTGTCTCATCCCGCCAGATAATTGATGAGGATATTCGGAAGCAATTTCATCTGCTCTCGGTAATCCTACTTCATTCAAAAGCTCAATCACTCTACGTTTCCGCTGCTCCTTATTTAAATCTGTATGAAGAATAAGTGTCTCTTCAATCTGTCTGCCTACAGTATGAAGAGGGTTCAATGACGTCAGCGGATCCTGGAAAATCATCGCCATTTTATTGCCTCTAATTTTCTCCATTTTCCTCTTTGAATAGGAGGTTATATCTTCATGATCAAGTTGAATAACACCTTCAAGCTTCGCTTTTTCAGGTAATAGTCTCATGACCGATAATGCTGTCATGCTTTTCCCACAGCCTGACTCACCTACAATCCCTACTGTCTCTCCTTTTTTCACCTGAAGAGAAATCCCATCTAAGATTTTTACGTATTTTCCATCTCTCTTAAGAGATAGTGACACGTCATTCAGTTCTAGTAACATAAAAACACCACCTTTATATTGTCAGAAGGCCTTTTACCTCTTTTAGTTCATTCAATGCGTGAACATAATGATCGGAAAACTCCCTGCTGACTCTATCTGTATCCTTTGCCTTCAAAGCTTCAAGCAATTTTCTGTGGTTTTCTACAACAAGCGCTGCTCTCGCAGGAAGCTTGTTGGCTACAGTTAAAAACATCGCTCCAACTTGTGTATCCAACTGCTGATGCATATGGATCAATCTTTTATGTCTGGAAGCACTGACGATTAATCTGTGAAAGTCAATATCACATCTTGCTTCCGTTTCTAAGTCCCTCTCATCCATGGCATTCTGGAATTCTTCCAGAAGAAGTTCAAGTCTGCTAAAATCCTTATCTAATAGATTAGGGATTGCGAGGCTTGCAGCCTTTGCTTCCAGCAAAGCCCTAAGTGTATATATCTCATATGCATCCTGAGAAGAAAGAGTCGTAACATGTGTTCCCTTATTAGTTTCATGTTTGATTAACCCTTCATTTTGAAGTAATCTCAGAGCCTCTCTTATTGGGCCACGTGATATATTAAGACTTTCAGCAAGCTGGGCTTGGTTCACTTTTTCGCCAGGCTTCAATGATCCATTCAGAATCATTTTCCTAATGATTTTCGCTACATGATCAGAAAGATTTTCATGATTTAACTGCATATTTTTTCTCCGCTTTCGTATAGTCCTTTTAATTTATATAAGTGATCCCAATCCATTTGAGTTGAACCGGTTTCAATCTCTTTGATAAGACTCACAAGCAAATCCGTCAACGGCATTGGTACTTGATGTTTTGCTCCCATTTCTAAAATTGGGACTAACTGTGAATCAATTTCTGTTTTTCTTTTTCTGACAGCCAAGTCTCTCCATATGCCGCTTTTTGTTTTCTTGTTTGCCGCCATTCTTTGAGCTAGTTTTTCCAGCTGATTATCGAGCAGTTTCTGATCACGAGTTTCTCTAGGGTATACAAGCCCAGGGACCCAATCATCAAAACCGATTGGCTTGACTCCTTCCTTATCTGCAACCTCTAGTATTTCGGAACAAAGTTCCATCAATGTTTCTCTAAGATCCACTTTTCTTACAACAGCCGCCATTGTTTCATCAACTAAAGCAGTCGCGTATAAAAGTCCTGCATAGGACATTTTCCCCCAGAGATAGCCCCAAATGTTATTCGTAACCTGGGCTGGTCCCCAGCATTGGAGAACCTTTTGCAAATCAGTGACTCGCTGGCTGATTTCCCCATCCAATTCACCAAGATAGAGCGCTGCAACTCCGCCATAAAGGATCCTGCCCGGCTCCAAGTAATCTGCTGAAAAATTAACAAAGCAGCCAATCGTTTTATCTCTTCCTACCAAGCTGGCAATCTCGTTTTCGCATAACCCATTTTGGAAAGAAACAACTTTGGTTTCATCTCCAACAAGATGTATAAATGGTTTCAGTGCTTCTTTTGTATGCTGTGCCTTAACACAGAGGAACACCGTATCCAGAACTGGCTTTTTTTTAACTAGTTGTTCGGGTGTATAGGCGTCACAGTCAACGGTAAATGTTTCATCAGGCCCCTCGATTCTAAGACCGCGGTTATTCATGACATGAACATGTTCTAAATCTTTATCGCAAAAAGTTACTTTGTTGCCCGCTCGCACAAGATGAGCCCCTAGCACACCACCAATCGCGCCTGCACCAATCAATGTGATTTCCATTAGACTCCTCCTAAAAAAGTTGTTGTCCGCCATCCGCAGAAATGGTTTGGCCGCTCACATAGCTTGCAAAGTCTGAGGCAAAAAACAGAACCGGATGAGCAATATCTTCAGGTTCTCCAAGTCGCTTAACCGAGATCGATTTGACCAGGTTTGCTTGCTCCTCCATCGTCATTCTTTCCCACTGCTTCTTTGTTGACGGATTCGATATTACAAATCCAGGCGCTACGTTATTGACCGTTATTCCATAGGGACCAAGTTCTTGAGCCATTTGCCTTGTGAAACCAATCTGTCCAGCCTTAGCACTGGCATATGCCTGGATTCCAGTCAGACTTGTGCTGCGCCCTGCTCCACTTGAGATATTAATGATTCGTCCATAATTCTGCTTTTTCATGTAAGGAGCAACTTCCTTTGTCGTATAAAAAGCGGCATCCAGATTAACTGCAAATATCTTTCTCCATTGCTCAGGACTTACTTCTTCTACTGGTTGATGAATTTGTCCACATACACCTCCAGCATTGTTAACCAATACATCGATCTTGTTAAATTTTTGGATCGTGTAATCCACTAACAGTTTCACACTTTCCACTTCTGTGATGTCGCATGTATATGTATCAAAACGGTTAGATTTTTCATTCATATCAAGCCACTCATTAAGTTCCGTTTTCACTTCCATAAGTTCTTGATCCAATATATCTGTACCAATTACTGTTGCACCGTGCCTGAGGAATGCTTCGCAGATTCCTTTGCCAATTCCATGCGCTGCACCAGTAACCAGAACAACTTTTTCTGTAAAAAATGTCGATTGTAAACTGTTAACACTTTGAATCAAAATACCACCCCTTCGCTTGGTCCTGGATATTGGTAACACTATATAACAGTCTAAAAAGATTGTAAAGATTATTTTTAGAATATTTATAATATTTAAAATATAAAACTATAGTCATATAAAATTAGCATTGTAGATAACTAAACTACTAATTATCGTAAAATACTTTTGTACTTGCTTTAGTTTGATAAAATCAATAATTTAAAAGGCAAATTATTATTTTTATACAAATATACGTAAAAATTATCAGGACCTTTTAGAAAAACAAAATTCTGATAAATTTTTTTTATAGCTTTCCATCTAAATCATTAAATGGAAGTTGATCCGTCGTAGCTCCTCACTCCCGAGCATCAGTTGATTTTCTTAAAAATCGCTCCTGTAAACGACATTTTCCGCCTTTCTTTGCATAAAAAAAGCACACATTCAATCAACTGAATGTGTGCTAAGTTTTATTGCTCCTCACAACTTCCTAACTTTACCCTTATCTTTTATCATGACATTAACCGCCCAAGCTTCCCCACTCATTGACCCTACTTCTAATTTGGAAAGATCGATCTCGGTTTCAATGGTTACGATTTCTCTCTCTTTCCCATGTAGCATTACTTTATATGGACCTCCTTCGTTCATCAGGGAAAGCAGTGGTGTTTCATCTTCGAATAGGTATTTTTCATAGAATTCAATGTTGAATTGGACGGTTTCATTATTGTAATTTTCGAATGGCAGATCGCATGAAGCGGACATTGTGGTATCATCTTTCATTTCAAAGCGGCAGTGGCTGTTTTCCCGGTCATAGTGAACAGCATGAATACCTGAGGCCAGTGTTTTTTGGTAGGCACTGACAAGTTCCATAGGAAGGAAAAACGCAAGCAAAATGGCAATTAAGACCATTCTATTATGATACATTTCAAGTGACCGCCCCAGGAAATAAAGACTAATTATTAGAAGAATCAAGGAAGTAATTCCAACATAATGTAGCCCGTTGATAGACTTTAGAGGTATGTTTAACGCTGAAAATACATCCTGCCCAATAGGATATTCATGAGGAAAAGGAAAATTCAATGCCATCGAAAAAAGAAAAAGAATAATAGCAATGACAAAGTTTCTTTTATTTTTTATCATAAAGAACCACCACCATTCCGAAAATTCTATTTATCTATCAGTCAATCTCTACACATTTGCGTCCCCTCTAGAAGACCTAATTGGCTAAATGAAACATTGGGCGATTTTAAAAAAATTACAAAATGACTATTAAACAAACAAGTAAAAAGATGGTCAATAAAAGTTAGATCATCCATCGTCTCTTTAATGCCCTCCTGGCTTTATTGAAACAGTCTATGTAAAACATCAAATTGAATGATCCCCAGAACAATTAAAATAAGGGTGATGCCTTCTCCAAGTGACAGGATTGATTGTTTAGGATCAGCAGTATATTTCCACTCAAAGAATGCGCGGACAAAGCTTTCCAATGCTATGATCAAGGTCATGATGAAAAGTAACAGATTCATTGAAAAATCATGGAAGTATAATCGATACATGAAAATCATATAAAAAGTTGCCGCAGTAATTCTGACCATCCAATCTACAATGCGGTGAGTGCGATTGATATGATTATAGGAAAATATCTTCTTTTTCACTTTTTTTATATTAAACACTTTCATTAAAACGAACTTAGATACGGCTACTATAGCAAGGATCGATACAATAAGAAAAAAGAATTCCAGCCATGGCATATAATCACTCCCTTTTGTACCATTTTACCATTTAGTCCCAGCTATTTGCACCTCCTACGGTGGAGTTTCTTTTTTGCATGTATTTTCAAAAAACTACTTCGCTTTTCGAAAAAGATGCTACAATACTATTTATATAATTTAGAAGAATGAAGGGAATATAATGAACAAAAAATTATGGCTTACATACGGCATGTTGACTTTTGCAACGGCAACATGGGGCAGTGCATTCATCGCTGGCAAATATGCTGTCCAAAGCTTTGAACCCGCTACTGTCGCTTTTTTCAGGTTTTTTGGCGCGGTGATTCTGCTTATACCGCTTATGTTCGTGATGGAGAAAAATCGCCAAAAACCAAATTTGAAGGATTATGGTCTATTTGCAGTGCTGGGCCTGACCGGTATCGCCTTGTACAATATCTTCTTTTTCCTGGCCAGCAAGCATGCACCGGTTATCAAAAGCTCGCTATTCATCGCCTCCAATCCGGTGTTGATTGTGCTTTTATCGGCTCTGTTTTTAAAAGAAACAATCACACGCAATAATGTTATTGGATTGGCAATCGCCCTTTCTGGAGCCTTTTTCATCATAACCGAAGGACATCTGCTGAGCTTGTTCAAGCTTGGATTTGAACCAATCGACTTTGTGCTTATGGGCGCAGTCGTTAGCTGGGCATTATACAGTGTCGTTGGGAAAGTTGTTTTGAAAAAGTTCAGTTCGGTCGAGTCTACCACCTATGCCGTCGCTTTCGGCACCCTTTTCCTGATGCCCTTTGCCCTTGCAGAAACATCATGGCAGGATGTTCAGCAGGCAACTGGTACCACCTGGTTTGCGATTATTCATATGAGCGTTTTGGTTACGGTTGTCTCGTTCGTCATGTACTACAACGGAATCAAAGAAGTTGGCGCCGCGAAGGCTTCAATCTTCATTAATGTAATGCCGGTATCTGCAGTTATAATGGCTACTTTGTTTTTAGGCGAAAATTTCACTGCGGCCCATGCAATCGGAGCAGCCCTTGTATTATCTGGTGTTTATATTGGAACAAACCCACGGCTTTTCAAAAAGAAACAAGCCGAGAAATTAGTAAAAAATGAAATCGCATAAGGAGTTGCAGCTATGATTCATAAAATTCAACTGAAATCCGAAAATCTTCACGGTTCTTTTAGCAATGAATATAAGCCAATCCTTAAGGTGAATTCCGGAGACAGCATTCGCATGCAAACGCCCGATATTGAATGGGGCTACTCTGAATTAAAAGGTGTTGAGAGACAATTTTTCACGTCTGCCGTAAAAGAAGAGACTCCACTCCACCCGATGATCGGGCCGATTGAAGTTAACGGAGCAAAAGCCGGAATGGTTCTTGAAGTAAAATTGAACGATGTCGTACCAGGATGGTATGGCACAAATTGGGCAGGCGGCAAGAAGAGCTGGCAAAATGATGCAGTCGGTCTAACAGGGTCTGAGAGAATTCGCCTTGATTGGGAATTGGACAGCGACACAATGACAGCAGAAACTGAAGTTGGTTCTCGTTCATTAAATGTCGCGCTTAATCCATTCATCGGCTTGATGGGAGTCGCACCAGCAGAACCAGGTGTACATCATACATCCCCTCCACGCTATTGCGGCGGGAATATCGACTGCAAAGAGCTAAAAAGAGGCAGCACATTGTATCTGCCTATTTCAGTTGATGGGGCATTGTTTTCAATTGGTGATGGACACGCTGCGCAAGGCGACGGCGAAGTTTCCGGCACGGCCATTGAGTGCCCAATGGACTTGGTTGACATCACCCTTACATTCAGAGAGGATCTTCAGGTGAAAATGCCGCGGGCTAACACACCAGCGGGATGGCTTACCTTTGGCTTTAATGAAGACTTGAATCTTGCTGCCGGACAGGCACTGGATGAAATGGTTTCACTTTTGCGAGAACTTCATGGGATGGAGCGTACAGAGGCACTTGCACTGGCCAGTGTGACAGTCGATTTGAGAGTTACCCAGGTAGTAAACGGGGTTAAAGGTGTGCATGCGGTGTTGCCGCACGGTGCGATAAGATAAAGAAGAGCCCCTGTGAAATTCGCAGGGGTTTAATTTTGAGCACTTAGAAATGAATACTTACAAATTATTTATTTAAAATCCCCAGATAACTTTTCCATGGCCCAACTTCTTTGGTATACCTTTTAGCTAAAACTCTGGTTATTTGCGATAAGTGCGTTAAGTCATGTACTGCCCAAGTAGCGATTAGTTGTCTTGCCTCTACTTCCCCGTATTCCGGATGGACTCCCGTCAATACAAACTGCTTATCATCAACGATCAGTTCCTTCAGTTTCTTGATACTTTCCTTCCTCAAGGAAGAAAATTCACTAAGTTTTTCCTCAATTGATAGATGATTATAGTCTTTTAAATGTGAAAAACGGTCAAAAGCGGGGAACCTTTTATCATCTGTTTCCCCTAACATGATTTTAAGTCTTGGAATCCAATTATATTTTTCACCGTCGACGAGATGTCCGATTACTTCGGAAGGATTCCAAGTTCCCTCCCCTTCATTGCTGTACACCCAACCTTCTGATAATCCTGATAACAAAGCCTCCAAAGTTCCAGGCGTCCGCTCCAGGATTTCGATTGCATCATTCATGTTAAACACCATTTTCTACACCTGCCTTTTCGATATAAATCCATTTTATTTTCAGATGAGGATTTGTATGTAACACATTGTCACACTTCTGTTCTTTTTCTGCAAAAATTCAATGGTATGATAGATTTGTCTGATTATTTTTATATAAGAGAGGCAATTAGATGCTGACAATCAAAGAGGCTGCAGAACAGTTAACTTCATACGGAATAGATGCTGTTGATCAAGATGTTTTGATGTGGATTGAAGAAGGACTTTTAAAAGCCGAACAGGCTAATAGAAGATATGCTTCGTATAAAATTCATCTTAAAGACCTGACAGACTTCATTATCCAAAAACATAACGACAGTTTCACCGCACAGCTGGAAAGTTCTAAACGGGAGAATAACCTGCTTAACGAACAGCTGGAATTGCTGACCACACGATTACATATTGAGCAATCCAAGGTAAGGACGCTGAAAAAAATGCTGAATGCACAAATCGAAGCATCAGGCACTGAACCTTCGCAAATGGAAGAAATGTTAGGTCTAAAACAAAATACAGATAACCAGGTGCTTAGAAAAGAATTCAAGAAAATCCTCAAAGCCCTCCATCCCGACCGCGGTGGCGATGAAAGGCTGTTCAAGGTGTTTAACGAACATTACGAGAATTTAAAGTAATGGAATCCTTCATTGATTCCTTCTTTTCGTAATATAAAAATAGGAGCTGACACCCATTAGCATCCCGCCTAAAACACCAATGGACGCTCCGATAGCGGTCCATTTAGT
The DNA here is from genome assembly GCF_000813125.1 of Mesobacillus selenatarsenatis SF-1. Taxonomy (GTDB): domain Bacteria; phylum Bacillota; class Bacilli; order Bacillales; family Cytobacillaceae; genus Mesobacillus; species Mesobacillus selenatarsenatis. The sequence continues at coordinate 40,582 of NZ_BASE01000028.1, forward strand.
AGATAAATAGATGCCTGCCATATACATGATTAAGCCTCCGGTAAATAGTAGCATTCCCTTATACATAAAAGCTCATTTTCACATGTTTTCCATAAACTATTCTGCAAAAATTGGAAAATACCTTTAGGAAATAAAAATGGAACCAGAAATCAACACTGCTGGTTCCATTTTTTCTATTTATTTTTATAAAACCTCTCCCTGACCCTTTTTAAGCGCGCATGGTAATTCAAAATGTCCAGTCGTGCTTTTTCCGCTTCAGGCGCGATCGGCCTTAGGTTCTCGATATCCCAATAATCAACGATGACATCGAGGACTTGATCGAAATATTCCAGTGGACCGTAATTCGCCTCTTTAGCGATGATGGCCATCCGGTCTTCAAAATCTGGCATAACCGCTCCTGGCATTTTAAAGTTCATGATGACATTGCCCAGGTAGTAGCAGTAATTAGGCTCTAATTCTAGGTGGTATTTGATAACATCTCGATAAAATGCGTAGTGAAGCGTCTCATCCTTTGCAAGCCGGCGGAGAAGCGTGGCCAATTCTCGATCATGCGGACCTGCTACCTTCGCGACATTATTGTAAAACACCATCGTCGCCAGCTCTTGCATTGAGGTGTAGACCATCGTCTCAAATGGCGTATGAAAATCTGGATCCCAGCCATTCTCCAGCGTCATTTTATGTAATTGATGCAGCCGCATTGGTTCAACATTTCTGGTTATTAACAGATACGTTTCCAGCAAATTTGAGTGCTGGTCCTCTTCTGCCGTCCATGTATGGACAAAATCTTTGATGACCGATAAAGACCCTTTAAATGTCTGATCAAGATAAGAAGTAAACCACGGCAGGTTCACCTCAGTCAGCAGCGCTGTCTCAATCGCGGTGACTACTGGTGCAGGCAGTGTAATCTGGCTTTCATCCCATGGCACTCGCTTGAAATCCATTGCTTTATCCCATGGCAAAAATTCATGATAACCCCAATCGATTTTTTCAGCACGCTTCTTATGCTCCTCGTAAAGTTCTCTAATCCTTGGCTCGAGTCGAAAATCCAGGTGGTTCGTCAGCAATGCAGTCCCTCCAAATTATATACTAGATATTATGACCTGTTACTAAATACAACTCTAACATATTTTCTGAATTTTAACTAAATGAAAGGCTCTTTTTATTTAAAAATAGGAATTTAGGAGGAAGGAGTTATCCATTCGCTACAAATTCTCCATAAATGGTATAATGAGTTTTCAGCAAAACAATATATACTGAAGAAAATACATAAGGAGGTGCACCTTGAAGAAACTAGGTTTTTTAATGATGTTACTGATGATAGGAGCTTTCCTAAGCGGCTGTTCTGAAGATAAATCTGAATCAACTGGCCTTTCCCTGCCTGATGAAAATGGCGAGGAAGTATCCTTTGAAAATATGGACAAGCCTGCACTCGTTTTCTTTTTTACCGGAGTTGGTTGAGACTTCTGTAAATCGCAGCTGGTCGAGCTGCAGAACCGAAAAGATCTTTTCAGCCAGTTCCCTGGGAACATTTACGCCGTAAGCGCATCGTCTGTTAAGGAACATAAAGCGATGAAAGAAGAGTTGGGACTTGATTATCCAGTCATCTCGGATGAGAAATTGATATTGATCAAGAAGACAAACATGTTAGATCCAGAAGCTCCTATAGCCGTAAGAGGCTTCGCTGTACTTGATAAGGACGGCACAGTTCTTCATTCGCAGGAAATCGATACATTCGGCATAGAAGCAGAAGGAATCCTTCCATACGCTGCGGATATTGCAAATGGTGAGAAACCAACTGAATAAATGCCAAAGAACCACCTTTGGTGAAGGTGGTTCTTCTATTTGTTCATTACGTTTACCTCTATCAAGAACAGATCGGAAACCGCCAACTTATGGAGCCTCCAAATATTACTTAAAATTCGAAAACTCAACAAGCTCGAGTTGGTTGCCGAACGGATCTTCAATCACATTATACCTTCCTGGCGGGCACGGTCTGGATTCGTCAAACAGAATTTTCACACCCTTACCGCGAAGAATTTCAACATCTTCATCGATATTCTCAGAGAGGATTCCCAATAAAACCTTCTGGCTAACAGATGTACTATTTTCATCTGATTTTTCTATTACAATCGGAATCTCGTTATGTACCAATGAAATGATATTTTCCCCATAATGCTTGGACACTTCAAAATCCAGCGCCTTTGTATAGAATTCAAGTGCTTCTTTCATGTCCCCAACCTTAATCGTTATTACACAAACTCTGTTTAACAATACAATCACTCCTTTTTCATAAAATTAGCACATTACAATAGGTTATTTTTCATCTAGTTTGCTATCTTTTTCAAATAAGAGAATCGGCAAATTAATCAAGATTGACGGGTTATACGGCAAAGGTTCGCACAGCTTTATATGTACTTTGCAGATATTACTTTCAGAGATTTCAACAGGGCAGTCAGCTTTCCCTCGCAGATTCTTGCATAGCAGAAAATAATCCCGAGGATTCAGGCTCCATGGAATTGCAGTTGCCAGAGCATAATAGGTTCTAGGTGGACTTTCGAAAAAACACACTTCTTTTTGGTTCCTCTTAAGGCAATTCTTGGTCTGGTATCGGCCGAGGGAACAACTCTACAAAAATGATGCCTTTGAAAAACACTGGAACTTCTGGCGTGCATCTGACTGCGGGTGATTTTACAGAAACAGGAATTTCAAGATTGACTTCATCGTAGTCATTCATAAACCGATGAAGCTTCACTGCACTGTTTTGAAATTGTTTGGGTGACTGTCCGACAAATTGCTTGAATTTTGAGCTGAAGGTACCAAAACTTTTAAAGCCTATATCCAATAAGGTTTTGAGAATTGAGCCGTATGACGGCCCTATCAACTTCTCCTTTCCTGCCTCAATTCTCAAAGCGGAGAGAAAGTGTCTGGGAGAAACGCCCGTGACATCCTTAAACACTCGTGTAAAATGATATAGACTATATCCAGCCAATTCTGCCAATTTTTCAGAGGTGATTTCCTCTTCGATATTCTTTTTCATGTATTCAATTGTTTTTGAGACTAATTCAATTTGTTATTTTGTAGTGGACATCTTGTCACCTTACCGATAAAAAGGTCAATAATAACCTCTAGAGTATATGCTTATCTTAATTATTCTCTATAAATATCAAAAATTCCTTTTATATCCATTTTTTAGACTTTAAAATTCCATATTCTTTTAGAAATGACTTATAATCTCTGTTCCAGTATTTCAAAGAGACATAAAAACTAAAAATAAGGGGAGGATTTACTTTGTAAAATAACTTCTAAGAATGAGTACTATAAATCAAACTCATTAAAAAAGGCCTCCACTCATATAGTATGTGCGGAGACCTATTTACTCTCTTACCTTATTACCAAAGCAACTATGAATTTTTACAGTATGCTTACTACCTCTCAACTGATGTTGCAGGCATTACAGCCATCATTTTAGATCGCACATCATCAGGAATAGTGCAGGCTTTAAGGTTCCCTTCTTGACTGAATTGTACCCATGATCTCAACTCATGTCCTTTTCCTGTTAATTCGTTGCCTTTATAAACCTCATGTTCCATCCGAAAAACCTTTTCTCTAACTTCAGTAACTCTTGTCACTACTTTTATTTCATCTCCGAAATAGAGAGGTTTATGAAAACTGCAGCCCACATCCAAAATTGGCAAGGCTATTTTATCTTCAAACATAAGTTCTTTTAGTGGGATTCCGATTGATTCGAATAAGGTATGACTACCGATATTAAACCAATTAAAATAGTTAGGATAATAAATTATCCCAGCCATATCTGTGTCACCCCAGTGCACTTTCAAGTTTACAGTATGTCCTGTCATACTATTTCACTCCTATACTATTTTTTGAATTCTTTTTAATGCTTAGGTTGAGTTGTTGTTCTTTAACCATTTTAAAAATTCATCATCTGACAACTCTTTCATTGTTTTTTCAATTTCAAGCTTTCTATACCAGGCAGCTTTTCGAGATTTCCCATAGTATTCTTGGTGAACTAGTTTCCCTGATTGATCCTTTACAAATAGAGTGGTTTTCCCTATTCGAATTGCTTCTCCAGCACTAAACAGTTTTTCGAAAAGATATACAAACGGCATTCTCCAGGCATGTGCTGTCGCTTCAATTACAATTTCATATGAAGTTTGTTCTTTTTTTAAATCTTGCATAGCTTTTTAAACCTTTTGTAATTTGCATCAACATTTTGTTGTAATTCAGCTAGATTTTGTTCTGTCAGATGGGAGTATTTTTGCATTGATTCAGTATATTCACTAATCGGGCGGCGTTTCAAAACCTCATAAGTTAATCTGAATTTTCCATCTTCATATTCCCAAAGGGGGTAAAGATTTGTCTCTACAGCAAGTTTTCCCACTTCTATCGTTTTCTCTGTAGGAAACTTCCATCCAGTTGGACATCCAGAATATAAATGAATATAAGACATTCCATTCTTCACTTTCATTGCCTTTTTTAATTTCGCAATATAATCATGCATATATGAAGGGTTGGCTGTTGCAACATATGGAATATTATGCTGTGCCATAATCATAGGCATATCTTTTCCTTTTTGTGACTTCCCATGGGTTTGTTCACCTACAGGAGTTGTTTGAGTCCATGACCATTTCGGAGTTGTACCGCTTCTCTGTACACCAGTGTTCATATACGCTTCATTGTCATAGCAAATATAAATAATATTTTCTCCTCGTTCAGCTGCACCCGACAATGATTGGAATCCTGCATCTGCAGTTCCGCCGTCTCCGGCAAAAGCTACGACATTAATATCTCCACGACCCTCACGGATGTATTTTCTTTTAATGCCAGCGAGCATTGCTGCTGTATTATCAAGCAGCGGAAAGAATACTGGAATTTTCGCCCCTGCACCACCATTGAATCCTACAGCACCAATTCCCCCCATACAACCTGGTGGTATTGCGAGAATAGTATTAGGGCCAAGAATTCTGAGTGTAGTGCGCAAGGCTAATTCTGCATGACACCCCAGACAGGCAGAATTTCCAGGTGACAACAAATCTTGTACTTTTGTAATCTCTTTATAAACTTCTTTTGTTTTCTTTTCTTCATTAAATATAAATCCAAAGCGTTTCTTTGTGAAAAACGCATCATTCTTTTCTAGTGTAGGTCTTGCACCCTCAGGAATCGTTGAATAATTTGTGTTATCCCGTATACCGTCATTAACACCCATTAGCCACTCACTCCTTTCAACTTTAAACTTCTATCCTTATCCATACTAAATAATGTCTCAACATCAATTTTATCTAAGCCGAACCATGTAACTTCTTGAAATTCTCCGCCTTCTGCCACATGTTGAGTAATCACAATCGCTTGTTTAATTTGTTCCATTGTTACATCCGAACCCCCAAGACCGCCTATAAAATCTATCATAGGTGGCATCTTTAAGCCTCCAAACACTGTCTTTAACTCAAGAAAGCTGATACCCATTCCTTTGGCAAATGAGACATTTCGATCAATTACACCAATAGCTTTTATATTGACTAACGCCTTGCGTATTTCTTCATCAGGAAACGGACGAAGAACTCGAATACGTATCATTCCCACTTTGATGCCATGATTACGCATTTCATCAATTGCTACTCTGGCTGTACCTGCCGGACTCCCCAAACAAACCAAAGCTATTTCAGCATCTTCCATTCTATATAGATCAATTAAACCTCCATAATCGCGGCCAAACATTTCTAACCATTCTTGTCGAACTTCCTCAATAATCTTTTTTGACATATGCATAGCTGTCACTTGCTTATGGCGAAATTCTGTAAGCATTGGTCCTGGGGTTAATGGGTCTACTGCTATTGGATTATTTGGGTCCAGTTTCACATGAGTAATGTTCGGTTTCGGCAAAAACTGATCTACTAGTTTTTGATCTGGGATTTCAACCCTCTCTGCCATATGGGAAAGTGAAAATCCGTCATAGCAAACATTCACCGGAAGCAAAACATCTTTATTTTCAGCTATTTTATATGCTTGGACTATTGAATCCAGAATTTCCTGACTGCTTTCACACCATATCTGAATCCAGCCTGCATCTCGTACTGTTACGGCATCCTGCTGTCCGCCCCAAACTGTTTGGGGCGATATGACTTCCCTGGTTACAAGCGCCATCACAATAGGTAAACGCATCGTACTCGTTCTAATATAGGGTTCATACATGAGCGCAAGTCCCTGTGAGCTAGTTCCTGTAAAAGTTCTCGCACCAGCTAATACCCCACCTTGTAACACACTCAAAGCTGAATGTTCACTTTCCACCTCTACTAGATCGGCATCTATCACTCCATCTGCTACAAAAGATGCCAAATATTCAACAAGAGGGGTTTGGGGTGTTATTGGGTAGGCTGCCATAAGGTCTGCTCTAGCCAGTTTGGCACCCCAAGCAGCTGCTTTATTTCCATTTAAAACATCTACTTTACCCACTATTCAGTTCCCCTTTCTTCAAACATTGTTATCGCATTGGCAGGACATACCTCAGCGCAAATTCCACATCCCTTGCACCAGTCTAAATCGGTATCATAATGAGTGCTTACTTCAATTTTGCAGCCAACAGGGCAATAGATATAGCACTCTGAACATCGCTTGCATAAATCAGGATCGGTTACCGGTCTCTGATACCTCCATAGACCAGTATTTACTACATATAAACCTCGTCCTACTGAAGCAATACTTTCTCCTGTTTCTTTATATTCCTTTTTCAATACTAAAGTTTGATTCATGATATAATCACTTCGCTTTCTTTAATATCTCGGTTCTTACCGTTACCTCCACTTCGTTATAACCTCTTTCTACTGCAAGTAAATTCTTCTCAATCACCTTACCTGGAAAGAATCCACTGATGGCATTTTGAAGTGAATCTAATTTCACTAGACCAGTAGCCGATGCAAACGCACCAAGTAATATCGTGTTCGTGATAGGAGCTTTGAAAACATTTAGAGCAATTCTATTTGCATCTATAGTCGCAAGGGTTTCCAATTCCTCTGGAAGATCACTATGCGCTAACGTTTTTCGTGAATTCAAGATGGCGAAACCACCATGTTTCATCCCTTCAAAAATAGGTAATTGGCTGATTAAAGATTCATCCAAAACAATAATTCCATCCGGCTCATAAACTTGCACTCTCTCCCTAATCGGTTTATGATCCAACTTAACAAATGCCTGGAGTGGTGCTCCCCGCCTTTCAAAGCCATAAGCTGGTATCGATTGTCCATAGTTTCCTTCTCTAACCAAGGCATGGACTAATAATTCTGAAGCCATTACGGCTCCCTGTCCGCCACGACCGTGAAACCTAATCTCTTTCATATAATCACTCCTCAAATTTAATTTACTAATTATTCTAATTTTTTCATATTAATCATTTAACATATCCTTTATTATTAATTTGATTTTCATGAATTTTTTACATCGTCGCACAGTCAAGCAATCAACTTAGTTTTAAATCAACGAGGGCTTTTACCGGATTCCAATTCATCAAACAAAATTTTCCCATCAGATATATTTCAGTTCCTGTTTAATTAACAAATTTATTGTAAGCGCTTTACTGTACTTCGGTTGTATTATATAGTAATGTAAACAATATTTTGAATTTACTGACTTTTATAAGGTTTTTACATTGTAATGGAAAGGATGGTAAATATGCAGATTACATATTCCTGGGAGCCTTTTATTTCCTATGGACAAAAAAAAGAGATTAAAAAAAATACAACCCTATATAGCCAAGGAGAGATAGGAAATGGCTTTTATTATTTACATGAAGGAGAAATTCAAATTAAAATGCTTTCGGACAAAGGGGATGAAAGAATAATAGACTATATCTCACCAGGAGAACTACTAGGTGAACAAGGAGTTAAGGGTGAACCATACTTTACAACTGCAAAAACCACAAAACCTTCTACCATTTTCTTTTATTCTAAAGAAGATCTGCAAACGATATGCAAGAAACACTCCGCCGCATCAGATATCATTTTGAATTCATTAGTAAAAAAAGTACGTTTATTAGCTGAAACAGTTTCTATACAAGATAGCTCAATGGAGCATCAATTGGCTCACATCATTTATAAACTCTATAGAAAAAACCAAAATCCCTGCATAAGTATCGACCAAACCTCTCTTTCAAACTATATAGGTACATCAAGAGTTACAATATATAAAATCCTACAACAATGGAAAGAAAATGAAATCGTAAATATTACTGATCGGAAAATCAGGATTATTAACGTTAACAAATTCCAAGACCTTCTTTATTGAGAAGGTTAGATAATTATATCTTTTAATATTGCTTTCTTTTTTGCCGTCAACTCTTATCTCTCTGTCGCTAAGTAAGGTTTTACATTTACAAAAGAAATGAGGAGGCTCTCAATGAAAACAATGATTGAACACTCTAATACAAAAAAATGGGATCAATATTATGAATTCGGTCAACGTATATTTTTCAAAAGAAATTCGATAATTTACGAGCAGGGAACGATAGGCAACGGTTTTTACTATATTCACAAAGGATTGATAAAAATTGTAACTGCAAAGACAAAAGGAGGAGAAAAAATACTAAGCTTAGAACCATCTGGACAATTATTTGGAGAGCAAGCCATGGACCAGGAACCCTATTTTTCAACTGCTATAGCAGTAGATGATTGTGTCTTATATTATTTTTCAAAAGAGCAATTCAATGAAATCATTACTAGGGATACTGAAATGTTGAATCTCTTTATGGATTCTACAATAGGAAAAATTCGCATTCTGGCTGATGAAATATTAGCCAAAGGACTTACAGCCCAACAAAAAATTGCATTGACTTTAATTAAAATCTGCACGACATGTAATACTGACAAAATTTTTCTAACTCAACAAGAACTCGCTAACTATACAGGATTGACTCGAATATCTGTATACAAAGCTTTTAAACAATGGAAAGAAGCAGAAATTATAGATGTAGTAAATCGGATGGTTATCGTAAAACAACCAGATGCATTGAAAAAGCAAACTGTTAATTTGTAGAATATATTTATTGTGAACTAACCCAATAATTTACACAGAAGAAAGCTGTCTTTTAGTTTTATAAAAGACAGCTTTTTAAATTGCAATGGAGCATTTTTTTACCTTAGCTAATTTTTCATAAGTTCTGGCAGCCAGGTAGCTAATTCAGGGAATAAAAACACCAGGATGATAAGTACAATGTCTAATGCAATAAATGGAAAGGATGCACTGTAGATTTCCTTCATCTTCGTACCTCGAGGCGCTACCCCCTTCATTACGAATAGGCCTACACCAAATGGGGGTGAGATTGCACCAATTTCGATCGTAATCAACAGCATTGTTGCAAACCATAGAAGATTAATATCAAGAATCTGAGCTATAGGTATAAACATTGGCAAAATGATCATCATGATTGATAAAGATTCCATGAAAGTACCCATAATGATCACTAGCAACAGCATGGCAATCAGAATAATTATAGGTGAAAACTGTAAAATTTGAATTAATTCCACTAGATTTCGAGTAACCCCCGAAAAAGATAAAATATGGCTAAAAGCCGTGGATCCAGCGACAATTATTAATATCATCACCGAAACTTTCATTGTACTCGTAAAGGCTTTTTGAAGGCTTGCCCAGTTTAAACGCCCATATAACGCTGCGAGTACAACACTGCCGAATGCACCCATTGCAGCAGCTTCAGTTGGTGTCGCAATTCCAAGAAAAATTAGGCCAACTACTAGAAAAATGATAAATCCGAGTGGCAGAATATATATTATGCTAGTTCTAATTTTCTCCATTAGAGGTACAGATGACAAAGAATATTTTGGAGCAAGTTCTGGCTGCATTTTAGCCCGTAAAATGATATAAAGCGCGAAAAGGAAGGCCATTAAAATTCCTGGTAAAATAATCGCGATCATAAAGGCACCAATTGAAATCTTACCGATCGATGCCAGCAAAACTCCAAGTGCACTTGGAGGAATCATAACCGCAAGACCCCCGCTTCCAAGAATCGGCCCGATAGTCATCGGCTTTTTGTAACCCCTCTGCTCCATTTCCGGTATCAATGTTGACCCTAATACAGCTGTACTGGCCATTGTAGAGCCAGTAAGTGTCGAGAGTAGGGTTCCACTTCCAACTGCAAGCAAACTCAACCTTCCAGGTAATCTGCCAATCCATTTATCTACCGAATCAATCATTTTGGGGGCGATACCAGTATGAAACATAATTTCGCCCATTAAAATAAATAAAGGAATGGGAACTAGCGCAAATGTAGTTAATGAGTCTTCAATACTTTGTATTAATTGAATAAGCCCATTGCCGCCTCCCCATAGGAATATTGCTGCGACAATATTTACTGTAAAGAAGGAAAAAGCTACTGGTACACGAATTAACATTAAGGCAATTAAGCCACCAACAATAAGAAATAACACTTGCCACCAGTCCATAGTGCATCCCCCTTTTTTTACAAACTCGTCGTTATAGTGTCTATTTTATTTATAGATTTCTTCATTAAGATCGTCCGATAAAGCTTCCTAATAAACTCTAACATTAGAATAAAAGTTCCAAGCGGTATGATCGCCATTACGTAAACCTGAGGGATCTGAAGAGTTGTTAGACTGCGTACATCTCGATATAACACATCGAAAGTCGTTAATGTGCCATACCAAACTATAATGATACATATTAATATGCCGACGATAGCAATCAAAATATCTGATAAAAAACGTAATCGACTAGACATTAACTCTTCTAAAATATCAACAGTTATATGTCCATTTGAGCGGAGAAGCCACGCTCCACCAAGAAAAGGAATATACAGTAGGATATACTCACTTATCTCATTGACCCACAGAAAGGAATAATTAAATAAATAGCGAGAAATTACCTCCATAACAACCGTAATAGTAGAGATTGCTAATAGAATACCGCCTATATAGGCAAGTACATTTTCTGTAAAATCAAGCACTCTAGATAGTCTATGTAACAATTTACTCACTCCCCTTTTTACTAATAAACAGTTGTTAGGGATAACCTTAAATTACGGCTATCCCCTTAATTAAAGAAATGACTTTATGAAGTTCAAAGAACTACAGTTACTCTTTGTACAGAAGTTTTTTTAGTTCTTTAATTTGATCAGGAGTAGATTTTTCTAACGACTCCCACTTTACCTTCTTTACTAATGCCTGAAATTCCTTACTTTCCTCTTGGTTCAATTTAATAATTTTCACACCTGCGGCTTCTATTTCCTTTCTCTCTTTTTCATTCAATTCGTTAAAGTATGTGATCATTTCAGATTCAAAAGCAGCTGTTAGTTCAAGCATTTTCTGCTGGTTATCTGAAGAAAGTGACTTGAAGGCTTTAGGATTCATCAATATAGTTGCGTTTTGGTTAAGAAAAGGCTCATCGATAAAATATTTAGTTACCTCTGTCCAACCGTTTTCATTCGGTCCTAGCAACGGGAAACCAAATCCATCGACCATACCTCGTTCAAGAGAGGTATATACATCTGTTGGATTAATATCGATCGGAGTCATTCCTAACGCCTGCATAATATCATGGTATGTTGGATTAGAACGGAATTTAGTATCCTTCAAATCATCTAAGGACTTTATCTCCTTATTGCTCCAAAAATGAAAAGGTGAAGGACTCAACCATCTTCCCATATAAACTAACCCATTTTTATCAAACCTTTTTGACAAATACTCGAAATACCCATTTTCTCTTTCTTCTTCAGGTGTGTAAGGTGATAGATGCATCGATAGAGATTCTGGCATTAAATGGCCATAATAGGAGCTAACATTGAAACCTATATCTGCAATACCATTCCTTACAGCATCAAATTGATCTTTGGAAGGAATAGACTCTGGTCCTCCAGTCCATTCGATTTTAACTGCTCCATTTGTTTCTTTTTCTACTTTTTCTATCCACATTGGAACAATGTCCTTTGTTAGCGTATTATCAGTAGGTAAAAAGCTGATTAATTTAAACACCTGAGGATTCTTACTTCCATCACTCTTGGCTGCATCCACTTCTTGATCCTTACTGTTACATCCAGTAAAAACGAAAAGATAAACTATCAACAACAATAAAACCAAAGAGTTTTTTCTTTTCAACATAATTACCTCCTAAAAAAATGAAATTAATAAGCTGACCCTTTCTTTTGTATTTGATTTAGTTAATGTAAATAATACTGAATATTTAGATATTTTTATATTAATTAGTTAACATTATTTTCACTTAACTTATATCATTAATTAAACGAGAGTAACCTTCCCAATAGGATGAGGATATATATTTTAGTAACTAAAAGATTTCATCTAGCTCCCTGGTAACATTTACACTACCAATGTATCTGCCGCTGCAGATAATGATTCTGTAAACATCGCAGACTATGAAGGCAATAACCCTCAAAGATTCAAATTATTTAAACTGTTTAATTTGATGGATTTAACTAGAACATGAGGATTATTAGAAAACTTTGTGCTAAATTCGGACGTCAAGATTTACACTCTTAATATGAGTAGATAGAACCGTTCCATTTCTCTTTTATAGTTGCTGGGAACATGCTTATTCTAAAAAACTAAAAAACCACCTAATGCTCAAATGCAATTGGTGGTTCTTTATTATTTTGATTTTGCCTTTAGGAATTTTTCGCCTATTAAACATACACTTTATTAACACTTATCATCCTTCGTCACTCCTCCAAATCCCCAATATTTATGGGGAACTGTCTGGACAATCACACGGACCTGCTCAGGTTTCACTTCAAGCGTCCGAACCGCCGTTTCGGTTATTCCAGCAATCAATTCTTTTATTTTCTCATCACTTCGACCCTCAAGCACCTGTACCTGAATAATCGGCATAGCAACAACTCCCTTATCGACAAATTACGGGTGGTGACAGGCACCGCCCGAATTAGAATCCTAGCAATCGTGGAATAAACAGTGTTGTTTGTTCCCAATAGGTGACGATGAAGAGCATGGCGATCCCGATTAGAAGCATTGGTGTAACGGCTTTAATTAAACGTTCGAATTTTACTTCGGCTATGGAGGACACGATGAACAGTCCTGTCCCGACTGGCGGTGTCAACAGTCCGATTGTCAGGTTGATACAGATAATCACACCGAAATGGATTGGATCGATATTGAATCCTGTAACCAAAGGCATCAATACTGGAACAAGGATAATCAGAGCTGCGATTCCATCTAACAATGTCCCTATTAGTAACAAGAAGATGTTAACCAGCAACAGGAAAACAAATGGGTTATCCGAAATGGACAACATCGAGTTCGCAATCAATTGTGGGATTTGTTCAAAAGCAATCAGCCAGCCGAACAAATTGGCCATCGCAATTAAGAAAGTAACTGTAGCTGTACCAATTACAGTGTTAACCAAAATCTTCGACAAGCTCTTCCACTTTAATTCTTTGTAAAAAAACATCCCGACAATGAATGCAATCACACTAGCGACTGCAGCCGATTCTGTTGCCGTGAAAGCCCCACTTAAAATCCCGACAGTAATGACAAATGGAACTAAAATGGCTGGCAATACCTTCAGGAAAGAGTCGAAAATAGCGCTAAGGCTGGCTCTTTCACTGCGCGGAAAATTATGCTTATATCCTAAATAGGCGATTAAAGAGACAAAACCGACACCAAAAATCGTTCCCGGAATAATCCCGGCCATGAACAAACCGCCAATCGAAGTTCCAGACAAAGTTCCGTAAATGATGAAAATCATGCTCGGTGGAATGATTGGCGCCACGATAGAGCTCGCAAGTGTCAAAGCCGATGAAAATTCCCGGCTATAACCCTCCTTTTCCATCTCGGGTACCATAACTTTGCTCATCATAGCCGCCTGTGCATTCGCCGATCCAAGAATCGACGCAAGGAACATATTAGCGATAACTGTTACGTAAGCAAGTCCCCCGCGGACATGACCGACAAGCATTCTTGCAAAAACAACAAGCCTGTTCGTTATCCCGCCGCTATTCATCAACTCACCTGTCAGCATGAATAACGGAATCGCTAACAACCCGAAGTTCTCCATCCCTGAATACAGCCGCTGAGGAGTCGATTCGAGCAGCATGGTATTGCCAGTCACCAAAAAGTAAACGATTGTTGTCATTCCAAGCACAAGCGAGATAGGTATCCCCATTAACAGAAAGACTATGAATGCTAAAATAACCAGTGCCATCATTATTCTTCACTCTCCTTTGCAGCAGCATGGAGATTTGTAGCAATTTCACGATCAATATGCTGATTTTGCATGATATCAAACAAATTACTAATTAAATGAATCGTCGCGAACAGCAACCCAATCGGCAGGATTGCATAAGGAATCCACATTGGAAGCAAAATTGCACTCGACCTTTGAATAGCTACAGATGAGGAAGCAATCCACGTAAAACAATAGAATAATAGAATCGCCATGAATAAGAGCATAAAAATATGAGCAAGTACTGCCACCCATTTATTAATTTTTTCTGGCAGATAATCTGTAATCAGCGTTACAGATGCCTGAGTCTTATATTTCAAGCCGAGGCTGCCGCCGATGAACGTTATGTAAATCAACAAGAATATCGATACCTCTCCAGCCCAGAATAAAGGGTTATTGAATACATATCGAAAAACAACGGCAGCCGCTACAATCACAGCCATTGCAAACATGAGGATAATAGCCAGTTTCTTTTCGAAACTGGCTACCATATTGCTAACGTATTTCACGCATTTCCCTCCAATAGGTTATTTGCGGAATGTGTCGATGAATTCCTGGATCAGCGGATCTGTTGGTCCATACTTTTCATCGAACTGCTTGATATATGGTTCAAACAACTTCTGGTCGATTTCATAGATCTTCATCCCAGTATCGCTTAGCGTCTTTTTGAATTCTTCTTCCTGGGATGCACGTGTGTTAGCTGAATAATCTGCTGCAGTTTTGATCGCATCTTCAACGATTTTTTTATCGGCATCAGATAACTTCTCGTACTTATCTTTGTTCATAATCGCTACTGATGGCCATACCATATGGTTCGTTACCGCACCGTACTTGGCAACTTCGTGATACTTGTTCGTAATGGTGGCATCCAGGTCCATATCCATTCCATCGATTACCCCAGTTTGAACAGCGGCGTATACTTCCGGCAATGGCAAGGATTCTGGAGAAGCTCCCAGTGATTTATAAAAGTCCTGAAGCGGCGGGCTTGGCGTTACACGGAATGCTAATCCCTTCATATCCTCAGGCTTCTTTACTTCCTTATCCTTGAACAACATGACACGATTCCCGGCGAACAGGTAATCAAGTCCTTTAAGCCCCTGATCATCAAGGGTGCCCAAAATCTTTTTCGCAATTTCAGTATCGCGTGCTGCGTTCGTCTCTTTTAAATCTTCAAAAGCATATGGAGCAAACCAAGCAGTAAACGCAGGAGCACGTGAACTCATATAGGCAGCCGTAATCAATCCGAAATCTACTGAACCAGAAGAGATTTGCTGAACCATATCAGCTTCACTACCAAGCTGGCTCGCAGGGTAAATTTCCAGTGTCATCCTGCCATCCGAGTTCTTTTCCAGTTCTTCCTTGAATTTTTCAGCGGCTTTATGCCACATATGATCCGTTGGGGTTATGTGCGCAAGCTTAAATGAGTACTTCTCACCAGATCCTGCCGCAGGCTTTGCATCCGTATCATTGCCACATGCAGCGGCCGTCAACACGAGCATAAAAATTAATAGTGTCAGACTAAATTTTCTTAAACCAATCATTTCTCGCACCCCTTTTTTCTTTTTGTAAACGCTACCAAAATATTTTCCCAAGCTGTATCTAACTGTGATTATAATCACTTTTTACTAGTAAAAGTGTAAAGTGCTTAACATATAACGTAAATTTTATCTTTATATTTCGAATATTCAAAACTAAAAAAAGAAGGCACTTAGTCATAGAAACTAAGTGCTGGATTTGCATGTAAAAGAAACGCTGCCCAATTCAGCGAAATGCACTAGAACGTTGTCATTGGGTTCAAAAGCAATCGCCTCTGATACGGCTCCGCTCAGAATCACGTCTCCCTTTTGAATCCCTTTCCCAACTTCACCTAGCTTGTTGACTGCCCATGCGACTGATGTTGCCGGATGGCCCAGGACGGCTGCACTCGATCCAGTTTGGACAACCTGTCCGTTTTTCGACATCACCATACCCAGCTGGCCTAAGTCCAGATCCCGAGGTGACATCCACTTGCTTCCAATCAGGAATTTTGAAGATGAACAGTTATCCGCGATGACATCTGCCAGAGTGAATTTGAAGTTTAAATAACGGCTGTCGATAATCTCGATTGCCGGCGCAACGAATTTCGTCACTTCTAATACATCTTCCGCGGTTACGTTGGTTCCTTCCAAATCCTTATCGATGAAAAACGCAATTTCCGGTTCTGCTTTAGGATGTATGAACTGTGTAAAATCAAGGTGTTCCCACTCTAGCGCCAGCATATCATCAGTCAGGTAACCATAAATCGCTTCATGAACCCCCATCATCTGCTGCTTCGCTCTACTCGTCAATCCAAGCTTCAGGCCGATTTTACGAGACCCATCCTGCTCACGTCTCTGAATCAATTTGTCCTGAATCGAATACGCATCGGAGAAGCTCAGCTCTGGATAACGATCGGTCACCTTCACGACTTCGCGACGTTCTTTTTCAGCAGAATATAAGTATTCCACGATTTCGAGGTCGACCCCCTTCGTAATCGTCATATTTTACACCTCCAGCTTCCGGGCTTTGGCCAGTTCAGCAGCGACATCAAGGATCATATCTTCCTGGCCGCCAACTACCTTCCTCTTGCCCAACTCTATTAAAATATCTCTTGAATCGATGCCGAATCTCTGTCCGGCTCTCTCAGCATGCAGCAAGAAACTCGAATAAACACCAGCATAGCCTAAAACTAGACTACCTCTATTAATCTCCTGCGCTCTCGGAATCATCGGCCCAACCGTATTCTCAGCCAAATCCATCATTTTATAAATATCGATTCCAAGATTGACGCCCATCCGGTCCAAAACTGATAAAAGAACCTCTGTTTGCGCATTACCAGCACCTGCGCCAAGACAGCGGATGCTTCCATCTATCCTTGTTGCTCCTTCTTCAATTGCCGTCAGCGTATTTGCCACCGCTAATGAAAGATTATTATGTGCGTGGAATCCTACTTCAATAGATAACGAATTTCTTAAGGCAGCAATCTTTTCTTTTACTTCTTGCGGTAAAAGGGCCCCGGCCGAATCGGTTACATAGACAGCCTGTGCCCCGTAACTCTCCATCAGTTTCGCCTGTTCTACCAATTTTTCAGTTGGTGCCATATGGGCCATCATCAGGAAGCCAAGCGTTTCCATCCCTAGCTCACGAGCCATGCTGATATGCTGCGCTGAAACATCAGCCTCGGTCACATGAGTGGCAACCCGAACAAGACTTGCGCCTAATTCATGTGCCTGCTTCAGTTCATGGACCGTTCCGATTCCTGGTAAAAGCAACACTGCCACCTTTGAGTTTTGACACTCATCAACCGCTGCTTCAATCAATTTCATTTCATCAACGAGCGACTTTCCATACTGCAGCGTCGAACCGCCCAATCCGTCTCCATGACTTACTTCGATATAGTGCATTCCCGCTTCATCAAGTTCACGCGCCACGCGGCGGACCTGAGCTTCTGTATATTGATGCTGCATGACATGGCTGCCGTCACGCAGGCAAACTTCTGTAATTTTGATAGGCTTATCACTTTTGCGCTTCAAAAATTCCACCCAGCCTTTCACTTAGACACTCTGTTTTTCAAGCATATGGATCGCGAAGTCTTCAGCAACCCGTGTCGCTGCCGCTGTCATGATATCAAGGTTCCCAGCATAAATAGGGAAGTAGTCACCCGCACCCTCGACTTCAACAAAAACAGTCACTCTGTTTCCATCAAACAACGGCTCCTGCTTAAGTCTGTACCCTGGTACATATTCCTTCACCGTTTCGACCATCTGCTCAATCGATTTTGTGATCGCAGCTTCATCCATGTTTTTCACTTCACAATAAATCGTGTCCCGCATTAAAATCGGAGGTTCTGCCGGATTCAGGATGATCAGCGCCTTTCCTTTGTCGGCTCCACCTACTTCCTCAATTCCCCTCCGCGTCGTGATCGTGAATTCATCAATGTTCGCACGGGTTCCTGGACCGGCACTTTTCGAGGAGATTGTGGCAACGATTTCTGCATAACTTACATCAGCAACTGAATTGATCGCATGGACAATTGGAATCGTCGCCTGCCCTCCGCATGTAATCATGTTCACATTTTTTTCATTCAAATACGCATCTGTTTTAACTGCCGGAGAGACAAATGGTCCCCTTGCCGCCGGGGTCAGGTCGATGGCGAGCTTGCCCAATTCTGCGAGAACCTTCGCATGCCTGACATGCGTCTTTGCCGAGGTTGCATCGAACACGATATCGGCGATTTCAGGATTGTCTTTCAATGACTGAATTCCATTATGGAATGCCAGGTATCCTTTTTCCTTGGCCCGCTTCAGCCCATCGGATTCAGGATCGATTCCAATCATCGCTGTAAGTTCAATGACTTCGCTTCTTTCCAGCTTATACATAAGGTCGGTCCCAATATTGCCGGAACCGATGATTGCCGCCTTGATTTTCACCAACCTGTACACCTCCTACTCAAAAGTCACTGACACGGAGCCTACCGGACCAAACTGAGCGGAAACTCTGTCGCCTTCCTGCACAGGGATTGCTGCAGAAAGCGCTCCGGGTAAAATAAGCTCGCCTGCCTTTAACGTAATTTCAAACTCATGAAGCTTGTTCGCCAGCCAGGCAATGGCATGTGCCGGATGGCCAAGGGCTGCAGCACCAGATCCAGTCGCTATAATTTCATTGCTTTTGAAAAAAGTCATCCCAACACTTCGCAGATCGATACCGGTAATGTCTGTCATTTGGTCTCCTACTACTACCATCGCAGATGAGCCGTTATCAGCCACGGTGTCGACGAGTCCTATCTTCCAATCGGCAATCCGGCTGTCGATGATCTCCAAAGTTGGCACTACATATTTCGTTGCCATCAGTACATCAAGGAAAGTGACATTAGGTCCTTTAAGGTCTTCCCCAAGCACGAAACCAATTTCCGCTTCGATTTTCGGGCTGAGAAAGTTAGACATCTTCACTGTGCCGCCATTTGGCACTTTCATATCATCAAGCAAATGCCCATAATCCGGCTCATCGACACCTAGCATCTTCTGCATCGCCACACTAGTAAGGCCGACCTTTTTACCAATAACCGTCCGCCCTTGTTCTAGCTTTCTCTTTAAAACTTCAAGCTGAACATTGTAGGCATCCGTTACATTAAGGTTTTCGTATTGTGCAGTCAGCGGCGGTACCGCATTTTTACTTTTTTCCGCTTCGAGAAGCGTTTCAGCGATACTTTCAATGGTAGTATTCATGAAATCACCCTCCTTTTCTTTTAAAAATGGTTAATAAGATCTCGATAATACCAGTTGTTTTGCATTTAAAACCAGTTGAGCTGTTTGTAATACCAGTTGGAACAATTTTAATTCCAGTTGGACGGCCAATGTCCGGTTGGGACTAAAATAATCCCCGTTTCGCGAGATTTAAACCTCGTTGGAAGTAGTTTTAACCCCGTTGGGACTGGTATAATCCCCGTTGATACTCATATAGTCCCCGATGAACTTTATTTGGGTTCTTTAATTACATAGTTAACCAGCCTTTTAGCTGGCTTGAGCAGATATTTTTACGGTTGTGCTCCTTTTTTATACGGTAAGAGCAAATTATTATACGGTTGGACCGCTTTATTATACGGTTGGAGCAAATATATCTACGGTTATATTGCTTTTTTCTCCAGTTGGTGCAAATATATCTCCAGTTGGGCAGTTTTTTTCTCCAGTTGAAGCAAATATATCTCCGGTTGGGCAGTTTTTTCCTGTCAAGGCTAATATATTTCAGGTTGACCAAATTATAATTCAGGTTGGACGACTTTTATTCCCGGTTGGACGACTATATTTCCGATGGTTCAGCTTTATTTACGGTTGCAGCAAATATATTTACGGTTGAACAGCTTTTATCTACGGTTGCAGCAAAAATATTTACGGTTGGACAACTTTTATTTACGGTTGGGGTAAATATATTTACGGTTTTAAAAAACGAACTATATTTTTACAGCTTCATCGTAATCGTCTTGGCTTCGGTATAAAATTCGAAGCTGTGCCTGCCGCCTTCGCGTCCGATGCCGCTGGCTTTCGATCCGCCAAACGGTGTGCGCAGGTCGCGGTAATACCAGCAGTTGATCCACAACAAACCAGAATTCACTTTTGCGGCCACACGATGTGCTCGGCGCAGGTCATTCGTCCATACGACACCCGCCAGTCCATACATCGAATCGTTCGCGATGCGCACAGCATCTTCTTCTGTTTTGAATGGAATCACAACTAGCACTGGCCCGAAAATTTCTTCCTGGGCCACACGCATCTTGTTATCCACATCGTATAAAACAGTTGGTTCATAGAAGTTGCCCTCTCCAAGACTGGCAATTCGCTTCCCGCCTGTTGCGAGCTTGGCCCCTTCACCCAATCCGATCTGCACGTACTCATCGACGGTTTCCAGATGGCCCTTTGAAACAAGCGCACCCATATCTGTTTCCTGATCAAGTGGATTGCCGACTTTCAAAGCGCGAGCAGCTTCCACAAATTTTTCCATGAATCGATCGTAAATGGTCTCCTGCACTAGTAATCTAGAACCTGCAAGACAAATCTCACCCTGGTTCCTGAAAATAGCTTCAATTGATCCCGCAACTGCTTCATCGAGATCGGCATCCTCGAACACGATATTGGCAGATTTACCGCCAAGTTCCAGAGAAACGGGAATCAGCTGTGAAGCGGCGTTTTGCATCACCGTGCGGCCTGTCGTACTGTCGCCGACAAAGGAAATCCTTCGTACTGAAGGGTTACGTGTCATCTCTGTTCCTGCCGTGCCACCAGGACCCGTGATAATATTCAACACACCTGGCGGCAATCCCGCTTCATTAGCAATCTCACCAAGCATGACCGCACTCAATGGAGTATAGGAAGCTGGCTTCACAACAACCGTATTTCCGGCAGCCATTGCCGCTGAAGCCTTCCAAGTCATCTGCATGAACGGCAGGTTCCATGGAATGATCAAGCTGGTCACTCCAGCCGGTGCGTATTTGGAATAAGACATATATCTTGATTGATCATAATGCTCATGGTTAATGTAGTTCGCCATTTCAGCAAAAAAGCGCAGGTTCGCTGCAGCCCGCGGGATATCAAATCCGCGACTTTCCTTGATTGGCTTGCCGACATCAAGTGTCTCGACCAGTGCTAATTCATCGACTCTTTCCATGACCAGGTCAGACATCCTGACCAGAATTTTTGTTCTTTCGGCTACTGGCATCTCACTCCAGACACCACTTTCGAACGTCTTCTGAGCGACATCTATTGCCAATTTCGCATCCTCGACACCAGCCTTTGCAACAGATGCCAGCTTCTTATTCGTCGAAGGATCGATTGTTTCAAAAGTCTCACCGGACATTGCATCACGGTATTCACCGTTAATGAACAGCTTTGCGTCTTTTATTGCCTGTGGCTGAGCCAGATTCATCCTAATCCAACCTCCTCATCCTCAACTTCGACGACCATTTCGACCTCAACAGCATTATTCAAAGGCAGCTGCGCCATGCCGACAGCAGATCTCCCATGCTTCCCACGCTCACCGAACACCTGTACCAGCAAGTCTGAAGCACCATTCATAACCTTTGGCTGGTCGGTAAAATCAGGCGAACTATTCACGAAGCCAAGGACTTTTACCACCCGCTTAACCTTACTAAGTTCACCTAATTCCTGCTTCAGCACAGTCAGTAAATTCAGCATGCACTGCCTAGCCGCATCGTAGCCAACTTCAATCGTGACATCCTCGCCAAGCCGGCCGCGGTATTCATTCGTTCCCTGGCCGGATGTAAAAATCAGATTGCCAGTCCTTACGCAGCTTACATAATTCCCTGCGGATTGGCGGGGAGCTGGCAAGGTCAGGCCTAACTCTTTCAAACGTTCTTCAGGTGTAACTAAGGCCTTTTCCATAAAATCAACTCCCCACCTTAACAGGAATATTCAAGAACCTGAGCGCATTTTTACCGAGCATCGCTTCCGTCTGTTCCTTTGATAACCCGACAGTATCGTCAATGACCTTTCCAGGAGGAACCTCCCTCAGCAAAAAAGGATAATCAGATCCCATGATGATGCGCTCATGGCCAAAATTCTGGAGTAAATAGTTCAGGTTGACCGGTTCATTTACAAGCGAATCATAGTAAAATTGCTTGGCGTAATGACTTGGCGGCTTATCAAGCAAGCGCAAATGCGGCCACACCTTCCAGCCCTGATCAAGACGCGGCAGCAAGTAAGGCAGTGCACCCCCGCCATGAGCCAAACAGATTTTCAACCCAGGGAACTTTTCCATGATTCCGCCAAGAATCAAACTTGCTCCAGCCAAAGCTGTTTCGCTTGGCATCCCAACGGTGTACATCAAGTTATGGCGCGGCATCCGTTCCTTTCCAAGTGTCTCCCATGGATGGATGAACAAAGGAACTTCCCACTTCTCCGCCATTTCAAAGAATTCGATAAACTGAGGATCATCAAGATTGACCCCATTTACATTCGTGCCAATCTCAATCCCGCTCAATCCTAGCTCATGCTTGCAGCGGTCCATCTCGCGGATCGCAACCTCAACGTTTTGCAGCGGCACTGCGCCCAGCCCAATGAATTTAGTCGGATACTGGCTAACCAGGTCAGCAATAAAGTCATTCTGGACTCTTGCCAAAATTTCTGCTTGCTCAGCCGGAGCCCAGTAAGAGAACGTGACAGGAATCGGAGAAAGAACCTGAATGTCGACTCCCTCCCGCTCCATATCCTTGATTCGTTTTTCAGCATCCCAAACCTGGTCGGTCACTTCGCGGAACACCTTGCCGGCAATCATGATATTAGCGCCACAAGCACAGGTGCGCTCAAGTGTCGGCCACTTCTCACCGCCGAATCTCTGCGTCAGCTCACTGAAATTCTCCGGAATAATATGCGTATGGAAGTCTACTCGCATTTCCATTCACTCGCTTCTGGCGGCATCATATGCCCACAGTTATCACACTTGCGCAGCTCCTCATTTCCGTTAAAGCTGGCAATCGCTTCTTTTACCTGCTTTTCAATGTTTGTCAGCTGGATTGTAGCGCGGTGCATTTCATGGTCGCACTCATCGCAGAACCAGACAAAATCCTCTAGTTCACCTTGTGCACGGTTACGCTCGATTACCAGACCAATTGTGTCAGGAACACGGTGAGGAGAATGAGGCACATTCGCAGGCAGATGGAACATTTCACCTTCCTTCACTTCAACGACTTCACGCTTGCCTTCAGCATTGATGACTTCAACATAGCAGCTGCCCTGGATCTGGTAAAACACCTCTTCTGACGGATCAACATGGAAATCGCGTCTTTTGTTCGGCCCGCCCAGCAGCATTACCATCAACTCAGCATCCTTCCAGATGACTTTATTGTTAACCGGCGGCTTCAGCTGGTCTCTGTTTTCCTCAATAAACTTCATTAGATTAATCGGAACAAATTGGCTTTTCATATATTTCCTCGTCTCCCTTCGATTCTTGTAAAATTGTGTTCTTTAAAAATCAGTCAGTTACTTTTGCCGTGCTGCCCTTTAGGGACTTTTGCATATGAACGACTTCATCTGCCAGATATGAAATCCGCTTCAGCAAATCTTCATCGACGATTTCATTTTCACGGTTGAAATGATCAAAATTGGCGTACACATAGCTAGGTGCTACAAACGCCCTGAAATATCCTGCTATCGGTTTCAGCTGATTTTCAATCACAAGAAAATGCTGATATGTCCCGCCGTTCGCAACAAATCCCATCACTTTGTTCCTGAAAGCATCAGGATGGATCAAATCAAACAAGTTCTTCAGTGCCCCAGGAATCGATCCCTGAAAAATCGGTGTTCCGATTACGTAAAAGTCAGCAGAAGAGACCTTTTCAATCACAGTCCTCGTATCAGCTGAGTATTTCTCAGGCGGTCTTCCGTCACAAAACTCCAGATTGTAATCCATCATATCGAGCATCTCAACCTCAATATCTGGGTACTTCTTTTTCACATCATCAAGTACTTTACGGACTACAATGCCTGTTTTCGCACCGATGATCGTGCCTGAAAGTCCTAGCAATTTCATGCTGTCTCCCTCCTATTCTTGTAAAATAGAATCCTATTTTCCTGCTGGCCAGCCGAGCAGTGAATTCGAAAGGTGAATCTCACCATCAGAAATGAGCTGACGAATCCTGCTGGAAGAAATTACACTTCCTTCAGAACAGCAGACGGGCTTAGTCACACGCACCTTGAAATATTTTTCCAGAAGCATGATATCCCCCAAACGGTCCTTGCCAAAGCGGAAATCGCCGCCGACCATGATTTCAGCCGGATTAAGTTTCGCGAGGCAATCGATGAACTCGTAAGCACTTCGCCCGGCGTATATTTCATCAAACCTCGCAACTACGGCATGCCTGGCACCGAGCTTCTTGATTTTCGCCAGCTTCTCGTCAACTGTGGTCAGCATCCTGGCTCCTTGAAAAAACACCCGCGGTGGAGGATCAAATGTATACACCACACTCGGAATCTTCAATTTCCTGCCTCGTTGCACAGCCTGTCGGATTACTGTTTGATGCCCCCTATGGACTCCGTCAAAGGCTCCAATCGCAACGATTGAATGAGGCAGTTCCAATGAAGAATAAATATGTGTTTTCATCTGTCCTTCTCCTCCTGCAGGCTAGTTTGTAAGCGCTTCCTTATTATCCAGCTGTGCGCCCTTTAACGCCTCGTCAACCATTGTTAGCGATGTTTGGCGCTTATAGTTGTTATAGAAAATACCGCGTTTACGGATTGGATCTCCTGTGTAGTAGCGCTCATACTGCAATAGACGCTGTCCGAATGCCTCTCCGCACAGATCCCATGC
This sequence comes from Mesobacillus selenatarsenatis SF-1, assembly GCF_000813125.1. Classification (GTDB taxonomy): domain Bacteria; phylum Bacillota; class Bacilli; order Bacillales; family Cytobacillaceae; genus Mesobacillus; species Mesobacillus selenatarsenatis. Next base: position 65,650 of record NZ_BASE01000028.1, read on the forward strand.
TAGTTTGAAAATGCTGACGCGTTCCAAAGAAGTAACTCCTTCTCGGCCAACATAGTAGTTATCAATCGAACCTCTCAGTTCATCACTTTCAAAATCCGCTCCTGTTGGAGACATCAGCAAGCCCCCTGCGCCAACAATCTGGATGACCTCAATGGCCCGCGGATACATTTTCGGCAGCAACCCGCGAATCGTCTCCAGCGGTACATAAGCTGGCATTGCTTCCCCATGCTCGGTCATTGTGTGCTCATATTCAGCAACCTTTAACAATGCGCGGATAGATTCAAGGGATTGAGCGAGTTCGCCCAGCTGGTCCTGGACGTTCAAGTATCCATCGACACCGATTGTATCGGCAACCTTCATGGCTACCTGTGTCGCGAACTCCAATTTCACAAGACCACGGACACCGGACTGGTGAGCTGGCTGCTGTCCTGCGCCTGTCATTGGGTAAAGCTTATTGGCTGCCTCGACATTGTTATGAAGGAAAACGCGATCCCAAGGAACAACGACATCATCAAACACAAGCAATGCATCCATTTCTTCAAACCTTGAAGCAAGTGGGTGATCGAAGAAGGATCGCTGCCCATCCTGCATTGGCTCGCGGCAAATGATGCGCAGCCCTGGAGTGTCAATCGGAATCGCGAATGCCAGTGCATATTTTTCATCACCAGGCGCAAATCCAGGGAAAGAATAGATAATCACTTCATCTGTTACCGGTGCAAGTGTTGCCAGCATTTTCGCTCCCCTGACAACCAAGCCATCCGGAGTTTCGTTTACTGCACCAAGGTGTGTGTACGTATCCTTCTGTTCATGTGAATTCTTGCTGCGGTCATTTTGCGGGTTGATAATCGCGTGGGTTAAGAAGATGTCATTGTCACGGATGTATTTATAATAGTTGCGAACATTCTCTGCCCAGTTTTTATTGTATTTTTCAAAGAACCAGGAATTGTAGTACATGGATGTCACAACGACGTTCAAGAAATCTGGAGTCCTTCCCATGAGACCAAATGTTGCCTTCGCAAATGCTTCGAAAACATTGCGGCGCTTGACTAAATCTTCATAGCTTTTTGGTACGAGGAAAGCATTGTTCACTCGCTCCCCGGTTTCCTCACACACGTGAGTGATCTTTTCCTGAAATTCTGGACCATGCTGCATGTCATACAGCTTTGCAATTTCTAGGATCGGCTGCTTGAACACCGGCTCCTCAAATACATTCTCGATTCTTTTACCAGAGAGCCAAACCTCAGGCTTACGTGCTTTAACCGCTTCGATATATTGAGCTCCAGTCCTAATTCCCATATTCACCCTCCTAAAAAAATTAATTGAAAATTCATAATGAATTGTAATACTAATTTTTGAACGTAACTGTAGCCTATTTAACGTTTTTTAGAAAATAGTTTTCTTAAAAGTCTAAATTATCTAATAAATTATAGAAATTTTCCATAGTTTACCCTATGATAATGTTAGATATCATCTTCACTCATAGGGAGGTTTTGGTATGGTTACGGTGTATGAAGAAGTCTTTCATTGGGAGAATTATTTGAAATACGGCACTCGACAGTTTTTCAGAAAAAAGGAGTGCATTTATAAGCAAGGAGAATATGGAGAAGGTTTTTATTACCTTCATAAAGGACTTGTGCGGATCGTAACGGAATCAGCTGCTGGAAAAGAAAACATGCTGAATATCGTCATCCCGAACCAGCTGTTAGGTGTCCAGTCACTCGATCAGAAAACCCATTTCACAACCGCAATTGCAGTAAAAGACTCCGTCGTTTATCACTTCTCAGCAGATGAATTCCGACAACTGATGATCACCCACCCAGAGCTCTTTAAACTTTTTTCTAAAAGCGTCATCCACAAAATGAAAATACTTTTAGATCGCATTAATTTGAATGCGCTTACATCTGAACAAAAACTAGCCGTTTTACTCCACAACATTTGCGATGAATTCAAAAATTACGAAATTCCTATTTCCCAGCAAGACCTTGCCTGCTGCACCGGGCTCACAAGAATCACCGTCTACAAGGTGCTCAAACAATGGCAGGAAGCAGGGATCATTGAGATTGATAAAAGAAAATACTTCATCAAAAAACCAGATTTCCTCAGAAACCTGGTTAGTTAATCCATATGCGGATTGCTGGCAATCGCCCTTATTTTATCAAAATTCATAATAATAATTTCACGCTTATGAAGCTCTATGTACCCCTTTTGCTTCCATTTTTGAATAATCTTGTTCACGGTAATTCGGGACGTGCCAATGTACTTAGCAAAAGCCGTCTGGTTCATCGAGGCATTCCCGTTCTCCTGAACAAGCTTGAGCAGATAAAAAGCCATTTGCTGCTCTACCGGACTGTCCAGATGGGCAATAATTTCCGCAAGCGTCCTGAATTTATAAATCAATGAATCTGTATAAATTCCCGCCGCTTCCGGGTGTTTCCTGCAAATTGTCGCAATGACATCATCGGAAAAGTAGTAAACCAACGAGGGACAAGTCGTCGTTCCGCTGGTCAAATATGGCTCCCCATGGATACCATGTTCACCAAACAGCATCCCAGGCGGAACCATGTTGATGATCCGCTCATCCCCCTTGTCCGAAAGAAGCGTAACCTTGATTTCACCATTCTTCAAATAATAGATTCCTCTGCCGGCTTCCCCCTGATGATAGACAACCTTGTTCTTCTCAAACTCAAACAGCTGCCCATAAGACAAATACGGCTCCCATTGATAACGAAGAAAATGCATACCATCACCTTCCTCTACTTTATACTGGTGACTTTTCTAATAATTATGATAATTATAACACTTTGAAGTATCATAGCGGGAAAAAATAGAGAATGAGTTTACTAGGGAAGATAATATGGAAGGTGCTTGGAATAATATATTATTAGTTCATAAATCTTTAACATTATATTCCAAAAGATATGCAACTAAATAGTAAAATGTGAACAAGGAGGGGTTTTTTATGTTTGTCTCATCAATAATGGGGATGATGTCTTTTTTCGTAGTTTTAGCTGTGCCTGTTTCATTAATCATTTTGTTAATCTGGATTTATCGCATGTATAAAAATTCGGAGATTCAAGTGGAGCAGAACAAAAGAATAATCGAGTTACTGGAGCAATTCCATGGAGAGTCATCTAAGGGTAAATAAGATAAGTAACAAACTAGCCAAGCTTGCTGATAGGTGGTAAGCTTGGCAGCAAAAAGATGCTTAGATTACGATTCCAAAGTTCTTTTCATAATCTCAAGTTCTCTCTCATTTCGCACTGCCTTTTCCCAGATGAAATCCTGGTCTTTTTCCAATCTTTTGATTTGATGCAATACTACTTCGTGCCTTAATTCATTCTTTGTTTCCATTTTTTCTAATTTTGTTTCCATTTTTTCTAATTTTGTTTCCATTTTGTCCAATTTTGTTTCAATAGTGTCCATTCTCGTTTCAATTGCCTCAAACTTTTTTCCATGTTCCTTTTGGACGGTTTGCATTTCCTTCATATCCTTTTGCATTTCCTTCATGTCCTTTTGCATAGCATTCATACTGTTATGCAGATTGTCGACCATGGTAATCAGTTGCGACATCATTCCTTCTAATCGATCAAGTCTTTCTTCTGACATTTTTCTCACCTCACTTTTTCATATTATAAAATAAATCTGTCGATTAGGGTAGAAAAAGAAAAGCGCAAGCGACTTGCTTTTTGACTTCATCGGTCGGACCGAAACGTCTCGAGGGGCTAGGCGCTGGAGCTGGACAATTCTCAAAGTGAAATTTATACTTCTTATCTTAAAATAAACCGCCTTCCTTTTGGAAAGCGGCTTTAATAATTCTAATTAATCAACTGCAATAACATCTTCTTCCTGGCATAAAAGAAAGATCCCACCTGGATGACCAGGTAAATTCCAGCAATTTGCAGGAAATGCATTAATATATCTGGGTTTTTCATGATTCCCCCGACGTCTGTTGATAATATTACTAGGTACAAGAAAGCCAGTGTCGTTCCGAGGACAGTTGGGGCGAAGAAGATTGTCCCTAATTCTCTTGATACATTCTGCTTAATTTCCTTTGATGACATCCCAATTTTATTTAGTTTCCAATATTTCAATTTCTCAGTTTCGACTTCGGAAAAGAGATTAAGAAACAGCAGGAAAAAGGTACCGAAAAAGAACATGATGCTTAAAAATGTCGTGACATAGAACATCATTCCATTAGTGGTTTTGTTTTGATGATAGTCGCCTATTTTCGAGGCAACCCGAAACAATTCGGATTCCGCTGTATGCTCCAGATCAGGGTAATCCATTGGTGGAGTTGACTGATTGTTGAGCTTTAATTTTTCTTCTAATCCTTCAACAGCACTTTCACTCTCCTTCCAGTCACCCACATTTATTAAATTAAGATTCAGTTCGTACCCCTTCACTTCATTCCGCAGAAAATCAAATTCGTCCTGATTTACGACAATGAACTCATATGCATTTGGCAACAAATTGATCGTTCTTTCAATCACTTGATCTTTCAATGTATAAGTTATAGCTTCATTATTAATAGTTAACTTAATTGATTCAGCAATATCCGTATGAGCATATTCTGGTTCAGAGTTTAAATAAAATAGGTACTCATTTTTCCCCAGCTTAACCTGACTCGAAATCAGCTTATTTAAATCATCCACAGACATGATGTCATAAGTTTGATATCCATCGACATATTCTAGTTTTTCATAATAATTCAAGATCGGGATTTCAAGATGTTTCTTTTTACCGAATAACTCGTTTAGCTCGCCATCGGAAATCGTATTCTTCGTTTCTGACTGATAAAAAGCGACATCATATGGATTATTAGTTACAGCATTCTTTTCTGAAGCCTTGTAAAAGGTCAATAATAAGGTGCTATAAAAAATGGTGATCATAATCATTACTGTCACAAGCATGATGATCGATGTCAACTGCTTAAATTTATAATCGAGGCTGCTCAGGAAAAGCAATCTGCGATAGTAAAACCTGGGAAACTTTTTAACTAGCTTAATCAGGAAACTAGCAGACTGATTAAGTGAGATATACAGGCCCAATAACATCGCCAATGTCCACAGCGGCAGGTAAGCGCCATTTGAGCTTTCATATGTAAAATAAAGAATCAGCAGTGAGCCGGCCATCAGCAGCAGCCCGAAGCCGCCAATCAACGGACTTCTCATTTTGATTGTATCAGCGTATCTGTTGCTCTTCATGCTAGTAATCAGGCTGCTCCTCATTGTCTGGAACAGAGATTTCCCTACAGCCAGAATGAACACAACTAAGAAAGCTCCGATTGAGTAAAAAAACATTTTAGCGTTAAAATGGAAGGGAACTTCCCCCATTTCGATGAGACTCATCAAGAGCATGAAAAACAGTCTTGAAAAGATCGCTCCAGCCAGCAGTCCCGATAGAATGGACAAGATGGCTATCGCTGCATTTTCCAAGATAAGCAACATGCTTAAATCTCTTCTTGCCATGCCCAATGTCATGAAAAGCCCAAACTCACTTTTTCTCTTTTTCATGAAAACATTGTGGGCATAGCTGATAAAGAATATTGTAAAAATAATCAACGCAGCTCCTGGAATCGATAATGCGTCCTGCAGGCTTTCCAGCTTCTTCCCTTGTTCGACCCTCCTGTTAAAATAAACCGTCGAGAACATGAAGAAGAACATCACCGCAAAGCTGTTGCAAAGATAATAAAAGATATATTTCTTATAATTAACCTTCGCCATCTTCCAAACCACTTGATTAAATGTCATAGGTTCTTCCTCCTAAGACAGCAAGATTATCCATGATCCGATTCAGGAACTCCTTCCTGCTCCCTTTTTTCACGATGCTCGAATAAATCATTCCATCCTTGATAAAAACGACTTTATGACAATAGCTGGCAGCAAAAACGTCATGCGTCACTAGCAGAACTGTTGTAGAGAGTTCATCAACTATTTTTTCAAAGCATTCCATGATGACGGCCGAGGATTTGGAATCCAGATTCCCGGTTGGTTCATCCGCAAAAATCATCGCCGGGTCATTTACGAGCGCTCGGCTGACTGCGGTTCGCTGCTGCTGTCCACCGGATATATTATAGGGGTACTTGTCTAGAATAGAATCTATTTCAAACAGATTCGCAAGACCATGAACTTTCGTATCCATGTCAGCTGCTGTTTTCTTTTCAAGTACCATTGGAAGAATGATATTTTCTTTGACCGTCAAGCTGTCTAAGAGATTGAATTCCTGAAAAACAAAGCCGAGCTGTTTGCGACGGAACAGTGCAAGCTGATCGCCTGACATCTCGCTTATCTCTTCCCCAGAGATACTGACCTCGCCAGAAGTCGGCTGGTCAATACCGCTCAGGACATTGAGAAGTGTCGTCTTCCCGCTTCCCGACGGTCCCATTATCGCAACAAACTCTCCTTTATTAATAGAAAGGCTAACTCCATCAAGAGCCTTCGTCGCACCCTCCCCACTCGATCCACCATATACTTTCACGATATTTCGAGCATCCAAAATGACCATTTTAGTTCCTCCCTTAAAAAAATGTAGTTGTATAGTACGATCGGACATGTCCGCGGTGCTTCCCTCTTGTTTTGTTCGAAGAAGTACCGAGTTCGGACATTTCTGCAGCTCTACGCCTTTGTTTTGTCTGAAGTAGCCCCGGGTTCGGACATTTCCGTGGCTCTTCCCTCTGGTTTTGTCTGAAGTAACATCAGGTTCGCACATTTCCGCT
>NZ_BASE01000027.1 GCF_000813125.1 Mesobacillus selenatarsenatis SF-1
CTCAGCCTTTGCTGTCCGTCATGACCCTTATGACGGACACTTTTTCTTCTTTTTCAGCCATTTCTGTCCGTCATGATATTGTGTTTTCTATTAAAATCCCAAAACAAAAAAAAGCAACCGGCCCCACCTTCGCCGGTTGCTGTGATAGCCACACTTGCTATCCTGCCTAATATTTATTTTAAAAGAGTAAAATAAAGTTCATTGCCTCATTTTGTTAAGACTTTTTTAACTTTTGTTAAAGCAGATAGAAGTGGGCACATACCAATAAGAAATTTATGATGACTTTTTTAACCATCGCCAACACTCCTTAATTGTGAGTTCCCTTACATTTATACTTTAACACAGTATTGTAAAGCTGGATTAAAAGAAATACGGCTATTTTGTAAACTTTTTACCGTATTTTCTATTAATATGTAGTTAAGTTAGAGTCTACCATCCTTAACGCTTCAGCCAAGTCCACGTCCACGTCCAAATGCCATGGAGACCAGGGGATATAAATATGAGGTTCGACCCCTAATCCTGTCATGCCCCGGCCACTATCAATCCTGGACAAACGCGAGGTCGGATACCATAATTCATAACCCTCATCCCAGCGCTGGATCGCCAGGTTGGCATAATCATTCAACCCTGCAGTTGCTCTTCCAATAACCGTAACCTTGCTGGATCTCTTGCAATTCTCGATAAACGAGTCTCCCGCACTGCCGCAATAAACATCCGTCATCACAATGATGGTTTTAGGTGCTGCCTTTCCTTTTACAAAAGTATCAGGAACAAATTCACTGAAATCGAATTCAACAAAACCTTTCCCTCTGTTTCGTTCCCACTCCCGCTTCCAGGCTCTCAAGAAGACAAAAGCCTGTTCATCCTGGACGCCTTTCATCTGCTCCTTGACTCCTGCGAGCTGTCTCTGCGAGTTAGCTTCGGTACAGTTAAAAAGCATTCTTTCATCCTGGTCTGCCAGATCTACTCCTTCTTCTGGCATCAAATATGGAAGCAGATTAAAATAATTTGCGTCACCTCCGCCATAATTCACTCTCACATCAATAATCCAGTTTTCCACAGACTCAAGGAGGTCTTTATGATCATTAATCATCCGTATTATTGCATCAGGATCTGCAAAGTCCGTCATGGTCATCAGCAGCGTCTCTTCGTTTAACTTCCTAACTGAATATACAGGCTGATAGTCGGCCTTCTGGTAAAAACTAAACTGAACCTCTTGTCCGTCGTCCGTTTCCCCATATTCATATAACGCAAGAATTGGCGTCCAATTTTCCCGTTCAGCATGATTCTCATTCAGAAGCCTCTCATGCCGCTCCCTTAGCTCCAAAATTGAATGGCCGCCAATCTTTACAAACGCCATTCCCTTTACAAGTCGCGTTTCCGAACCAACTTCGGTTACATATAACTTATCTTCATATCTTCTGACTTTGAATCCTCTATCCTGTGCAACTTCCCTTTCAGTTTTCAGATCAGTAAAATATATATGCTTATCTCTGAAGTCCAGTAAATACTCTTTTACAACATCCGCAAAATTAGCATCCTTCAGTTTGCCAAGAAAGTAATCAGGCCGATCCCATTCCTGCTTGTCCTTCCATCCTGCGTAGTCATGGTGCATAATATGTACGATTTCTTTAAAAATAGCCTCCACATTACCCCTCCTCTTCAGGAAAATCTCCTACATAATAAACCCCTAAAGATCAACTAGATCTCCATCTTATAACTCATTCTCCCCGCTTTGTACCAGAGATCATCAATACCAGTGGAATTCTCTTCCGCCGCTCGTACTCTTCCTGGCTGGAGAAGTTTTCCGCTCTTGGCGTGCCTTCTCTAAGATCATCCACCGCGAATCCGTTTTTCAATAAGAGCTGGAAGTATTCTTCGGTTGTCCGGTGATATTTAATTACCTTTTTTCCAATCCACGGTTCGATCCGTTCGCCCTGGTTAAAATAGTCATCCACTATCCAATCCCTTCTCCTGCCCGAGCCTTCTGCACTTTTTGCGGAGGAAGTGAGAACCGGATGCTGGACGCTAAAGATAAACTTCCCTCCAGGCACCAGTGAGTCATGAACCTTAGTAAAAACACAATTTAAATCCGCTAAATAATGGAGAGCAAATCGAGAGAGGACAAGTTCATATTGCTCTGGCTGTGGTTGCCATTCTTCCATTGAAGAGTGTAAAACCTGGCCAGTAGTTCTTTCCAGATTCTCAGCTGCAGCTAAAGCCATATTCTTCGAGCCTTCCACTCCTAGATAGGATAATCCTCCTTTTTGCAAAAGTTCAATCCCAATTTCCGCATCACCACATCCCAAATCCAGCATCCTTTTCCCAGCCACATCCCCAATCATCTCTAGTAAAATGGGCTTTTCAATGATGTTGTTTGGACTTTCCGGGCGGTTTCTCCGCTTTATATAATTCTCGTAAAATTCCTCTTCGTCATATACAGAGGCGCCTCTGAACTCCATACTATCCCCTCCACTTTCTAAAGACAGACAAATCTTTAATATATTACCATATATATATAAAGGATTGTCTTAGACTCTAATAGGAATATATATCTCTACTTCCTCTGCGCCATTTTCCACTGGATGGTAGGTTTCTATAATAAAATCCTTAAAAGTATCCCGCGTGTAGCCCTGCTCATCAATCCATTGATCCAGCGATGAATATAAGCTACCCATCTCTGTCCCTTTTCCTCTGATAATTCCATATGAATGCTGAATATCGAGAAATTCCGCACCTTCCGGTAAGGTGTCCAGGGCATCATTACCCAATACCCCAACATAGAAAGCTCCCTCAGAATGACTCTCACTCGCTTTAGGCTCGTACACCGTAACCTCAGTTCCTGTAAGATTCGGTACACGCTGTAAAAATTGATGCGCTGCCTTAGGCACTAGTTCCGCAAAATCCTTGTAAAGTCCTCTATGCTTCACAGCAATCACTTTGAATTCTCTTTTCACAACCTGGCACATTTATAAGCCTCCTAAAATTGAAAATAACGGAACCCTTCATTGGAAAACCTATATCGATAAAACCTCTCTATTCCCCATAACTATGTTTCGGTCCCCACGCTCCGCTTCCTTCCGGCAACAACTCAAACAGTGACCAAATGCTGCAATAATCGTCACCAGGACCGAATGCTGCTTTGGAATAGTGAGTGATAGTTCCATCTTTGTCCTTTAACAAAATAGAAACCCCAGGCCAAAAACCTTCTTTATTTTTAAACCCCAAGTCTTCTTTAAAAGTCGTCCCATTCGTCGAAACGCTTTTGAATGTCCATTCGCGTTCCTTTGAAAAGTCGGACAGTGTTTGGAAATCATCCGGACTGGTTAAGACAAATGCTGCCTTGTTCTCAAGATGGTGGGTAAAACCAATGAACCCATCAGCCCAAAGTGTACAGTAAGAGCAGGATTTCCCCATATTATGTATAACAATCAACTCATTTTTTTCGCCAAAAAGCTCACTCAATAGAACCTTTTCACCTTCTGTATTTGTTAATGTATAATCTTTTACTGTAAATGAAGGATGCTGTTTTCTTAACGCTGCCAGTTCTTGTTTTATACTCATTAACTCTTTCTCTTTGTTCTCTATTTCCTGTTCTAATTGTTTAATAGAATTCATTCTGCCTCTCCCCTTTCAATTACAAATCAAAATGTTCTTTAATATGTTGAGCAACTACATTTGAGCTTAAATTCGTGTTATTTATCCGAATATAGTTCTCTCTTTCTATCTCACCTTCGATTGAATTCAAGCGATATTGATCCATCGACTTCACCAGGTCCCGCTCCGACCTTTGCAGATTCCGCTTTGTGGGCTTGTGTTGGAGTCGATGAGGGCTTTTGTTGCGCTCCAGTCTTTCGTCCAAATCAGCCTCCAGTTCAACAAAATACACCTTTCCACCTTTTGACTCAAAAATCTGGCATACTTTATCCACATACTCCCAGTCTTCCTTCATATCGAATGCCCAGACATAGGTAAAAATCAAGCCATACTGATTGCTTTTCGCCATCGCCTCAAATATTTCCTGACGGAAGAGTCCGACTAACCGCTTCCCCTCCCTTGTCCCGTAATCGAAGAAAGGATTCACTAATTCAATCGTCATATGGTTATGGAAAAGCTTTAATTCTATTATTTTTTCCAGTTCATGCCCTACCGTCATTTTACCGACAGCCTGCGGCCCAAAGATTAAAACAAATTTCATACTTCCTCCTTAACAAACCTTCGCTTAAACACCTGGCTCAACTCACTCCAGACATCGAATTTATTACCATCCAGGTCGTAAAACACAAAATTCCTGCCTGCATGACCCCTGTTTTCAATCTCACCGACTTTAATTCCCCGTTCTTTAAAATCTGCGTGAATCGAAGTAAGTGCCTCCAATCCATCGACCTCATATGTAAGAACGAACCGTTCCGTACCATTTGCATCAAAAAAATTCGAGTTCTGTTCCTCTGCCTTAACCAAAAACATACTAATATCAGCCAAATTCAAAATAGCCTTATCATCATCCAGATAATTTAACTGTGCACCCAGTTTTTCCTTATACCATTCTGCTGAACTCACCGGATCCTTAACTGGAATGTAAATAGTACCCACTCGGATTAATTTATTGTTCACTACCTTCACCCCTCTATTTAAATTCTCTATTTCTCTCTTTTCACCTTCCTTGATAACAATTATTTTCCATTTTTAAAACTTCAACCTATATAAAATAAAAAACCGGATTGATTAAGATTTCAACTTAATCCATACGGTTCAAGAGCCTTTCCTTAAAAAAAATAAATGCCACCTAACAAAAAAGAAAGCCGCTATGTAATAAGGAACGGAATACCACCATTCCCAGCCTGTATATCGAATAAATCCCACTTTAACCATTAGTAACTCAAAAAGGATTGTCATAACTAACAAGGCTACCATGTATACAGCAAATACATTATTCTTTCTTGGCATGAAGTTGAGAAAGATTATGCCAAAAGACGCTCCAAGAGTTAATTCTATAAAATGCACTCCGATCTGAACTCCTGGACCACCCAGTTCGTAAAGATGAAAATATAAATCCAAAGCAACATCTGTACTTAAGTTGATTAACGCTATAACAGCCCATGAAGAATATATTTCTTTGGCTGTAAGTCGCATCGGCATAAACCAGATAATAAGAAGGTTAATGACCAAAGCCAGATATGGCGCCCAATACATACTGTAACCACCCGCTTTTACTTAGTCTCTTTTATTACTGGTTTAGGATCAAGCCATAGAATCCATTTGTAAAAACCTAATAAGGAAATCAATAGGATAGGGTCGACCATGGCAGAGTGCCAAATCTTCCACCAGCCATAGTGAAAATACCCCCACGGCTGTGGCAGCAAGGTAATGAGTTCATATAGTAAAATTAAAAATTCATAGAAGAGTAAGAATAAGAATTTTTTAAGTTTGTTTTTTTCAAATGGATACAAGTTCAAAAAAATCATATTTACCGGTGGGATCAAAACTGTCCTAGGAATTAACCCTACCCAGTCAACGCCTGATGAGAAATACCAATAACTGTGATACTTGAATTCCACAATCAAATCAAAGAGCATCTGGAAGGCAATAGTGAATGTCCAAATTTGCACAATCTGGCTTGGGAGCAGTCTTTTATTAACCCTGAATGCAATCAGGTTAAAAATTAAAACTGATATGAGTAGTACGATCATAAGCAAAACCCTTCATTCTTTTTCGTTACCTCTAATTTTCTCCCTAAGGTTCTCCAATTCCTCAATCGAAAGATCTCCAAGCGCCTGTGTTATTTCCTCTTCGATCTTTTTTCTGTTCCTCTCCCGGTATTGATTCCACCATTCACGCAATCCCTCGGTGTTCTCCAATAAATACTCAATATCAATAACTTCCACTTCATCGTCGGACAGGTAGTCAAGAACCGCTGCTAGCAAGCGGTTTAAGTTTTCTATTTCATCTTTTTTATTGTTCACCACAGGGTCAGTTTCTTCCATTTCGTTTGCCTGTTCTTCAGAAATTGCTGCTGGCTTTCGTGGCAAGATCTCACCTTCTTTTTTGTTTTATATGTATTATTCCCCCTGCCTTCATATTTGATTAAATTTCAATACTCGAAGTGAACTTTAAAATGAGGATACATAAAGGAATCATATTGTTGCATTTTAATTATGAGGTGGTATTCTTGCGTAGAAAAAAACAAAGATTATCTGCTACAATGCTATACACTTCCGCAGTAGTAGCCTTATTTTTATTACCTTTTGCCATCGTTAAACGTTCCTTTAAAGATTGGATTATCGTTTACCTGGTAAGTATAATTGGGAACTCATGGGCAGACCGGTACCTTGTTTCAAAAGGATATCTAAAATACGAAATAAGACCATTTAAGAAGAAATTCAAGATTCACTTACCATTCGACTATGTACATTATCCATTGATGCTTCTCTATTACAACCAATGGACATTGAATAGTAAGCCAATAGGTATATTTCTTAAACTGTTTCCTTTTATTATTCCACAGGTACTGATTGAGACATTTGCTGCCAAGAAAACTAAGCTGATCGATTGGAAAAAGGGGTGGACATGGTATCACTCTGCTATTAGTTTAGTCTTAAAATTTTTAATATGCCGGGGGATTATTGGAATGATCCGGATTATAAATGATAAAGAGCTTTCCATAAATACTTCGAGTGAAGATTCTAAATAAATGTAAAGAAGACCAAATCCATATTGATTTGGTCTTCTAGCTTTTATTGACGGCAATTATAAAGGGTGTCTTGTAAATCCCAAATAGCGGGTTCCTTGAAAGCTAAGGTCGCCATCATCCCCTTCAACCAGCTGTCCATATTCCCTGCCATCTACTTGAAGTTCGAGCCTGTCGCCGCTGTCAAATTCAAACGTCACATAATAGATATTCCGTGCATGTGTTTCTCCACCGCCACGCACACTCGTTCTTTTCGTGACCACTTTAGCATTGGAAGTCAATCGAGGCGATTGGTTATTTTTACTCCAGGTCCCTATGCTTTTAATAATTGTAAAAATAATTATTCCAAATACTAAAATGAATATGGCTCCCATAAAAATAGGAGCAAATGTAAGCATAAAATCTCCTTGTGTTTCTACCATCATGCATCCTCCCCCTGTATGTATCTATATGTATTTATCTTTACGAATGAGGGAGACACAAAGTTTCAAATCCTTCCATTTTTTACACTTCAAAAGCTACTGTATCCATGAGTTCCACATCTATATTGGCAGGGTCAGCGCATTCATGAAAGGCTTCCAAATGCCATTTATTCGCCAATCTCTGATACCCATTAACCTCGATCCATTGATGTAACTCGTTATACGCCTGCTTAATTTCCACGTTAGCACCTCTGTGTCTTAAAACGGCGTACATTTGAGCTGGTATGGTGAGTGCAAACATGTCTTTGGGAATCTCCTCATATTCTGATACTTCAACACAAACCCAATATCCATCTTCCTCATTAGAACTATGCTCAACAACAAAAGCTCCTAACTGCAAAGATGGATTCACGACATTTGCAATTTCATCCATACGCTCACTCAACACCTTCGAAGCTTTTGGAATCTCGATGACATATTGTTCACCTGGACACAACACCCGAATCCCCACCAACTTCAATTCCGATAACTGCTTTACTTCTGGCATAACTGAATCCCCTCTCCTTCTTGTCAAAGCTCCTTACTTCTGACAGCTTTTCCTCTTTTACCGCTGAACCTGTCGGAAGTTTGATCTTGTTCTGACAGGTTATCCTCTTTCAACACTAAACCTGTCCGAAGTTGCCCTCCGAACTAAATATCTAAATGATAAATAAACATTTCTCCCTCTCTTCCCATTGCAGTTATGCCCTTATCGACGAAGCCACCTTTCTTATAGACGGTTTGGGCAACTATATTTGCATGGTTTACAGCCAATATGATTTCATTTACATCTGGAAAATGGTCTCTCACAAATGGGCTCAATAGCTTGATAGATTGTGAAGCAATACCTTTTCCTTGATACTCAGCATTTATCGAGTAGGCCCGTAATAATATTGCATTTTTATTATCACTAAAGTCTTTTACGCCTTCCCATCCATGGAGTACAAAAAATCCTGCAGGCTGATGACCATACAAAATGACAATTGGACGCCTGTCTGGCTCTGATTCACATAGATGCAGAGCATCTAAAGGAAATGCCGTATATCTTTGCTGCTCCACAGACAAACTGTAATTCGACAGCCTTTCTTTATAATCCGGTTTGTAAGGAACCAAGGTAACGACTTCTTTTTCCGCGATTGACATAATGACCGCTCCTAAAATAAAACTCCAGTATCTTATGTATTTTTAACCACAACATTTCCCTCTGTGTTCTCTTTATGATTCCACGTCACCTGGATTTCGAACGTTCCTTCCTGAAAAAATAATGGAAACCTTCTTCTGATTGATTCCTGCATAGGAAGGTGGTACGCCTCTTCTATGTTAACCCAAGCCGCTCTTCCTTCCGGCCCGTTTTCCAATAGTTCTCCTTTAAAATCACTGGTTATATAATTGAAGATCATATAACGGTCCATTGCAACGGGATTTACATATTCATATAGACCTTTAAACTTTAAATTCCACACCTCTAGACCTGTTTCCTCTTTTACCTCTCTAATCGCACTTTCCACAATACTTTCCAGAAAATTCACTTTACCACCTGGAGGAATATACCCTTTGAAATGATCATGCTGCCGGTCGATAAGTAAAACTTTATCTCCATCTTGAATCATGCAGACTGTCCAAAGTTTATAGTTAATGTGATCGTTCATCTTATCTCCTCTTTACTTAATTCCTTTTCTAAGACTATCTTCAGTTTCCCATACCGATCGGTATAAGTTTCAGTAATATCGAAACCACTTTTGATATTTAAAATTAACATGCTGCGCCATTTATTAAGAGTCTTTGTTTGAACCGATTTGTACCCTGACTCTTTTAGATAGCGGTGCTGAATCTTCATCAACATGGAAGCCACACCTAAATGGCGATAATCCGGGTGTACTCCCCCTATCCAGCTGTAAAACTTTTCATTTGTGAGTTCATATCCTATTTTGTAACCAATCACTTTGTATCCTTCAAAGGCAACATTAAACAGAAGATGTGGCTTATTCTGCATTTTTTCTTTTAACCCGTCAGCCGTACCGAAAATAACTCTGTGCACATCTAAAACACCTTCTAAAATATCCTTTTCAGGAATGTAACGATAATATCCATAATCAATTTTCAAGTATTCATCCCCATTCCCCATTTAGATGATTGCTGCATATACTCTTTATTAGGCTGAAACCCTTACTTATAAAATAAGGAGAGATCAAGTTGCACACAAGACAGAATGCGATGCAAAGTTTGCCGGTTCCTTCACGCTGGGGGATTGACGCGGAGATTGCCGGGAAACCGATTGTCAGAGGGACAATCACTATCAATTCCATATCGGGAAACTCCTTCACAGGCACCGCTAATTTTCGAGGGGATCCCATTCCAATCCAGGGAACCTGGGATGAAAATGCGAAATCAATCCGCTTCGATTCACCTTATGCTTCGTTTGCAGGCCAATTGACGATTTATGATGACCCAGCTATTAAGGTCCGGCATTTGGTATTAAGCGGCAAGTTTCTGATGAAGCCTCCGTCCTTACAAGCCGGTGAATCAGGCAGCTGGATTGCTACCACTGATACAGCTTTGACTGGTCCGCCAATCAATACTGGCGCAATACCACCTGTAGGAGTTTTTCTAACATCTGATCTCCTCTACAACACTGGAAGGAGAAATACCTGGAGATTTCACAGGTGAATGGGCGGTACTAATCTTCAGATATAAATTCTGAAGATTACGTGCTCATCTATTTGGACAACCCTCGCTCCTTGCTCACGATTCCGAAAATGAATTTAAAATTCCCCCTGTTCTTCTGCATGGTTTTTAAGCCTTCCTTGGAATCAATAATGATTACTGACTTCCAGAACCAGACTCTTATATAAGCTGAATGAAAATTTATAGGACCCTTAATACCCTTTTCTTCATATTCATCCTCGTTCTCGATTTCAAATTCCGTTCTAACAAGCCAGGTATTTCCGATTCCAATTTCAATATATTTTGTTAGGGGCATATTTAACCATTTTCCCTAAGACGACATTTTTTCTCTCATTCATTTCCTGTTCTTCTATGTACTCAAAAAATCCTATTCGATTTCCCCACGGATCGGAAAAGGTTGCCCATTTCACTGGAACTTCTTCTCTTGAAAAAATCTCAAATGACTCGATATGTAACTCATTTATTAATCGTAATCTTTCTTGTTCTATCGACTTAACACCTAAACGCAGTGGACCACTTCCCTCAGCTGGCGTTCCCTCTGTTACCTGCAGCCAGCACCCAGGTATCAATTCCCACTCTGCAAAACCATTATGTGGTGTAAAATCAGGGTCTTTATGTAATAGAGATTTATACCACTTTAATCCCTCATCGAAATCCGCAACTCGTACCTGGTATGTCATTTCAAAAATCATTTTAAAAGCCTCCTGCTATTTACTATGGTTTGTAATGGGATAATAACCCGTGCGTTCACCTATCCACACCAGGTTCTATGCCTGAAAGAAACTGCGCCATTAAGCTTGCTTCTTTTTCAAATAGTTCTCCTAAAAAGTGCAGCTGAGGAAAAGGTTCAAGGGGCAGTCCTAAGTTTATCTCCTGGCTTATCAGAGCCTTGCCTCCTTGCTCTATAAACTTTTCTAACGTAATTTTATGCTTGCATATAAGTGAAATGTCCTTACTGGATAGCAGCAGAAGACCGCATGGTTCCGAGGACGGGACAGGGGCTGTATTTGAAAAAGCCAGATACATTGCTGTTGAAGCAGTTGGGTCTGTCCCTTTTATCAGGATTGGAGCAATATCCTCGGATGATTGTATTTTAACAGCTGACTCATTCCAGTCATTTTTTAAAAAAGTAATTGGAGAATTTACAAGCTTGATTATCATGGATGATTCTTCGAAGACTTCGCGTATTGCTGTTTCCTGTGCTGTTTCATCTTCTTCCCTATGACCACCTAACCTGACCACGCCAAGCTTGTCTCCTTTTCGCGTTGGTCCCACCTGAAAGGGAAACAATCCCTTGTAAATGACATAAGCTCCGGATGTCCTGACATGTTTCGTTTCCAATAGATATCCCCCCGCTTTTTATAAAAGCTTTCTACATCAACCCTGTATTTTCCTGCTTTTAGTCAAAGGTGTACTCTTGCTAGAAAATCTTATTAAAAAGAAGCCTTATCATACCCATGAAAAAATAAAAAAAGCTGCACGTAAGCAGCTTTCATATTTGAGTTATTACGCATTGTACCCAAGTATCCAGTCCAGCCTTTTGATTTTTAGTTCATCGGGCACTTTCCGTAACAACTGATTTCTAACCTTCATCGCTGCTGGATTTTCAAGTTGCATCATCTTTGCCATCATCCTGGAACCTTGCACAATGCTTGTAACACGTGGTACTCTCTCTTGCTCATAAAGGCTCAAAGCTGACTCGAGTGCCCGAGGAAATTGCTTGAGACAGCGTGAAAGAATTAATGCATCCTCCATAGCCTGCGCTCCTCCCTGTCCTAGATTCGGAAGCATCGGATGAGCTGCATCCCCCAACAGAGTCACTCTCCCTTTATGCCATTTCTTTATTGGCTTGCGGTCAAAGATCTCATGAACAAGTATGTTCTCCTCATGGGTAGAATCAATGACATCTGCAATTGGTCCCCACCAGCTTTTAAAATGCTGCAATGCGATATGTTTTTTATTTTCAGCTGTAAGAAATGTCCCTTGTGGAGCGTTGATAGCCGCAAACCAAAAAACACGACCCTTTCCTAAATGGGAAAAGCCAAATCTTTTTCCTTCTCCCCAGGCTTCGAATCCTCCACCAAGCTCGGCTGGAAAAAGAGAATCTTCATAGTGAGAAATTCCTCTGAATGCGGTGAAACCTGAATAACGCAATCTCGATTTCTCAACAATATTTTGTCTCACCTGAGAATGTACCCCATCCGCACCGATAAGCAATTCCGATTCAATAGATTCGCCATCTTCAAAAAAACTTGTGGCTTTCTCTCGATCCTGTTCGAGTCTTAAAAACTTTTTACTAAGCAAGACTGTACTGGACTCTAATTTTTCATATAAAATTTTCTGCAAGTCGGGCCGGTATATCAAATAACTGTACGTTCCATATCGTTCTGCCTGTTTGTGAACCGGCATATTTACAAGAAGCTGACCATCGGGAGTCCTGATTTCCGCTTTTTTCACTGGTGAACCTGCCTGACGTACCTGATCCGCAACCCCCAGCTTTTCCAATGCCTTGATTGCATTAGCAGACATAACAATACCGGCACCCATTTCCTTTAGTTCCGAAGCTCTTTCTAAAACTATCACTTTTTGGCCAAGTTGCTGCAAAGCAATCGCAGCTGAAAGTCCTCCGATTCCAGCCCCGATAATGGCTGTATCTGGATTTTTTGTTGTATTAGCCATTCTGTTTTCCCCTTTCTATTGGACATTTTTCATGGTTTCCACCTTCCGTTTGGCCGATAGAGCTCTTCTATCGGACACTATCCCCGGTTTTCACCTTCTCTTTGGCCAATAGATTCTTCTGATATGTTAAAATATAGTAAAATACCCAAAATATAACCAGTGAGGTGCATGCGTTTTGACGAGACCAAGAGCATTTGCTGCAATCATTAAAGACAATTATATACTTATGACAAAGCATGTCTATCCAGATGGTTCCTTCTGGACACTGCCAGGCGGAGGACTTGAAGCAGGCGAAACATTCGAAGATGCAGTCATTCGAGAAGTCAAAGAAGAAGTAAATTTAGATGTGGAAGTAGTGGACTATCTATTTACTGGTCAATACAGCCATGGAGAGGAAAGGTGTTTTTTAGTTCGCCCAATAAACGACAAAGAAGCTTCCCTTGGTTACGACCCCGAAGTTGGCGAACAACAAACCTTAAAAGAAGTGAAATGGCATTCACTTGAATCCATGAAGGATGACCTTCATGTTTCCAGGGTATTAGAAACTTTAAAATTAATAGTATTAGAGGGTAAGTAATGAATACAGAAGTATATTTTGTAAGACACGCTCATTCGGTCTTCTCCCTCAAGAATGAAGAGACACGGGAACTTTCCGAAAAAGGCTGGAGAGATGCAGAAAAAATTACTCACATTCTTTCACATGAAAATATTAATCATATCATTTCAAGTTCATATGTCAGAGCAAGGCAAACGGTCAAAGGACTGGCAGATCTGATGGATTTGGAAATTGAATTAGATTCCCGGTTCAGAGAACGGGATTTAGCTGCCCGAAATCATCATTTTGAAAATCCAGAAGAAGCCATGCAAAAGGTCTTCTCAAACCCTGTATTCAAATATCCTGGAGGAGAAACCAATCATGAAGTGCAACAACGAGGAATTGATGGTTTAAGAGATGCTGTGAAAAAGTTTGAAGGCCAGAAAATTGCAATAGGCATCCACGGTAATATTATGACCTGCACTATGAACTACTTTGATGAAAAATATGATTTTGAATTCTGGAAGCAAACCACCAAACCAGATATTTATAAACTTACAATCAATGACCGTTTTGAATTAGTATCTTGTGAACGGCTTTGGAAGGAAGAAATCTATAGCGATTGAAAAAGGTAGTGCAGCCTCCCCGCCATGGGAAAGCTGCCTTCTTCCCCCGAAAAATTTTCTTGAAAGCTAGACTCCCTTTAACCTTAAATTGAAAATCTTTTTAACAAAAGCTTCCTTATGCTCGGTGTATTCATTTGCACCAGTGGATGACTTTACAAGGTAATCCTTCTTCACCTTTGAATATTCCAACCTGGCATCCTCATTTGAGTTCAAGTAATCTCTAAAAAACACAAGATTGTTCCACAATTCCTCTTTGTACTCCACTAAATGAATGAAATGCGTCTTTACCAAATATGTTTCATCGGTAAACCTTGCAAATACGATTTCACCTGGACGTTGGACTTTCAGCCTTAAAAATCCAATGTTCTTCAAGCCGTTGACGATCCCTGCATCAAAATTTGAAATGTCATTAACTCCAACCAGGATATCAATTATCGGTTTCGCATCCATTCCTATGATCGCTGTGCTCCCTATGTGTTCAATTCGATGTTCTGCTATATTTGTATTTTCGATGATAGCGTTTTTCACCCTGTCAAATTCGTTTCGCCACTCAAGGTTATAAACATCTAGCCTAACTTCGTCCTTCTTCAGGCCTAACCTCATTGAATCACCCCCCTGGATTATTCGTTGTGTTCAAGCGGCATATAAGCAGATGGATTTAACCCTTCACTCTCAATGACGATTGCAGTTAATCCAGCAGCTGTTTTCGTTTCATGCCATTCACCTTTTTTCCAGAAAATCGCGGTTCCAGGCTCAACTTTAAAATATTCATCGGACTCTCCTCTTACATGGCCTTCACCGCTTACCACCAATAAAAGCTGCGGCATTGTTGCCTGGTGATGCCCGATGATCCCGTTTGGTTCCAGGTACATAAAACCAATATGAGTGGCATTCGTCGTTCTTACTATTCGTGACATCACAAAGTCTGAATCGAACTTGGTTATTTTCTTTCCGTTGTCTTTATTGAAGCTGTAGAATTCCACTTTTTCCACCCCAAAATTCATGTTCATTATTTCTTAGCCTATCCACAAGACATTAGTGATGCATTATGAAGCGTACTTCGAATGGCCTTGGCTTGATCTCAAATACTATATTGCTTAACTATTAGATGCTGCGGTGCTTCAGGCAATTCATTCAAAGATGTTCTGATAAACTCGGGATATAGCTTTATTTTTTCAAGGCTGCTGATAGGCACCCATTGGTAAATTAACCGGTCTCCCTCTTCTCCAAAGAACTCTTCTTTCTGAAAATTGAAGCTGCCATATAGAGGGGAAACTTTATAATACAGCCCAATTTCATGATAATCTTTATTGTTGTAATCAAAGAAGTTCTCAGTGAACCAGAGCAGCCGGTCCACCTTTACATCTATTCCTAACTCTTCTTTTATTTCTCTGACAATGCTTGTCTGTGAATCTTCCTGAAGCTCGACCCTGCCTCCTGGCAACGCCCAGTGCTCGTCCTTCGCCTGTTTATGTATTAGTACATGGTTGTCTAAGATCACAACCGCCGCTACCCGATAATTAAAGACAGCCTTTTCCATGTAAAAAGTCGCATCCATTTTTCGTCCTCCTTATTTTAAAAAGCTTTCTAATTCTTTTGCTAATCTTGATTTCCGGTAGCCCTTTTGCCGCTTTAATTCCTTTATTTCTTCTATCGTTTGATAGGAAAGGCGAACATAATAGTAGTTAATGTGTTCAATCACAGCAAAAAGAAAGACAAAAATAAACCAATACAATTCAATTGGTTTGCTGATGATTTGATAGGTTAACATAAACATACCTATTACGATCAACCCGGTATTCAGCCTTTTAAAATTTGCAAAAACTTTTAACTGACGACCAGGCAGAGATGTAAAATCATTTTGTTGAGCCTGTTTTAGCTTTAAGCACCAGTAATAGCTTCCCTGCAGCAAAATAAATTCTAGCAGGGCAAACGCGTATAGCGACGGATAGGAAGTTAAGTAAGGGACTGACCATTCAAAAAGCTGAATATACAGGATCCAAATAAGAGCAAAAGTGAATACAGCAAACAATTCTCCGGTATACAAACTAACTAACTTTTTCTTCACTCTTTTTTGCATGCAAGAACCCTTAAACCTGTACCATAAATTGCTTCATAAGATTCTTGATTAACGGATTAAGCTGGTCAGGCAACTCACTCACACTGAAAAAGCGAACTTCGGTTGTTTCAACACCATCCGCTTTGATTACTCCACCTAGGATTTCTTTTGATACATAGGCAACAGTAACTGGATAAAACTCATCCCCATTTGGCAGCTTTACATGGTGCTGCTTACCCGAAAAAACACCAACCAGATTTAGCTTTCCGATTTCCAGTCCAGTTTCCTCGAATACTTCCCTTCTGCCTGCTTTCTCGGTTGATTCACCTAACTCCATAAACCCGCCCGGAACACCCCATTGCCCATCGCGTCTTTTCTGAAGTAAAAACTTTCCCTCTTCATTGATCACTGCTACTGCAACCCCAACCAAGATCAGAGGCTGGTGACCGATATCCTTCCGCAAATCCTCTATGTATCCCATATTTCCTCCCTGATAAGTAAAAATTTACTAGGTAAACAGAATTCAACAGAACAGCTTTTTTCCTTCTTTTTACCAAAAATTAAAAGCGATTCTTTAAAAGAACACTTTCCTAGAAATTTTCACGTATTATCTCTTTTAATCTCAAACATGACGGACACTTTGCCTCTCAATCCCGCTCTTTCTGTCCGTCATCTCGTCTATGACGGACACTTTTTCTCTCAATCTCGTTCTTTCTGTCCGTCATCACGACTATGACGGACACTTTCCCTCCCAATCTCGTTCTTTCTGTCCGTCATCACGTCTATGACGGACACTTTTCCTCTCAACCTCGCTTTTTCTGTCCGTCATCACGGTCATGACGGACACTTTTTCTCTCAACCTCGCTCTTTCTGTCCGTCATCACGTCCATGACGGACACTTCCCCCTCAACCTCACTCTTTCTGTCCGTCATCATGTCAGTATCCGGACCGCTTTCTAATAAATACAGCAGCTACTATTAAAAGGCTAACCAACGGAAGCCAGATATAGATGTAGCGGACGACTGGATTTCGCAACTGATTTTTCAGATCCACTTCCTCGGTTGGGGTTGTCCCTTTTCCAAGCGTTGCTAAATCCTCCCCTGCACCGCTTAATGCCTTAGTTCGGTTACATATATCGGATGTCATTTCACCCTGGAAATCATCAGCATATACCAAGTAGGATTCTCCCTTAGAAAAATTAAGAGAACAGCTGGACCACTCATCTTTCAAAATGATTTCTGTTTGTGATACACCTTTCCATGTTTCTTCAACCTCAAATAATATCTTCCTATTATTTTTCTCGGTTGTAATGTCTATGATCTTTCCGCTGAATACTGCTTCAGAGCTTTCCAATTCTTTTTCAACACTTTGCAATTCCACACATTTGCAAGCATGGCTGACTGTGGGGAAGGTTGTTAATACCGCACCCAAAAGAAAAGCTAATATTAAAAAGGATATTAATTTAAAATATTTCATCCTTCAATTCTTCCTCCATAGATAAAATTAGCACTGCCTTACCATTAATAAAGCAGTGCTACCTTCATTATCTCTTTGTAATCTCAATCACTCCGCCGCAATGTGAAAGAGGTAGGAATTCCAGTTTGCAGTAATCCTCCAACACAGAACGAATCTCATTAAAAACAAAGTAAAATTCAGCATCGTCCCAGAATTCTTTGCTGTCATTTTTGCACGTTTCGAGCAGCTGCCTCGTTTGAAAGGCAATGTCACCTATCAGGAATTTGCCGCCCTCTGATAGCAATGGCATTAATTCTTTTAAAAAAGAGACTTTTTCTTCGTCTGTTAAATGATGCAATGCGTAGGTGCTTACAATGTAATCGTACTTTTTCATTTTAATTTCATCGGGCAAGCCTTTGACAATATCCCATTCTATTAAGTTGGCATTCGGCATTTTAGGCTGCGCCAGGGCAATCATTCTCTGTGAAAAATCAATTCCATCTATATGATGTCCCTTTTCATACAACCTGGCAGTCAGAACTCCTGTCCCGAAACCAATATCCAAAACTCTTGAAACTTCACTTTCCATTACTTCATTAAAAATCGTATTCAAGATCGCTTTATAGCCAGCAAATGGATATACTCCACTTTCTTCACTAACTTGTACAGTTTTGTCATAGCCGTCTGCCCACAAATTAAAACCTTGTTTATTTAACATGAATGCTCCTCCAATATTCGAGAACATCGAGCACTCTATCTCAGTTTATAACACGATGTCCTCCATTGTTGTTTTTCTTAAGTCCTTTATCTTTCTTCTTTCCTGCTTCATCTCAAACGCCACCTTTCACAGATTCATTTATTGATAATAATCCAATACATCCTGTTCAAATTCCGAGGTCGTCCTCGCCGTAACTTGTTCCAATGCTGTATAAAATCCTACAGTATCGTTCGTCTTTTCGATCAATTCCACCACAACGTTATTTCCATACATCTGTATCAAGTAGTTTACTGTGAAATAACTTTGCATATAGGGATTTGCTCCATCTATCCTGCGAGCTTTCTCCCAATTATCTTCCAAGCTGATGCTTTCCAAAGGCAGGAAATCAAATTGATTTGAATCATAATTTACCTCTGTCTGATCATTGCCAACATATTCTGCAATCCCTTCAATGAACCATTCCGGAAAGAGATCACCAGATCCTTTCGCTTCCTCTATTTTTCTGAAGGTTGCATAATGTGCGTATTCGTGCAAAATCTTTCTTTGAAAGAAATATAGCTGTGTTTCAAAGCTTTGTAAAATATCTTCCACATCTTCAGGATGAACGTAGATTCCCATCAATTTATCAAAATGAGAATAATATCCGGCTACATCTTCTGAATTTGAAAGGTGGTTTAAACTTTCTTGATCCATAAAAATTAGATCAATAGGTCTCTTGTCATAACCATTAAGTATTTCACTAGAGATCTGCTCTGCCCATTCCAGCGTCTCAACTGTCAATGGAATCAATTTTTCATTTTCATCCTGATAGTAAATCAATATATTTTCATATGCATGCTTCATCCTATCAGCTTTAAGTTTTATCTCTAACTCACTGTCATAATTAAAAGTGAAAACAGATTTTGCTGTTGTAAAAAATGATGCTTTCTCGCCGGTCCTTGCATTCAGTTCCTTTTGGAACGCCTTGATAAGACCGAATATACTGACTAAAAAGATGATCAGTATGATGAAGAAAATCGTCACCCACAACCTTATGTTCGGTCTACTCATTCCTTCCCTCTTTTCGCCAGCTCCTCAAGTAAAGAAATCATTTTTTCGTTTTGCTCAATCATTTTCTCATTCTGTTGCCTGAACTTTGTAAAATCAAACATGAACACCAATAAAACAATGGTTATTATAATTGTCATTTCTATACTCCTTCCTCACTCAGCCAGTTTATGGCTTCATTTAAATCCTCGGCATAAAAATCCAGCTGGATTTCTCCCCATCGTCCAAAATACTGCTTGTTTATGTATTTATCATGAGCATCCTGGCCGCTGCCTGTTTTGACCAAAATCTTCAAGCAGCCTCCTTCATCAGCAGCCAGCATGTCCGTCCATCTATCTCCGATTACTACACAACGATTTAAGTCCAGCTTGTTTTCAACTGCAGCTCTTTTCAGCATTCCGGGAGAAGGTTTTCTGCAGGCACAGCCTTCATCATGGCGGTGAGGACAAATGTATACCTGATCAAACCCAAACGATTTCAACTCACTCTCAAACTGGTCAACTGTAGCTTCTCCATTCGCAATCCCTGGCTGGTTCGTAAACGAATAGACTAAAATATTGTTTTCTTTTAATAGCTTGATTGATTTCTGAACACCGGGGAATAACTCAAAATCCCCAGGATAAATCACTTTGTCAGTTCCTCCAAGAGTTCCATCCCTGTCAATAAAAACAGCCTGGATATTCAACACGATACCTACCCCTCCGAACTCACTTTTCTGCCAGCAATCCCGTTAAAACTTTAACCTTTCAATTACGCAATCCCTGTGTTCCTGGCTGAGCTCGTGAGCTTTTTTATAAAGCGGATTATTCTTCCCTTCCTTCAAGTCTCCGATAAATTTAATCTCTACTTTCCCTTTGTACTGATTCCACACTTGATTCAATTCATTTATGTACTGCTTTACGGGACCTTGGTAAGCTTGCAAATCAATAGAGAAACTTGAGGTCCAGGCTTTCTGATCTGTTATAATAATTGCTTTCTTGAATTTTTTCTTTTTCATCAGCTTCAATGCATCGAGGATTGCTAGCAATTCACATACAATCGGTTTAGTGGTTTTAATACTTCTCACTGTTGAATAACCAGCCGCTGTTTCTCTGTTCCTGACGATGACAACTCCAGTTCCCGCAGTGGCATTGTTAAAATTATAGGAGCCATCGACAATTAGGATTGGAACATCAATGGGGACTTTTTCGACTAATGGCATAAGCAAGTTTTTCAATACCGGCTTAACGACATGATCTCCTTTACGATAAAAGTCGAGGATATCCTGAACATGAAAAAAATCCTTTTCTCCTACATGCTGAAACGGGAGCCCATTTTTCTTTAAGTTTATAAATTGATCCTTTGTAATTCTTAGGATTGAGAGAATAATATCTTCAGTGACATACTCTTCCAGCGAGCGACCTTTGTTGTCACGAAATTCCCTTTCCAAACGCTCCTGGGAAGGTTTGTATGACTTCAGCCATTCTTTCACTTCCCCTTCCAGGAATCTGTATTCATTCGCAATCAGATAATGAGGCATTCCGTCATTCAAATATACTGTCAGTTGGGTTTTCGTTAATTTGATGGTTTGGATCAATTCTCCCCTTAAAAGTAATTTTACTGGGGACTGTTTTGATGTAATCGTTGTCATCTGACACCTGCATTCTTTTTGAAAATTCTACTATTTCCATCATACCATTCTCTAAAATACAATTATATCCAAAGTTTCCATTTTAAACGAAGTAAACCACAAAAAATCCCCTCACCAATTGGCAAGGGGACCTGTTTTATCCGTATTTTTTACTAACCGTTACGCAATTCATTATGAAGCTTCTTGAATTGCAGATACATAGCCACTCGCCATGGGACAATCATTCCAAAAGCAAGGATCCAGAACATTCCACTCAACTCTCCGAAATCAATCGAGCTGCTTAGCACCAGTTTGGCTATTACACGTACGATCAACAGACCGATTAAAATGAAGACGAAAGCCTTGGATCTTTTGAGAAAGATTTCCCGTCCTCTGACTTCGAATTTCGAGGTTTTGATGAGCAGAATTGAGAATAGTATCCCTACTGAAAGTGCCTCTATAATCTGTAAAAAGTGAACCCGGAACACCGGGAAGATGAACATGAGCGCACCCGTGCTCATGAAAATTGGCGGTAAAATAATTTTCTTGGCAGATGCTGGTTTTTTGGCAGCCTTCATCCTCATGATTGTCACAAAGATGGCCATGCCAATTGCTCCAACTGTTGACGCCAGAACATAATTCATTCTATATTTCATCCCTTATTTTATAGTATCCACATTATTATAATGAAAATAAGCCATTTAAGATAGACTTAAATGGCTGTTTTTTATCTTAATACTCTTGATACGGAATCTACTACCTGTGAATCATCGAACGGCTTTACAATGAAATCCTTTGCTCCCGCCTCGATCGCATCCACCACCATCTTCTGCTGGCCCATCGCTGAGCACATGACGATTTTTGCATCTTTGAAATCCTTTTTGATTTCTTTTACGGCGTCCAGTCCGCTCATTTCCGGCATTGTTATATCCATTGTCACAAGATCGGGTTTCAGCTCGCGATACAGCTCGACTGCTTCACGTCCATTTTCAGCTTCCCCCACTATTTCGTGGTTTGCTTTCTTCAGAATATTGGTTAAGGTGATCCTCATAAATTTTGCGTCGTCAACTATCAAAATTCTGGCCATCGCTGTATCCTCCCCGACAATCACAACAAGTATATTAATCTGTTAATTTCCTCTTAATTACTATATAACTATATTTAACCATTATTTTCAATGTAAAGACACCGACAAATTTCTCACTTAAAAAAATCCCCAGTGAATATACTCTCATATTGATCCTTCTGATATCAAACTTCAATGTGCTTGTTAAAATCCTGTAAAATCTCCAAAAAACATAGATAGAATCGAAATGAGCTTCGTCATCCAGTCGAAGAACAACATGATTCCGACTAAAATCATGATATAGCCGCCGACTTTTACAATTTTCACATTATGTTTACGGATCCACTGCATTTTTCCAACGAAGAATGAAAGAATGAAGAACGGAATCGCAAAACCCAGAGTATAGGCGATCATATAAAGCATTCCTGAGCCAGGGTTTGAACCTGCAAGCAGGATGACCGAAGCCAAGATAGGACCAGTACACGGAGTCCATCCGGCAGCGAATGCCATACCAATCAGCGAGGACCCAAAATAACCTGATGGCCGGTTCTTGAATTCTATTTTTCTGTCTTTCATCAAGAACTCAGGCTTAAAAAAGCCAATCACCATCAACCCGAAGGCGACAATAAAAATCGCACCCAGCTGGCGGATGAGGTCCTGGTACTGTATGAAGAATTGCCCTACAAAAGAGGTACCGAAGCCAATTGCAATGAAAATCACCGAAAAGCCCAATAAGAAAAACAGAGTATGCAGCAGGCTGCGCCTTTGCAGCATCGCATTTTCGCTCTTCAGTTCTCCTACAGACATCCCAGTAATATAAGATAAAAATGCCGGATAAAGCGGCAAGCAGCACGGAGAAATAAAGCTAAGGAATCCAGCTCCCATAGCAATGAAAATATTTATATCTGTCATAATTCCATCCCCAGTCCATATTCGTTAGTCCCATTCTAACAAAACCATTTACAATTATTATAGTTTAACTGTGAACAATTTATTAATTTCTATAAAAAAGGTGTTTACCTTCTTAAAAACTGGGTAATAAACTACGGTGTATATTTTTTACAGGAAAATATTTTACAAATGTTTCTTTTGAAATTTGGCAGTATATGCTATATACTAATATAGCACTTGTAATAATTTCTATATTTGATAATGATTTTACATAACTATTTTTAATATACTGCTAAGAGATAAAACAAGAAAGGATTTTCACATTGTCTAAGGAGCAACTAATCAACCTCATTGAAAAGAAACGCGAAGAACTGATACAAATCGCATCAAAGAACGGCCTCAATTCCACAATTGCCATCCATTACAGCCAGGAACTTGATGAACTGTTAAATGAATATAATCGCGTATACATTAAAAAGATAGCAGCACACTAAAAACAGCTAAACGCCATAAGCGTTATAGCTGTTTTATTTTTGTCTATTTAAGCAGGTTCCTGCCTATTCAATATATGTCGACAAAACGAAAAGCACATACTCATTTTCGCATCGGCTTCAACTTCCCTTTTCAATTAAACTAACCTTAAAGGCATATGAAAAAGAGTAGTATTCATCGTTTTAATGATGCATACTACTCTTTTAATTTTAAAGTCAATTTCTTCAGTTTTAAGTGAACCGCAGTTGTATGTTTATTTTCAGCATATCTTAAAACTTTTTCATTACTTTCCCGAATATTTTTCCAGCACTCTTTCCAGCTTTCTTTGTTACTTGCTTCTTCACTTGCTTTTTAATTTCCTTCTTTATCATGCTCTTTAATCCCATCTTTTTCCCTCTTCCCCAAATATAATTACTTTATTGGATAATAGTACGATTCTTTAGGCAAAAAAGTTTCATTTCTGCCTTGATAAGAATAAATAAAAACCGTTGTGATCTAACCTGCCAGTCAAGTCAGGACAGTATTTTCATATTCCGATTTCAAATCAAAATTAAGGCGATTACCTATTAGTAATCGCCATTTTACATAATATAATTATTTATCCTACCACATCTTCCAATCGTTCTACTGAACCATTCTGCAGGAGATACATCTTATGGTAAAGCCCCTGGTGAATGAGCAGTTCTTGATGTGTTCCGCGTTCGACTATTTCTCCATGATGGAGGACGATGATCTGGTCTGCATCCTGGATGGTCGAAAGCCTGTGGGCAATGGCAATTGTGGTCCTGCCTTTGCGCATTTTGGATAGTGCTGTCTGGATGGCCTCTTCGGTTTCCGTATCGATATTCGCAGTCGCTTCATCCAGGACAAGGATTTTAGGATTAGCCGCAATCGTTCTAGCGAAAGCGATCAACTGCCTCTGTCCGCTCGAAAAAGTGGAGCCTCGCTCTGTCACTTTTTGTGCATATCCATCTTCCAGTTTATCAATGAAAGAATCCGCCTGGACAAATTCCGCCGCCCTTTTTATATCCTCTTCAGTCAAATCGCTGTTGTGAAGCCTGATATTATCCCCAATTGTTCCGTAGAATAAGAATGGATCCTGAAGCACGAGCCCCATCTTGTGGCGCAGCTCTTTTACCGGATAGTTCTTTATCGAATGATCATCAATCAAAATATCTCCACGCTCGAATTCATAAAAGCGCATCAGCAGGTTGATGATTGAGCTCTTCCCGCTTCCGGTGTGGCCTACAAATGCAAGAGTTTCCCCAGGATTCACGGTGAAACTGATCTTTTTCAGTACATCCCTTTTTCCATCATAGGAAAAACTGACATCTTTGAATTCTATTTTTCCATCCTTGATTTTGTCTGCTTCATTTCCAGTCTGTCCCGGAGCAAGCTCAGTTTCATCAAGCAGTTTGAAAACACGTGATGCAGCGACAATCGCCTGCTGGTACATGGAAAGTCTCATCATCATATTGTTCACCGGCTCGAAAAAGCGATCCAGGTAATTGATGAATGCATACAATACCCCAATCTCAATTGGACTGTCAAAAGAAGTAATCCCAAAAAAGCTAAGAACGATAATTAACGCTAAAATATAGACCAGGTCAACAGCCGGGCGTAACAACAGGCCATCTGCCTTGATGTTTTTCATTCCCGCGTCAAAATGCTTGTCGTTAATTTCGCCGAACTCCCTTTTCAATCTTTCTTCCTGGCGGAACATCTGGATGATTGACATACCCTGGAGTGATTCGCTGAGCTTTGCATTCAGCTGGCTCAGCCGTTCACGCATATCCTGGTAAAACTTTGAGCTCAGTTTCCGGTACAAACTCATGATGAACACGATGAACGGTAAAATCAGCATTGTGAACAAAGCCAATTTCACATTCAGGATAAACATTGCGACAAAAATTCCGAACAGCAAGAAGCCGCTTTGGATGAACGTCGCAATGACACTGACGAACATATCTTTGATTGCTTCGGTGTCATTGGTCACTCTGGATACAAGTGAGCCAGCAGGTGTTTTATCAAAATATTTCAATCCAAGCTGCTGCACCTTTGTAAAGACATCAATCCTCATTTGCTGGATGATTTTTAGCGCAATTTCCTGGAACTTCAGAAGCTGAAAATAAGAGACGAGCACATTGAGGATCTGGATGCCGATATAAGCAGCACCGAGCATCAACAATGGCTTGAAAGGCATGTAGCCTTCCCTCAAGTAATCATCGATAAAAATTTTCACCAATATCGGTCCGAGCACATCCCCAACAGTGGCGAGCAGCAGGAATCCGAATGCGACAAAAATCATTTTTAAATGCGGCTTTGCATATGCAAGAAGCCGGAACAGCACGGAACGCTGCTCTTTAGCGTTTAGTACAGGCGTTTTTTCCATTGATCACCCTCCCTGCTCGACAAGTTCTTCAAGCTGCTGCCTTAAATACATATCCTTGTACCAGCCGTCGTTCTCCATCAGCTGGTCGTGGGTTCCGCGCTCAGCAATTTGTCCATCTTCAAGGACAACAATCAGATCAGCGTGGTGGATGGCGCTTAAGCGATGTGCAGTGATAATTGTTGTCTTATCTTTTCGATTTTCTTTCAATGCTGATAAAATCTGTTCCTCGGTCTTCGCGTCGACCGCCGACAACGAATCATCAAGAATAAGGATTTCCGGATTCATCACCAATGCACGGGCAATCGAAATCCTCTGCTTCTGGCCGCCTGAGAGTGAAACCCCACGCTCCCCAACAACGGTTTGATAGCCATCGGTAAATTCAAGAATGTCATCATGGATGTTTGCCACTCTAGCTGAATTATAGATGACCTCCTTATCGACAGTAGGATCCGCGAAAGCAATGTTATCCTGGACAGTTGCGGAGAAAAGGAAATGATCCTGTGGAACGTATCCAATTGCCTGTCTCAATCGATCCATCTTATAGTCCTGGATGTTCCTTCCGCCAATATTGATGCTTCCTTCCGAAAGGTCGAATTCCCGGATCAGCAGCTTTAATAGTGTCGTTTTACCGGCTCCTGTTTTTCCGACGATTCCCAGCGTCTGCCCTTTCCCTAAACCAAAATTGATATCCTTCAATAAAGGCTCCTGGTCGCCAGGATAGGTAAATGACTTAATATCATATTTTAAATCGCCATTCGGAACAATAGCCAGGGCATCCGGTTTGTCTTGGATGTCGATTTTTTCATCAAGCAAGGCTGAAACACGATCGTATGAAGCCCTTCCACGTTCAACAATATTGAAAAACCAGCCGAACGCAAGCATCGGCCACACCAGCAAGCCAAGATATGAAGTGAAAGATACCAGCTGTCCAATTGTCAGTTCGCCGTTCAATACATACCTTGCACCAAAAGCAATCGACAAGAAGAATGAGATGCCAACAATGATAGAAATCGTTGGGTCAAATAAAGCGTCAACCTTTGCGACAGAAATGTTCTTTTTCACAACATCCGCGGACTGTTTGCGAAAATCCTCAATATCTTCTTTTTCTTGACCAAATGTTTTAATGACTTTAATTCCCGTGATACTTTCCTGTGTCTTATCATTCAAATCAGAAAAAGCTTCCTGGGCCTTGTGGAATCTTTTATGAAGCATCGTCCCGTACCAGCTTGTCAGCAAAGCCATGAATGGCATTGGAATCAATGCGATCAACGTCAGTTTCCAGCTGATTGTCGCTGCCATCGCGATGATGACGAAGCCTCCGGTTGAGACAGAGTCAACAAACGTCAGAACACCGGCACCTGCTGTCTGCTGGATCGCCGAAAGGTCATTTGTAGCATGAGCCATCAAGTCTCCTGTCCTTCTTTTCTGGTAAAAAGACTGCGACATACTGGTAAAATGGCTATACAGCCGATTCCTTAATAATCGCGACAGCTTTACCGCAGAACCAAAAATCATGATCCGCCAATAATAGCGAAGTGAGTACATCGCCAGTCCAGTACCGGCTAAGACTACAATCCACTTTCCAAGTTTTCCAGCCGTAAGCGTACCATTGGTAATTTCATCTACAATTATTCCAATGACGCGCGGCGGGATAAGCTGGAGAAACGCCACAAATAACAGCAGGAAAACCCCTGTCAGATAGGCCTTTTTCTCCGACTTGAAATACCATAATAAATCCTTGAATACGCTCATATGTATATCCCCCAACCCCTCAAATGCTTAAATAGTTTATCAAATATTTGTAAAATGGGGAAGATTTTTTCTTTTAAATCTATGAGCAGACACTTCAATTCCACTCTCAATAAACGAATATTATTGTTTATTACTGATGGTTTGTTCGGTTTTTTCGACATTATTTATTGAATGTATTTAAAATAGTGATATAATATCATTAAATCAATAGCTTCACTCATATAATCGCGGGGATATGGCCTGCAAGTTTCTACCGGATTACCGTAAATGATCCGACTATGAGTGAGCAATGCAGGGGTCGCACTCAACCTCTATTTGCCCACAGCTTGTTCATTAGCCCAAGGCCATTGCTTCACTCATTATATGAAGTGAATGCAAGGTTTTGGGCTTTTTTGTATTTAGAGCTCTCATTACAGAGGAGGAATACGATGGAACTGCTTATTGAGAAAATTAAAAACGAAGGAATTGTCCTGTCATCTTCAGTATTAAAAGTAGATTCATTTCTGAATCACCAGGTTGATCCGCAGCTGATGCTTGAAATTGGGAAAGAGTTTGCAGAACGATTTGCTCATTGCGGGATAACTAAAATACTGACAATTGAATCATCCGGAATTGCTCCAGCTGTTATGACAGGTCTTCAGCTGAATGTACCAGTTGTTTTTGCCAGGAAAAGAAAATCTCTAACTCTCGTAAATAATTTGATTACAGCATCTGTCTACTCTTTTACCAAGGAAGAAACAAGCGAAATTTCTGTTTCTAATCAGTACATATCGGAAAACGATAAGGTTCTGATCATTGACGATTTCCTCGCCAACGGACGAGCGTCACTTGGACTTGCCGACATAGCCAGCAAGGCAAAAGCATCAATAGCAGGAATCGGTATTGTGATAGAAAAAGGATTTCAAGATGGCGGCTCCCTTCTGAGAGACAAGGGCTATCGGGTCGAGTCATTGGCAATAATAGACTCGCTTAATGATGGCTTAGTCAGCTTTGAACAACAAACAACTGAGACAAAGGTGGAATTGACGCGATGAAACAGAATCCATTTAAAATTGCTTCATTAGGAATCCAGCATGTACTGGCGATGTACGCAGGAGCAGTGATTGTTCCGCTAATTGTTGGTGGAGCTCTTGGTTTAACAGGTGAACAGTTAACTTACTTAGTATCAATTGATATTTTCATGTGCGGGATTGCTACCCTTTTGCAAGTATGGCGCAATAAATTCTTCGGCATCGGACTTCCGGTGGTACTAGGCTGCACCTTTACCGCCGTAGGGCCGATGATTGCGATTGGCGGACAATACGGTATTTCAGCGATTTATGGCTCCATCCTTGTTTCAGGTATTTTTGTCGTCGCAATTTCAAAGTACTTTGGCAAGCTTGTCAGGTTTTTCCCTCCGGTTGTGACCGGATCTGTTGTAACAATAATCGGGATCACTTTGATTCCGGTTGCGATGAATAATATGGCTGGGGGAGAGGGCAGCCCTGATTTTGGTTCTCTTACAAATATCGGACTTGCATTCGGTACTTTGCTTTTCATTATTGTGTTGTTCCGTTTCTTTAAAGGATTTGTTCGTGCCATTGCGATTCTGTTGGGATTGGCTGGGGGAACAATCGTTGCATATTTTATGGGAATGGTGAATTTCAGTGCTGTTGCGGAAGCTTCATGGCTGCATATGCCAGCACCATTTTATTTTGGTCTGCCAACATTTGAGGTTTCAGCAATTCTGACGATGATTCTCGTAGCCATGGTCAGTCTCGTGGAATCTACAGGAGTCTACTTTGCTCTAGGAGATATTTGTGAAGAAAAGCTTGAAGAAAAAGATCTTGCGAGTGGCTACCGTGCTGAAGGACTTGCGATTATCCTCGGAGCATTCTTTAATGCTTTTCCTTATACAACTTATTCACAAAACGTAGGACTTCTTCAGCTGTCCGGTGTGAAGACAAAAAATGTCATATACACAGCAGGTGCATTCCTTGTATTGCTCGGACTCGTACCGAAGATTGGCGCACTGACTACGATTATCCCAACCCCTGTCTTAGGAGGAGCAATGGTTGCCATGTTTGGAATGGTTGTCGCTTATGGTATCAAAATGCTTAGCGCGGTAGAGTTCTCATCACAGGAGAATCTATTGATCATTGCATGCTCTGTAGGGATGGGACTCGGGGTGACAGCCGTGCCGGAATTATTCGCGCAAATGCCTTCAAGCATCCGGATCCTGACAGACAACGGTATTGTTGCCGGAAGCTTAACTGCCATCGTCTTGAATCTGGTGTTCAATGTATTTAAAAGGAATCAAGCAGCCCAACAACCCTCTTTTGCCGAGCAGAAGGCATCTTGAAGGTTTTGATACCTTTCTTGGATTATAAAATTATGGCACCGGTTTAATCCGGTGCCTATTTCTATTCTCTTATTTTCTTTGGTGACCTGTTTTTCGTAAAACTGGAATTTTAGGACGCCAATCGGCCTCATTGGTGACCACTTTTTAGAAAATCCCGAATTTCAGGGCGCCAATCGGCCTC
>NZ_BASE01000026.1 GCF_000813125.1 Mesobacillus selenatarsenatis SF-1
TATTGAGATGGAACCAGACTTTTGTCCGAACATGGTGTGACTTTGGACAAATTCATGAGACGGAGCTGGCCTTTTGTCCGAACTTGGTGCGACTTCCGACAATACCTTGGGATGTATCCAGTGTTTTGTCCGAACATGGTGGAACTTCGGACTAAAATCATGAAATAAACATTAACACAAAACAATAAAAAAAGATTGCGATGCCGCAATCTTTAGAGGTTATTTTAAATGGTATTTACAAGTCCAGTAAGTATTTCGCGTACTTGGACATCCTGTCTTGTGTCCATTTTGGTGCTGAGACCATTTTGATATCAATATGCTCGAGGTTACCCATTTGTCCAGCCAGGTGTTCACGGGCGGAGAGGGCAATATAATCAGCAAGCATGCAATCTTCATTCCTTGTAGTCAAAACGATTTCGACATCTCTATCATCCTTGACGCAGACTTCATAGACGAGGCCAAGGTTCACAATATCGACTCCAAGCATTGGTTCTTCTATTTCTTCAAGCATTTTATAAATTTCTTTTTTATCCATATTGAGTGCCTCCTCTCACATTAGTCAGGTCAATTGTCTTGCTTTACTTATATCATAAGAGATGCCGTGAAAATATTGGAGTGATGGACTTCACATTTCATATTTTTGTCATTATTAGAAGGATAATTTGTGTCAGTTTATGCCAAGGAGTTTAATTTCCCTAAAAAAACAGGCTGATTTTTATTCAGCCTGCTTTGCGTCAACCAATTACCTTTTCCTTGTTCTGCAATTTTTTTAAATATAACAGTGTTTCTTTATCTGACGATGTAGGAAGTTCGTACATTGACTGATACTCCTCAGGTCCTTTACCAGTGATAAGGATCCACTCCCCTCTCCGGGCGTTTTCCCATGCCTCTCTGATCGCCAAGGTCCTGTCTGTAATCACTCTACCTTTGTTCATGCCAAATCGTTCGTTCAGTTCCTTTAATTCATTGGCCATCTCTTCTTCGGTTATTCCGTTCAGGTCATCGAAGGTCAAGGTGAATTCATCACTCATTGCGGCCGACGCTTTGATCATATGCTCTCTTTTTGTCTTGTCCCTCTCTCCACGGAAGCCAAAGATATGCTTTACCTTCACTGCCTCATGCTCTTGTGCTGCTTGCAGACAGTATTCAATCGCATCCTTAGTATGTGCATAATCGACGATGAAAGTAGCACCTTCCGGGTGAGAGATCATCTCGAATCTTCCAGGCACGCCAGGGAAAGATTTTAGCGCTTTAGTAATCACATCAGGACTGATGCCGATTTTTACGGCTGTCAAGAAGGCCATTGCAGCATTATAGACATTGTGTAGACCAGGGGATGGAAAAGTCAAAG
Source organism: Mesobacillus selenatarsenatis SF-1 (assembly GCF_000813125.1). Lineage (GTDB taxonomy): Bacteria > Bacillota > Bacilli > Bacillales > Cytobacillaceae > Mesobacillus > Mesobacillus selenatarsenatis. The sequence goes on from NZ_BASE01000026.1 coordinate 1,352, forward strand.
GGTAGGTGATTCCTCCCATTTGGATGTCAAATCTGCTTTCTCCGTTTAATTTAATATCCTCAATTTTCAAATCGTGGATGGCATCATAACCAATTGAATATACCGGAATTTCTTTAGCTTTTAAAATACTGTCCAGCCTGTCACCCCACTCGCCCAACCTGCTGACAACAGCCGAACCCTCTTTTTTCATGTAGTTATACATCAATGTTTTGGCCTCGAAGTAATCTTCAATTGTCGGATGGTAATCGAGGTGATCATGGGATAAATTCGTGAACAACCCATAATCCAGCTCAAGCCCCTCAATCCTGTATTGCTTCAGGGCATGTGATGACACCTCCAAAACAACAAATTCATCATTGCTTTTCGAAATCAATTCCTGAATTTGTAAAGCATCCGGAGTGGTATTGGAAGGCTTGTACACTTCATTATTTATAATATAAGACACAGTTCCCAGGAGAGAGCAGCTTTTGCCAGCATGCTCTAGGATGTGCTTTAAAATGTAAGAAACGGTCGTTTTCCCATTTGTACCTGTGATGCCAATCACCGTATGCTTCCTCGACGGGTGTTGATAAAATGCGCTCGCTGCCCTTCCCAGTGCAAGCCTGCTGTCGAATACCTGAATATAAGGTACAGAAAGTTCAAGCTCATTTTCACCTATGACAGCTGCAGCCCCATTGGCTATAGCTTCATTAATAAACTTGTGGCCATCTATCTGGAAACCTGTTATCGCAACAAATAGATCTCCTGGCCTCACTTTACGTGAATCCATCTGAATTCCAGATAAATTAGGGTCTGCATCATTCCTGTATTTTTTTAAACTGCTGCCGAGTTCTTCAAGCACCTTGGTTAATCTCATTTCCAAAACTCCCTTTTTAACATGCCTATAAATTCCACAGCCGGAATTAGAAATGTATATAATATGTCTCTTTTTATATTCCCCCAAATATTAAAACTATGCCTCGTAAATGATACAAGATTTTCTTTTATAAAAAATGAGTAAAAGGAAATAGAAAAAAAGACCGGCAATTTAGCCAGTCTTTTACTATTCTTTCCTATTTCACTTAGAAAACTGGGACAGGTATTTAAAATTCAGCCTGCTATGCTGCTGGAGCATAAAGGCGGAGGTAGTGGAGCCTTGTATCCGAAGGGTATTCAGAGCTTTGATCATTTCCTCGGCTGTGCCTATTCCAATACCATGTCCATAATATAATCCATTTCCAAGGACTACAGCATTTTCTCCTCGCCAAATTGGTTTATCAAAGTCAGGATTCATGAAATACACCACATCGCCAGGTATAAACTCATTCCCTTCTAACGTTATGATGGCCAAATCAGGGTCATAATTCCAATTCCAAACAAGCAACCCTCTGAATAAATAATTGAAATCCGACAACCTTATTGAATCCAGAACGGCTTTGTAAAAAATAATAACCATTGCTGTGGAGCACTCGAATGCGTATTCCTGACCATTTTCATAAATATCATTAATCGCGTCAGAAGGCAGGACATTCGGATTCAACAAATAGCCCCTCGGTCCTTTTGTCCAATAAACTGGATTGAACCTTGAATATTTGAAGGAGGTAAAGGCTACTGATGCCTCCTTAAGCTTCAATGCTGCTTTAATTATATTCTCCCTGAGCTTTATTTCGAAAAGTAGCTGAAAGGTTGTGTCATACTCAAACATCGTCAGGCTATTGTCTAGTTCATTGTATATTTCCTTCTGTTTCCCTGACAGATTCTGCAGCATCTGGCCGCTTGCCGAATCTGGAAACCGGATGATTATCATCACACTCCCCCCTCCATATTTCGCTAGTTAAACATACATTCTAACTATATGAAGGTGAATGGCTGAACAGAATCTTGAATCATACAGGACTCGATCTTATTTACTTGCCTGTAAGGAACCTGGATTGGCATTTTCCATCTTCAACCTTTGAGTCAATCTCGACGATGAGTTTGTTTCATTTAGCTATAAAAGGGTATTTTTATTATAATCACAGCGATAAGGAGGCTTTTATCATGACAGAAAAACATAACGACGGTTCAGCTGAACAGGAGAAGAAAAAGGAACACAACAAGGATATCGAGCCTCAAAGGGATCCTGTAAAACCTCAGGAAGAGTCAAAAAGCAATAAATAAGTCATGTACAGATGAAAATAATGCAAGATCCAGCCTTTTAAAAATCAAAGAGAGGTGAGCATCGTGGGAAAGGAAAATAAAAAGAACATTCCAGTTGATAATACTCAAAACATGGACAACCCTGAACAATATGAAACCAAGACAGAAAGTCTTCATGACAAATTCAAAAGTGAATTGACTGTGGATCCGATTCCGATGGAGGACCTTAACCAGGAAAAACATGAGGAAAAGGATGGCCATCACTCAAAAGATTCTTCTTCAAGCGAAAAGAAATACAATGTAGATATCGACAATGAATTATAATAATCTCCCTGGGAATCCCAGGGCTTTTTTGGTTTATGAAGCTTTAGAAAGAGAATATTAAAAGCAGGTACAAAAAAAGGAGGAATTCATATGGATAGTCAAAACTTAAAAGAAAAAATCACTCAGGTCCTTGGTGAATCGAAGGTTGGCACGCTGGCAACCGTAGTCGGGAATAAGCCACACTCCCGCTACATGACCTTTTTTAACGAGGATTTGACATTATACACACCGACAAGCAAAGAAACGTACAAAGCGGAAGAGATTAAAAGGAACCCATATGTTCATATCCTGCTCGGATATGAAGGTGAAGGAATGGGTGATGCCTATATCGAGGTACAGGGTAAAGCTTCAATCCGTGAAGAAGAGTCACTCAAGGAAAAATTCTGGAATGAGAAAATGGAGAAATGGATTGAGAGCCCTAATGACCCAGATTACATTATTCTTGAAATAAAACCAGAAACCATTCGATTGATGAACGATAATGGTGAACCAGAAACAATGAATTTCTAATCACCGCCAGGAGATGGAACTATTCCATCTCCTCCTTTTTTGGATGTTTTGTCAAACTTTTGTTGAATTTATATCGTAAATACGTATTGATATAAATTTATTAATATCGTAATCTATTGGTAGAAAACACTTGTGAATTTTTTCACAAATCATTTCATATAAACTACAAGAAATTTTTTATTTTTTTTTACTAAAACATGTGAATTATTTCACAATAAACAACCAGAAAGAAGGAATAACGATGCAAACTCCAAAAGTAGTCATTTTAGGTGCGGGATATGGTGGTCTCATAACTAGCCGCCAGCTTGAAAAAACTTTACTGAACGGCGAAGCTCAAGTTACTTTGATCAATAAACATGATTATCACTATATTTCTACTCAACTTCATAAGACAGTTGCGGGCACTGCCTCTGACGAAAAAATCACTTTACATATACCTGACCTTCTTAAGACAGATAAAATCCAATTCAAAAAAGGGACAGTACAAGGTGTAAACTTTACTTCAAAGAAAGTCCAGCTCGAGTCTGGTGAATTTATCGATTATGATTACCTGATGATTGGCCTTGGTTTCGATGTGAGTACATTCGGTATTCCTGGAGTAGAAGAAAATGCCTTTAAAATCAAAAGCTTCAGGAGTACGAAGGCCATATACAACCATGTGCTGAGACAGTTCGCAGCGTATAAAGAGGACCTTGACCCTTCAAGACTGACTTTTGCTGTTGCCGGTGCGGGCTTTACCGGAATAGAAATGATTGGCGAACTTATAGAAGCAATGCCAAAGCTATGTCTCAAATATGATATACCTGTGTCGGCGACAAGAATTATCAATATAGAAGCGTCTGCATCTGTTCTGCCAGGATTTAATAAAGAGGCTATAGATTTTACAGAAAGCTATTTTAAAAAGAATGGTGTAGAGCTAATGACCTCTACGAAGATCCTTGAATGTTCTCCGACTACTATAACATTGGACAATGGCGAAGAACTTCCTTCAAGGACATTGATTTGGTCGGGAGGTGTCCGGGGCAATACCCTCCTTGAAAAACTGGATTTGCCTATTTCGAAGGGCCGCATCAACATTGATAAATTTTTGCGGGTACAAGGAATGGAAAATGTTTTTTGTATCGGGGACGCTGCGTTATTCCTGAAAGAGGATGGAACCCCACTCCCTCCGACTGCGCAGGTGGCCATTCAACAGGCAGAGGTTTGCGGGCCAAATTTAATCGCCAGCTTGAGAGGTGAACAACTCAAAGCATTCGAATACCACCACAAAGGTACAGTCGCTTCCATCGGTAACAAAGCAGCTGTCGGAAAAGTCTTCGGTTTGAAGATCAGCGGTTTATTCGCTGCCTTAATGAAGCAGGTAATCGAAGCTCGTTACCTTTTCGTACTCGGAGGACCTGGACTGGTAATCAAGCAATTCCTTAAGATTGGAAAGCCACATTCAGAGTTGGCTATTTCCAAACAAAAATGATTATTTAGCGATGTTTTCACCCTGAAGGTTATTAAACTTAAAAAGCATCGGAGCCTCATGGCGCCGATGCTTAATTTTGTGAAGCAGTCAACGCATCTTCCGGAGGACGCTTCCCGCGTTTCAAGTCATTTATGGTCAAGCCGAACCGCATTTCCAGATGCGGATAATCCTTAAAGTGATTCCAGTCTCCTCCCCACGTAAATCCAAGCTCCTTGGCAATGCCTACTACTTCCATCCAATCCGATTTCCCATTGCCATTTCCATCATAAGTAGTGTCCCATAGGGCTTTTCCTTGTTTATTCAATAACGCGAAGTCGATTGCCAGACCAAAATTATGGTAAGACTCCCCGCCTTTAGCATGTGTGACTATTTGGCCATCTTTAGATCTTCCCTTTTCATATAACTGATTCTGTTCTTCAAAACTCCGGAAACCATCAGTTACCAAGACCCTTATGCCTATCTCTGCTGCCTTCTGGACCAGCACATCCTTATTCTCCTGGACAACTGGATGCAGTTCCTGTGGCAAAGGAACATCCTCATTAATTTCAGGCTGGGTGAGGAATTGATAATATAAAAGGAGCGCAGCCAAAATCAGCAAAAAAGTGAAGGATGCGTTCCCAAAAAATTTGTTTTTCACGTTAAAATTCCTTTCAGCTATTCTTTTAATCTATTATATAACGAATTTCCTCCATTCTTGGTTTCAAGGGAATTTTTTTCAAGTTAAAAAACCTGGCAGTAGTTTATGCCAGGCAGTCATCCTATAACAAAGCCTTATATAAAAATTCTATTGATCCTATTCAAACTTGTATTTTCCTAAAATGCGATCAGTGATCAGTTTGTATCCTTTATCATTCAAATGCAGCGAATCACTGAAATACTGCTTTTTATCTTTCCCTTTAAACAGGTCATTGGTTGGAATGTAAACGACCCTTTTTTCATTTTTAGCGGTTTTTTTTATTTTTTCATTCCAATCATTAATCACCGCTTCAATTGCAGCACTGTCTGGGTAGGGATTGTAGAGACCCAGCAGGAGGATCGGCGCTTTCTCGTTTTTTTCACTCAAAATATTGAGAATTGCCCTCAAGTTCCGCAAATAATCTGCCTGGCCTTTTTCTATTTCCCCAAGCTTCAGATTGTCTAAATTCCCGCCATTGCTATTGATCAAATCATTAGTACCGATAAAAAGGATAAAATAGTTTGCATCATCAAGTTTTCCTCTAATACTGACATCAGATAGCTGGGTAAGGATACCAGAAGATTCAAGACCATAAATAGCTTCATTATCAAAGTTGTAGTACTGTTTGTTTTGGTTGTTCAACTTGGTTTGCAGTGTATCAATATAACCCGATCCCTTCTGATCACCATAGCCATAGGTGAGCGAGTCTCCGAATGCTACTACCAGCCTGTCCCCTTCCCCTTTTTGAGGGTTGACCATACTGAATGCAGCCAGTGAGACGAAAATAATTAGTATAAGAGATGATATAAGTAATGTTTTTTTCTTCATGATGTGCCCCTTCTCTAATTCTTTATACCTTATTACCCAGCATGAATTGAACATGAAACAAGAAGAATTCACCATTAAACTTCTTCTTGCTAATGCTTCGTCAACGTGTTATATTTATCAAGCGATGAGCTGAATTGTGTAAGCCGACAGACACTCCTTTATGGAAATGCACGATGTGGCGTGCAGTCAGTCGCCTCAATACGCAGAAAAGACGCCTTTTGGGCGTCTTTTCTTATTTTTCAGGATATATTTATTTCTTCTTGTAACCGTCACGGTACATACCTGAAGGATTATTTAAACCATCACGGTCTAAGTCCGTCGAATTCTTAAGTGATTCACGGTTGCGGTCAAGGTCTGCTTCATTGACCACACGATCGTCGTCAGCTTCGAGATGTGCTTCTTCATGCTTTACACTTTCGACGACTTGTTCAGTATCTGTCACTTCTCGCTTACCAATGACAAGCTCTTCAGAAACAACCGGTTTCTTAGTAACCTCTACCTTCTCTTCCATAATAGGTACACGGATAGTTTCATCGTCACCAACCGAAGCATCCATACCAGAAGTAGTCTCATTCACATCACGTCTCTCCACGTACACTTCTTCACGTGTGACTGGAATGTTTACTTTCTGCTGCTCTTCTACTACTTCCTTGTGGACTTCAACTTCACCTGCCTGTACCCTTTCTTTGGATACATCAAGCTGCTCTTCTCTTAACCTTAAAGTCTGCTCATCAGTATTATCATATGTTCCCGTTACTGATGTATCAGTATTATCATAAGCTCCAGTTACTGAGGTATCGGTAACATATCCTGTTTCTTCAACATCAAGACCAGATGCAGCCGTTTCTGCTAAAAGGATGATGCGTCCATTTCGGACATCTTCTTCGTATTCTCTTGCCGCGTCATCTGTTAAGCCTACACCGACCAGACGATCGGAAATGGAAGGCTCATTGCCGCCCAAATTTCTGTCTGCGTCAAATGCTGTCATCAAGCTTTGCCAGAAACCGCCTTCCCTATGGTCGTCAGTATCAGTTCCGATATTTTCAGTCGTTACACCTGTTCTGCTTTCAAGTGCAGTGGTAACATCATTTGTATCACCGATGATTGAGAAATCCTGAACGGCATAGCCTTTGTTTTTATGTTCTTCAATTGCTTCAATTAGTTCTGTTTGATTATCATATACTCCAACTACTTTTTTAGCCATTTTAAATTCCTCCATTTCAATTTATGATTCATCCGGTTGCCCCGGTAGTGTATTCTTACCCGGCATGGACAGGAACTCAAACTATTTAAGTCTTTCCAATATTAGCCACGACCTCTTTAGAACAAAAAGAAAAAGCCGGAATTAGTCCGGCTTTTCATCTGCGTCCATTTTTAGAACCTCTAAATAGGCAATATGATATTCGTCGATTTCGATAATCTTGAAAATATAGCCTTGTTCCTCGATTTCATCACCAATTTCGGCATCAATGTTCTTTGTCATGAACCATCCGCCTATAGTATCTACTTCTTCTTCTAATATATAGATACCTAATACGTCATTTACTTCATCAATCAAAACTCTTGAGCTGAATAGATAGTGGTTTTCATTTACTTTTCTGATTTCGGCGATTTCGTCCACATCAAATTCATCACGGATGTCTCCAACAATCTCTTCAAGTATGTCCTCGACAGTCACCAGTCCGGATGTGCCGCCATATTCATCAATCAAGATGGCCATATGAATGCGTTCTTTCTGCATTTTGACGAGCAAATCATGGATTGGAATGGTTTCGATGACTCTGATGACAGGCTTAATAAATGATGACAAAATCGATTCTTTTTGAAGATCCTTACGTGTCAATTTAGCAGTGAGTATCTCCTTGATATTGATCATCCCTACTATATTGTCCTTCTCGCCATCTATGACTGGATATCGTGTATATTTCTCTTTTTGTATCACATCAATAATCGTATCGATATCATCTGAAATATCAAACGTGACAATTTCAGTCCGGGGCACCATGATTTCTTTGGCTATTCGCTCATCAAACTCAAATATATTATTAACATAGTTCAGTTCATTTTGATTGATCTCACCACTTTCATAGCTCTCCGATAAAAGAATGCGGAGTTCTTCTTCGGAATGGGCAATTTCATGTTCAGATGCAGACTTTAAACCAAACAAGCCGACAAGAATCCTGGCTGACCCATTCAATGCCCAAATGAACGGGTACATAATTTTATAAAACCAGATGATAGGCTTTGAAAATGCAAGGGTAACTGCCTCCGCTTTTTGAATTGCTACCGTTTTTGGAGCCAGCTCCCCAACTACCACATGCAAAAAGGTGATCGAAGCAAAGGCTATTCCGAACGATAATATACTGGATAATGACGGATTAAGATGAAAGCGCTCAAACACAGGATGAAGCATTTCTTCAACCGTCGGCTCCCCGAGCCACCCAAGGCCAAGAGCTGTAATCGTAATTCCCAGCTGACAGGCCGAGAGATATTCATCAAGATGAGTGATGACGTGCTTAGCAGATTGTGCTCCTTTTCTTCCTTCAGTGATGAGCTGATCAATTCTTGAACTTCTCACTTTTACAATGGCAAACTCTGTCGCTACGAAAAAGCCAGTTAACGCAATTAATAAAACAACTAAAAACAAATTAGTAATAATCAATGGGCAAGCCCTACATTCGTAAGGCAGTCACCTCCTAGAAGACAGTACTCCATTCAAAACGGAATGATGATCAAAGGAACGTATTCCTTCAGCACCATGATTTTTTGTCCATTTTTTAAATTATACCCTTATAATAAACAGCTAACGCATAATAGAGGAAAAACGTGAATCAATCCACACTTATTATTGGTATCTGGAGTAGAATATATTTATAAATGGGCTGGTTGAGCAATGCCACCTCTTGTAAACAGCAAAGGTGACGGGAGCAACATGAAAAACTGAAGTCAACTCTCTAAATATTGATGCAGATGGGTTATACTTCAGTGTACATGTGATTATGATACCTTTTTGGCAGTCTCTGCAGTCTTTTCATTGGACAGGAACCAGCCTGCCGCTGCAATTCCTACAAGAACTGCATAAAATGTTAGTTTCCATTCTGTTGAATGGGAGAATTCAGGATTGATAATACCTAATGCAGGGTGTGATAATGTTAAAATCGCCAGTTTAACCCCTACCCAGCCGACAATAGCAAACGCGGCGATTTCCAGACCAGGCCTTCTTTCAAGCAAATTCACGAACATATTAGCAGCGAATCGCATGATGATCAGTCCAATCATCCCGCCTGCGAAGATGACAAGGAATTGTCCCCCGTCCATCCCTCCTATGTCGGGCAGCGGAGTTTCAGGCAGTACAACAGCCAGGGCTACTGCTGCCAGGATAGAATCGACTGCAAAAGCAATATCGGCAACCTCTACTTTAAAAACAGTCCCCCAAAAACCGCTTTGATTCGTACCTTCTTTGGTCAATAGCTGGTCTTGATTTTCGCTTTTATCCCTGAGAGCAATTTTCCTGATGATGTGGTTTACAGACATGAAAAGCAGGTATAAAGCCCCAATCGCCTGTACTTGCCATACATCGACCAGAAAGGAAATCACAAACAGAGATGTAAAGCGAAACACAAATGCCCCTGCCAAGCCATAAAACAAAGCCTTTTTACGCTTGTTCTCGGGAAGGTGCTTCACCATTAGTGCAAGTACCAATGCATTGTCCGCAGCCAAAAGCCCTTCCATCACTACAAGCACAATAAGTACCCAGCCATACTCCAGAAATAAAGTCAATTCCATTTTCTTTTCCCCCTAACCATTGATTGGTCAACCAAATACCCCTTCGCATGGCCAAAAGAAAAGACCCTTACCATCATGGTAAAGGCCTTAAATCACATAGAAAAAGACCTTTACCATGACAGCAAAGGTCTTGCTAACAACGTCCACGTTGCCAATAAAGCCGGAGACTTTCATCTCGGGAATGACGACTTTATTGTAGCAGCTACTCCCCTTTAAAAAGAGAATATTTAATTACCTTAAATATATAAAAGCACTATATTTCTGTCAAACAAAAATATCCGACTAATTAACCCATTTTCCTTAACTAATTTTGAATATTGCCGAAAATAACAATAATATGAGAACAATTCAGGATTCAATCCGAATCTTGAAGTTCCTGCATGGTATAGTTGTTCTCGCAGAAATTTTTATCGCCTACGAAGATCAGAGGGAGTGGACAAATTGCTTTTCAAGAAGAAGACGAACACTGTAAAAAAAACAGTAATTACGAAGAAATCAAGCAAAAAAAGATTTAACAAAAATATGAGTCTTAAATTAAAGATTGTATCTTTAAGCATAATCTCAATGCTGCTCCTTGCATTGGCTACAACATTCTATGCGCAATACACCATCAGGACTAGCAACATGGATTCGATGGAAGCAGAACTTAATACAATATCAAGCTTGTTATCGGATCAGGTTTCTGCAGGGAAAGCAAAAACAATCATTACCAATCCTTCAAAAAACAATCCAGGTGTCACCTCCATGCAGAAACAGATGGATCAAATATTAAAGGAAAACCCATTAATACATAATCTTTATTTAATTACGATGGATGGGGATAAATTTGCTATCCCAACAATGAGCTCAGCAATGATGTCAAAGGATATCACATATGGTTCAAATTATTCTGGCGGCAAAGATTTTGATCAGGCAGCCCTAGAAGCCTTTAAAGAAAATAAAAGGACGACTACTGAAATATACCAATCTCAAAATGGCTCAAAAATGACCGGCTTTGCTCCAATCACTGATATGGCAGGAAAAACAATTGCCCTTTATGGAGTCGAATTTGACGTTTCCCAGGTAAATAAAAAGATTAATGCTGAGGTCGCAGGCATTTGGATTCTATCTCTTATTATCCTCGCCCTCTCAAGCGTAGCTATGTATTTCCTTGTGTCCAGGCTCATCAAACCACTGAATAACATCAAAGATTTAACAGCAAAAATTGCAAAAGGTGACTTGTCACAAGATGATATCATCGTTAAATCAAAAGATGAAATTGGAACACTCGCTGAAAGTATCAATACAATGGCTGCCTCCCTTAGAACCCTCGTTTCCCAGGTGCAAACAAGTTCAAGGGAAGTTTCAGGTGAAACAGTTGGGTTGTCCAAGACAGCCTCCAGTTCGGTAGAAGCTATCAGGGAACTGACATCAGCTAATCAGCAGGCGGCCGCAAGCACACAGGAACAGAACGCCAACATTGAAGAAATGCAGGCAACATTGGAAGAAATCAACGCCGGTATCGAAGAAATCAACGCATCTGCTCAGCAGGCAAGCTTCATAGCAAAAAATTCAACGGTAACTTCAAAAGAAGGAACCGTAAGGATTGACGAGATGCTTGAAGGACTTGAAGCTGTAGATGAAAATACAAACCAGCTGGCTGACATTATTACCGTGCTTGAAAAACAATCAGACAAAATCACACAGTTCGTAAAAATCATCAATACAATCTCTGATCAGACAAACCTCTTGGCACTGAACGCAGCAATTGAAGCTGCAAGGGCTGGAGAACACGGAAAAGGCTTTGCTGTTGTAGCAAACGAAGTGCGGAAGCTTGCTGAAGAAAGCGCAAAATCGGCATCCACTATCATTTCCATCGTTAACGAAAATGTCCAGAACACTCGTACAGCAGTTGACTACATCACAAAAACGAGAGAAGCTGTACAATACAATAAAGACCTATCTGCCAAGGCGAAAAATACACTTAATGAAATCTATGAAACAACATTGGAGATTGAAGACAACTCCAATAACATCGCAACTGCTATTGAACAGCAGGTTATCGCTTTTGAACAAATAACTAATTCCCTTGATACAGTCTCTCAAGCATCCCAGCAGATTGCTGCAGGCACAGGACAGACAGACCAGTCCACACAAGAGCAGCTCAGAATCGCAGAAAATGTAAACGAGACGACAAAGATCCTCCAGCGGACAGCATCGGAATTAGAAAAACTGACAGGGAATTTCAAATTATAGGCTACTGAACAAAAAGCGCAAGCGCCTCGTTCAGCTCCGACAAGCGTTGGAGGGCCTGACAGTGAAGTCGCTCTTTGACTTCATTGGCAGGACCGAAACGTCTCGAGGAGTTAGGAGCCGCAGCTAGACAAGCGACTCGAGGGGCTAGGCGCTGGAGCTGAATTAAGATAACCCATATAGTTATCAACAACGAAATTATTTTATAATCTGCTATAGAAAAAAGGATGCCAACGTGGCATCCTTTTTATCTTTTCCTGAATCCTTCTTCTTCTAAATATTGTTTGGCTTCATTGTAAGAAAGGAATGTACCATCAAGGTTCAGACCAGCATACACATTCCACATTTCATCTTCATGTACAAGTAACAATGTGTGGTTTTCTGAATTAATCCAGCGTTCCTCTTCATTGTCCTCTATGATGGCTGAATCAATGGTGCTGTTGGCCGAAAGAGACTCAATCGACTGTTCAATAATCGTTTTGAGCTCTCTCTCAGAAAAATCGCGGATATTTACCATACCTTTAGGGTCGATGTCATAGTCTTCTAAAAATTCACCATAGACAAACCCATTCCCATTTGGGTGAAGGTGATATACAACATTTTTCTTGTCGTATATGCTCTCAGCATAATGAAAGTTAACACGGCCTAAAGAGACATTTTTTCGTTCAAGTTGAGGAAATGATTCAATAATTGCAAGTTTCTGTTCAAAAGTCAGCATAATTGCCTCCATATTAATATCAAATTTTTAGATTCTGTTCATTATAACATTTGACAGTAGAGTAACAAATAAATCTTTATCAAGCAAAATGTATGTTACAAAACTTGGATTAAGATATAATTAAGTTACTTAAGGAAGTGATTTAATGAAAACGGTAAGTGCAATTAAATCCAAAAAGAAAATTATCATTATGAAAAAATTCCTCGAAAATCACTCGACCAGGGATTATTGTTTGTTTTTACTTGGTATCAATACTGGAATTAAACTTCAGGAATTACTTAGTCTGCGAGTCCACGATGTATGCGATAAAGATGGGGAAATTACAGACTTTCTTTCCATTCCTCTCTATTGCAATCCTCCTGTTTACTTAAATGCCTCTATAAGGCGGTCCCTAAAAAAATATTTAAATGAAAATTCTTTTATTGATACAGACTATCTTTTTAGGTCGAGAAAAACTTCTAACCCAATTACAAGACAACAAGCCTACAGGATTATTAATGCGGCAGCCAAAAATGCCGGAATTGATGAACCGGTAGGAATGACCACTCTCAGGAAAACATTTGGCTATCATGCCTACTCCCAGGGTGTTGCAATTTCACTCATCCAAAAAAGACTACAGCATGCCTCGCCATCAGAAACAAAGCATTTTATTGGAGTAGACCAGGAAACGGTCCCGGTTAAAATAAATATCAATCTATAAGGGGGAGTTTTTATTGCCTGAACATATTATTAGTACGGACTCATTCATCATGCTTTTAGCTTTTTTATTAATTGTCGGGGTTTTGACTACGAGATTTTCAACTAGATTAGGCGTTCCCTCCCTTATCCTTTTTATATTGGTCGGAATGGTCATGGGCAGTGATGTCCTGGGTATCGTCTATTTTGACAATGCATCATTGACACAAAAGATAGGGGTAATTGCGCTGATCATCATTTTGTTTGAAGGCGGCCTGCAGACAAATTGGAAGGATGTCAGGCCGGTGATCGTCCCTTCTTTATCATTGGCGACTATTGGGGTTTTAATAACCTCAGGAATTATAGCGGCTGCTGCTAAATTGATCCTTGGCCTCGACTGGCTTGAATCCATTTTATTTGGTGCGATAGTTGGTTCAACTGACGCCGCAGCGGTGTTCGCAGTCCTGAAAGACCATAATATATCCCCAAAACTTGGGTCCACCCTTGAAGCCGAATCGGGATCGAATGATCCGATGGCCGTGTTTTTAACAGTCGCAATGATTGAACTCATTACCATCCCAGATACACGTATCCTGATCTTGGTTGGTGATTTCTTTTTGCAAATGGGGCTGGGGTTGGTACTGGGAATCATATTTGGAAAGATAGCTGTAAAGGCTTTGAATTCCATCAATCTGGATTCCAGTGGACTGTATCCTGTATTTGCAACCGCTTTTGCCTTGCTGACTTATGGCATCACAGCATTCCTAAACGGCAGCGGGCTTTTGGCTGTATATATTGCAGCCATTCTGATCGGTAATGCGGAAATTGCCTACCGCCATTCTATTTTCCGTTTTTCAGAGGGTTTCGCATGGATGATGCAAATTCTTATGTTTGTCATCCTTGGACTCCTTGTATTTCCGTCAGAACTTTTCACTCCTGCCATTTTAATTCAAGGGCTTCTGGTCTCATTGATTCTGATTTTGGTAGCGAGACCCGTTGCGGTGTTCATCTCAACGACTAAAATGAAGTATACCCATAAAGAGCGAATTTTCCTTTCCTGGGCGGGATTGAAAGGCGCAGTCCCTATTATCCTCGCCACCTTCCCTTTACTGGCAGGTATCGAGGACAGCCATCAGATCTTCAATGTTGTCTTTTTCGTTGTTCTGACGAGTGCTCTGATCCAGGGAGCTACCATACCTATGCTCGCCAATAAGCTAGGATTGAATGGTCCTAAGAAAACGGTTCCGATGCAATCACTTGAGTTGATTTCACTCGGAAAAGCTGATGCTGAGATGATTGAATATGAAATGGAAAGCGAAAGTGCAATTGTCGGGAAAACCTTGATGGAAATTCCATTTCCAGAAGGGACACTGGTGAATGCGGTCATCCGCAATGGCAAACTGATTGCACCTACCGGGAATACAGTCATCATGGCTGGGGACTTCCTTTACATTCTGTCCGGGAGAAAAAACAAGCAAAAACTGAAGAAACTATTAAAGGAAAAATCACTATATTCACAAGATGTCCTAGAGTTGAAATAATATAGCTGTTTTCGTCAACTTCATTTCTTTCAGCACCTGGACCTGTCGAAACAAAATTAAAACCAGTGAGGACCCGCCTCACTGGTTTTAATCATTTATAGTCTTAATTTTTCCAAGAACATATTCTGCATTTCTTTTAATATAAGTTTATATTGATAATTTTCAAGTATAGTTGCCTGCAATGTAGCTCCATTGACCATCGCCCAAAAAATATCCGCATATGTCACGGGGTCTAGCTCTTTGTTGAATTCACCTGATGTCTGGCCTTCTTTAATGATTCCTATCAACAATGAGACAAAGAAATCTTTATATCGCTCAGTCAACACTTCCTTTAACTCCAGATTCCGTGTTGAGTACAATCTGAACTCATAATGAACAATCGCATGACCCTTGTTCGCTTCATCATTCGGATCGTTATCCAGGTAGGCTTCAATCAAGTAGTTGAGCTTATCCAGCGCTGTCTTTCGCTCAGCTATCGCTTTTGCAAATTTATTTCCCGAGTTATTTGTCTGGCCTTCCATCAATGCAAGGTAGATATCATCCTTACTTTTAAAGTAATTATAGATTGCCCCTTTGCTCAGGCCAGAACGAGCGACAATATCATCAACAGTCGATGCTTCAAAACCCTTCTCGGCAAAACAAACATGAGCGCTCTGTAGTATTTCCTGACGCTTCTTTTCCTTATATTCCTCTGAAACAATTGGCGTCATTTGAATTACCTCATTTTCGTCGCTAAATTATAATTTGTATATTTTGCTATACTTTTCTTCCAGATATTGAACTAGATAATCCGCATTCAATTCTTCACCGGTGGCTTTTACAATCAGTTCATTAGGTGTATACAGCATGCCGTATTGATGGATGTTTTCCTTCAGCCAGTCTTGAATCACTGAAAAATTCCCCTGCTCGATACTCTCATAGAAATCGGGTAAATCTTTTTTGATTTTGTTCAGGATTTGGGCTGCATACAGATTTCCAAGCGAATATGACGGGAAGTAGCCAAGTCCTCCGAACGACCAGTGGATATCCTGGAGCACCCCTTCACTGTCAGTTGATGGTGCAATGCCAAGATAGTCATTCATTTTTGCGTTCCATATTCCTGGCAGATCCTTCGCCTCTATTTCCCCGGCAATCAACGCCTTTTCAATTTCATAGCGAACCATGATATGAAGATTATACGTTAGCTCATCAGCCTCAACTCGGATGAAAGATGGCTGGACAGCATTCGTGGCTCGATAAAAATCATCCAATGCCACTTTCCCAAGTTGTTCTGGGAAATGTTCCTGCAGTTTCGGATAGAAGTACTTCCAGAATTCCTCACTGCGCCCTACCATGTTTTCAAGGAAACGTGACTGAGATTCATGTATTCCAAAGGAAGCACCTTCCTGAAGAACTGTATCCTGGAATTCCGGATTGATATTTTGTTCGTAAATTCCATGCCCAGCCTCATGAATTGTACCGAAAATAGCGGAGCGGACATTATTTTCTAGATATCTGGTCGTAATCCTCACATCACGGGTATTTACAGGCTGCGCAAATGGATGGACAGTTTCATCAAGCCTGCCTGCTTCCATATCGAAGCCTATCAGCGGCAAGATATAACGATTGAAATCTTTTTGTTTCTCTATTGGATATGGTTGTTCAAATATCTCCACTGACGGTTTGTATGAAGACTCTTGAATTCTTCTAAGTAAATCAGCGCTTGATTCTCTTAATTTAACAAACAATGGGTCAAGCTTTTCCACAGTCAGGCCAGGCTCAAATTCGTCAAGGAGTGCATCATATGGATGGTTTTCATAACCGTAAATTTCAACAGCTTTCTTTTTGAATTCTATAATTTTCTCAAGAAACGGAAGGTATTTTTCAAAATCATTATTCTCTCTTGCCTCTTCCCAGGCATCATTTGCTCTTGATGTAAGCACAGAGAAATCTTTAATCATTGCAGCTGGAATACTCTTTGAACGGTTATAAAATTTAAGGCGTTCACGGATTTTAGCCTTTACCGCCTCATCAAGGTACTCCTCTGCTTCTGGTGTAGAGAGCGTGCTGAGTGCCTCCCCCATTTCCTCTGAAACAGTCAACTTGAACGCTTCTGTTCTAAGTGTCCCATTTGCATTCGCAAATATAGAGCGTCCTTTTTTCGGTGAGATAACTTTTTGGTCCCAGCTCAATAAACCTAAAATACTATTAAAATGCGAAATCTTTTCATCTAATTCATTGAACTTTTCGAGCGCAGACATGATTGTTTGGTTCATTACCTTTTGTTCCATGCCACTTCCCCCTTTTTCGTTAATCATTTGGTTTAATACAATTAATGATGCTTAGCAGGCTGTTATCGTAAAAGGACTACCGAATAGCTTCGTAATTCATGAAATAGTCAAAATAAACTATCCAGTCGGTTTATTATAATTCATATTACATTATTTTTTCAATTATCACAAAATTATTAAAAAATATTTCTTAAATCTTGCAACCTTTCATAACTTAACTACGTCAAAACTTAAAGAAAATTTTTCCAAAGGAGAGACTATGAAAAAATTTATACATTACCTATTTTTACTTTTGACCTCCATCGCGGGTCTTTTATTTTTTGTGGCATTTCCCAGGCTTTTCGCATTTCGGGATCCTGCTAGTGAACACCTAGGTATAAATCTGTTTTCCTTTTTAAAAGTACTCGGAGATACTGTCATGCAATTTTCCAAGCCTGCCAGCTGGCAATTTTTCGACAGCTGGAACACGGAAACAGTTATTGACCGGTATACATACTCGCTTGAAGTTATTTTTGTAAGTCTGTTGTTTTCTTTTTTAATCGGAGGTTTAATCGCTTATTTATTTATGAATTTCCCATACAAACAACGGTCCAAGGTGAAAAATATCCTTAACTTCCTCGAGGGCATACCTGATCTGCTGATTATTTTCATGATACAGATGTTTTTGTTTACTCTTTACAGGGAATTTCAAATCCGCCTGGTTACCATGTATGGTTTAGCCGGAAAGGAACCACTAATTTTTCCAATGATCATTAATTCCCTGCTGCCATCACTGTTTTTTGCCCAATACCTAATAAAAGTAATGGAGGAAGAGTTTGAAAAACATTATATTCTCTTAGGCCAGGCAAAAGGGTTATCGAAGATGCAGCTGCTTTTCTCCCATTTAACCCGCAATATCGTACCGGTTGTCTCGATCCATTTTAAGACCATAATCTTTATGGTTTTGACAAACCTGGTGCTCGTTGAACACATGTTTGTCCTTGACGGGTACATCCAGGAACTTAATAAACTATTGCAGATTCAAAGTACTTCTCCAATGAATATTTTCTTTTATGTAGGAGTTTTCATGCTTCCAGTCATTCTTCTAGAGAGATTCGTTTCGTTGATCGGTAAAAAGTTTGGAAGCGTCCGGGGGATGGATATATGAGAAGAATCAGGGGTATTTTCTTATCTGCATTCACTTTGACTGCTTCTTTTTTCAACAAAAGTCTAATGTTTCTTGTCAGAGAGACAAAAGATCCAAATCCACAAAAAGTAAAAAGAGGGTTGCTTGTATTCTTGAAAGCAGCCTTCAAGAAGTTTTTGGAATTAATATCTTACATTAATAATCTTAAGCATCGGAATATCCTGATTGGTTCGACAATACTTCTTGCATTGTTCCTGATCAGCTGGAACACAGAGCTTATGCCTGAAAGCAATGAGCCACTGATTTTCGATGATGAAGGAAACTTTGTCGCGGCTCCGCCTGCTCCTCCTTCGCTAATCTTTCCACTCGGGACGGATTTGGGTGCAAGAAGCATGGTTAATCTAGTGCTCGTTGGAGTTAAGTATACTCTCGGCGCTATATTGGGAATCACGCTTGCCCGACTGTTGGTTGGTACAATACTGGCGCTTATAACGAAATTATTGTATCCGTGCTTTAAACGGTATTTCAGTGCGTTCTTTTGGCCATTCAGATATATTCCTCAATTGCTTGTCGCGATAATTTTGATGCTTCCTGTCGCATCAATACCGACCGGGATTTCAGCAATGGTCATATTGGAATATCAATTGATTATTATGCTGCTGGTCGGTCTTCCCGGCGTCTATTATTACATCCTTGATATGATAGAAGAAATAGAAAAACAACCTTATGTTCTAAGCTCAATACTGATGGGTGCCAGCAAGTTTCACACCTTGAAAAAGCATATATGGCCCAATATCAAATCTCATTTGCTGTTATTGACTACACAGCAAATCCTATCAATCTTACAGCTGTTGACGTTTCTTGGGATTTTTTCATTGTATTTAGGCGGCCCGCACCCCACGCCTTTGACTGATACACCACGTCTGATATACAGAACAATCACCAACGAACTAGCTGGAATGGCCGGCCAAAACTTCTGGCTAATCAGAAGAGCCCCATGGATGGCCTACAGTCCGATCCTGATCATTGCTTTTATAGCCATCATCGTGAATTGGATGAAAAAAGGGGTCGAGGACCATATCGCTGGAGTTGTGCCGGTTAAACAAATGGCTATAACGTCTGCCGCTAAAGAAGATACCAGCCTCTCAAGAAATTTTGTAATAGTTGGCGTGCAAGAACAGCCAGAGACGGAGTATGAAAAGAAGATATATATTAGTGACTTAATTCGCGAAATACTCAGGGATTTCCGAGGGTATTTGAGCCGTTATAAGGTTTACAGGATTATTGAAAAGAGTGCGTTAAGGGTTGCCGAATATATCTCAGAATATCCTAAGCCCATATTTACTACATTATTGACGGTCTCATTCGTATTATGGGCCGGTGTATTCTCGTATGCTGAGTTTTTCGGAAACGAAGAAGCCAAGAAAAAGGAAACTAGTGTTGGTGCATCAACTGAACCAAAAGAAGATAAAGACTTATTTAGTTACATCTTTACCAATAAGGAGCATGCGCCCGTCAAATATAAGGCTGACCTGACTTATCAGGATGCTGAGGCAACATTGCAGGGCACACTGCATGTCTCCACTACGAATACTACCGGTTCCGCCCAGGATAAGATTTATTTTCACCTGTACCCTAACCAGTTTAAAGAACCGATCGATGGCCCGGATTGGGAATTCGTTCGAGGGCCATCACCTACACCTGGCTGGATCGATATTGAAAACATCAAAGTGAATAACCAGGAAGCTGATTTTAAAGTTGAAGGCACTATTTTAGAAATTCAAATGGGTGAGTGGAAAGACAAGGCAACTGCCGAGCTTGACCTTCAATTCAATTTCCAGCTTCCTGAGAATTATAGCAATACAAGCTATGATTATGCGGCAGTCTGGCTCGGCAACTTCCTGCCAAAACAGGCTGTGTATGATAAAAACGGCTGGAATCTGGACCCATATTCACCAATCGGTCACCCTTTTTATAGTGAAACAGCTAACTATGATGTAACAATAAACGCTGCTGATAAATTCGAGATTCTTTCGAACGCAGAAGAAGTTAATGCTACTACAGTAAACGAAGGTGAAAGCAGGAAGTACACTGCTAAGGTGGATAATGTCCGTGATTTTTCTGTCGTTCTGTTGGATAAACAATATTATCAAACTGAAAGATTCATGACTCGTAATGAAACACTGGTGAATGTATGGTACCGCCCTTCCACCGACAAGCAAGAGACAGCAAACAGAAATGCAATGGCTGCAGGTCAATCGATCGATTATTTTGAGGAGTTTTACGGTTCAACATTACCTTATAAAGAACTGGATATCATCCGAACCGCGGAAGGCAACCCACAAACGGCTTACCAGGGAATGATTTTTTCACCAGGATATAACTTTTCTGAAAATAACTTTGGTTCTCTCAGTATGGCAGATGGCGTAATCCGACAGTGGCTGTCAGGCATGGTCGGAAGCCAGGGATATAAAGAACCATGGGTAAATGAAAGCCTCGTGAGCTATTCCTTGAAAACTTATATGGGTGAAAAAGGCTATACGATTAGTCAAACTGCAGAAGAGCAATTAAAGCAGCAGGACGAGATTGCAAGAATTCAAAAAGAAGGCCAATATTTAAGCAGCCCTTTAAGCGATTTTAAAAATATAAATGATTACACAGTCCTGATGGGTATTCACGGTTACAATATGTATGCTGAGTTGGACTATATAGTCAAGGCTGGAAAAGTAAACAAAGCTTTGAAGACATATATCAACGATTTCGCAAATAAAAATGCATCCGGACACGATGTAATCGAACTTTTTGAAAAAGCAGGCCATCCACAGGCAAAAGGTTATTTCGAGGGATGGCTGAAGCCTGAGCTAAAAGAATAGTTTAGTTTTCGCCTGAGCTTTGGTAGTGAGCTCAGGCGATTTTTATTTCTCTTGTATTAATTGATTTTACCGAAGGGGTAAGACTCGGGTTCGCTTCAGACAAAATCGTTGCTTGGCTTCCAGGTTTTGTCCGAACCTGTACCCACTTCAGACAAATCACC